>NZ_CP088014.1:2572808-3175617 GCF_021044685.1 Bradyrhizobium daqingense
CATCGGCAGTGAAACGCGCCAGAAAATGGTCCATCGGCCGGCGCCCAGCGTCGTAGCCGCCTCGGCGAATTCGGCAGACTGAACCTGGAACGTCGCCCGCGCCGCCAGATAGACGTAAGGATAGAGCACGAGCCCGATCACGAAGATGGCGCCCGGCAGCGAGCGCAGGTTGGGCAGAAGGCCCAGGGCATCGCCCAGCGGCAGCCAGATCGCCAAAGTGCGATGCACCAGCCCGAGCGGTTCGAACAGGTCGGCATAAACGTAAGCCGCAAGATAGGTCGGGATCGCCAGCGGCAGCGGCATCAGCCACAGCAGCATGCCCCGGCCGGGAAAATCGTGGCGCGACATTACCCACGCAGTGCCGGCGCCGATCAGAAGTGTGAGTGCGCCGACCCCGACGAGCAGAAGGGCGGTATCCCGGAGGGCGGCCGGCAGCACGTAGTTGATCAGGTCGTGCCACACATCGCCCGCCGGCTGCAGAGCCAGCGAAACGATCGAGATCACGGGCGCCGCGACCAGGATCGCGGTTGCGATCGCGATGGCGGTTGCAGCGCGTCCGGCGTGCGCACGACCTCTTGAGCGAGGCCGTGCGCCCTTAGTTTCTTCTAGTTTGAGAGACGAGGGCCGCCAGAGATCAGTTGTCAAAGCCGACCTTGTCGACCAGCGAGGCCGCAGCCTTGCGATTGGCGGCGATCTTCGCGATCGGCAACGGATCCGGGCCGAGCTTGCCGTAGCCGGCGATGGTGGAGTTGATGGCCACACCGGCGCGAACCGGATATTCGTAGTTCTGGTCGGCATACATCTGCTGCGCCTGCTCGCTGACGAGCCACTCGATCAGCTTGATGCCGTTGGCCTTGTTGGGCGCGTGCTTGGCAAGCAGCACGCCGGAGAGGTTGACGTGGGTGCCGCCGCCTTCGAAGGTCGGCAGGATGACGCGGGTCGCCTCCGCCCACGGTTTCTTCTCGGGATCGTTGTTCATCATCAGCGCCCAGTAATAGGTGTTGCCGATGCCGATGTCGCACTTGCCGGCGGCAACGTCGCGCGCGGCTTCGCGATCGCCGCCCGACGGCTTCTGCGCGAGATTGGCCTTCACGCCGCGCAGCCACTCCTCGGCTTTGGCTTCGCCATGCTTGGCGGCATAGGCCGCGAACAGCGCGTTGTTGTAGATGTGCTGGCCCGAGCGGATGCAGATCTTGCCCTTCCACTTGGGATCGGCGAGCTCCTCATAGGTGATCTTGTCCTGCTTGACGCGATCCTTCGAGGCATAGATCACGCGCGCGCGCATGGAGATGCCGGCCCATTGTCCGTCCGGATCGCGATACTGCGCCGGCACGACCTTCTCGACCACCTCTGACTTGATCGGCTGGGTGACGCCGGCCTGCACGGCCTCGTCGATGCGGCCGATGTCCACCGTCAGCAGCACGTCGGCCGGACTGTTGGCGCCTTCCGCCTTCATACGCTGCTCCAGACCGGAGCTTGCGGACACGACATTGACCTTGATGCCGGTATCCTTGCTGAAGGCGTCGAACAGCGGCTGGATCAGCTTGGTCTCACGATAGGTATAGACGTTGACCTCGCCATTGGCGGCTGCTTCCGACACGAAGGATAGGGTCAGGCTCAACACCGCCGCTGACGCGGCGAGGACGCGAAGATTGATCATAAGGGCAGCTCCCAGGGGGGCGATTGAACGCCCGATTGAGTAGCGCAGCCGATGCGGCAACGTCAGCGACGCGATGTCGCGAGAGACATGACTTAGAGAAATTCCAAACTGACTTTAGACTCGTTCTAATTCGTGGGCCGAGACGATGATGGAAGACAGCGCCGCGTATTGCCGTACGACGCCATGGCTCTCTCCAGATAGCGATGATTGAACCCCATCATAACGCAAATCCGGCGTTCGGAGTTTGAGCGAGCGCAAAGGTCGCTCGCCTGGATCCGGATAATCTAGTGCCCGGAACTGCCGCGACGCGCGGCATCGATTTACGAATGGGTAAGACATGAGATTTGATCTCGCAGCGCGCTATGGCGAAGAGAGATTGCCGCGCTACACGAGCTATCCGACCGCACCGCATTTTTCGCCTGCGATCGGTGGACATACCTACGCCGGGTGGCTCGCCGGGTTAGCGGCCGGCGCCAGCGCCTCGCTCTATCTGCACGTGCCGTTCTGCCGCGAGATGTGTTGGTATTGCGGCTGCCATACCCAGATCGTCCGCCGCGACGAGCTGATCGCGGCCTATCAGCGGACAATGCGCCGCGAGATCGTGCAGGTGGCCGACACCATCAGCCATCGTATGAAAGTCGAGCACATTCATTTCGGCGGCGGCACGCCGACGATCATGGCGCCGGAAGCCTTCGCCGAGTTGATGGCCCTGATGCGCCAGGCGTTCTCTGTGTTGCCGGCGGCCGAGATCGCAGTCGAGATTGATCCGCGCACGTTGACCGCCGACATGGTGGAGGCGATGCAGCTCTCGGGCGTTAATCGCGCCAGCCTCGGCGTTCAGAGTTTCGATCCGGTCGTGCAGCGTGCGATCAATCGCGTACAGAGTTTCGAGCGGACGGCGTCCGTCGTCGACATGCTCAGGCGTGCCGGTATCACCGGGATCAATTTCGACCTGATCTACGGGCTGCCGCATCAGACCGTCGCCTCGTGCCTGGACACGGTCCGGCGTGCGCTCGCGCTGGCGCCCGACCGGTTCTCGGTGTTCGGCTATGCCCATGTGCCTGATTTCAAGAAGCATCAGCGCATGATCGACGACGCCGTCCTGCCAGACGGTCCGGCGCGCCACGACCAGGCTTGCGCGATCGCGAATGTGCTGAAGGAGGCCGGCTACGTGCAGATCGGGCTCGACCATTTCGCGCGACCTGACGATTCCATGGCCGTGGCCCTCAAGGAGGGAACGCTGCGGCGTAACTTCCAGGGCTATACCACAGACAGGGGTAACGTCCTGCTCGGTTTCGGCGCGAGCGCGATCGGACATTTGCCGCAGGGCTATGTCCAGAACGAGGCGCAGATCGGCGCCTATGCGCAGAGCATCAACGCCGGCCATCTCGCCACCGCGAAAGGCTACGGCCTCACCGACGACGACCGGCTGCGCGCCGACATCATCGAGCGCATCATGTGCGAGTTCAGTGCCGATCTCGGCGACATCTGCGCCCGTCATGGCGCGGAGCCCGGGGTGATGTTGAAGTCGGCCTCGCGTCTGAAGCCGCTGATCTCTGACGGCGTCGTCAGGCTGGACGGCGCCAGGCTCGCGGTCGCAAGGGATTCGCGCTTCCTCGTCCGCAGCGTCGCGGCGGCGTTCGATGCGCATCTGGATCCGGGAAAACAGCTGCACAGCCGGGCGGTGTGAACTCTCACAGTCTGTTATTCCGAGGCGCACGAAGCGCGAACCGGGAATCCATTCTTCCACGTCATCCGCTGCACGACGGATTCCGGGCTCGTCTCCTTGACGCTGGGGAGTGTGATGGCACCTGCAATCGTCGAGCAGTTTGCGATAGCGCAAAACGGATCGGCCGGACGGCAATATTTTTCCTGACACAGTTTGAATTTCCAGGAGTTGATCCCATGGCTGGCACCCGATCCCGCAACTTCGAGGGCTGGCCGCTGTTTGCGAACAGCTTTCGGCCCTTTTTCCTGTTCGCCGCGATCCAGGCCGCCCTGTCGATCCTGGCTTGGCTGCCGATGTTCTACGGCGAATTGTCGGTGACATCGGCCTTCGCGCCTCGCGACTGGCACGTCCACGAGATGCTCTATGGCTTCCTGCCGGCGGTGATCACCGGATTCCTGTTCACGGCGATCCCGAACTGGACCGGGCGGCTGCCGATCCGGGGCACCTCGCTTGGAGCGTTGCTGGTGGTCTGGTTTGCCGGACGTGTCGCGGTGACGCTGTCGGCCGAGATCGGCTGGGTGTTCGCCCTTCTCGTCGATGCCGGCTTCCTGGCGCTGGTCGTCGCCGCCGCGACGCGTGAGATCATCGCGGGCGGCAACTGGCGCAACCTGCCGGTGGTGGCGCTCGTGCTGGTGCTGCTTGCCGGCAACGTCGGCTTTCATCTCGAAGCGCACTTTGAAGGGGCGGCGGACACCGGCATCCGCGTCGGCATCGGTGTGGTCGTTCTGCTGATCGCGCTGATCGGCGGCCGCATCATCCCGAGCTTCACCCGCAATTGGCTGGTCAAGTTCAATCCCGGCCACTTGCCGGTACCGTTCGGGCGCTTCGACGGCGCAGTGATCGGCTGCAGCGCGCTCGCGCTCATCTCGTGGATCGTAACGCCTTTGAATGCCGTCACCGGCGTCGCGATGGGGCTCGTCGGCGTGCTGCATCTGGTGCGGCTTGCGCGCTGGGCCGGCGACCGCACCACGCGCGAGCGGCTCCTGCTGATCCTGCATGTCGGCTATGTCTTCGTGCCGCTCGGCTTCCTCCTGCATGCGCTGGCGGGCTTCGGCGTGCTGCCGCCGAGCGCGGGCATCCACGCCTGGATGACGGGCGCGGCCGGAATCATGACGCTCGCGGTGATGACCCGGGCAAGCCTCGGCCATACCGGACAGGCGCTGACGGCCTCGCCGGCGACACAAGGGATTTACCTCGCGATCATCGTCGCGGCGCTGGCGCGCGTCGCCGCCATGGTGCTGCCGGCCTATGGCGATGTGCTGCTGCACATTGCCGCCTGCGGCTGGGTCGTCGCGTTCCTCGGGTTTGCGATCGCGTTTGGTCCGCTGCTCGCGGGCAGCCGCCGGCGCGCGCTCGCCATCATGGGGTTGCCCCTCCCGGCGCGCTAAGATCGCGCCGCGCTGGCCAAGGCCGTCCCGATCCGCCGCACGGCCATTGTGCCGCCGCAGCAGTGCCCCACGGAAACCCCAATCGAACCAGTTCCTTTGCTGCCGCGTCCAACCACGATGGCGAGGCATTTGATCGCACGCGTCCGGCTGGCGGCGCGGCGGGACCGGCAGGAGGGACTTATGCGCATCACCGCAAGCTATCTGGCAACGACGAGCCTCGTTCTGGTCGTCATGGCGACGGCATCGCCGTCTTGGGCCGCCGATGTGGATGCGACGTCGGCGATCGACACCGTCACCGTCTATCCCGACGGTGCCACCGTCACCCGCATCATCAATGTCGACCTGCCGTCCGGGGATTCGACACTTGTCGCCAAGGACTTTCCGCTGACCCTCGATACGTCCTCCATCCGGGTCGAGGGGGAAGGCGGCGCAAAGCTCACCATCGGCACGATCGATGCGCGGTCGCCGCGCGCGGCACCGGTCAACCTGCCCGAGCTGGAAAAACGCATCGAAGCCCTGAACGACCAGCGCGCCGACCTGCAAGGCGCGATCGACTCGGCCAATGCGCGCCGCAAGTTCGCGGAGCACTTTGCCGAAGCTTCCCCCGTGGGCATCGGCGAGAGGGGCGAGGCGCGTCCGATCGCCGAATGGCGCACGGCCTTTGCTGCGGTCGGCGAGGAAATCGCGAGCGCCGATGCTGCCATCCGTGAAGCGACGCGCAAGCAGCGCGAGATCGATCGCCAGGTCGCCCAGCTCGAAGCCGAGCGCAAGGCCAAGCCGCCGAGCAAGCTCGAAGTTCGCATGGAGGTCGCCTCACCGGTCGCGACCAAGGCGACGCTGCGGGTAACGTACAACGTGCGCAATGCGCGCTGGCTGCCGCTCTACGACGCCCGGCTCGACACCGGCGCCAAGGACCGCAAGCCGCAGCTGGAACTGGTCCGTCGCGCCGAGATCACGCAATCGACCGGCGAGGACTGGTCCAACGTGGCGCTCGGCGTCTCTACCGTCCGCATCAGCCGCAGCGGCAGCGCGCCGGAGCTGAATTCATTGGTCGCCCAATATCCGCAGTCGCCGAAGCCCCGCGCACTGGGTTCGGTCGCGGATATACCCATGCCCGCTCCGGCACCTCCCGTTCAGCGGAAGATGGAGGCAGCTTCTTCCGATGCAGCCAGGGAGGAATTCGCTCAGCGAGCCGAGGAAAGGCGAGCGGTCGCCGAGATCGGCGACTTCCAGGCCACTTTCAGGATTCCCGGCCGCGTCAGTCTCGGTGCCGCCGAGGGCGCCAAGAGCCTGAAGATCGCGGCGACGACCGTGCCCGCCGATCTTTCGGTGCGCGCCGCGCCGGTGATCGATCCGACCGCCTTCCTCGAAGCCAGCTTCAAGCAAACCGACGACACCACCTTGCTGCCCGGCAAGGTCGCGATCTACCGCGACGGCGTCTTCGTCGGTCGCGGCAAGATCACGGCATCGGCCAAGGACGACATCGTACGGCTCGGTTTCGGTGCCGACGACAAGGTCAAGATTGAACGCGCCGTGCTCAAGCGCAATGAGGGCTCGGCGGGCTTGCTGGTCACGACGTCGAAGACCGACGAGCGTTCGTTCAAGACGACGGTCCGCAACGGACACGATTTCCCGATCAAGATCGCGATCGAGGACCAATTGCCGGTCAGCGAGAACGAAGAGATCGTGGTCGAGATGCTGCCCGCAACCATGCCGCCGACCGCGAGCAACATCCGCGACAAGCGCGGCGTGCTGGAATGGTCATTCGACGCCAAGCCAGGCGAGGCCCGCGATATCAACTTCGCCTGGCGCATCCGCTGGCCGAAGGACAAGGGCGTGGTGATCGTGCCGTCGGGTTAGGGCTGTAGCCGCGAATGAAGTGCTCTCCCTCTCTCGCTTGCGGGAGAGGGCTGGGGTGAGGGCTCTCTCCTCTGGAGGATTGTCCCGTTGTGGAGCTACCCTCTCCCCAACCCTCCCCCGCAGGCGGGGGGGGGAGGGAGCGCACCGTTGTTGCAGAAACAGGATCGGCTAAATTCCAGTCCCAATTGTCCGCATCGACTGCGGCAGCACATACGGCACGCCGTCAGCCTGATGCACGACCGCGTCGATCTCGAAAATATCCCGGATGATCTCGCGCGTCACAACTTCCGTGCGCGGGCCATCGGCAGCGAGCCGGCCGCCGTTCAGCACGACCAGGCGGTCGGCGAAACGGATCGCGAGATTGAGATCGTGCAGGATCGCGATCACGGCCGTGCCGCGGCCAGCGCGGCGGCGCGCCGCTTCGACGAGGTCGATCTGGTGGCGCAGGTCGAGGCTCGAGGTCGGCTCGTCCAGCAGCAGAAGTCCCGGACCATGCTCGGCCTCGCCGCAGGCGAGCTGCACCAGCACGCGGGCGAAATGGACGCGCTGCTGCTCGCCGCCGGACAGCGTCGGCAATTGCCGGTCCCTGAAATAGGAGAGGCCGACCTCGTCCAGCGCGGCGTCCACGAGCGCGCCCGCCTCGCGCAAACTGCGATCGCCCGCGCCCATCAGCACGATCTCCTCGACCGTGAAGGGGAATGTGACGTTGATGTGCTGGGACAGCATGGCGCGGTGCGCGGCGAGCTCGCGCGGCCTGTAGCTGCCGATGGCGCGCTGCTTCAGCCGTACCTCGCCCGCGTTCGGGCGGAGATCGCCGGAGAGTAGCCGCAGCAGCGTCGACTTGCCGGCGCCGTTCGGACCGATGATGGCGACCATCTCGCCGGCCGAAACAGTCATGCCGACCCCGTCGAGCAGCGTCGCGCGGCCGGCGCGCTTGACCAAGCCACGCGCCTCGATCACGGCGCTCATAGTGGAGCAAGCCCGCGCTGCCGCAGCAGGATGACGAGGAAAACCGGTGCGCCGACTGCCGCGGTTAGGATGCCGATCGGCATCTCCGCCGGCGCCACGATCGTGCGCGCCAGCGTGTCGGCACCCACCATCAGGATCGCACCTGACAGCACCGAGGCCGGCAGCAGCAGACGATGCTCCGGCCCGATGACGAGCCGGAGCAGATGCGGCACGACGATGCCAACGAAGCCGATGACGCCGCTGATCGACACCGCGACCCCGGTCATGGCCGAAACCATGACGATCGAGATCCGTTTCAGCCGCTCGACGTCGACCCCGCCGTGAAACGCGTCGGCCTCGCCGAGCACCAGCAGATCGAGCCCGCGCGCGATGAAGGCGCAGGCGACAAGCCCAACGATCAGGATCGGCGCAAGCACGGCGGCCTTGGTCCAGGTCGCGCCGCTCATCGAGCCCAGCAGCCAGAACGTGATGTCGCGGAGCTGGCGGTCGTCGGCGACGAACACCAGGAGCCCGATGCCGGCATTGGCAATGGCAGTGATGGCGACACCGGCGAGCAGGAAGACCGCGATCGAGGTTCGCCCGGAGCGGCTGGAGATGCCGTAGAGGACCGCGGTGGTGACGAGCGAGCCTGCAAAGGCCGCGAGCGGCGACAGCTCGGTCTGCAGGAAGCGCAGCGCTTCGCCGAAGCGTGAATCCGTGAACACGATCGCGCTCGCCGCCGCGAGCGCGCCACCGCTGGAGACACCGACCAGCGCGGGATCGGCGAGCGGATTGCGAAACAGTCCTTGCATGATTGCGCCGGCGGCCGCGAGCAGGCCGCCGACCATCGCGGTCGCCACGATCCGGGGAATGCGGATCGACCACAGCACGAGCTGGTCGCGGGCGGCCATGCCCTCGCCCGCCGTGTTGCCGGCAAGGCCAAGCGCAGCGGGCAGCCGCGAGAGCGGAATGCCGGCCGCGCCAACCGTCAACGCAACGATGGCGGTGAGCGCGAGCAGCACGAGCAGCAGGGGAAGCGCGAAGGAGGCCGAACGCCGTCCTGCAGCGGCGCGTCGCCGCGGGCTTCGCGCGTCCGTCCCGAGCGCCACGCTCATTGCCGGCAATTCGTCGCCGACAGAGCCGACGTGAAGCTGCCGCCCTGGTTGGCCAGTGCCGGATAGAGCTTGACCGAGAGATCGCGCGCCGCCGCCGCGGTGCGCGGCCCGAAGCCGAGCAGATAGAGCCCGTCCATGGTGATGAAGCTCTTGTTGGCCGCGACCGGCGTCAGCGCAAAGCCGGGATGGGCATAGACCGCGTCGGCCTGGAGAGAATCCTTGCCGCGCTCGATCGACAGCACGACATCGGGCTTGGCGGCTACGATCGACTCGTCGCCGATGATCTTGTAGCCGTCGTAATCGTCGATGGCATTGGCCGCGCCGGCGAGCTGGATGATCTCGTCGGCCGCGGTCTTGTGGCCGGCGACCATGGCCCGCCCGTTCTGGAGCGACATCACGAACATCACGCGCACCGGTTTCGTCACCTTGGCACGCAGCGCGCGAAGTTGCGCGAGATCGGCACTGACCGCAGCGCTCAGGCATGCGGCGCGCGCGTCGACGCCCATGGCATGGCCGACCAGCTTGATCTTCTCGACCAAACCGTCTTCCGAGAACGTCTCGGGCACCAGCACCAGCGGCACCTTTGCCGCCTCGAGGATGTCCATGGTCTCGGGCGGGCCAGATCCCTGGATCGCCAGGATCAGCGAGGGGTTGAGGCCGAGCACGCCTTCGGCGGAGATCTTGCGCATGTAGCCGACATTGGGTTTGTCGTGCAGCGCTGAGGGCGGATAGAGGCTCGTCGTGTCGACGCCGACCAGCCTGCTCTCCAGGCCGAGCGCATAAAGGATTTCGGTGATGGCGCCGCCGATCGAGACCGTGCGCGCGACATCGGTGACGGCGACGTCGCGATTGCGCGCATCATGCACGATGATACCGGCGGCATGCGCGCCCGGTACGAGCGCGAATGTGCAGGAGAGCAGGAGACTTGCGATGCTGCGACAAAATGTCATTGCGGTTTACTTGGTCAGGATCAGCTTGTTCTGCGACGTCAGGCGCAAGCGATAGCTGTCCTCGCCATGCGCGATGATGATCTCGCGCTCGGCCGCAAACAGCTCGCGGCTGTCGATCCGGCTCCCTCGCATCGTGAGGGTTCTCGTTGTCGCAGAAGGGTTTCCCGCCGGCCCTGCCGCGACGCTGCCGCTGTTTCCGGACGTTGCTGACATTGTGCTGTAATGCGCTTTCGAAATTTCAGATGCGTCCTGCTTTGTATAAGCGGCGCACGGCGCATTCCAACGGCGGCAGTTTACAATCGATATAAACTGCAACGTGATGTCATTGACCGTCAGAGTGTTGCCACGTAACCAATTATGGCAGCGGGGTGACGTCCCCGCATTTTGAGAACCGAGCCAGCCAGCCGTTCGCGTCGCGAACGCACGCCAGCCAAAGACGCCAAAATTAAAATGAAGTGCAGGCTGGGGCTGATATGGCTGACGGGGCTAGGTATTCGCGCGCCCTGATTTTGGGCGCGTCGGTGGTTTCAATCGCGGCAATGACGGCGGAGCGGGGTCTTGCGCAGACCGCATCGCCGCAAGTCGAAAGTGCCTGGTCGGAAAGGGCGAAGCAGGCCAAGCGCAAGCCGGCGAAGCCGCAAGTCGCGCAACAGCAGCCCAGTGCCGGCGTGCGCGATGCGCACGCGCAGGTAGTTGTCGGCGTCCAGGCACTCGATACCATCACGGCTGCCGCCACGAAGACCAAGGAGCGCGCGATCGACTCGCTTGCGCCCGTCAGCTCCATTTCGCTCGACCAGATTCAGGGGCTGCAGCCGAACCGGCTGTCGAGCATCTTCTATGCCGTGCCCGGCGTGTCGTTTCAGGAGCGCGGCGACGATCCCGCGACGGTCATCAACATCCGCGGCTTGCAGGACTTCGGCCGCGTCGCGGTCGTCGTCGACGGCGCGCGGCAGAACTACCAGCGCACCGGCCACAATGCCAACGGCTCCTTCTTCCTCGATCCTGAATTGATCGGCGGCGTCGATGTGGTGCGCGGTCCCACGGCCAACATCTACGGCTCCGGCGCGATCGGCGGCGTGGCGTCGTTCCGCACCAAGGACATCAATGACGTGCTGCGCCCCGGCGAGCGCTGGGGCGTCGATCTCTCAGGCTCTTACGGATCCAACAATAATCGCGGCCTGGGCTCGGTGTTCGGCGGCGTGCGCGCCACGCCCGACGTCGACGTCTTCGGCGGCGCCGTCTATCGCACGCAGGGCAATTACAAGGACGGCAACGGCACCGAGATCGGCAACACCGGCAATCAGGTCGAGGCCGGATTGATGAAGGTCACAGTGCGTCCCGCTCTCGGCCACGAGGTCAAGTTCGGCGCGGTGTTCCAGGACTATCAATACGACATCGGCCAGTTCAATCGCGGCCCGGTGGCAACGGCGGCGCAGCGCGCGCTCTATCAGGGCTCGTCGGTCTATGCGTCCGACGTCAAGAACTACACCGGCACCGTCACCTGGAAATACTCGCTGCCGAGCGACAATCTGTTCGACTGGCAGATGTCGGTGTATGGCAACCGCGTCGATAACGATCAGACCAAGACCTATCACAACGGCACGACGCCGTCGGCCTATTGCAACGGCGGTCTCGGCAACAACGTTTCGGGATGTGTCGGCGGCACGCGCGGCTATGTGCTCAATACGTACGGCATCGACGTCAACAACACCTCGCGCTTCAACGTCGGCGATTGGCGCAATGCCGTTACCTGGGGTGTCGACGCGTTCCAGGACGATGTGATCACGACGGACAGCCGCGGCAACTCCAACATCACCACGCCGAGTGGCATCCGTACCGTCTCGGGCGGCTTCGTTCAGTTGAAGCAGAATTACAGCACCTGGTTCGAGGCGGTGAGCGCGATCCGCTATGACCGCTACGACCTCGATTCCGGCAGGACCAGCGCCGGCGGCGATCGGTTCTCGCCGAAGATCACCCTCGGCGTCACGCCGATCCCGGGCTTTCAGCCCTATGTCAGCTATGCCGAAGGCTATCGCGCGCCGTCGATCACCGAGACCGTGATTTCCGGTGCGCACGCGACCGGTGGTGGACCGGCCTTCTTCCCCTGTCCCGATGGCACGGTGGGCTTGTTCTGCTTCCTGCCCAATCCGAATCTTCGTCCTGAGGTCGGCAAGAACAAGGAAGTCGGCTTCAACCTGAAGTATGACAGCATCTTCAGCGCCAACGATTCGTTCCGCGGCAAGATCAACCTGTTCCGCAATGACGTCAGCGACTATATCGACCTGGTCGCGTCGGCGCCCGTCCCGGTGCCGCCGTTCGGCTCGTTCAGCCAGTACTATCAGTATCAGAACATCGCCAATGCCCGCATTCAGGGCTTCGAGGCGGAGACGATGTACGACGCCGGCGATTGGTTCATCGGCGTCGCCGGCCACTACATCCAGGGCAAGAACGTCCAGACCAATATCGGGCTGGCGACCATCACGCCGACCAAGGTCGTCACGACCGGTGGTGTCCGCCTGCTCGATCGCACGCTGATACTTTCGGCGCAGTGGGCCTCGTTCGGTCCCAACAACGACGTGCCTGCCAATTATGTCCGGTCGACCGGCTACGACCTGGTCAATCTCTATATGACCTACAACGCGACCAGGGACATCGTGTTCTCGGCGTCGATCGACAATCTCTTGAACCAGTATTACCGGCCTTACGCCATTCCCGGCAGTTCGACCGACGGCACCTCGCAGAACGACGTGCTGTGGACGAGCCCGGGCCCGGGCAGGGTCTACAAGGCTGGCATGAAGATCCACTTTGGAGGTGCGTGAGCCGGCAGGCATCGCAACACCAGCGATCCCCGCCGGGCCGCGCTGATGCTCCAGCGCGGCTTCGGCGCGTTTTCATCCAGATCAGAAGGAGAGACTTTCATGTTCATCGCAATGAATCGTTTCCAGGTGAAACTCGGTTCGGAAGCCGCTTTCGAGACCGTCTGGCGCACCCGGGAATCCTATCTTGGCAGCATGGCCGGCTTCGTCGAATTCCATTTGCTCAAGGGACCGGTGCTCGAGGATCACACGCTGTATTCCTCGCACACGGTGTGGGTCGACAAGGCCGCCTTCGAGGCCTGGACGCGCTCGGAGGAATTCCGCCGCGCGCATGCGCGCGCCGACAACAAGACCGGCGAAAGCCTCTATCTCGGCCATCCCAAGTTCGAGGGGTTCGAGGTCATCATGACCGAGCGCAAGACGAACGCCGCCGCTTAGATCGCGACCAGCTAAGGGAGCCGGATATGCTGAGCACGGATCTCGCCGATCTCAAGGCGTATATGGCCGACAATCCCGGCGCGGTGATCGAGGATGTTGCGCGCGAGCGCAAGGTCACCCCGCGCGCGGTGATTGAGGCACTGCCGTCGTCCATGGTGCGCATCGGGGACGGCGAGCATTTCGCCGCCGCCATGCAGGACATCGCACAATGGGGTGAGGTCACGCTGATCGTGCACACGGACGATGCGATCTTCGAGTTCACAGGTAGCATCCCGGTGGGCGAGATCGGCCGCGGCTATTTCAACCTGATGCAGCCGAAGGGCCTGCACGGCCATTTCCGCCACGAGCGCTGCGCGGGAATTGCCTTCGTCGAGCGTCCTTTCATGGGCAAGACGTCCGCCTTCGCCGCGTTCGTCAACGCCGATGGCGGCATCATGTTCAAGGTGTTCGTCGGCCGTGACGAGACCCGGGCGCTGCGCACGGACCAGCTGGCGCAGTTTCGGCAGCTTGCGGACCGGATAGTGGCGCAGCCCACCGCGTAGCCTCTTTTATATGTCTGTCGGGAGATCAAGATGCAGAGCAATTCCAGGCTTCGGCATGTGATCCTAACCATCGTGCTGGCGTTGGCGCCGGCACCGGCCTTCGCGATCGACGAGGCATTGTTGCCGCGCAATCTGTCGCCCTGGGGCATGTTCCAGGGCGCCGACATCGTCGTGAAGACGGTGATGGTGGGACTGGCCATCGCCTCGCTGGTGACGTGGACGGTGTGGCTGGCCAAGTCCATCGAGCTACGCCGCAAGGGCGCACTTGCCCTGCAGCGGACGCGCGCGCTCGAAGGCAACATCAGGCTCACCGAGGCGGCCGATCGCGCCGGCGATGCGCGTGACGCGGTGGCGCAGCTCATCCAGTCCTGTGCAAGGGAGGCGGAGCTCTCCGGCGGCATCCTCGACGACGGACTGCAGGAACGGGTGGCGCTGCGGCTGGAGCGCGTAGAGGCGGCGATGTCCAGGCAGATCGCGCGCGGCACCGGCGTGCTCGCAACCATCGGCGCCACCGCGCCGTTCGTCGGTCTGTTCGGCACGGTGTGGGGCATCATGAACGCCTTCATCGGCATCTCCGAGAGCCACACCACCAGCCTCGCCGTGGTCGCGCCCGGCATCGCGGAGGCATTGCTTGCGACCGCGCTCGGCCTCGTCGCCGCGATCCCGGCGGTGGTGGTCTACAATCACCTGGTCCGCGGCATCGCCAATTATCGCGCGCTGCTCGGCGATGCCTCGGCACAGCTCATGCTGTTGGTGAGCCGCCAGCGCGACCACAGGACGTTCAGCCTGGCGCGGGCGGCGGAGTAGGCCATGGCCGCGAAGCTCGGCGCACGTTCGGGATCACCGCTCAGGTCGCGCGGCGATCCTGGCGATCTCGACGTCACCCATGAGATCAACGTCACGCCGTTCATCGACGTGATGCTGGTGCTGCTGATCATCTTCATGGTGGCCGCTCCGCTCGCCACGGTCGACATCGGCGTCGATCTGCCGGCGACAGCCGCCGAACCTGCGCCACGGCCGGACAAGCCGGTCTTCGTGACGGTGAAGCCGGATCTTACTGTTGCCGTCGGCGAGGACACCATGACCCGCGACGGTCTTGTCAACGCGCTCACCGCCGCCACCAAGGGCCGCAAGGACGAGCGCATCTATCTGCGCGCCGACAAGGCCGTCTCCTATGGCGACTTGATGGAGGTGATGAACAGCCTGCGCAATGCCGGCTATCTCAAGGTCGCCCTGGTCGGCCTCGACGGACGCAGCTGATGGCTGCCGCTAACGCGTTTGCGCTGCACGAGCCGCTCGGTGAGGCGGAGACCGCGCGCTGGGGCGTATCGGCCGCAGTGATCGTTGCATTGCATGTCGCCGCGGCGTTACTGGCGATGAACTGGCTCAGATCGCCGCCGGAGCAGGGCGTCAGCCTGCCGGCAATCATGGTCGACATGACGCCCGTGACGTCGGCACCGCAGTCCACGTCGGTTGATACGGCGCCGGGGCCCGTGATGCAGGAGGCCGAGGCCTCACCGCCGGAGCCCATGCAGCGGCAGACGGTCGAGGAGACCCTCGCGCCCACACCGCCGCAGGAAAAGCCGGACGTCGTTGCCCCACCGGAGCAGAAATTGGAGCCGACGCCGGCCAAGCCCGAGCCCGCGAAGATCGTGCCGCAAGAAAAGCCTGCGCCTGAGAAGCCGAAGGTAGTCCGTCGCGAGGCCAGGAAGCCGTCGGAGGCGCCGCCTGCGCCGCGCACCAGCGCACCGCCACGCGCCGAGCGCGAGGCGCCCGCCGCGTCAGCCATGAGCGCGGGCGCTCTCGCGTCGCTGGTTGCGACCTACAATCAGCGCGTGCGAGCGCACTTGATGCGCTTTCATTCCTATCCGTCGGGCGGCAACGACCAGCGGGGATTGGTCCGGGTGAGTTTCACGATCGGACGCAGCGGACAGATCATGTCCAGCCGCATCAGTTCCTCCGGCGTTGCCGCGTTCGACGCCAAGGCGTTGTCGATGATCCGGCAGGCCGCGCCGTTCCCGCCGATTCCGCCGGAAATCAAGAACAGCTCGATGGACTTCACGATTCCCGTCGACTTTACGGTGCGCTGATACTGCCTTTCACTCCCACCCTTAGGAATGGGAAGCTGTCTCTGCGAATCCATCGTGAGCGCGGGAATGGAGGTCCATCCTCGTCATTGCGAGGAGCCCTTGCGACGAAGCAATCCAGGCTGCCGCTACGGAAAGATTCTGGATTGCTTCGCTACGCTCGCAATGACGGATGGCGAGGAACCACTGTCGTTCCAACCTTCCTCCCGCAAGAACGGGAGGAGGCAGAAGAGAGCGCTTCCGCTCACTTCGCCTTCAGGAAGTCCGCGACTTCGAGCAGCATGAACTCGTCGTCGTCGGCCTTGTTGGGATCGCGGCTGGACGAGAACGGCAGGTTGTTGTCGTTGCCGACGATGATGTGGGTGTCGTCGACGCGATCGACGTTCTCGATGGTGAAGAACGGGAAGGTGTAGACGCCGTCGTTGAGCGGCTTCCTCGCCTTCTTGTCGGGATCCCTAATCTTCATGAGGTCGACATAGCCGATCTTGCGCACGGGCTTGCCGACATTGGCGTCGGTGAGCTCGATCTTGTAGACGCGCTTGAACTTGGCAAGATCAGGAAAGCAGTTGTCGCCGCGGGTGCCTTGCGGGCAGGCCTTGTCGGCGGTGCCTTCGCCGTTGTCGCGCTCGATGATGAGGCCGGAGGCCTGATCGATCATGTTGAAGTCACCGATGGCGTTGCCGTTCTGCTCGAATACATAGTGCCAGTAGCGGCCGGTAAATTTTTCCGCGGCGACGTCGAATTCGAGGATACGGGCGGCTTCCTTGCCGTCGACCTTCTCCCAATCTTTCTTGTCAGCGTCCCACAGCGGCCCTTCGAGCAGGCCGTAGAGGAATTTCCCGTCCTTGGACGAGGCAAAGCCCTCATAGCCCTTGGAGCGGCGGAGGTTGACGTTGGTGTAGGTCGCACCCGGCGCGGCCGGCGTTCCCACCGCCCAATTGTCCGGCGAGCGCACCGGCTTGCCGTCGGCGACCGTATCGAACATGCCGAGGATCTTGCCGGTCTTGTCGGCCTTTAGGATATAGGGGCCGAACTCGTCGCCGATCCAGAAGGTGTCGCCGACGATCTGGAAGCCCTCGGTGTCGAAATCCGAGCCGGTGAGGTAACGCTTCTGCGTGTCCTCATGCACGATGCGGAAGGGGACGCGTTTGTCGGGATCGTGCAGGAAGATGGTCTCCAGACGCTCGATCTTGCCGCTCGCCCAATCCATCTTGTAGTGGTTCAGGTAGAGCATCGAGTCCGGCGAGTTGGCGCGGGCGCCCATGCCGTTGTCGGTGATCACCCAGAACGTGCCGTCGGGCATGGTCTTGATGCCGGAATGGCCCTGCAGCGGCTGGCCCTTGAACGGCAGCGACACCCCGGTCGCCCGTTCGTAGGATTTGCCCATCACGGTGCCGGGCGCATCGACGCGCTTGCCCGTGGTGTATTTGCCCGAGGTCTTGAGGTCAGCGGGCGCGTCAGTCGGCGCGTCGATGAACGTCGCGGCCGGCATCACCACGTGGCCGGCGAGCTTGGCCGGGAATTCACCTTCGCTCTGCGCGAGAGCCGAGCTCGCGGTGAGAATGATCGTTGCGACGGTGGCAAGAAAAGTCGCGCGCATGTGCGTCTCCTGTTGGCGGACGACGCCTTATGCGGATCGCTTGTTGCAGTTTTGTGAAGCCGGGCCAAAGGCCGCAGATCAAGCCCCGACGCGATGCCGGGGCTTGTTTCGCCTGCCCAGCCTCATCCGCCGTAACACGGTTTTCCGGACATCTTCATCGCGCGGCTGCAGCGGGGCAAATTCTTCGTTTGCTGCTGCTGCGGCGGCTGCTTGGCGCTCTTGGTTGCAGTGGTGCTTCCAGTCTGCGCCTGCACACTGGATGCGGCAGGCATGAGAAGCAGGGGAGCGACAACGATCAATGCCAACGTTTTCATGTCAAATGCTCCAGAAACAAAAAAATAATGCCTTGGAGCCTATGCAGGCGGTCGTTGAGTGTAAAGTCCCAACGCGATCCCGGCGCGTTTTCGCGCCGCATCATCGCTGGTGCATGTCGGGTCTCGACTACTCCTTTACCGCGCCCGTGAGCGAGGACACGTAATAGTCCACGAACAGCGAGTAGAAGATCGCAACCGGCAGCGAGCCGAGCAGAGAGCCCGCCATCAGCGCACCCCATTGATAGACGTCGCCGGTGACGAGCTCGGTCAGGATGGCGACTGGCACGGTCTTGTTGGCGCCGCTTTGGATGAAGGCGAGCGCGTAGATGAACTCGTTCCAGGACAGCGTGAAGGAGAAGATGCCGGCCGAGATCAGGCCCGGCACCGCCAGCGGCAGCGTGATCCGCCGCAGGATCTGGAGCCGCGTGGCACCGTCCACCAGCGCGCATTCCTCGAGTTCGTAGGGGATCGACTTGAAATAGCCGATCAGGAGCCAGGTGCAGAACGGCACCAGGAAGGTCGGGTAGACCAGGATCAGCGCGATCGGCGAGTCGAACAGGCCGAACTGCACCACGACGGTGGCGAGCGGAATGAACAGGATCGACGGCGGCACGAGATAGGCGAGATAGATGCCGAGGCCGACATAAGGGCTGCCGCGGAAGCGCAGGCGTTCGATCGCGTAGGCCGCCAGCGTCGAGGCGATCAGCGACAGAGTGGTCGAACCGATCGCGACCAGCATCGTGGTCTTCAGCCAGTGCGGATAGGCGGTGTTGAACAACAGGTGCTTGATATGGGCGAGCGTCGGCGAGGAGATCCAGAACGGGTTGTGATCCTTGTAATTCATCAGCTCCGCGTTCGGCTTGAACGACGTGATCGCCATCCAGTAGAACGGGAACAACAGGATCAGCACGAAGCAGCCCAGCGGCAGGTAGATCATCATCAGCCGCCGCAGCCCGGAATCCCAGGCCATGGTGTCGGGCGCGGCCTTGGCGTCCGCGGTCGGTTGTTGCGCGACGGTGTCAGTCATTGGCCTCTCCCTGCTGCCATTTGCGGCGCGCCAGGCCGAAATAGGAAAACAGCGTCGCGAACACCAGGAACGGGATCATCGACACGGCGATCGCCGCACCCTCGCCGAGCTCGCCGCCGGCGATGCCGCGCTGGAAGGCCAGCGTCGCGAGCAGATGCGTGGAGTTCACGGGGCCGCCGCGGGTGATGGCGTAGACGAGCTGGAAGTCGGTGAAGGTGAAGATGATCGAGAAGGTCATGACGATGGCGAGGATCGGCATCATCATCGGGAAGGTGATGTAGCGGAAGCGCTGCCAGGCGCTGGCCCCATCCAGCATCGCGGCCTCGTAGAGCGAGGGCGAGATGGTCTGCAAGCCGGCGAGCAGCGAGATCGCGACGAAGGGAATGCCGCGCCAGATGTTGGCGGCGATCAGCGAGAAGCGGGCCGGCCAGGGCGAGCCGAGGAAATCGATATTGCTCGACTTCCAATGCAGCACGTCGACCAGAAGATAGGAGATGATCGAGAATTGCGGATCGTAGATCCACCAGAACGCCAGCGCCGAGAGCACGGTCGGCACGATCCAGGGCAGCAGCACGATGGCGCGGAGCAGGCTCTTGAACGGAAAATGGTTGTTGAGCAGCAGCGCGAGCCAGAAGCCGAGCGCGAACTTTCCGAAGGTCGCGATACCCGTGTAGAACACGCTGTAGAACACCGCGTTCCACCACAAGGGATCGGTGAGCAAATATTGGAAATTCTCCAGCCCGATGAAGATGCCGCGACGGCCGATCGTGGTGTCTGTGAAGGCGAGCCAGACCCCGAGGCCGAGCGGATAGGTCAGGAAGACCGCGAGCAGCCCGAGCGCCGGCGCCAGGCACATCACGATCAGAAACGGCTTGTAGTCGAACAGCCGCACCAGCCAGTTCGGCTGCCGGTGCGCGAGGGCCGAGGAGGAGAGGGTGGTCACGGACATCAGCGTGTTTGTCCTGTTCTAGGCTTCATGACACTCGTCATTGCGAGCGACGCGAAGCAATCCAGTCTGATTCTGCTTTGGCAGTCTGGATTGCTTCGTCGCAAGAGCTCCTCGCAATGACGGCGGCCTTGTTGGTTCTCTACCGGCCCTGCCGCCGGAAGTAGCGCTTGCAGCGCTGCTCGGCTTCCGCCGCCGCGGCTTCCGGTGTGGCGGCGCCGGTGGCGACGGACGCGAACATCTGAACCGTGACATAGTCCGCCCGCACCGCACCGGTGGCCGTCGATATCGGACCTTTATAGCCGGCGTAGTAGCCGTTGTTCATGGTGTTCTTGAAGATTGCGACCTTCGGATCACCTGACCACACTGCTGCATCGGCATAGGCTGCGAGCGGCTGCGACCAGTAGCCGCTATTGGCGTTGAGCCAGGGCTCGTACTGTTCCTTCTCCAGCATGAATTGCAGAAATGCCTTCGCTGCGTTCGGGTACGGGCTGTGCTTGAACACCATTGCGTTTAGCGTCAGGCCAGACATCGGCGGGGCCGGCGCAAAGAACTTCGGCAACAACTGATGTTCCGAATCTTCGGCGATGGCGGCGGTCGCCGGATCGTTCTTCAACGAGAAGTACAAGGACACCCCGTTTGCCGTCAGCGCGATCTCCTGGGAGGAATAGGCGCGATTGTTGCTGACGTCGTTCCAGGACGGCGTGCCGGCGATGAAGGTCGGGTAAAGCTGCTTCACGAAGTTCAGTGCCGCGATCGTCTCCTTGCTGTTGATTGTGACATTGCCCTCCTCGTCCAGCAACGCCGCGTTGTGCGCCCACATCATCCAGTCCGCAAAGCCGTTTCCGTCACCCACCGCGTTGCCCAGTGCGAAGCCGGCTGGTTTGCCCGCTTGCTGAAGCTTCTTGCAGAGATCGAGGAAGCCGGCTGGATCTTCCGGAGCCTTGTCGAATCCGACTGATTTAAGAATGGACTTGCGATAGATCAGGGGGCCAGCGGTGGCGCCGAACGGCAGCCCGATCCACGAGTCGCTCTTAGCCTTCTTTCCATAGGTCTTCGCAAGAGTCTGCCAGCCGCCGTACTTCTTGCCGAGATAGTCGGCGACGTCGGTGAGCTCGATCAGCTTGTCGATGTAAATGTGAGGCGCGTCGGAGAAGCCGATGATGATGTCGGGGCCGGCGCCGGAGTTCGAGGTCACCGCGGTCTGCTGGTTGATGTCTTCCCAGCCGACGAAGTCGACCTTGACCTCGACCCCGGTGTCCTTGGTGAACTTTGCCGCATTGGCGCGGAACACGTCCTCGTCGGCCTGGACGAAGCGTACCGGCCGCAGCATGCGCAAGGTCGCGCCCTTCTCGATCTCAAGCTTGGGCGCCGCAACATCGGCGGCCTTGATTGGCGATGGTGTTGTTTGCGCCGCAGCACCAGTGGCCGCGAGCGTGGCAGCGGACAGGCCCAGCGCTAAGGCATCACGACGCGTGATGTCGTTCCTCATCAGTTCCTCCCTATGATGTCTCCCTTCCCGGCGTTGATCGCCGGTGAAGGGCCGTTCCTATCGTCCGGCGCCGTCGCGCCGCCCCGCCTAGCTGTTCGGTCCGCGGTCCATGCTGACGGGCTGCCAGCGGCGGAGCGCGGTGTTCTGCAGCACCGACGGATTGACGCAGCTTACCGGCCACATGCCCTGAAGCACCAGTGACAATTCGTAGCCCACGCGGCGCTTGCGCGCCTCGTCGAACCGTGCCGAGGCCGAAGCGACATGCGCGGTGAGGGTCACGTTCTCCATGCCGAGCAGCGGATTGTTGTGCGAGGGCGGTTCCTTCTCCAGCACGTCGAGCGCGGCATGTGCGATCCAGCCCTCCTGCAGCGCCTTGATCAGGCTCTCCTCGTCGACCGTGGCACCGCGGCCGGTGTTGATGAAGATCGAGCCCTTCTTCATCTGCCGGAAGTGCTTCTCGGCCAGCATGTGATGCACCTCGGGCCTTGCAGGGGCATGCATCGAGACGAAGTCGGATTGCGACAGCACCTCGTTCAGCGTCGCCGGGACCACGCCGTGCTCGTACATCAGCGTTTCCTGGATGAAGGGATCATAGGCCATCATGCGCAGGCCGAAGGGCGCTGCCCGTTTCGCAACCGCACGGGCGACCCGGCCGAACGAGATGAAGCCGAGCGTCTGGCCCATCAGCCTGGGGATCTTGAGCAGCGCCGGCCTGCCCTCGGCCCAGCGGCCGTCGCGCACCATGCGGTCCTGCTCGACCAGGCGGCGGAAGCCCCCGAGCAGCAGCATCATGGCGTGGTCGGCGACCTCCTCGATGAACGTGTCGGGGATGTTGGTGACGGGAATGCCGCGGGCGGTGGCAGCCTTGACGTCGACGCTGTCGACGCCGACCGAGCCGAGCGTGATGACCTTGCAGCTCTCCAGCGCGTCGATGATGGTCTTGGTGATCGGAATGCCCTTGGCATAGATGGCGTCGGCATTTTTCGCGGCGGCGATGAACCCGGCCTCGTCGGCCGGCGCCTCGACGATCTCGGCATCGATCGGATCGAGCGCCTCGCGCTCGAAGGAATAATCGCTGCCCGCGACCGTGAAGCTCGCGCCCTTCGGCGTCACCACCCTGTATTTCGGCATTTTCGGCTCCCGATTTGGTTTGTCGGTTGTTGTTGCGGCCCGCACCTTCCGGGCGGCCCTTGCCTCTTTTACGCGAAATCGAGGGGAGCGAGTACAATTCACGGTTGGTGATACCGAGATAAACTGACGATTCCGCGGGCTGTTTCCGGGCTTCTACGGAGGCTCGTAAGTAACTTGCTAAGGCCTCGCCCCCTAAAAATTGATTCGATTCCTTTCGATCTGATCGCGCGCCCGTATCCAATTATTGCCGGAGCCCTCCCGTGAAGTTGAGCAATCTGAAGATCGCCCCGAAGCTCGGCATTCTTGTCGGCGTCACCTTGTTGGGCCTGTGCATCTCCGGTGTCCTCGCCGGCTATCTGATGAAGCAGGAGATGGTGAACGCGCGCATCGACCAAGCCAAGGCGATCGTCGAGCTGGCGCGCAACTATGCGGCTGCGCTCAAGAAGCGCGTCGATGCCGGCGAGCTGACCAAGGACGCGGCCATCGCCGAGCTCCGCCGCTACGGCAATGCGATGACCTACGACAACGGCGCGGGCTACCTGTTCGGCACGTCTTACGATGGCATCACCCAGCTTGCGCCCGATCCCAAGCAGATCGGCACCAACCGCATGGATGTCGTGACCAATGGCCGCAAGCTGTCCCTGGAGCTGATGGACGGCGTCAAGGCCAAGGGTTCGATCCTGCTGCATTATGAATATGTGAAACCTGGTCAGCCGACGCCGATCCGGAAGGTCGGTTATGCGGTCGCCGTGCCGGGCTTCGACATGTATCTCGGCACCGGCGCCTATCTCGACGACATCGACGCCAAGATGGGCCCGGTCTATTGGATGCTCGGCCTTGCCATGCTCGGCATCGTCATCGTGGCCGGCAGCGTGGCCTGGCTGATCGGGCGCGGCATCAGCCGTCCGCTGGCGCTGCTCGGTGCCCGCATGAAGGACCTTGCCGATGGCAAGCTGGAGGGTGACATTCCGGGTGCCGGCCGCGGCGACGAAGTCGGTGCAATGGCCGCCACCGTCCAGATCTTCAAGGACAACGCCGTCCGCATCCGCGACCTCGAGAAGACCGAGGCCGACGCCAAGGAGCGCGCCGCGGCGGAACGTCGCAGCGCGATGGAGGGTATCGCCAACGACTTCGAACGCAGCGTCAACGGCATCGTCCGTTCGGTGTCCTCGGCCGCCGCCGGCATGCAGAGCACGGCGCAGTCGATGACGGCAACCGCGAGCGACGCCTCGTCGCGTGCGGCGACGGTCGGCGCGGCCTCGCAAAAGGCCTCCGGCAATGTCGGCACGGTCGCGGCCGCCGCCGAAGAGCTGTCGAGCTCGGTTGCGGAGATCTCCCGCCAGGTCACCCGCTCGACCGAAGTGGCGAGCCGCGCCGTCAGCGACGCCGAGCGCACCAACGCCACCGTGCAGATGCTCTCGACCGGCGCCGAGAAGATCGGGGAGGTCGTCAAGCTGATCCATTCGATCGCCGCGCAGACCAATCTGCTCGCGCTCAATGCCACCATCGAGGCGGCCCGCGCCGGTGAATCCGGCCGCGGCTTCGCCGTGGTCGCATCCGAGGTCAAGGCGCTCGCCAACCAGACCGCGAAGGCGACCGAGGAGATCTCGGCGCAGGTCGCAGCGATGCAGACCTCGACCAGCGACGCGGTCACGGCCATCTCCGGCATCACCCAGACCATCGCCGAGATGAGCGAGATCACCGCCGGCATTTCCGCATCGATCGAGCAACAGGGCGAGGCCACCCGCGAGATCGCCCGCAACATCCAGTCGGTCGCGGCCGGTTCGAGCGAGATCAACGCCCATATCGGCAGCGTCACCTCGGCCGCGGAAGCGACCGGCAGTGCGGCCACCGACGTGCTCACCAATGCCCGCGAGCTGGACAACCAGTCCGGCGCGCTGCGCAGCGCCGTCGACAGCTTCCTCGCCAAGGTCCGCGCGGCCTAAGTTTTGCGCAATCATCTCCGTCCACGAAGTCGTCATGCCCGGGCTTGTCCCGGGCATCCACGTTCTTGGCACCGCGTGCGGATATGCGTGGATGGCCGGGACAAGCCCGGCCATGACGGAGAATGCGGAGCACGGGGATCTCGTGCCCTAGTACCCACTTTTCTTGGAACGTGAGTCGTGATTCAAGGTCGGGATGATACCCGAAGCAAGAGAAGTCCACCTTTCGAGGAAAGATCGCAAGGTGCTTGAGGCGTGCTGTCGCTCACCGGTGACGTTGCAGCGCGATTTGAAGCGGGCGCGGATAGTTCTGTTGGCGGCGGATGGGCGCAGCACCCGGTCGATCGCCAAGGAAGTTGGGGTCCAGCCGCGGATTGTCAGCCTTTGGCGGCATCGCTATGCCGACCATGGCCTTGAAGGGCTGCAAGACAAGCCGCGGCCTGGCAAGCAGCCGATCTATACGAAGACGACCGACAAGCGGATTCTGAAGCTGCTGGATAAGCCGCCACCGCAAGGGTTTGCGCGCTGGACCGGCCCCCTGCTGGCCGAGGCGCTGGGCGATGTCGATGTCCAATATGTCTGGCGGTTCCTGCGCAGCCACAAGATTGACCTGGTGGCTCGCAAGTCCTGGTGCGAGAGCAACGACCCGAACTTTACGGCCAAAGCCGCCGATGTTGTCGGCCTCTATGTCGCGCCGCCGGCGAAGGCCATTGTGCTGTGCGTGGACGAGAAGCCCTCGATCCAGGCTTTGGAGCGAGCGCAGGGTTATCTGAAGTTGCCCAATGGCCGCGCCTTAACCGGCCAAAGCCACGATTACAAGCGGCATGGCACCACAACATTGTTTGCGGCGCTCGAAGTCGCCACCGGAAAGATCATCGCGACCCATTCAAAACGCCGGCGCCGCGTCGAGTTTCTCGATTTCATGAACAGCGTCACCGCGACTTTTCCGAACCGCAAGCTTCACGTCATCCTCGACAACCTCAACACCCATAAAAAGAACGAGGACTGGCTCAAGGCCCACCCCAACGTGCAATTTCATTTCACGCCGACAAGTGCGTCATGGCTCAATCAGGTCGAAGTATGGTTTTCCATCTTGCAGGGGCAGTCGCTCAGCGGCACCTCCTTCACGAGCCTCAAGCAGCTTCAGGAACACATCGATGCCTACGTCAACGCATACAACGACAGAGCCGAGCCCTTCGTCTGGACCAAGAAAAAGGTCCGTCAACGCCGTTTCAAAGGCCGCCGTATCACTCAGCTCTGATTCCGGGTACTAGCTCAGCGCCGCGTCATCTCATGCCGCGTCGCGTCCGGGACACGAGACCGTCCTACTGCTTCTCGATCTTCGCGTTCGTGATCAGCTTTTCCCACAACACGAGCTGCTCGTTCACGAATGTGCCGAGTTGCTCCGGCGTCCCCGAGAAGGCGTCCATGCCGAGGGTGGCGAGCTTGGCCTTGATCTCGGGATTCTCGACGATCTTCCTGATCTCGGCGTTGAGCCGCGTCACGATCTCCTTCGGCATGCCGGCCGGGCCAAAATAGCCCTGCCACGACGAGATGTCGAAATCGGGCACGCCGGCCTCCTGCATCGACGGCAGATGCGGCACAAGCGGCGTGCGCTCCTTGGTGGTGACTGCGAGCGCACGCAGAGCGTTGCCCTGGACGTGGGGCAGCCCGGTCAGGATGTCCACGAACATCATCGAGACGCGGCCGCCCATGACGTCGTTGAGCGCCGGCGGCGAGCTCTTGTAGGGCACGTGCAGGAGGTCGAGTCCGGCATTGTGCGCAAAGGTCGCGCCCGACACGATCGCCGAGGACGAACCGGAGGCGTAGCTCAGCTTGCCCGGATTGGCCTTGCCATAGGCGACCAGCTCGCCGACGGTCTTGGCCGGAACTTCGGGATTGACGACCAGCATGAAGGGCAGATCGCCGGTGCGCGCGATCGGGGTGAAATCCTTGACCGGATCGTAAGTGAGGCTCTTGAGCAGATAGGGATTGGCCGAATGCGTGGTGTTGGTGGTCACCAGCAGCGTGTAGCCGTCGGGGGCGGCCTTGGCGACATAGGTCGCGGCGAGCATGCCGTTGGCGCCCGCCTTGTTCTCGATCACGATGCCGACGCCGAGCGCCTGCGACAGATGCTGCGAGATCAGGCGCGTGGTGGTGTCGGTGCCGCTGCCGGCCGCAAACGGCAGCACCAGCGTGATGTTGCGGCTGGGATAATTGTCGGCCTGCGCCGTGGATGCGGCAAGGCACAATACGGCCGCGCCGATGGTGCGCAGGTGTCGAATCAATGCTGAAATCATCTTTGGACGTTCCCTCTTTTTGGTTGGCTGGAACGTAGCTTCTCTTCGTCAAAATCGGAAGTCGCGAGTTTGTCTCGTGCCCCGGGCGCAGTGCAGCGCGCCGCTGCTCGCGGCGTGATGCACTGCTGAACCGGGGCCCGTGCGTGCGGTAGACTGGGCCCCGGCTCTGCGTCGCACCGCTTGGCGCTGCGCCGCGTCCGGGACACACGAGAGTGCATCGCCCGCCGCGCGGAATTACTTCACCGCCGAGCCCTGGCGCGAGGCGATCACGACGCCGGCGAGCACCAGCGCGTAGCCGATCAGGTGGAACGCCTGCAGCTTTTCGCCGAGCAGGATGATCGCCATCGCCGAGCCGAACACCGGCACCAGATGAAAGAACGGCGCGGCGCGGTTCGGGCCGATCAGCGCCACGCCGCGGTTGAAGAAGAGATAGGCCAGTGTCGAGGGGAAGATCAGGATGTAGCCCAGCGTCGCCAGCGTGATCCCGTCGAAATGCAGCACGTATCCACTGGCCGCCTCCCAGATCGCGGTGGGCAGCAGCATCGTGGCGCCACAGCAGGTGGTGAAGGACAGGAAGGAGAGCTGATGGATCTTCGGCCGCCGCGGGATGAAGGCCGAATACAGCCCGAACGCCACCAGCGAGGAGGCGAACATGAGGTCGCCCCGGTTGAAGCTGATGCCGGCGAGCGCGGCAAGATCGCCGCGCAGGATGATGATGAGCACGCCGAGCAGCGAGATCGCGATGCCGGCGAGCTGCGCGCCGGTCAGCCGCACGCCGAACAGCACCAGCGACCACAGCGCCACGAACAGGGGACCTGCCGACTGGATCAGGAGCGCGTTCAGCGCCTCCGTGTATTGCATCGCCCAGTAAGAGATCGCGTTGTTGAAGGCAAAGCCCACCAGCGACAGGAACAGCATCAGGCGCAGGCTGCGGCGCACGGCAGGCCAGTCGCGCTTCAGGTGCGGCCAGGCGAACGGCAACAGGATCAGGAACACGCCGAACCAGCGGATCGTTGTGATGGTCAACGGCGGCACATGTGCGCCGACATGGCGCGCGAGCACGATGTTGCCGGCCCAGAACAGCGAGGTCAGGCTGAGCAGCAGATATGGTTGGTTGTTGAGCCAACTGGCCGGATTCGAGGCCGGTGGCGCGGGCGAAGCGATCGTCATTGGCGTCGGATACGAGCTTGCGCGGATTGCCGGCATGACACAAGTCACGGCGCCGCAATGCTACAATGCAGCCAAGCCCTGAGGAGGTGCCATTGGCGGTCAATATGTTGAACATCGAGGGCCTGGAGCGGCTCGATCCGAACGCACCGGTGGTGATGCTGAACCTGATGCGCTTCCACACGCGTTCGCGCGATGGCAATGGATCGGGCTGGGACGCATATCTGCGCTACAGCGCCATCACCGTGCCCATGATCAAGGCGCGCGGCGGCACGCTGCTCTGGACCGGTGATGCGAAGGCCATCGCACTCGGTCCTCACGCCGGCAACGACTGGGACTTCGTCGCGCTGGTCCATTACCCGACTGTCTCGGCATTTCTCGATATGATGACGTCGGAAGCCTACGAGCGTGAAGCCGATCCGCATCGCGTCAACGGCTGCGCCGAGCATGTGATCGTCGCCACCAGCGAGGCCTACAGCAAGTTCAAGACCAGTTGAGGCGTGGTCATCTCGCGGCGCACGCAGGACAGGCAGCGAGCGCTTCGATGAAGCCGCTAGCTCGCCTGCTTTCGCGACGCCACGAACACGCCCGACAGTACCAAGGCAAAGCCGATGAAGTGGAAGATCTGCGGGTGCTCGCCGAGGAATACGATCGCCATGATCGAGCCGAACACCGGCACGACGTGGAAGAACGGCGCGGCGCGGTTGGCGCCGATCAGGCGGACGCCGCGATTGAAGCAGAGATAGGCGAGCGTCGAGGGGAATACCGCGACGTAGAACAGCGTCAGCAGGTTCGGCCCGTCGAGCTTCATCACGGGGCGCGCGAGCAATTCCCAGATCTCGAGCGGAATGAGGCAGGCGGCGCCGCAGCCGAAGGTGAAGGCGAGGAACGACAGGCCGTGCATCGGCGGCCGCTTCAACGTCAGCACCGAATAGAGCCCGAAGATCACGAGCGCGACGATGAAAATGAGGTCGCCCTTGTTGAACTCGATATTCGAGAGCGTGGTGAAATCGCCATGCAGCAGGATCGTCAGCACGCCGCACATCGACAGCAGCACGCCGAAGGCCTGCGCCGCCGTGAGTCTGACGCCGAGGATGGCCAGCGACCACAGTGCCACGATCAGCGGCGCGGCCGACTGCAGCAGCAGCGTGTTCAGCGCCTGGGTGTGCTCCAGCGCCCAGTATTGCAGCGTGTTGAAGGCGCCGATGCCGGTGATCGAGAGCGTCACCATCAGGCCGAGCCGCCCGCGGATCGCGGGCCAGTCCTGCGCAAGATGCTTCCAGGCGAACGGCAGCACCAGGAGAAAGGCGAAGAACCAGCGCAGGAAGGACAGGGTGACCGGCGGGATATGGCCGGCGGCGAGACGGCCGACGATGGCGTTGCCGGCCCAGCACAGCGCGGTGATGCTGAGCAGCAGGTAAGGCTGGTTGGCGATCCAGCTGTGACCGGACGTATCGGCGGCGTTGGTCTGGCCGGTGGCGGACATTGTGATCGTTATGGCCCCGCGGATGCGCCGAGGCCTCCGGCCCGGCGAGGTCCGGGCCGGTTGATCACCCGGCCCTGCTCAAAAACACGGAAATCGAGATGGCAGCAACGGGGGGCGGACGCATCGCGACCATGCAGCGGCGGACAGGCGTCTTGCGCTTTGGTCGAAGCCGTCGCGCCCGTCCCGAAGGTTTCTGGATTTTCAGGGGATATCAAAGGCTTGGGTCGGGCTTTGGTCCCCGAAAAAGCCCCGTTCTTGCTTGCCTAGAGGGGCTGCTTCCTTTATCCGGTTGGCTGCCTTGCGTGCGGGCGGCTCCGGCCGCCGATTGGGCTGGGCGCAGGCATGATCCCGGAAGAGTGGGCACCGGTTTTCCGCGAGGATCATGCCTTCTAGAGACAGATTGATAGGGATTACCCGCGAATGGCCAACGTTGTCGTCGTCGGCGCCCAATGGGGCGACGAAGGGAAGGGCAAGATCGTCGACTGGTTGTCGGAGCAGGCAGACATCGTCGTCCGCTTCCAGGGCGGCCATAACGCCGGCCACACGCTGGTGATCAACGGCAAGACCTACAAGCTCGCGCTCCTGCCCTCCGGCGTGCTGCGCGAGGGCAAGCTGTCGGTGATCGGCAACGGCGTGGTGTTCGATCCCGCCGCCTTCCTCGACGAGGTCGCCAGGCTCCGATCGCAGGGCGTCGATGTCAGCCCCGACAACCTGCGTGTCGCGGAAAACGTCACCTTGATCCTGCCGCTGCATCGCGAGCTCGATGCGCACCGCGAATCCGCCAGCGCGGCGACCGCGATCGGCACCACGCGCCGCGGCATTGGGCCCGCCTATGAAGACAAGGTCGGCCGCCGCGCCATCCGCCTGATGGACCTTGCCGATCATCAGACGCTGCCGCACAAGATCGACCGCCTGCTGGCGCACCACAATGCGCTGCGCCGCGGCCTCAATCTGCCGGAATTCGACAGCGCAGTGATCCTGAAGGAGCTGATGGCGATGGCGCCGCAGCTGTTGCCCTATGCCGAGACGGTCTGGCGGCTGCTCGACATCAAGCGGCGTGAAGGCAAGCGAATGCTGTTCGAGGGCGCGCAAGGCGCGCTGCTCGACGTCGATCACGGCACCTATCCTTACGTCACCTCGTCCAACACGGTGGCGGCGCAGGCCGCGACCGGCGCTGGCCTTGGGCCGGGCGCGGTCGGCTACGTGCTCGGCCTGTGCAAGGCCTATACGACCCGTGTCGGCCAGGGTCCGTTCCCGACCGAGCAGGACAACGAGACCGGCCGCAAGATCGGCGAGCGCGGCCGCGAGTTCGGCACCAACACCGGGCGGCCCCGCCGCTGCGGCTGGTTCGATGCCGTGCTGGTCCGCCAGGCGGTCCGCACCTGCGGCATCAACGGCCTGGCGCTGACCAAGCTCGACATCCTCGACGGCTTCGACACCATCGAGGTCTGCACCGGCTACAAGCTCGACGGCAAGGAGATCGATCATTTCCCGGCCGGCGAGGGCGCGCAAAGCCGGGTCGAGCCGATCTACGAGACCATCGAGGGCTGGAAGGAGCCGACCGCCAGCGCGCGGTCCTGGGCCGACCTGCCGGCCCAGGCCATCAAATATGTCCGCCGCATCGAGGAATTAGTGGGGTGCCCGGTCGCACTGCTTTCCACCAGCCCCGAACGCGAGGATACTATCCTGGTGCAAAATCCGTTTGAGGCTTAACGATATCTTACCAGGACGCGCGTATAGTTGAGTTGAAATGGCTGATTACTATCCGCTGATCGCCCGCGCTATTGCCGCCCTGGACCCCAACGCTCCCGGCGAAAGCCGTCGCGCGCTCTATGAGCGGGCGCGCACGGCGCTGATTGCGCAGCTGCGCAGCGTGCAGCCGCCGCTCTCCGAATCCGAGATCACCCGCGAACGGCTGTCGCTGGAAGAGGCCGTCCGCAAGGTCGAATCGGAGGCCGCCCAGCGCGCCCGCGAGGCCTCGCGCCCCGGTGGCGGCACCCGCGCCAGCGGCAGCGGCGATGCCTTCCGCCGGGCCAGCGCCCGCGCCGCCGAGGGTAACGCTTCCGCATCCCAGCCGGCCCCGCCGCGCACGCGTCCGGCTCCGACCCCGCCGCGGGCCGACCGGCCATCCTTCAACGTCGATGACCAGGGCGAGGCGCCGCGGCCGCCGCGCGCGCCGCGTTTCGACGCCCCGCGCCAGCCTGGCCCGTCCGCGCCGCCACCAATGCCGGAGCCGCCCGCGGGCGGACGCGATCGGGCGGGGGCGCGCCGTCCACCGGACATGGGCCCGCCGCCACCGGTACCGCCTGCGCCGGGCGTGCGCGGCTTCCGCGACATCACGGCCGATGCCAACGATCTCGGCGGCGCCGCCGCGCAGGCCAGCCGTGCCGCGCGCCGCACCTACGCTAACGTGCCTTCGCCCACGCCGGAGTTCGACCGGCTGGAGCCGAGCCTGGAAAATCGCTCCGGCGAAGCCGAGGCGCCCTATTCCTACGACGAGTCGATCGAGGAGGCTGAGCGCTACACGCCGCAGCCGCCGTCGCCGCGTCCGCGCGTCGCCGCCGAGCGCGACGTCAAGAAGCGGGTCCGCACCGGCTCCGCCTTCCCGTTCAAGAGCGCGATCGCCGTCGGCATCGTGCTGATCCTGGTCGGTGCCGGCATCCTCTGGGGCAAGCAGCTGGTCCAGATCATCAACGGCTTCCTCAAGCCGTCCGTGACACAGGTGTCGGACACGCCGACTCCGGCGCAGCCGCAGAGCAAGCCCAAGATTCCCGATCGTGTCGGCCAGCCTTCGGCGGACCAGCCGGTCGCGCCGGTGGCGCAGAAGGTCGTGCTCTATGACGAGGATCCGTCCGACCCGAAGGGCAAGCAATATGTCGGCTCGGTGGTGTGGCGGCTGGAGCCGATCAAGGCGTCCGGCAACCAGAAGGCCGACGTCGCCGTGCGCGCCGACATCGAGATTCCCGACCGCAAGTTCAAGATGACGATGTCGTTCCGCCGCAACACCGATTCGTCGCTGCCGGCGAGCCACACCGCGGAATTGACCTTCATCCTGCCGCAGGACTTTCCAGGCGGCAGCGTCTCCAACGTGCCGGGCATCCTGATGAAGTCGAACGAGCAGGCGCGGGGCACGCCGCTCGCCGGCCTCGCGGTCAAGGTCACCGACGGCTTCTTCCTGGTCGGCCTGTCCAATGTCGATGCCGATCGCAGCCGCAACGTCCAGCTCCTGAAGGAGCGCTCGTGGTTCGACGTGCCGCTGGTCTACGCCAACCAGCGCCGCGCCATCATCGCCATCGAGAAGGGCGCCCCCGGCGAACGCGCCTTCAACGACGCCTTCGCGCAGTGGGGCGACTAGGCTCTTTCTTCTGCCTTAGCGACATCGTCATGCCCGGGCTTGTCCCGCCTACGCGACCGAAGCTGCTTCGGTGAGGCGAAGCCCCGGGCATCCACGTTCTCTGTACGCTGGGGTAAGCCGTAGATGGCCGGGACAAGCCCGGCCATGACGCTGCGGATGATCAGACCCTACTGCGCCGCCGCTTCCCGCTTGCGCGACGCGGTGGCCTCGCGGTCCATCACGGCGCGGCAGCCGGGGCTGACATTCGCCTTGTTCCGCACCATGCAGGCCCTGACCCGCGGGATGTCGGGGATTTCACTGGAGCACAGCCGCATCGCATCGCCCGTGCACATCTGCTGCGCTTCGGAGGAGAAGGCGAGGCTGGGTGATGTCTGCAGTGCGATGGCGCTGGCGGCGACGGCCAACAGCGAAGCGGTGGTCTTAAACAGAGTTGCCATGGTCTGATTGCGTGTCATGCGGAATGGGTCCCCGATTTCCCTTGGGCTTGAGCCACTTGGTTTTTGGGGCGCCGCACGCGGCTTGATCTGCCGCATGTCACAGCCTTCACGCCGGGAACTCCAGTCCCGCATGTGGTCGCTCGATTTCTTGATGTTCGAATCGAAAAGTGCTGCGCCGCCCGAGCGAAGTATGCGCCATTGTTCGGCGGCTGCAATGGTCAGCGCAAAGGAATTCGCAATTGTTGCACGCGAGTCACGTCGCGCGTGCTCACATCAGCCGATCCGAGGATGCGTCCGCTTGTTCCGCATCGCTCGCGCCGAGTGATGCGGCATGTTCCTCGACGGCGGTGACGCCCTTGGCGGTGAGCTCGAACAGGTCACCGTCCTTCATCACGTAGCCGTCGGCAATCAATTCTCCCACCTTGCCTTGCCGGTCGTCGGCGAAGGCAACGGATTGGCTGATATCCCGGAGGATGGAGAGTTGTTCATCGCGCAACATGGCTTCACGCTCCATTCGCCGGGATGGTGCCGGTCTTCACATGCCGTGGCTCTTGAATACGTTGCTGCAGGACTTCGACAGCTTGGCGCGATTGGCTTGCAGGCAACCTTGCACCGCCATGTCGTTGCCGAGCTCCTTGCGGCAGAAACGCTGTGCGTCTCGCGTGCAGGCCTTCTGTTCTTGCGGCGTGCCCATGTGGCCTTGCGCAAAAGCAGGCCCCTCCGAAAGACCGGTCAAGGCTGCCAGCGTGATCGTCGCCAGGAGAATTTTGCGGGCCATCGGCGCTCCAATCGGACAGAGGTAAATTCAGGTCCTGCATGAACTCGTCGCCCTGCCACTTGTTCCCTTTGAGGAGCCCGCGCCCAGCTGTTCAAGGTTCCCGCGGCGCTGCTATAAAGCTGCGGAAGTCCAAGAGGTGGTTCGATGAAACGCTATCTGGTGTTTGCGCTGGTCGGTCCGTTCGTCGGCGGGTTCCTGCTGCTGCTGACGACGACCTATCAGTCCGGCTATTGGGCCCAGACCAGCCTCGGCGAGGTCGGCAAGCTGTTCGCGGTGTTCTTCAAGACGCTGCAATACAGCTATCTGTTCGGCTTCCTGCCCGCGCTGATGATCGGCGCGGTCGACGACATCCTGGTCCATATAAGGCGGATCGGCCCAAGCGTGCGAATGCTGCTGGTCGGCCTGTTCGCCTTCATCCTGGCCTCGATGACCTACTCCTCGCGCGGGCCGGATTCGGGCGCGGTGCAGTTCATCCTGTACGGCCTGGTCGGCTTCGTGCCGGCGGTGATTTCGTCCTGGCTCGTGCATAGATATGTCGAGGAGCCGCCGGCGGTGGCGGCGCCGACCTGAGCGCGCGACCTTCGGGCGCGGCGCAGCAACCTCCGCCGCGGTGGCGCGTTCCCTAGAGACCATGACCATGTCCGACGACGATATCATTGCTCCGCGCCGATCCCGATCTGGCAGCGGTTCGCGCGCGACCTTCTCCGGCAAGGAGGCGCCCGGGCCGATCATCGATCAGGAGGGGCATGAGATCCGCCCCGAAATGCCGGAGCAGGGATTTCGCGAGTTTCGCTTCGAGTTCGGCAGGGACAATCCCTTTGCTGGCAGCCCGTTCGGCAATCTGACGCGCGAGCAGCGGATTGCGCGGCTCGAGGCGATCGCGAAACTGCTCGACGTCGCCTTCATCCTGCCCGGCACCAATATCCGTTACGGCATCGACGGGCTGATCGGTCTGATCCCGGTCGTCGGCGACATCATCACCACCGCGATCTCGCTGTGGCTGGTGCGCGAGGCGCGGGCGCTCGGCGCGCCCTGGTACATCACCGCGCGCATGCTCGGCAATGTCGCAGTCGACGGCGTGGTCGGCCTGGTCCCCTTCGCGGGCGACGCCTTCGACGTCATGTTCCGCGCCAACATGCGCAATGTGCGCCTGCTCCAGCGCTGGCTGGAGAAGCAGCCGCGGATGTAGGACCTCTTTTCAGCGCATAAATGAAATGCCGGAAGGACCGTCATGCCCGGGCTCGTCCCGGGCATCCACGTTCTTCGTGGCGTAAGGCGTGGATGGCCGGGACAAGCCCGGCCATGACGCTGCGGAAGCACGAAAGCCCAAAAACACAAAAGGCGCGACAGCCTTTCAGCCATCGCGCCTTTTGCGCACATCGAACGGTGTTGCGAAAACTTACGCCGCGTCGGCGTCGGTCTCGGTTTCCAGCTTGCGGCGGCGGGGCAGCGGGAAGGCCTCGCTCTCATAGAGCGAGCGGATGCCGTTCTGGTCGAAGCGCGCTTCCTCGACCTGCAGATAGGCGCCGTTCAGCGAATCCGTCGGCAATTGCTCCATCGCGAACTGCACGGCCTCAGCGGCGGTGCCGAACCGGCGATAGGTGAAGCCCGCGCGCTTCTTCTTGCGGATCGCGGCGGGGAAGAGTTCGGCGGAGGTGTTGAAGTTGAACGGACGCAGTGGACGCATGGTCAAAGACCTCGTGATCTTCTCTGGGGCTTTAAGCGCGTGGGGTTTGGGAGGGGAGGGGCCGCAATCGAGCGGGCCCGCCGCACATGTCATTTTCGTCTTCTAATATAGCCCGATTTGACAAAAATGCGACCCCCGCGATGCGAGATGATGAATCCACGCATGGCAGCCCCGCGCGAGAGATAACTCCAGTAATTTCAACAAGTTGTACGGCTTACAGTTTGCCGAGAAGCAGCAGCACGACCAAGACCACCAGCACGACGCCGCCGATTCCCATGCCGGAATGGCCAAGGCCATAGCCATAGCCGCCGATCCGGCCCGACAGGCCCCCCAGCAGATAGATGATCACCAGGATGATCAGGATGGTCCCGAGTGACATGGCATCCTCCCTGGCGGCCGCCGAAATGCGAGGACGGCCGCGCCATCGGGAGAGAAAAGCGCATCGCCACGGCGGGTTCCATCACGGAACCCGCCGTGGCCTAGGGGTTATTTCGGCTCCAGCTTGAGTGCCGCCGAATTGATGCAATAGCGCAGGCCGGTCGGCCCGGGACCGTCGGGGAAGACATGGCCGAGATGGCCGCTGCACTTGGAGCACAGCACCTCGGTGCGAATCATGCCGTGGCTGACGTCCCGCTCCTCGTCGATATGGCTCTCGACCGCCGGCTGAGTGAAGCTCGGCCAGCCGCAGCCGGAATCGAACTTGGCATCCGACTCGAACAGCGCGTTGCCGCAGCCGGCGCACACGTAAGTGCCGGCACGGTGGTCGTGCTCATACTCGCCGGAGAAGGGCCGCTCGGTCGCCTTCTCGCGCAGCACCGCGTACTGCATCGGAGTCAGCTCGCGCCGCCACTGCTCGTCGCTCTTGATGACCTTGTCTTCCGTGGTTTTCGTTCTGGTGTCGGGCATGGGTCTCCCGTTTCTGTTGATGATCTCGCGATCAGTTGGTGGCTTTGCTGGCATTCACCAGCGTCGGCTTCTCGATGTAACTATCCGCGAACAGCTTTTTCAGGTTCTCGACCTTCGGGATGTCGTTATAGGCGATATAGGGCTGGTTCGGATGCAGCGTCAGATAGTCCTGATGGTAGGCCTCGGCCGGATAGAACGCCTCCAGCGCGCCGAGCTTGGTCACGATCGGCTTCTTGAAGACCTTCGCGTCGTTGAGCTGGGCGATATAAGCCTCCGCCACCTTCTTCTGCTCGTCGGAGGTGGTGAAGATCGCCGAGCGATATTGCGGACCGACGTCAGGACCCTGGCGGTTGAGCTGGGTCGGGTCGTGCACCACCGAGAAGTAGATCTGGAGGATCTTGCCATAGGAGATCTTCTTCGGGTCGTACTTGATCTCGACGGCCTCGGCGTGGCCGGTGCGGCCGCTCGAGACGCTCTGGTAGTCGGCGGTCGCTTTGGTGCCGCCGGCATAGCCGGAGACGGCGTTAACCACGCCCGCGGTGTGCTGGAAGACGCCCTGAACGCCCCAGAAGCAGCCGCCGGCGATCACGGCGGTTTGGATTCCGTTCGCGGGCGCGACATCCATGGCGGGGGCGGGGATCACGACCGCTTCCTCCGCGGCCCGGGACGGCATGGCAAATGCCAGCGCGAGCGCGGCGGTTGCGGCGAGCAGGGACAGGACGGCAGGTCGGCGCATGGCGATCCTCTTTCCGAAGGTCTGACAGTCTAGGGCGGCCGGGCCCGGGCGAACAGCCTGCTCGGCGGCATTTGCATCATCCGAGATACGGACAGCGCCAGCGAATGTTACGCCGTGGCGGACACGAGGCCGTGAAGACCGCCGGAGCGGCAGCGCCTTCGAGCGCGACTTGGCGGGATGCGGAACTCCGCGCTAGATGAACCGGCGCGATCGACGATCAACCATAGGAATGGTGACTGGAGCTGACCTGACAACATGCTGCGCGTCGTTTCCCTGACCCTCGCCGCTCTGGCCGCCTTTGTCTCCACTGCCGCAGCCGATCCCCAAGCCGGCGACGATCTCGCCATTTGCCGCGACCGCCAGGCGGAGCTGCCGGCCCGCGCCACCGCCTGCGACAATCTGCTCAGCGCCGACCGTGTCGCCGGCAAGGACAAAGCGATCGCGCTCTCCGTGCGCGGTAACACGCTGCTCAACAAGCGCGACTACGTGCGCGCGATCGAGGTCCTGTCCAGCGCGCTCGACCTCGATCCCGACTATGTCGTGACCCTCAATCTGCGCGGCCTCGCCTATGAGCGCAGCGGAAAGGAGGATCTCGCGATGGCCGACTACAACCTCGCGCTGCAGAAGCGCCCGGCCTACGGCGTGCCCTACAACAATCGCGGGGTCATCCACCTGCGCCGGGGCGCGCTGCAGAGCGCGCTCGACGATTTCAGCCTGTCGATCAAATACACGCCGAAATTCCTGCTCGCCTGGACCAATCGCGCCCGCGTACGCACGCTGATGAAGGATTTCGACGGCGCCCTCGCCGATTTCGCGGAGGCCGGGAAGATTGATCCGGCCGCGCCGCAGATCGCCGGCCACCGCTGCATCACCTACGGCATGATGGGCAAATATGCGCAGGCCCTTGCCGACTGCAGCGGCCTGATCGAGAAGCAGCCGAAGAACGTATTCGTGATCAACAACCGCGCCGACGTCAACATGATGAAGGGCGACCTCGACGCTGCGCTGAACGACTACAACGCGGCCCTCCAGATCAACCCCAACAACGTCCGCGCCCATTCCGGCCGCGGCCAGATCTACGAGCGGAGGAAGGATCTCGCCCAGGCGCGCGCCGACTATCGCGCCGCGGCCTATTCGCTGACGAGGCTCGACGAGATCGACGTCGCGCGCGCCCGTGCCGTCGCCCAGGAGCGGCTCGCCGCGCTGACGCCGCAAACGCCGGGAGCCGCGCCCGGACGCCGCGTCGCGCTGGTGATCGGCAACGGCGCCTACAAGAACGTCCACGCTTTGCCCAATCCGCCGCGCGACTCCAAACTGATCGCCGGCGTACTACGCGATGTCGGCTTCCAGACCGTCATCTCCGTCAGCGATCTCACCCGTGACAAGTTCTTCGAGGCGTTGCAGACCTTTGCCAATGAGGCCGAAAAGGCCGATTGGGCCGTGGTCTATTACGCCGGCCACGGTTTCGAGATCGGCGGAGTGAATTATCTCGTTCCTGTTGATGCCAAGCTCGCCGCCGACAAGGACGCCGAGACCCAGGCGGTTGCCCTGGAGCAGGTGATCGCCGCGGTCGGCGCCGCGCGAAAGATGCGGCTCGTGGTTCTCGACGCCTGCCGTGACAATCCGTTCGCGCCGACCATGCAGCGCACGCTGGCGCTGAAGCTGGTCGACAAGGGGTTTTCCAACATCGAGCCCGGCGCCGGATTCATGGTGGTCTATGCCGCCAAGCACGGCGAGACCGCGATGGACGGCGATGGTGCCGCCAACAGCCCGTTCGCCACCGCGCTTGCCCGCGAGATCAAGCAGCCGCGCGTCGAGATCCGAAAACTGTTCGATATCGTCCGCGACGATGTCTGGGCCGCGACCAAGCACGAGCAGCAGCCGTTCACCTACGGCTCACCGCCGGGCAGGGAGGATTTTTATTTTGTCGTGGGGAAATGACGAGCAAATCAGGTCTCGTAGGGCGGGCAAAGCGAAGCGTGCCCACCATTTCTAGTGCGTGTGTGGAGAGATGGAGGCCACGGCGCATTGCGCCTTTGCCCACCCTACGGGAGCGGAGTCTTAAACGACAATACTCAACCTCTTCGCCGCGCGCGTAATCCCCGTATACAGCCACCGCGCCCGCGATTCCTGAAACGCGAAGCTCTCGTCGAACAGCACGACGTCGTCCCATTGCGAGCCCTGCGACTTGTGCACGGTGAGCACATAGCCGTAGTCGAACTCGTCGTAAGGTTTCCGCTGCTCCCAGGCGATCTGCTCGATGCCGCCCTCAAAGCAATCGGCGCGGACCGAGACCTTGGTCACCTTGTGGCCGAAATCCTCGTCCGGCGACAGCCGCATCGAGAGGATGCGCGACTTCGAGCGCGCGGTGTTGCGCGACTTCACGCGCCACAGCCCGCCGTTGAACAGGCCCTTCTTGCGGTTGTTGCGCAGGCACACCAGCTTGTCGCCGGCGACCGGAAAGGTGTCCTCGATGTTCTGGCGCTGGCGCACCCGCATGTTGTAGGCACGGCGGGTGTTGTTGCGGCCGACCAGCACCTGGTCGGCGCCCATGACGCGGTCGGGGTCGAGTTCCTTGCGTGAGACCACCTCGCTCTCGCCATAGCGGCCGATGTCCAACTCGCGGCCCTCGCGGACGTCCATCGACATCCGCACGATCGGATCGTCCTGGGCCTGGCGATGCACCTCGGTCAGCATCGCGTCGGGCTCCGAATTGGTGAAGAAGCCGCCGCCCTGGATCGGCGGCAGCTGCGCGGGATCACCGAGCACCAGCAGCGGACAATCGAACGACATCAGGTCGCGCCCGAGTTCGGCGTCGACCATCGAACATTCGTCGATCACGATCAGCTTGGCCTTGGAGGCCGGCGCGTCGTCCCACAATTCGAAGCTCGGCTGCTCCTCGCCGGATTCACGGGCGCGGTAGATCAGGGAGTGGATGGTGGAGGCCTCGTCGCAACCCTTGTTGCGCATGACGAGGGCCGCCTTGCCGGTGAACGCGGCGAACTTCACCTCGCCGTCGACGCCCTCGGCGATGTGCCGCGCCAGCGTGGTCTTGCCCGTGCCGGCAAAGCCGAACAGGCGGAACACCGGCGGCGTGCCGTTCCGGCCGGGTTTTGCCTTGAGCCAGTCGCCGACGGCCTTGAGCGCGGCGTCCTGATGCGGAGTGAAGGTGGCCATGTCTGTCTTGAGGGAAGGGCGAACGAGGCGATTCGCGACCTGCCAAAACTAACCATTCGCTCCGCCGGTTCAAGCGCAGGGAGGCCCCTGTTGTCGGTGGGGCCGCATAGAAGCATTCGCAAGAGGTCGTCATGCCCGGGCTTGTCCCGGGCATCCACGTTCTTTGTGCCGTGAGGAAAGGCGTGGATGGCCGGGACAAGCCCGGCCATGACGTCGTGGAGGTGTTTGGCGCTCAAAATCGTTGCCTCGCCCGCGGCCCTACTGCCAGCCGGGAACGCCGCGCATATCGGGCAGCTGGTGGGCGATGCCCTTGTGGCAATCGATGCAGGTCTTTTCCTTGGTGAACAGGAAGCGCTGGTGCGCCACTGAGGCGCGCGGCGACTGCTTGGTGATGTCCATGGAATCGGCGCTGTGGCAGTTGCGGCATTCCAGGGAATCGTTGGCCTTGAAACGTGCCCATTCATGCGCTGCAAGTTCGAGGCGGTGCTCCTGGAATTTCTCCCTCGTGTCGATCGTGCCGAAGATCTTGCCCCAGACCTCCTTGGAGGCCTGCATCTTGCGCGCGATCTTGTCGGTCCAGTTGTGCGGCACGTGGCAGTCCGGGCAGGTCGCGCGCACGCCGGAGCGGTTCGAGAAGTGGATGGTCGACTTCAGCTCGGCGTAAACGTTGTCCTTCATCTCGTGGCAGCCGGTGCAGAATTTTTCTGTGTTGGTGATTTCCAGCGCGGTGTTGAAGCCGCCCCAGAAGATCACGCCGGCAACGAAGCCGGCCAGCACCAGGGTGCCGAGGGCGAACACCGAGCTTGGCCGGGTCAGCACCTGCCAGAGCTCGAGCAGGAAAGCCCAGCTCCGCGCGATGAAGCCACGCTTGGCCTTCAGCTCTGCGTTGGGCTCGTCAGCAGTCGTCGTCATCTGCGGCCACCCGGACTTGCGCGCGACAGCAGCGTGTCGATGTCGGTGAAATCGTTGCTGACGGGCGGATTGGCGGTGTTCTGCGGCACGTGACATTCCGTGCAGAAGAAGCGCCGCGGCGAGACCGAGCCGAGGAACTGGCCGTCGCGGTCCATGAAATGCGTGATCGAGACCATCGGCGCCTGCGATTCCGCGGTACGCGCCCGCGCGTGGCAGGACAAGCACTTGTTGCCGTTGAGGTCGACCTGATAGCCGTCGATATTGTGCGGGATCACCGGCGGCTGCTCCGGATAATTGCGCACCTCCTTCTCGGAGGTATTGCGGTTCGGCAGCATCGGCGGCGCGGGCCCCTCGTCGTTGAGCGGAGTCGGGCCGCGCAGGCCTGAGCTGACGGTCTGCGCCGTCAGCGAGCTCGTGCCCATAGCGATCGCGATCGCCAGCAGGGCGATACCAAATCGTTTCATCATGACAGGTTCACCCGCTCGATGCGCACGGCGCATTTCTTGAAGTCGGTCTGCAGCGAGATCGGATCGGTGGCGTCGAGCGTCACCTTGTTGATCAGCTTGGATTCGTCGAACCACGGCACGAAGACGAGGCCCTTCGGCGGCCGGTCGCGGCCGCGTGTCTCGACGCGGGCGCGGATGAAGCCGCGGCGGGAGACCACCTTCACCTCATCCCCGCGGCGGAGCTTGGCTTCCTGCGCGTCGTCGGGATGCATGAAGCACACTGCTTCCGGGAAGGCCTTGTAGAGCTCAGGCACGCGGCGCGTCATGGTGCCGGAATGCCAGTGCTCCAGCACGCGGCCGGTCGAGAGCCAGAACGGATAGTCCTTGTCGGGCGATTCAGCCGGCGGCTCGTAGGGCAGGGCGAAGACGCGCGCCTTGCCGTCCGGGAAGCCGTAGAACTGCACGTCGGCGCCCTGCTTGACGTAGGGGTCGCTGCCCTCGCGGAAACGCCACTTCGTTTCCTGCCCGTTGACGACCGGCCAGCGCAGGCCGCGCTCGCGGTGGTAAGTGTCGAATGGCGCGAGGTCGTGGCCGTGGCCGCGCCCGAATTGCGCATATTCCTCGAACAGGCCCTTCTGCACGTAGAAGCCGAACGCCTTCGCTTCGTCGTTGGCGTAGCCGGCCTCGATTTCCGAGGTCGGATACTTGTCGACCTGGCCGTTCCTGTAGAGCACGTCGAACAGCGTCTTGCCGCGCACGTCCGGCTTCTTGGCGATCAGCTCCGCGGGCCACACTTCTTCGATCTTGAAGCGCTTGGAGAATTCCATCAGTTGCCAGAGATCGGACTTGGCTTCACCCGGCGCGGTGACGAGCTGGTGCCAGAACTGCGTGCGACGCTCGGCATTGCCGTACGCGCCTTCCTTCTCCACCCACATCGCGGTCGGCAGGATCAGATCGGCGGCAAGCGCCGTCACCGTCGGATAGGCATCCGAGACCACGATGAAATTGTCGGGGTTGCGGAAACCGGGATAGGTCTCCTCGTTGATGTTAGGACCGGCCTGAAGGTTGTTGTTGACCTGCACCCAATAGGCGTTGATCAGGCCGTCCTTCAGCATCCGGCTTTGCAGCACGGCGTGCGCGCCGTTCTTGTCGGGGATGGTGCCCTCGGGCAGCCGCCAGATGTGCTCGGCGTGATCGCGATGCGCCTTGTTGGTCACGACCATGTCGGCGGGCAGGCGGTGCGAGAACGTGCCGACCTCGCGCGCGGTGCCGCAGGCGGAGGGCTGGCCGGTCAGCGAGAACGGGCTGTTGCCGGGCGAGGAGATCTTCCCGGTCAGAAGATGGATGTTGTAGACGAGGTTGTTGCACCAGACGCCGCGGGTGTGCTGGTTGAAGCCCATGGTCCAGAACGAGACCACTTTTGTCTTGGGATCGGCGTAGAGCTCGGCGAGCGCCGTGAGGCGGTTGAGCGGCACGCCCGACATTTCGGCGGCCTTCTCCAGCGTGTACTCCGACACGAACTTGACGAACTCGTCATAGCTCATGTCGGTGGCGTCGTTGGGCTTCGCCGCACCCGTCGCCGCCTTCTGCAGCGGATGCTCGGGCCGCAGGCCATAACCGATGTCGGTCTGGCCGCGCTTGAATACGGTATGCTTGGCGACGAAGTCCTTGTTGACCCGGCCGGTCCTAATGATGTGGTTGGCGATGGCGTTGAGGATGTAGAGGTCGCTTTGCGGCGCAAACACCATGCCGATGTCGGCGAGATCGAACGAGCGATGCTCGAAGGTCGAGAGCACGGCGACGCGGACGTGGGGCGCGGAGAGCCGGCGGTCGGCGATCCGCGTCCACAGAATGGGATGCATCTCCGCCATGTTGGAGCCCCACAGCACGAACGCGTCGGTCGCCTCGATGTCATCATAGCAGCCGGACGGCTCGTCGATGCCGAAAGTGCGCATCATGCCGGCCACGGCCGAAGCCATGCAGTGCCGCGCATTTGGGTCGATGTTGTTGGTGCGGAAGCCGGCCTTGAACAGCTTGGAGGCGGCATAGCCCTCCCAGATCGTCCACTGGCCGGAGCCGAACATGGCGACGCCGTTCGGGCCGCGCTTCCTCATCGCCTCCTTCCACTTCAGCTCCATGATGTCGAAGGCTTCGGTCCAGGACACGGGCGTGAACTCGCCGTTCTTGTCGTATTTGCCGCCGGTCTTGCGCAGCATCGGCTGGATCAGGCGGTCATGGCCGTACATGATCTTGGAGAGGAAGTAGCCCTTGACGCAGTTGAGGCCGCGATTGACCTCGGCCTTGATGTCGCCATGGGTGGCGACGACGCGATTGTCTTTGGTCGCGACCATCACCGAGCAGCCGGTGCCGCAGAAGCGGCAGGCGGCCTTGTCCCACTTCATCTCGCTGTTGTTGCGCTCCGTGACGAGATTGGCGGCGAGCGCCGGAGCCGGCATGCCCGCGGCGGCGGCCGCGATGGCGGCGGCCTCGAGCTTGAGCATCTGGCGGCGGTCGAGCTTGGGCGATGACATGACGGCTCTTCCTGACTTAGGCGGTTTCGATGGCATGGAAGACGAGCGCTGCCGAATAGACGTTCGGCAGCGACTGGACGGTGTTGAGCAGGGTGCCGAGGCTGCCGCTATCTGGCGCTTCGGTGACGACGACGAGCTTGCCGCGCGGATCGCGGCCGTGGATCTCGCAGCCCGGCAGCGCAGTGATCTCAGCTTCCAACTCTACGAGACGCTCGGGGCGCGCCTGGACGATGATACTGGCGATCTCGGCGCCAGGCGGCGCGATGATGCGATCGGCGCTGAGCACGCGGCCGGTGATCAAGGCGCGGCGATTGAGTGCGGCGTGAGCCATGATGCCTGTCTTTCGCTGATAAGGAATCAATGCGGGAGTGGCGGGCCAGGCGGGCCGGCAAACATCTGGTAGATCCAGACGCCGAGCCCATAAGAGCCGACGGTTCCAACCGCGAGCACGGGCATCACGACCGCGGTGAGGAACAAGAAGGCGAAGATCTCCATGCGCTTGCGGCGCACGCGCGAAGTCGTGTCGTCAGGGGCCGACATGTTCGGTCTCTCTGAAATGGTACTGGGAATCGGGACGGCATCCGGGCCGTTGCCTTGCCGCACTTTAGATCCGTTCGAGCCGCCAACGCGTTGATCTGGATCAACCAGTCGCGTTGGCAGGCCCCCGTAGTGCTCGTCGGAATCGGGCTTTCATGCCACGCGCGGCGGAAGCGATCTGCCGCGCGACGGAATTGCGTTTGCGTAGACAGCGCCGGCTCACGCACTAAGATGTTCTTAACAACAAGTGCGGGAGAGCGACGCCATGAAGTTCGGCATCTTCTATGAGCTGCAATTGCCGCGGCCCTGGGTGGCCGGTGACGAGCTCGCCCTCTACCAGAACGCGCTGTCGCAGATGGAGCTTGCCGACAAGCTCGGCTACGACCATGCCTGGGTCGTCGAGCATCATTTCCTCGAAGAATACTCGCACTCGCCTTCGCCGGAATCCTTCCTCGCTGCGGCGAGCCAGCGCACGAAGAATATCCGGCTCGGCCACGGCATCCTGCAGCTCACCACCAATCATCCGGCGCGCGTCGCCGAGCGCGTCGCGGTGCTGGATCTGCTCAGCAACGGCCGCTGCGAATTCGGCATGGGCGAGAGCGCCTCGATCACCGAGCTCACCCCGTTCGGCCGCGACATGGAGACCAAGAAGGAGGTGTTCGAGGAGGCCGTCGCCGCGATCTTCCCGATGTTCAAGGATGCCGGAAGCGAGCATCACGGCAAGTATTTCGATATCCCCCTGCGCAACGTCGTGCCGAAGCCGGTGCAGAAGCCGCATCCGCCGCTGTGGATGGCCTGCTCGCAGCTGCCGACCATCGAGCGTGCCGGCCGCCATGGCTTTGGCGCGCTCGGCTTCCAGTTCGTCAGCGCCGATGCCGCGCACGCCTGGGTGCACGCTTATTACAACGCCATGACCAAGCGGCTCCGCAAGCTCGCCGATTACCAGATCAATCCGAACATGGCGCTGGTCTCGTTCTTCATGTGCGCCAAGACGGATGAAGAGGCGCGCGCCCGCGCCGACGGCGCTACCTTCTTTCAGTTCGCGCTGCGCTTCTATGGCGCCTCACAGAACCGCCAGCGTCCCGCGCCCTACACCGTCAACATGTGGGACGAGTACAACAAGTGGAAGCGCGACAACCCTGAGGCCCAGGAGGCGGCGCTACGCGGCGGCCTGATCGGCTCGCCGGAGACGATCCGAAAGAAGCTGAAGCGCTTCCAGTCCTCGCATATCGACCAGGTCATCCTGCTCAACCAGGCCGGCAAGAACAGCCACGAGCACATCTGCGAATCGCTCGAGCTGTTCGGCCGCGAGGTGATGCCGGAATTCCAGAACGACCCGGCACAGACCGCCTGGAAGCAGGGCGTCATGAGCGGCGAGATCGAGCTGGAGGAGATCGATACCGAAGCCTTCACCGATCGTTACGGCAAGCTCGCGATCAATGTGGCGCCAGTGAAGGTGGCAGGATAGAAGTCCGAACCTAATCCCAGTATGGAATGGCCGGACGGGCGATCATCAGCCAGAAGATCATCAGCACGGCCGCGAACGCCGGAAAGCCGAAGGCGAACCACCATCGGAAGAGTTGGTGATACCGGGCGGGCAATTTGGTGTTGGTCGCAACCGCTGCGACGGCGAGATCGCGCATCTGCATCTGCATCCAGACCACCGGCAGCCAGAAGGCGCCGGTCACGAGATACAGTGCGATGGATGCCGCCACCCAGCCGTCGCCGAGGGAATAACCGCTCGACCAGGCCAGCCATGTTCCGGTGATCGGCTGCAGGATCACGGCACTCGCCGTGAACAGGAAGTCGGCCAGCACAACCGTCCGCGCAACGCCGGCGATCTCGCGCGGGTCGCCGCGCAGATGCGCCACCAGCATGAAGAAGGCGATGCCGGCCCCGGTGCCGAGCAGCACTGCGGCACCGATGATGTGCGCCATCTTAACCAGGAGATAGGGCATCAGCGATCCTCCCGGATCGCCATGGCAACCAGGTTGAGCATGATCACCGGCCAGATCTTCAGCATCGGCCCCAGCGGATCAGCCCACAGCCGCGGCACCAGGGCCGTGCCGATCACGGCATAGGTGAGCGAGATGATCAATGCTGCCCACAGGCCGTAGCGGCTTAGAGGCCGGTAAAGGATGGCGAGGCCGATGGCGATGTCGGCGAGCGCGCCTGCGGTGACGACGAGCGCCGCGACGTTCCCTTGCAGCCCGCCCTCCCGCAGCAACGACATGCCGATATTCCAGCCCGCGGTCAGCGAGATGATGCCTGTCGCGATCCAGAACGCGCCGAAGACGCCGAAGATCAGCGGCTTGAGCGCATAGAGCTGTGCGAACCAGCGCTCCTGCACCGAGGCAGGCTCGCGTGCGAGGGCCGCTTCGAGATCGCGCGCTGTCACGCCGGTCATTTGCCGCCAGGGCTCGGGGTCGCCGGTTGCGCCGCGCCGCATTTCCGCCTGTGCCGTCGCGTTGATGGGTGTTCGCCATCCCAGCATCTGCGCAACGTCGCCCGCGCGGTACGCGATCGAAGCCGCCCAGGACGGCAGCTGCAGGCGGTAAGCCGGCCTCCAGCGCAGCCAGGCGCGAAACAGCGCGGCCGCGTCGCTGAAGGCGATCCGCCGCGGACCGGCGAGATCAAGCGCGACCCGCGAAGGGGCGCCGGGTTGCAGGAAGAACAGCACCGTTTCGACGACGTCGTCGAGATGCACCGGCTGGATCGCCGCCGTGTCGGGCATCACCGGCATCACCGGCAGTGTCGCCAGCCCGCGCAGCAGTGCGCTGCCGCCATAGGCCGGCCGGCCCACCACGACGGAAGGCCGCAGCACGACCCAGTCGAGCTCCCGCGCCATCAAGGCGGCTTCGCCCGCGCGCTTGGTGCGGGAGAACGCGCTGAGTGCATCGACATTGCTGCCGATCGCCGAGAACAGGATGACCCGGCGGACGCCCGCGCTTTCGCAGGCCGCATAGAGCGCCGCGCTGCCGGCGACATGGACGCCTTGCATATCCTGTCCCTGCAACGCACCCGCCGCATTGATCACGGCATCGACGCCGGTGAGGAGGCCCTTCCATTTCGACGCATCGGTGGTCCGGGCGACGTCGAGCGTGACATGGCGGGGATCGTGCGGCGCCGCGGGATGGCGCGACACCAGGACGCAGTCATGCCCTTCGGCGGACAGCCTGGCGTGGATCGCCGATCCGATAAGTCCTGTAGCCCCGACGAGAAGGATGCGCATTGACTGATCCTTCGATGGCAGCTTGGGCAGACATGACGATACGGACAACAAAACAACGCAGACGCAATCGTTCCTCGGGATGGAACAGGAGGCGCGTTTCTTGGCACAGGTGATGGCCGCGAACGGTGCACGCACAGATGCAACGCGAAAAGTCTCAAATGATAGCGCCCGCTCCCCAATCGTGTGATTGAGGTGAGACATCACACCGGAGAGTGGGCGGTCGGATCAGCCTCATCTCGGAAGACCGTGAAGGAATCGTCTGGAAGGCGAGGCGCGGCGCGCAAACCGCCCATGATGGCCCATGCGATTGCCTTCGGCCGGGGCGATGGGCCTCATGCTACGTCTTCCGGCGAAATCCCGTTGCTGCTATCCTTTCGCAAAAGAACGTTTTTCGGAGGAACACGATGCGACCCCACGGGAAAGCCCTCGATCCGCCGGCTGGCGACATCGCGTCCGCGGTGCTCGCGATCGGCCGCTCCGATTTCCCAGATGTCCTGATCGACACGCTGCGCCGGCACGCCGATGTCGGCCATTGCATGGTGTTTGCGCTGTCGCGCGCCGGTGCCACACGCTGCCTGCTCGATGCCGGCAACATCCCGATCGGAGGCGACCTCGGCGCCGCTTATGCCGGCCAGTTCCACGAATCCGATCCGAACCGCGATGCGCTGTTCGAAGGCAAGGGCAATGCGCCGATCATGCTGCCGTCCTTCGCGCCGCGCATGTACGGCGCACGCTATCGGAAGATCTTCTTCCAGGATTCCGGCATCGTCGACAAATGCGCGACCGCGATCTGGACTGAGGACACCTGCTTCTACGTCAACTTCTATCGCATCGCCGCGCAGGGCCGCTTCAGCGACGCACAGCGCGAGCGGCTGGGGACGATCGCACCGGCGATCGCGGCGAGTGTCGCGCGCCACTTCCAGGAAAAGCCGGCGCCCGATCTCGCGACGCTGTTCGCAACGCGCGCGCCGCTGGCATCGCTGACGCCGCGCGAGCAGGAGGTCTGCCGCCGCATCCTCGCAGGTTTCAGCTCGGAGGCGATCTCGCAAGAACTCGGCATCAGCCTGCATTCGACGCTGACCTACCGCAAGCGCGCCTATGAGCGGCTCGGCATCTCCTCGCAGAGCGAATTGTTCGGAATCGTGCTGCGGCTGTTGGCGGGGCCGCACGGCCTGAACTGAGGCACCCTAAGTCCGCGGTATCTGCACTCCGAGAGCAAGGCGGATGTGTGATCCTGTCGGAGCTGTCGCCCTGTCTGACGCGCATCCCTGAGGAGTGGACCGCCGCTGCACAGCGGGTATGATTGGTTTGCTGACGGTTCAACCAAAAAGGGAGAGCGTGATGTACGCCAATATTCTCTTGAGCACGGATGGATCAGAGCTCGCGAACAAGGGCGTGAAGCATGGCATTGCCCTGGCAAAGGCCGTTGGCGCCAGAGCGACAATCATCACCGTCACTGAAGGGATGTACATCGACTATGGGAGCGGACACGCCGGAGGGTACATTCCTACGCAAGAGGAAATGGATCGATTCAATACCGCTCAGAGAGAAGGCGCGAGCAAAGTTCTCCATGAGGCTCGAACTGTCGCGGAGCAGTCCGGTGTATCTGCTGAACTGTTGCACGTTCCAGACGCTCATCCAGCCACCGCGATCGTCGAAGCTGCCAAGTCCAGAGGGTGCGATTTGATCGTGATGTCGTCTCACGGGCGACGCGGACTCAAGAGGCTCTTTCTGGGAAGTCAGACATCTGAGGTCTTGGCTAACGGAAGCGTGCCGGTGCTGGTGGTGGTGTAGTCAAACAGGCAGCGGATCGGCCTGGTCATCTCTGTCCCCCTTAACTGACCTGCGGCCAGCAAGAGCTCGGCATCAGCCTGCATTCGAAAGCGGACATGCAATCAGTCCGCTGAGCCGCCGCGTTGTGACCCGCTGCGGATTAAAGAAGGCGATCCGATCCAAGATCTCAGTCCGAGTGGGCGCCGGCGCCGATCGGGGGAAGCCGGGAGGCATTCTGCGTCATTCGAGTAGCCGTCAGTCGCAGGAAGTACAACGATAAGCCAGGATTGCGCTCGCACAGCTTTTTCAATGCTGCGTCGCTGATGCAAAGCAAATCCACATTGGTTGCTGCAACTGCGGTCTGCGTGCGTCTTCTTTCTAAAGAGAACAATCCAATTTCACCGAAGAGATCACCTGCCGAGAGTCGTTGGTCAATCTCCGGAAGCCCAACTTCGCCCGATGCGACCATATAAAGCAAATCGGCATGCTGGCCCTTTCTGAAGATCGTCTCCCCTGCCTTGAAATGCTTTGGCCACATGAATGGCTGCATCCACAATGGTGAAAGATCGGTGGCCGCCGCGAGCTTCGCTTTCCGAAGCAAGATCATCATGCGAACGAGCAATACAATGTTCAAAGGAAGCAGCACGACGTGCAGAACAAGAACAGGGTACAGCCCGGCCCCGAAACCGTAGCTGATGAACGCGAAGTTGCTGCAAATTGCCACCGCACGCAGGCTCAACATGGTGCTCATGCAGAACGTGAGCAGGACAAGAGCCGATGCCAAATAACCGATAGCCTCAATCAAGGTCATGTTATTACCCGACCGGAGCAATCAATATCAGAAGGAATGCTGCTAGAATCGCTTGCGATATCGGGCAGAAATGAGGCTGGCGAACAGCTTCGAGGGTCTGCTCCCGAGTTTCACCAAATCACTCTGAACGCCGGCATCTGAGCCCGTGCAAACCTCAGCTCAGAGCGCCGCGAGGGTTCGCTTACTGCAGGTGACCCGAACAAGCGGAGCGTGTCCTCTCCGCGTTAACCATCGCTGACGGTTCCCTTCCGAGCGACATCGCTTCGAAGTTTCTTAAATTTTGCTGGGTACCTCTCTTGGGCATGGTGACCTGGGAGAGAGCATGAGCAAGCGTGCCAAGCGTGGAAAGGCGGAGCCGTTCGCCCTGTCGATGGCCGCGCGAGTTGGAATTGGCGCGGTGGCCGTCGCCGCTTTGGGATACGGTTTGTTGTCTCGCCCTTGGAGCGCGCAACCGGTGCGCAAGCCGTCCGCGCAGGAAGCCCGGGCCTCGTCGAGCCCGGTTTACGTGGCACCTCCGGTCCATGCATCCGCGTCGGCTCCCACGTCGGCTCCGGCTCCGATCCCGGCCCCGGCGCCGCTGGCCGAGCCACCAAAGGCAGATGCCGACGCTCCCGGGGCATTGGTTCGGCAGGTGGTCGACTATGCCAGCCGCCAGACGCCGGGCACTGTGATCATCGATACCGGAAACACATTCCTCTATTTCGTCCTGAACGATAGGCAGGCGATACGCTACGGCATCGGTGTCGGCCGCGAAGGTTTCACATGGTCCGGCGAGCAGACCGTGGCCCGCAAAGCCGAATGGCCGGATTGGCATCCGCCGACCGAGATGATCGGGCGTCAGCCTTATCTGCCGCGGTTCATGGCAGGCGGCCCCGGCAATCCGCTCGGCGCGCGCGCGATGTATCTGGGCGAAACCGAATATCGCATTCACGGCACCAACAAGCCCGATACGATCGGCAAGCGGGTGTCGTCCGGCTGCATCCGGCTGACCAATGACGACGTCACGGACCTCTATGAACGGGTGAAGGTCGGCGCAAAGGTGATCGTGCTTCCGGCAAATGCTGCGCGCCGCCCTTCCCAGGGAGCGCCGGCCGACGCCGCTTCCCGATCGCCGGCCCCGACTTCGCCCTCGAACCGGCCCTTGGCAGCCAACGCGCAGATGGTGTCTCCCGAGCCGAGGATCGCCGAGGCCCGGTAACGGCAGTCCTCGGTTGCCGGTCTGCGTTCCAATTCTGGCCGTCCCTATCGCTGGGGACAGACGCCGGCGGCGGAGTCCGCTAGTCTCCCTGAAGCACATGAGAAATTGGGGAGACACCGCCTTTGAGCACGGCGCCGCGCATCGACATCGACCCGGCCGCGTTCTGGGCCGATCCGTATCCGATGCTCGCGACCATGCGCAAGGAGGCGCCGATCGCTTTCGTGCCGCAGCTCGGCTCGACGCTGCTGACGAGCCGCGATGACATCTCGATCTCCGAGAAGCAGATCGACGTGTTCTCCTCGCACCAGCCCGCAGGCCTGATGAACCGGCTGATGGGTCACAACATGATGCGCAAGGACGGCGAGGCTCATCAGGTCGAGCGCCGCGCCATGTTCCCGACGGTGTCGCCGAAGACGGTGAAGGCGCACTGGACCGCGCAGTTCCAGGCTCATGCCGACCGCATCATCGATGCAATCGAGCCCGGCCGGATCGATTTCATGCGCGACTTCGCGCTGCCGTTCTCTGGCGAATGCCTGAAGTCGATCACCGGCCTCACCAATATCGGCTTTCAGGACATGGATGCGTGGTCGCAAGGCATGATCGAGGGCATTGCCAATTATGGCGGTGACCCCGCGGTCGAGGCGCGCTGTCATACGGCGACCTCAGGCATTGATGCTGCGATCGACGATATCTTGCCGGTGAAGCGCAAGAATCCCGACCAGAGCATCCTCGGCGTGCTGCTTTCCTCGGGCATGCCGATGGAAAGCGTGCGCGCAAATGTCAAGCTTGCGATATCAGGCGGCCAGAACGAGCCGCGCAAGGCGATCGCCGGCACGGTCTGGGCGCTGCTCACCCATCCCGACCAGCTCGCTCTTATCAGGCGCGGTGAGGTGTCCTGGCTCCAGGCCTTCGAAGAATATGCCCGCTGGATCTCGCCGATCGGCATGTCGCCGCGGCGCATCGCAAAGCCCTGGACCATCCGCGACGTGTCGTTCGAGCTCGACGAGCGCGTGTTCCTGATGTTCGGCTCCGCCAACCGCGACGAGAAGCACTTTGAACGCCCCGACGCGTTCGACGTGCGACGCGACACTTCCAAGAGCGTTGCCTTCGGCGCCGGCCCGCATTTCTGCGCCGGCGCCTGGGCTTCGCGTGCCATGATCGCGGATGTCGCGCTGCCCACAGTGTTTGCCCGCGCCGGGGAGCTCGAGATCGCCGATGACGAGGAGGTGCGGATCGGCGGCTGGGCCTTCCGTGGGCTGCAGAATTTGCCTGTGAAGTGGCGGCACTAGCCGGCGAGCGGTCTCCACCCGTCCGCGGCATGATGACATTCTGCCCCTGTTTTGCCCGACGGGTCAAAGCGAAATTCGTGAAATGCGAAACTCGTTTAAGAACAAGACCTTGGCTACTGTGCATGGGGTTGTTTTCGCAGTTCGGCTTGAGTGGCGCGTTTGTCACATTCGCGTGCGGAAAAAATTCGCGCTGCATCAGCTGCGCCCCTTGAAATATTAGTCATGCCCTCTGCCTCGCGCGCAGTGCGCGCATCGCTATTTTTCCGCATGTCTCGACACGTCCGCTGACCCGCACCATCATTCCCTGATCGCAGGGGACAACGGCCGCGCACGGCCGGGAGTGTGGAATGCAGCGTCGCGACTTTCTGAAGCTCTCTGTTGGAACCGCGGCTACCGCTGCGTTCGCTTCGCGCGCCAATGCGCAGAGCACACCGAAGGAAATTCGTATCGGCTACCAGAAGACCGGCGTGCTGGTCATCACGCGTCAGCAGGCCGCGCTGGAAAAACATTTCACGCCCCTCGGCATCGACGTGAAATGGATCGAGTTCTCCTCGGGGCCGCCGATGATGGAGGCGATGAATGTCGGCAGCGTCGATTTCGGCGCGGTCGGCGACTCCCCGCCGGTGTTCGCCCAGGCCGCGGGCGCCGCCATCGTCTATGCCGCCGGCCAGCCTATCACCAACGGTCAGGGCATCCTGGTTCCGAAGGATTCACAGGTCCGCACCATCGCCGACCTCAAGGGCAAGCGCATCGGCTTCACCAAGGGCTCCAGCGCGCACAACATCGTCGTGCAAACGCTGGAGGAGGCGGGTCTGACCTATGCCGACATCACGCCGGTCTATCTGACACCGCCGGACGCCGGCCCCGCCTTTGCCAACGGCAGCATCGAGGCCTGGGCGATCTGGGACCCGTATTTCGCGATCGGCGAGACCAAGCAGAACGGCCGCATCCTGATCAATTCGCGCGAGGTCACCAAGACGAACTCCTTCTACATCGCCAATCGCGAGTTCGCGAGAAACCATGGGGCCGTCCTGCAGCAGATCGTCGACGTGACGACGGCGGCAGGCAAATGGGCCGAGCAGCACCGCGACGAGGTCGCCAAATCGCTCGCCGCGATCACCGGCGTCCCATTGGACATCCAGGCCGTCGCCGCCAATCGCGCAAACTTCGTGGTTGGCCCCGTTACCGACGAGATCGTCGCGACCCAGCAGGGCGTCGCCGACCGCTTCTACAAGCTCGGCCTGATCCCGAAGCCGATCGTCATCCGCGACATCGTCTGGCGCAACCCGGCAGCCTGACCGTGCCGACCACTCTTCCCACGCACAAGGGTTTGAACATGAGGCGTATCATCCAGCGTCTGATCGCGGCCATCATGCTGTCGGTCGGCATCGTCGCCGCCGCCGTCGGTACCTCCTACGGCCAGGACAAGGTCGTCCGCATCGGCTACCAGAAATACGGCAAGCTGGTGCTGCTCAAGAGCAAGGGCACGCTGGAGCCGAAGCTCGCCGCCGACGGCTACAAGGTGGTGTGGACAGAATTCCCGTCGGGCCCGCCGCTGCTCGAGGCGCTCAATGTCGGCGCGATCGATTTCGGCAACACCGGCGAAGCCCCGCCGATCTTCGCGCAGGCTGCCGGCGCGCCGATCCAATATGTCGCCTATGAGCCGCCGGCGCCGAAGGGCGAGGCGATCCTGGTGCCGAAGGACAGCCCGCTGAAATCCGTCGCAGACCTCAAAGGCAAGAAGGTCGCGCTCAACAAGGGATCCAACGTCCATTACCTCCTGGTCAAGGCGCTGGAGAAAGCCGGCGTCAAGTATAACGAGATCGAACCGGTGTTCCTGGCGCCCGCCGATGCCCGCGCCGCGTTCGAGCGTGGCGCAGTCGATGCCTGGGTGATCTGGGATCCGTTCCAGGCCGCGGCAGAAGCGGCCACCGGCGCGCGCACGCTCGCCGACGGCACCGGCATCGTCGCCAATTACCAGTTCTACTTCTCCTCGAAGAAATTCCTCGACGCCAATCCGAAGATCGTCGACGCCGTGCTCGCCGAGCTCAGCGCGGTCGACGATTGGGCCAAGGGCGACATCCATGCGGTGGCCCAGCAACTGGCGCCGGCGATCGGCCTGTCGGTCCCCGTCGTCGAGGTCGCCTTGAAGCGGCAGTCCTACGGCATCAAGCCGATCACCGATGCGGTCATCGCCGACCAGCAGCAGGTGGCCGACGCGTTCTTCGCGCTGGGCCTCATCCCCAAATCCATCAAGATCTCCGACGTCGCTCGGAAGTCAGGATCGTGAGCACGACCATGAGCAAGCAACCCAGCCCCAACATCCTCTGGTTTCTGCCGACCCACGGCGACGGCCGCTATCTCGGCACCGGTATCGGCGGCCGCGAGGTCAACTTCAACTATCTGCGCCAGATCGCGCAGGCCGCAGACCAGCTCGGCTATTTCGGCGTCCTGCTGCCGACCGGGCGTTCCTGCGAGGATTCCTGGATCGTCGCGTCCTCGGTCGCGCCGTTCACCGAGCGGCTGCGCTATCTCGTCGCCGTCCGCCCCGGCCTGCAATCCCCGAGCGTGGCGGCGCGCATGACCGCGACGCTGGATCGCATCTCGAATGGTCGGCTTCTCGTCAACGTCGTCACCGGCGGCGATCCCGTCGAGAACAAGGGCGACGGGATATTCCTCGGTCATGACGAGCGCTACGAGGTCACCCGTGAGTTCCTGGGCGTCTATAGCGATCTGCTCGCCGGCAAGACGGTGAACGCAGAGGGCAAGCACATCCATGTCGAGGGCAGCAAGCTCTTGTTTCCGCCGGTGCAGTCGCCGCGCCCACCGCTGTATTTCGGTGGCTCGTCCGATGCCGGCATCGACGTCGCGGTCGACACCGTCGATAAATACCTCACCTGGGGCGAGCCGCCGGCGCTGGTCGCCGAGAAGATCGCCAAGGTGAGGGAGGTCGCCGCAGCGCGTGGGCGAAAGCTCTCCTTCGGCATCCGTCTTCACGTCATCGTCCGCGAAACCAATGAGGCGGCCTGGCGCGATGCGAACGAGCTGATCAAGCATGTCAGCGACGACACCATTGCGCTGGCGCAGAAGAATTTTGCCCGCATGGACTCCGTCGGCCAGCAGCGCATGGCGCAGCTTCACGGCGGCAAGCGCGACAGGCTCGAGATCGCACCGAACCTGTGGGCCGGCGTCGGCCTCGTGCGCGGCGGAGCCGGCACCGCGCTGGTCGGCGACGCCGAGACCGTCGCGGCCCGCATCAGGGAGTATCAGGATCTCGGCATCGATACGTTCATCATGTCGGGCTATCCGCATCTGGAGGAGGCCTATCGCTTCGCCGAGCTGGTGTTCCCGCTGCTTGCGCTGGAGCAGCCGAGCAACGTCACCAAGCTGCATTTCAACGGCGGTCCGTTCGGCGAGACGGTCGGCAGCGACTTCCGTCCGCAGCATCGGGTGTCGCAGTCATGAGCCTGATCGATAGCATCTCGCTTCCGCGCAGCGTCCGCCTGCCGCGCGTCGACGGCCTGATCCAGTGGATCGTGCCGCTCGCCATCATCGCGATCTGGCAGGTTGCGAGCGTCACCGGCTTCGTGCCGACCCGCGTGCTGCCGGCGCCGAGCGACGTCGTGCTCGCGGGCTGGAAGCTGCTGCTCTCCGGCGAGCTCGTCCGCAACATCTGGGTCTCGTTCTGGCGGGCCTCGATCGGCTTCCTGATCGGCGGCAGCATCGGCTTTGCCTTCGGGCTTGCCAACGGCCTGTCGCAGCTTTCGGCCAAGCTCACCGACACCACGCTGCAGATGGTGCGTAACGTGCCGCATCTGGCGCTGATCCCGCTGGTGATCCTGTGGTTCGGCATCGACGAGAGCGCAAAGCTGTTCCTGGTGGCGCTCGGCGTGTTCTTCCCAGTCTACCTCAACACGCTGCACGGCATCCGCACCGTCGATCCGCAACTGATCGAGATGGGCCGCATCTACGGCATGACCGATGGCGAACTGTTCCGACGGGTGATCTTCCCGGGCGCGCTGCCCTCGATCTTCGTCGGCATCCGCTTCGCGCTCGGCATCATGTGGCTGACCCTGATCGTCGCGGAGACCATCGCGGCATCCTCGGGCCTCGGCTACATGGCGATGCAGGCGCGCGAGTTCATGCTGATCGACGTCGTCGTGCTCTCGATCCTGATCTACGCCCTGCTCGGCAAGCTCGCCGACAGCGCCTCCCGCGTGCTGGAGCGCCTGACGCTCTCCTGGCATCCCGCCTTCCAGAAACGTTGAGCATAAATACTGGGAATCACATGCAGACAGCGCTTCGTACCTCCCTTCCCGAGTCCGAGCTCGCCAGCCGCGCCAGTTTCGCGCCGCACGCCCGTGTCGTGCGCGAGGAGCGCCCGGCGCAGAACAGCGGCCTCCCGCTCAGCATCCGGGGCTTGCGCAAATCCTACGGCAGCAACGAGGTGCTGCGCGGCATCGACCTGCACATCCCGGCCGGCCAGTTCGTCGCTATCGTGGGAAAAAGCGGTTGCGGCAAGAGCACGCTGCTGCGTCTGATCGCGGGACTGGAAAAAGTCGATGCCGGCAGCATCAGCTTCGGCCAAGACATGCAACCAAAAGACATCCAGCCCGAGGACATTCGCGTGATGTTCCAGGAGCCGCGGCTGTTGCCCTGGGCGCGAGTGCTCGCCAATGTCGAGGTCGGCCTCGGCCGCGAGCGCGCCTCCACCGATGCGCAGGCCCGCGCCGAGAAGGCGCTGAGCGAGGTCGGTCTGACCGACAAGCGCGACCAATGGCCCTCGGTGTTGTCGGGCGGCCAGAAGCAGCGCGTCGCGCTCGGCCGCGCGCTGGTCTCCCGCCCGCGCGTGCTCGCCTTCGACGAGCCGCTCGGCGCGCTGGACGCGCTGACCCGGATCTCAATGCAGCGTCTTCTGGAGCGCGTCTGGCGCGGCCAGGGCTTCACCGCGATCCTGGTCACCCACGACGTCGCCGAGGCGGTTGCGCTGGCCGACCGCGTGCTCGTGATCGAGGAGGGCCATATCGCCCATGACGTCACGGTTAACGTGGCCCGGCCCCGCCAGCGTGGGTCGGCCGAGCTGGCCGGCCTCGAAGGCTCGATCCTGAGCCACCTGTTGTCGACGGACGATCGTACCTAAATAGAGGGAACCCCGGTCCGGGGAGCAACACCATGAATGTAGTCCCCCGCGATCTCATGACCGAAATCCCCGTCTCGTCCGCCGATTTCCGCGGCGCCATGCGTCATCTCACCGGCGGTGTCAGCGTCATCACCGCCGGGCGCGGCAGGGACATTACCGGCATGACGGTCACGTCCGTGACCTCGCTGTCGGTGGAGCCGCCGACGCTGCTAGTCAGCATCAACAGGGATGCCTCGTCGTTTCCGTTGATCCGCCGCTACGGCGCCTTCGGCGTGAACATCCTCAACGCCGACCAGCTCGATGTGGCCGAGCGCTTTGCGGGGAAGGGCGGCTTGAAGGGCGCCGACCGTTTTGCAGGCAGCCAGTGGGTGACATCCGTCTCCGGCGTTCCGCTGCTGATCGGCGCCTTGTCCGCCGTCGATTGCGAGGTCGAGGAGATCGTCGAGCGTCACTCGCATGGCATCGTCATCGGCCGCGTCCGGGACATCAGGAGCTCGCCGCGCACCGCCGCGCTGGCCTATTGGCACGGCCAGTATGTGGCGGTCGACCAGGACGAGGACGCGGTCAGGCTCGCCAACGTCAGTGTTCCCACGCGCAGCCGCCGCGGCGCTTGACCGCCGTGCCCTGACGCCGAGGCTGGTCTTTTCGACACCATCGCTCTAGAAACGCCCCAAGCCTTCCCGCTGGAAGGCGCGGGAGCCGAATGATGAAGCGCGTTGCGACCTGGGCCTTCTACGCCATCGGCGCGCTCGCGATCGCCTATCTCGCGCTCTACGCCTATGCGATGTTCTCGGGATCGCCGATCGTGCCGGGCGACCCCATCCACATCTTCCGCAAGCCCGACGCGCCGAGTTATTCGTAGGTCAGCCCGCGCGTCGCCGATGTGCCGGCTCTCAGAGCTCGTCATGGCCGGGCTTGACCCGGCCATCCACGTGCATCGGCGATCTGGGAGAGACGTGGATGCCCGGGTCAAGCCCGGCCATGACGAGGGAGTGTGGGCCTACCCCCTCAAGATCGCCAGCGCCAGCGCCTGTGCGCGGGGCACGATGCTGTCGACCTCGAGATATTCCTCCGGCGTGTGCGCGAGCCCGCCGACCGGGCCGAGGCCGCAGATGGTCGGCGTGCCCACCGCGGCGGTGAAGCCGGAGTCGGCGCAGCCGCCGGAGAACTCGCCCTGCAGCGTGGTGAGGCCCGCATCTCTCGCGGCGGCCTGGTAGGTCTCGAACAGCGCCTTCGAATCCGCGCTCTGCACCACCGGCACGAACTCGCCCTTGATCGACAGCGTCGCGCTGGTGCCCGGCACGTAGGACGTCGTGACGATCGTCTCGATCGCAGCCATGATCCGCGCACGATCCGCCGGATCGACATAGCGCAGGTCGATCTGGCCTTCGGCGTAAGGCGCCGTGGTGTTGACGGACTGCCCGCCCGAGACCAGCCCGACATTGAGGGTGATGCCCTTGTCGAGATCGGTCAGCCCGTGGATCTGCACGATCTTGTGCGCGAGCTCGCCGATCGCGCTGACGCCGGCGGCGAAATTGGCGCCCGAATGCGCGGCCTTGCCGGTGATGGCCATGTGCATGAAGATGCCGCCCTTGCGCCCGGTGACGACGTTGCCGGTGGGGCGGCCCGGCTCGGAATTGAACACGGCGCGGGCGCTACGTCCCTCGCGCTCGATCACGGGCCGCGAAGACGGCGAGCCGATTTCCTCGTCCGATGTGATCAGCAGCTTGATGGGATGCGGATGGCCGCCGAATTTGTGGAAGGCGGTGGCCACGAACACGTTCATGACGAGGCCCGACTTCATGTCGGAGACCCCCGGCCCGTAGGCGCGCCCGTCCCGGATCGTGAACGGACGTCGCCCGGCCTCGCCCTTGCCGAACACGGTATCGCGATGTCCCATCAACAGCACCGGCTTCTCGTTGCTGCCGGGCTTTGCGACTTCGGCATGGATCGCGTCGCCGAACGTGCCGTGGCTTTCGCGCCGGCACGGAATGCCGTGCTCGGCAAAATGCTGCTCGAACCGCGCACCGACCGCATCGACGCCTTCCTTGTCATAGGAGCCGGAATCAATGTTCACGACATCGCGGAGCAGATTGATCATTGCCTGCCGCTGCGACGCCAGCCAGTCCGTGATTTGAGCTTCCGACATGTTTTATCCCCACGTGGTCCTGACGCGGGTTATATGGCCTTGCGCAGACGCGACCTAGTCGCCGAATGCGATGCGGCCATGTGTTCGGTCGCGTAGCCCGAAGCGATGACTGGGGGGGCGTGTCGGGACCGTCCCGCATGTCGCTTCGCATTGTCGCGCCCTTGGTCGAGAATTATGGGACCACGGTCGGAACGTAGGCGCCCGGTATCGTCAGGGGCCGCTAAGTTTCCGCAGCGGTGCTACCGTCATTTGTACGAAGCGCGATGATCTTTGTCGCGGCCTTCTTCCCCTGGGTCGATGCCGGCGACCTTGGACATTCCGTTGGCAATCGGCACAACAGTCGCGATCGAGATGGGTAGGCTTGGCTTACCGTTCGCGCAGGATGCGGCGTCAGTTATAATCTGGGCAGGCTGCCAGTAGGACGTGCCGAAGTCCGTGACTGAGTTTTCAAGGCAGCTCGCGTGCCGTCGGCAGGCCCTGCCTTGCTCTCGCTCAGAGAGCTCTTTCCAAAGCGACATTTGTCATCGTTCAAACATCGACGGAGAGAAAACATGCCGCTGTTCATCTCATACGTCTCATACTCAAATTCCGGCATCAAGGGATTGGTCGACAAACCGTCCGATCGCAGCGCGGTCATCGGACCGATGATCGAAAAAGCCGGCGGAAAGCTCCAGGGAGCGTTCATGACAACAGGCGCACATGACGCGCTCATCGTTGCGGAGTTCCCCGATGGAGCCGATGCTGTCGCCCTCGGAATGGCGGCCGCGGCGAGCGGGGCTATCGCCAAGATTGAGACCGTACGCGCCTGGAAGATGGGTGAATTCAAGAGTGTTGCGGAAAAGGCTGCGAAGCTTACAAGCGTCTACGTTCCGCCTGGCAAGTAGCTTGTCTGAGCGTGGCGCCGCCATGAGGCGAGACACTTGGTGGCGGTGGCCGGGCTCGTCCCGGCCACTCGCACGCTTCATGTGAATGCCTGGGTGGCTTGACGAGATCGAAGAGCTGTTTGCTCATCCCATGGCCGGCATGCGCGGATATTCGCCGGGTGCGCCCGCCGGCGTGATCGGGATGCCGCCGTCGGCATATTCGTTGAGCTTGTTGCGCAGCGTGCGGATCGAGATCCCCAGGATGTTGGCGGCGTGGGTGCGGTTGCCGAGGCAGTGCTTCAGCGTCTCCAGGATCAGGTCGCGCTCGACGTCGGCGACGGTGCGCCCCACCAGCGCGCGCGTCACCTGCTCGGCGGCCATGGTCGCATGTGCCACCGCCGGAGGCGTCTTGGCGAGGTCGAGGCGGTCGCCGTCCGGCGTGATGATCGCGTCGGCACCGATCTCGTCGCCCTGCGCCATCAGCACCGCGCGATGCATGGTGTTCTCGAGCTCGCGAACATTGCCCTGCCAGCGGTTGGTGGAGAGCACGCGGCGCGCTTCCGTCGAGATCGGGCGCAGCGGCACGCCGTTGGCCTCGGCATATTTCTTCACGAAATGCTGGGCCAGCTCGAGGATGTCGGCAGGACGCTCGCGCAGCGGCGGGATCTTCAGGTTCACGACGTTGAGGCGGAACAGCAGATCCTCGCGGAACGTGCCTTCGCGCACGGCCTCGGCGAGGTTGCGGTTCGAGGTTGCGATGATGCGGATGTCCACGGCTACAGGCTTGGTGCCGCCGACGCGATCGATCACGCGCTCCTGGATGGCGCGTAGGAGCTTGGATTGCAGGCGGACATCCATCTCCGAGATTTCGTCGAGCAGCAGCGTGCCGCCGGTCGCCTCCTCGAACTTGCCGATACGGCGGGCAACCGCGCCGGTGAAGGCGCCCTTCTCGTGGCCGAACAGCTCGGATTCCAGCAGATGCTCGGGGATCGCGGCGCAATTGATCGAGATGAATGGACGCTTGGCGCGTGACGAGCGGGTGTGGACGTAGCGCGCCAGCACTTCCTTGCCGGTGCCAGATTCGCCGGTGATCATCACCGAGGCGTCGGAGCCCGCAATCTGCTGGGCGAGCTTAATCACGCGCGCCATGGCGTCGTCGCGATAGACCAGCTCGCGGGAATCGTTGGCGACGGCGGCCAGCACCGCGGCAATCAGCTCCGGCTCCGGCGGCAGCGGGATGTATTCCTTGGCGCCGGCATGGATCGCGGCGACCGCGGCGCGGGCGTCGTTGGTGATGCCGCAGGCGACGATCGGAGCGTGGATGTGCTCGGCCTCCAGCCGCATCACGAGGTCGCGGATGTCGAGCGCGACGTCGACCAGCAGGAGGTCGGCGCCCTTGCCGCCGCGCAGGACGCGCATGGCCTGCTCGTGATCCTCGGCATGGGTCACGGTGGCGCCATTCTCCATCGCGATCTTGGTGGCGGTGGTGAGCTGGCCCTTCAATGTGCCAACGATGAGAAGCCGCATGTCAGTCTCCTGTCCGTCTGTTCGCGCTGCCGCGCGTCATTCGCGTGTATTGGCTAGCCGCGTTCGGTCTTGATGATTTCGGTCATGGTCACGCCGAGCTTGTCTTCGACCAGCACCACCTCGCCGCGGGCGACGAGACGGTTGTTGACGTAGATGTCGATGGCCTCGCCGACGCGCCGGTCGAGCTCGAGCACGGTGCCGGGCCCAAGCTTCAACAGCTCGCCCACGTCCATCTTGGAGCGGCCGAGCACGGCAGAGACCTGCACCGGCACGTCGAACACGGCTTCGAGGTCGGCCGCGACGCGCGCCGCGTATTCGTCTTCGGTATAGCCGACGTCGGTGCCGGCGGGCGGCATCGGGCCGTTGAGATCGGGCAGCGGGACCTGTCCGTCGGTGTCGCTCATGGTTTAATTCCCCCTGCGGGACGCGATGTAGCGTCCGACCATTTCGTCGATCTTGGCCGCGATGGCGTTGCGCTCCAGCACGACGCCGCCATCGGCCCATTCGATCCGGCAATCGCCGGTCGCAATCTCCGGCTCGGCCAGGATCACCAGCCGGCCCTCGAAGCCGCTCTGCTTGGCGAGCCGCTCGATCTTGTCGCGCGCAGCCTCATAGAGCGCGTCGTTGATGCGGACGACGAGATGCGGCGTCGCGACCAGATGCGAGAAGCAGTCCTTGACCAGCGCCATGATCTCGCCGAGCGGCTCGGCCGCGACCAGATCGGCGCACAGCTTGCGGGCGACCGCGACTGCGACATCGACCGCCTCGGTCTCCATCTTGGATTCGATGTTGCCGATGCCGGAGGCGATGCCCCGGACCGCGATGTTGATCTCTTCCATGGCGAGCGCGACGCGGCGGTCGCTCTCCGCCTTGGCCTCGCGCTGGCCGGCGGCAAAGCCGTCCTGATAGGCGCGCGCTTCGGCTTCCGCGACCTTCTGGGCGATCTCGGCGGCGGTCGCGCCCTTCTCGCGCGTCGACCGCTCGGGCGCCGCGAAGTCGGTATCGAACAGGAATTTCGCCGGAGCGGCCATCAGTACACCAACTCGTCGTCGGCGCGGTTCTTGGTCAGCATGATCTCGCCCTTGGCGGCGAGGTCCTTGGCGAGGTTGACGAGCAGCGCCTGGGCCTCGTCGACGTCGCGCAGACGCACCGGGCCCATCGCCGCCATGTCGTCCTGGAGCATCTTGGCCGCGCGCGAGGACATGTTGCCGAAGAAGAAGTTGCGGACATCCTCGTTGGCGCTCTTGAGCGCGACGCCGAGCTTGTCCTTGTCGACGTTGCGCATCAGGGTCTGGGCCGAGCCGGAATCCAGCTTCACGAGATCGTCGAAGGTGAACATCAGCGCCTTGATGCGCTCGGCCGATTCGCGGTTGTCCTCTTCAAGCGAGGTGATGAAGCGGGTTTCGGTCTGGCGGTCGAAATTGTTGAAGATTTCCGCCATCACTTCGTGGGCGTCGCGGCGGCGGGTCTGCGACAGATTGGACATGAACTCGGTGCGCAGCGTCTTCTCCACGCTCTCGATCACCTCCTTCTGCACCGCCTCCATCTTCAGCATGCGGTTGATGACGTCGAGCGCGAGCTCTTCGGGCAGGATGCCGAGCACGCGGGCGGCGTGCTCCGACTTCAGCTTCGACAGCACCACCGCGATGGTCTGCGGATATTCGTTCTTGAGATAGTTGGCGAGCACCTCTTCCTGCACGTTGGAGAGCTTCTCCCACATGTTGCGCCCCGCAGGGCCGCGGATCTCGTCCATGATGCCGTTGACGCGCTCCGGCGGCAGGTATTGCTGCAGCAGGCGCTCGGTGGCGTCGAAATTGCCCATCAGCGCGCCCGAGGCCGACATGCGCGAGACGAATTCGAGCAGCATGTCCTCGACGGTGTCGACTTCGACGGTGCCGAGCGTCGACATCTCCAGCGAGAGCTGGCGCACCTCATCGTCGTCGAGCAGCGACCAGATCTTGCCGCCATATTGCTCGCCGAGCGCCAGCATCAGGATCGCGGCACGCTTGGGACCCGCAAGCGCTTCAGCCTTGGCGCCGCCTGCACGGCTGCCGGCGCGCTGACCGAGCGTGGAGATCACGCTGGTGATGTCGTTGGAGTTGGCGTTCTGCAGATTGGCGGCCATGTCAGATTACTTCTTGATGCACTTGGCAGAGTTGGTTTGGGTTATTTCGCGGGTTCTGTCAGCCATTGGCGGATGATGGCGACGGTTTCGTTGGGGTTGCGTTCGGCGAGCTCGCCGACGCGGTGGACGGATTGGGCGTGGACCTGGCCCTGGATGGTGGCGACGTCGATCGCGCTGGCGGCGCCGCTCGGCAGCAGTGGCTGGCCGGTGGCCGGCGCTGGCTCTTCCGAAGCGGTGGGGCCGGTCAGCACGCCCGAAATGGCGGCGGCGACTTCGTCGGAGGCGAGGATGCGCTTGACCAGCGGACGGATCACCAGGAACAGCACGACGAGACCCAGCAGCATCATCACGCCGAGCTCGACGAAGTACATGAGGTCATCCTTGGTGAACTGAAGCATGCCAAGGAAGCCCGAGGGTTCGCCGATCGGGGCGGTGGAGGGCGCGTCGGCGAAGCGCAGGTTGACGACCTCGACCTGGTCGCCACGCTTCTGGTCGAAGCCGATCGCCGAGCGCACCAGCGCGGCGATGCGGTCGAGCTGCTCCTTGGTGCGATCCTGATAGGCGAGCTCGCCCTTGTCGTTCTTTGAATAGATGCCGTCGACCAGCACCGCGACCGAGATGCGGTTGACCCGGCCAGCCTCGGTCACCTCGGTCTTGGTGGTGCGGGAAATCTCGTAATTGTTGGTCTCTTCGGTCTTCTTGCTCTGGTCCTTGGCCGCGACGCCGTTGTTCTGCTGGTTGCCGGGCAGCTCGTTGTTGACGGTGACCTGGCCGGTGTTGTCGGCGGTCATGCTCTGCTCTTCGCGGGTCTGGCTCGAGCGCAGCACGCGGCCTTCGGGATCGAACTTGTCCGAGGTCTGGGTGACCTTGTTGAAGTCGAAATCGGCGGAGAGCTGGACGCGGGCACGGCCCGAGCCGACCACGGAGGAGACGATGTCCTCGACCTGCTTGCGCATCCGTTTCTCGAAGGCGATGCGGCGTTCGTCGCCGAGCGCCTGCTCCGGATCGGCCTGGGCGCCGTCGGCCAGGAGTTGGCCGGCCTCGTCGACGATCGAGACCCGCTGCGGCTTCAGCCCGTTGACGGCGGAGGCGACGAGATGGCGGATGGCGCGGATCTGCTGGGCCTCGAGCGAGCCGCGGACGCGGACCACGATCGAAGCCGACGGCTCCGGCGCCTCGCGCGCAAACAGTGGCCGCTCGGGCAGCACCAGATGGACGCGGGCGTTCTGGATGCGGTCGATGGCGCGGATGGTGCGGGCGAGCTCACCCTCCAGCGCGCGCAAATGATTGATGTTCTGGACGAAGGAGGTGGTGCCGAGCGCGTCCGACTTATCGAACACCTCGTAGCCGACGCCGCCACCCTTGGGCAGGCCGCCCTCGGCGAGCTTCATCCGCAGCCGCGTGACCTTGTCCTTGGGCACCATGATGATGGAGCCCTCATTGCGGATCTCGAACTGGATGCCCTGGCGCTCCAGATCCTTGATGATGCTGGAGGAGTCCTCGACGCTGAGGTCGGTGAACAGCGTCGTCATCTGCGGCGTGGTGACGCGCATGATCACGAACGCGAAGAAGCCGATGAGCGCGGCAGTGACCGCGATCATGGCCCCGAACCGGGCGGCGCCGATACTTTTCAGAAAGTCCGCAAGACCTTGCAAGCAACCGCCCCAACAGATTCGGCCGCTTTCACCGGAAAGGCCGAGTGGGCAATTATTGCCTAGGTGATGGTTTCGATATGGTTAACGAAGGTTAAGAGGTCGGACAAAAGTTAACGCCATGAAAAAATCGGCCTCGCAGGGCGGGGCCGATTTTCGTCAAAAGCCGCAGATTTCCGGATCGCTTACTGGCGATATTGCTGAATGCGGGTGGTGCGAAGACCCGCTAGACCGTGCTGGTCGATGGAAAACTGCCAGGAGAGGAATTCGTCGACCGTCAGGGTATAACGGCTGCAGGCCTCCTCGAGGGAGAGAAGTCCACCGCGCACAGCGGCGACGACTTCTGCCTTGCGGCGGATGACCCAGCGTTTGGTGCCGGGTGCAGGCAGATCCGCGATCGTCAACGGACTGCCGTCCGGCCCGATGACGTATTTTACCCTCGGGCGATGGGGTTCTGTCATGGCGTACTCACAAACTCTCAACCACTGAACTCACGCCGTAACCGTAACCCCTGCGGCTTAAAAATCCGCTAAGCCTAAGGCTTCAATACAATTCTCGTTGAAACTGGCGGGAACACGGGCGGCCCGGGGCGCTGAAAACGCGATTTCAGCAGGCCAAGCGGGGGTCTTCGTAAATACTTTGCTAACGAACGAGGCCGGCGAGGGCTCTACCAGCCGTCGTCCCGGCCTAGTGCGCAATTGCGCACTAGGCCGGGATGACACCGAATGTTTGGCGGACGAACGTCCCTCAATTGCTGGTCGCGATGATGCTCTTGACCTGGCTCAGGGTGTAGCTGGCGCCGTCGATGGTGAGCAGCGGCGGCGACTGGGTCAGGTCGACCGACGACACAACGCCCTGCACCTGGGCGGCGATGCCGACATTGTTGTTCGCGATGTCCTTACCGGTGGCCGAGATCGTGTACTTGCCGTCGGGCCATTGCGTGCCGTCGTTGCCCTGCCCGTTCCAGGTGAAGGGGATGTCGGTGCCGGCGGCGGCGGTATATTTGCCGGTGAACACGGTCTGGCCGCTGGCATTGGCGACGGTGATGTCGACGGTCGAGTCGGTGGGAACGTTGAGATGCCAGGTCGCCGAGGAGTTCTTCATCGTCGCGGTCGAGCCGTCGACCAAGGCGGTCTTGCCGACGAAGCCCAGCGCCTGGGTCGCCTGCGTGGTCTGCTGCAGGGTAACGAGCTGGGCCAGCGCATCGTTGGTCTTGAGCTGCTGCTCGACGCCGGCGAACTGCACCAGCTGCTGGGTGAACTGGTTGGTGTCGAGCGGATCCAGCGGGTTCTGGTTCTGCAGCTGCGTCGTCAACAGCGTCAGGAAGGTCTGGAAATTGCCGGCGAGCGTCGATCCCGTGGTCGAGCTCAGCGAGTTCGACGAGGAGGATTTCGGGAGGTCGGTCGTTCCGGAGACGACGGGCGAGGAGGTCGCGGCGTTCGTGGTAGCCATGTCCAATACTCCTTACACTCTGATGTCGACGCCGCTGCTCGATCCGAGCATGCGGCCGTAGCCGCGTCCGACGGGCGCTGCTGCAATGGTTTCGTCCTCACTGATGACCAGGCGACGGGCATTGCCGCCATTGTCCTGGTTCTGGCCGGAGTTCTGGCCCGACGAATTCTGGTCGCGCAGGCTGAAGGACAGGCCGTTGCTGCCGGTCTTGAAGCCGGCATCGTCGAGCGCGCGCTGCAATTGCGGCGCGTCCTGCCGCAGCATCTGCAGCGTTTCCGGCTTCTCGACGGTGAGATGCGAAGTGACCTGGCCGTTGCGGTCGATATTGATGCGGACATCGATCTTGCCGAGCTCGGCCGGATCGAGGCTGATGTCGAAGCGCGACTTGCCGGAGCGGATCGCGGCGGCGATCTCGATCGGGATGCCGCTGATGGGCACGGCCGTGTGGGTCGCCGCGGTCGCGGTCAGTGTTGCGGTCGAGGCGGTGGCGGCCGAGGTCGTATTGGTCAGCGGCGCCTGCACGGCCGAGGCGGCCTGCGCGCTGGTGTCGGTCGCGGGCAGGCTCGCCTGCGCCGTTGCATGAGCGTGGGTATTGGCGGTTGTCGGCGCGGCATCGGCGCTGCGATCGGCGGCGCCGGACTTGGCTTCGGCCAGCCCGGCGTCGCCTTGAGGCTTGGCTGCCTGGGCATGCGCAGCGTTGGCACCGGCTGCGGTTGCCGGCGTTGGCGTCGCAGCAGCGGTGTCGGTCTTGCCGGCCTCCTGGCCGATATTGGAGACGTCGGCCTGGGACTGCGCCGTGGCCGCATCCCTAAACGAGGTCTTCGGCGTGCCCTGGTTGACGGCGGCGATCAGGCCGCCATTGGCCTTCGCATCGGTCGCGGTCGCCTCAGCGGTGCCGGTCGCGGTCTCGCCGAGCGTCGTCGTGGTCTCGGCATCGACCACCGCGCCCGCGGTCTTGGCGCTCTTGTCGCCGGCCGTGGCGGTGTCGGTCTTGGTGCCGGCAATCTGCGCCGCGGTGGAGGCGCTGGCGGCGAGTCCCGCGGCGGCGATGGTCAGCGGCGAAGCGGCGCTGGCGGCGGCCTGGTTTGCGGCCGCGTTCGGATCGGTCGGCATGAGGGGCGCGGCGACGATGATCGCGTTGGGATCGGGAATTGCGGTCTGGCCCGCATCGGCCGGCGCGGCGGCAGCCACATCGACGGCGGCGGTCGCGGCGTCGGTGCCGTCGATGGTGTCGGTCTTGTCAACCTTCGTCTCGTCCGATTTGTCGGTCGATTTGGTGTCGGAGGCCTCGACCTTATCCTTGTCCTTGGTCTTGCCGGCGTCCTTGGCCGGATCGGCCGTGGTGTCGCTCGCCATATTGTCGTCGTCGTTCTTGGCGGGCGCGGACCTATCGGACTCATCGCTTGCCCGGCTCTGCGGGGGCTCATCCCTGGACGCGGTGTCGCGCGCTCTATCAGGGGCGGACGAGGAGGCGGACTCGCTCCGGCGCGGTGCGGTGTCCTGCGCCTGCGTGTTGTTGTCGATCGCCTGGGTGTTGCTGTCGACCAGTGAGCTGAAGGAGTCGGCGGCGGAACTCTCTTTCGGAGCCTGCGAGCGGACAGGCTTTTGCTGCGCGCTTGGGACCTGCACGCTTGCCACGATATCTGACGTCCGACCGACCACAGGCGACCTCATGGAAACATTTCGGCATAGAGGGGAGCAAGGAGCGGGCCAGCCTCTCGAGTGGCAAATTTAAATAATGAAATCAATGTCTTGTAGAATTTATGCCGCTACGGCGATGCCGCTGCGACCCCGGCATTTCTGCCGCCCCGGCAAGAATTGCCCTAAGCAGGCGCCCGTGTGATTGCTTCACCGGAATGCCGCCTATATTAATGAGGTCACTCTCAGCCGCTTTCGACAGGGCCTTGTGCCTCCTAGGGGAACCAGCATTCCCAAGGGATTGCCGATGTCCCGAAGGAAGCACGCAAATCGCGGATGCGTCGCACGCCGCCGTCAGAACGCCAAGGCGCTGCTCACAAGGCACAGTTCACAAGGCCCATGCTCAACAGTCTGGATCTCGAAGGCCGTCCTGAGGACACCAGGGTCGTCGTCGCCATGTCGGGCGGCGTCGATTCCTCGACGACGGCTGCGCTGCTCAAGGCTGAAGGCTACGACGTCGTCGGCATCACGCTTCAGCTCTACGACCATGGCGCGGCGACCCACCGCAAGGGCGCCTGCTGCGCCGGCCAGGACATCCACGACGCGCGCGACGTCGCGACCAAGCTCGGCATTCCCCACTATGTGCTCGACTATGAGGACCGCTTTCGCGAGTCCGTCATCGACAATTTCGCCGACTCTTACGCGCTCGGCGAAACGCCGGTGCCCTGCATCGAGTGCAACCGCAGCGTCAAATTCCGCGACCTCTTGAAGACCGCGCGTGAGCTCGGCGCGCATGCGCTCGCCACCGGCCACTACGTCGCGTCGCGCCGCCGCGACGACGGCTCGCGCGCGCTTGTCTGCGCCGCCGACGGCGACCGCGACCAGAGCTACTTCCTGTTCGCGACCACGCAGTCACAGCTCGACTTCCTGCGCTTCCCGCTCGGCGACATGACCAAGCCCGAGACGCGCGAGCTCGCGCGTCGTTTTGGGCTCGCGGTTGCCGACAAGCACGACAGCCAGGACATCTGCTTCGTGCCGACGGGGCGCTATACCGACATCATCACGCGGCTGAGGCCGAACGCGATGGACCCCGGCGAGATCGTCGATCTCGACGGACGCGTGCTCGGCCAGCACAACGGCATCGCCAATTTCACCGTCGGCCAGCGCCGCGGCCTCGGCATCGCGGCCAGTGCGCCGCTGTTCGTGGTGCGCCTTGATGCCGCCGCGCGCCGCGTCGTGGTCGGCCCGCGCGATGCGCTGAAGATGCACCGCATCGTCCTGCGCGACGTCAACTGGATCGGCGTTGGCGACATCGACCGCGCCATTGGCTCCGGCCTCGAGATGTTCGTGCGCGTGCGCTCGACCCGCAGCCCGCAAGCAGCCTGGCTGCGCGGCGGCAACGGACAATACGAGGTCGAGCTGGTCGCGGGCGAAGAGGGCGTCTCGCCCGGACAAGCCTGCGTGTTCTACGACGCGCCCTCGGGCCAGGCCCGCGTGCTCGGTGGCGGCTTCATCCAGAGCGCCGCCGCGAAGGCCGGCACCGCCACCCCGCGCCCGCTCGCGGAAGCCGTGCGCGGCTGAGTCATGATGAAATCGAGCACCGGTGGATGGGCTGGGTTTACCTCTCCGGTTGGGGAGAGGTGAAGTAAGGGCAGGGGGCATGGCAGCAGACATCTCGCGGGCCGGGGTCGAGAAGGCCTATGGCCGCTGGGCGCCGGTTTATGATCTCGTTTTCGGCAAGGTGTTCGACGCCGGCCGGCAATCGACCATCGCCGAGGCCGACCGCATCGGCGGCCGCGTCCTCGACGTCGGCGTGGGCACAGGTCTTTCGCTATCCGAATATGCGCGCACCACGAAAATCTGCGGCGTCGACATCTCCGAGCCGATGCTGCGCAAGGCGCAGGCGCGCGTGCGGGCCCTGCGCCTCTCCAATGTCGAAGTGCTCTCGGTGATGGATGCGAAGAACCTCGCCTTCCCCGACAACGCGTTCGACGCGGTGGTCGCGCAATATGTCATCACCGCCGTGCCCGATCCCGAAGGCACGCTCGACGAGTTCGTGCGCGTGCTCAAGCCCGGCGGCGAGCTGATCCTGGTCAACCACATCGGCGCGGAAAAGGGTCTTCGCAAGCTCTCCGAGCTCGCCTTCGCCCCCATCGCTCGCCGCCTCGGCTGGCGCCCGGAATTCCCGTGGGCCCGCCTCGAAGGCTGGGCTGCCAAGCACGGCGGCATCACCCTCACCGAGCGCCGCCCCATGCCGCCGATGGGCCATTTCTCGCTGATCCGCTACCGCAAATCGTGATCGTACCGCGGGAACACGTGCCGAGGCCGGCGCGTTTTCCTCCCATGCGCACGACATCGAACATCATCCTGGTAAGCCTCCTGATCGCCGCCTCCGGCAGTGCGATCGCGCAGGCCCCGCCCGCCCCGGCGACGCCGCCGCAAGCGACCGCGCCGCCATCCCCGCAACGTGCCGCCGGATGTGCCCCATCCGATCGGCTGGCCACCACCCCCGACGGCACCACCACCGGCCAGTCCCGGGAACCGCTCGGCGACAAGCTCGCCAAGACCGACGGCGTGCTCTGCCCGCCCGCGGGCGTCGATCCCGACATGCACGCCCCCGCGCCAAGCACCGGCGGCAACACCCCGGTCATCCCACCCCCCGGCAGCCCCGGCGGCGATCCCAACGTGCGGCCGAAATAAGAGCCGTTCCGCTTCACAGTTCGTCATGCCCGGGCTTGTCCCGGGCATCCACGTTCTTGCGCCCGCAAATCGAGGCGTGGATGGCCGGGACAAGCCCGGCCATGACGAACTCATTGAAAAGAGGCCGTATTCGCAAAGGCGGCTCGTCCTGCCATGGGCTTTGTAACCGCGGAAAAAGGCGGCCACTTTGCTTGACTTCCCGCCGCCCCCTTCCTTATATGCCGCGCGTTCGCGAGATCGGCGTTCCGCCGTTCGCGACCCTGTGGCGGGGTAGCTCAGCTGGTTAGAGCACGGGAATCATAATCCTGGGGTCGGGGGTTCGAGTCCCTCTCCCGCTACCAAACTCACCTAAATCGCTGACATTTCTCCAGAAGTTCGAGTGTGCTCGACCCGACGCTGACGGGTTGCATTGTGCGGGTCGTATCGCTCTGCTGCCCGGGTCGCTCTTCCTGCATAGATCAACTAGGCGCAGAGTGTTGGGGAATGTCTGACCAGCTTGAACTCGTAGTGCTTCACCGAAGCGGTGGCGGAAGCTCCGCGAAGAAGGAGCGATACACCTTCGATTTTGTCGTCAACAGGCAATCTCTCTTTACTATCACCGGTGCCTCCAACTTCGATTTGTCCGGTTGCCTTTCGGTCCCTCAACGAGAGCCCGAGCCGTTCCGATCGGCGGGAGTAGCCGCGTGGCTCTGTATGTTTGTCCTGAATGTGGAGACCTCGCGTGCGGAGCTATTACCGCACTCATATCGCGAAGCGATGGCGTCGTGAGTTGGTCCGACTTCGCGCATGAAAATGGAGATGACAGCGAAACAAAGCTATCGAAGGTCGGCCCCTTTGCGTTCGATTGGAGATCCTATGTGACTGCAATCGAGCGAGCTTGCGCTGGCTGAAAGGCCGTAGGATGGGTAGAGCACTTGCGAACCCATCATGCTTCTGTTCGACAAGGCTTTGATGGGTTTCGCTTCGCTCTACCCATCCTACGAGTTCTGCATCCATCCGCAAAGTGGAGCCGTGTTATACTTGTTTAACGCTTTCGCCAGCCATGATTCAATGCCGCAAACGTTCTAGCGCGTAGATTAGCTTAAGCACTCTCGGCCCATCAAGCGCCGGTGTCGAAAAGTTCTTGATGGGTCTCATATCGCCTGCAGCAGTCCTGTGTGCCGCGACGGCTAACGACTCGGGCAAGCCTCAAGGCAGCCGGATTGCTGATGGGCCACCAAGTAGGGACGGGAGGCGTGAGTGCAACTGAATCTGTCACGTTACTCCATGGGATTCCTGGAGTTGTTCTCTTCCGATCGGGTGGAACTCCGCGGATCAGGCACACTTTTGAGAATTGGCAACACGTATGGCATCTTGACCGCAGCCCACGTGTGGCAAGTAGTTCGCGAACTTGAGATAGTCGGTATCTATCTGTATCCGCCGCGCAGTACTGAGATGCATTCCATATGGGAGGAAGTACGTCTCATGGATGCGGTCACTTTCAAGAATCGCGATGAGGATGAGTATGGGCCAGACCTTGCTTTCATCCGCATCAGAAAGGGCAAGGCCGTGTCAATCGAGCTGCATGGCGCGTTCCTTAGCTTCGAAAAGGACGAACAACGGGTACGAACTGAGACGCCGGAAGGCAGCAAAGTCGTCGATGTCGTCGTAGGGGGCGTTGAGGCTATGGGACAGAAGGTAAACATGCGGCACGATCGAAAACTCATCGTCCAGCGGTCGCTTGCAATTGTGGGTCGTGCGACGGTTATCGACGATGGGCGCGAAGGCTTCGATCGCTTGGAACTCATCCCTGAGTCGGATGCAGATTTCGAAGCTCCCCAGTCTTATGGCGGAATGAGTGGAGGTGGATGCTTCCGTGTGTACTTCCCCGAGAAGATACGAAGGTGAGATCGAGCCGGTCAACTTTCACCTGCTTGGCGTCGCTTTCTACGAAACTAAGCTTGCAGGAAAGGCTGACAAGCTCATTTGTCACGGTCGCCGAAGTCTGACTGACAAGTTGTTACCCGCAGTTCGTGCTAAGTGGCCCGACGAAATCTAGGCGGGCGCTGCACGCAGGATGCGTAGAGCGCCCTTGCGAGATTCAAATAGGACGTCGCAGTTGCTTCAAATCGCCGTCAGTTATTTTGCCTACGACGATTAAGTATCTCGGCATGCCCATGAAAGCGAATAGCCGTACTGCGACCAATAGATGGGGCTCGCCGTTTAGATCGCAAGTCTGGCCGTAAACGTGATGTAGAACGTTTGGCTGATCGGCCAGAGGGACGCCACTCTTGTCCCCGCCTACGAAATGCGGTGCGTAATCACTCTTTCCTAGGATGATATCGGGCAAGCAGGGGACGAACGAAACTTCACCGAATCGGGCAATCGCATAACTATGAGCGATCTTTGCAAGCATCCTTGCGTATTCGAGTGGTCCAACTCGGCCGAGTTTCAAAGCCACACCCTCCTGAAGATGCTCCTCCAGTTGTCCTATTTGATACCCGACAACGTGGCGCCCACCAAATTTATTCGTTGGCTGAGCGTGACGAAGTAGGCCGGCAGGTTCAAAGTCGAAACCTAAGCAGACCATTGGAAATTCGTCGAGCGGTACTATTCGCGTCTCTAAATGGCCGTCGTTGCGATAGTTCGTGGTGAGCTTAACGGTGGTCTTAGGTTTGCGGCGGCTCCTCAAATAGAGCTGGCCCCGGTTGTTTGGACAGCGCCCCGCTGGATTTAAGTGGATTCCTGCCGGGTTATGCTGAACGCGGGGCTTTACGATTTTGTCGTTGCGTCGGGAGGGCGTAGCCCGACCAGAGCGACGACAAAATCGTCGGCGACGGTCATGCGGCCATCACCATAGCTTGCGTGCCGAAGTAAGCCTCGTCGGGCGTGCGCCCGTCAAGGCTCGAGTGAGGGCGTCCCTGATTGTAGAAGGCCAGATACTTGGCAATTGACGCTCGCGCCTCGGACACGCTGTCGTAGGCGCGGAGATAAACTTCTTCGTATTTGACCGTGCGCCAGAGCCGCTCGACAAACACGTTGTCGCGCCAGGCGCCCTTGCCATCCATGCTGATGGCGATCTTCGCGTCCAGCAGCACATCGGTGAACTCGAGGCTGGTGAACTGGCTGCCCTGGTCCGTGTTGAAAATCGCGGGCCTGCCGTGCTTCGCCAACGCCTCCTGGACCGCTTCGACGCAGAAGGCCGCCTCCATTGTGATCGAGACGCGATGGGCCAGGACCCGTCGGCTGAACACATCGACGACCGCCGCGAGATAGACGAAGCCACGCCGCATCGGAATGTAGGTGATGTCCATTGCCCACGCATGGTCGGGCCGCTCGATCTTCAATCCGCGCAACAGGTACGGGTAGATCTTGTGACCCGGAGCCGGCTTGCTCGTGTTCGGGCGACGATAGACCGCCTCGATCCCCATGCGCTTCATCAGCGTCGCGATGTGGCGGCGACCGGCGTATACCCCCTCCCGCCGCAGCAACGATCGCAGCATACGCGCTCCCGCGAAGGGATAATCGAGATGCAGCTCATCGAGCCGACGCATCAAGGCAAGGTCCTCGGCCGAAACTGGCCGAGGTTCATAGTAGACCGTGCTGCGAGCCAGCTTCAGGACCTTCGCCTGGCGCACGATAGAAAGATCATGACCGCGGTCGATCATCGCTTTGCGCTCAGCAGGCCCGCCTTGGTGAGCGCGCCGGACAAAAAATCGTTTTCCAACGCCAGCTCGCCGATCTTGGCATGCAACGCCTTCAAATCGACCGGCGTCTCGGCCGATGTCTTGTCATGCCCAAACACGCCGGCGGCGCCTTCCAGGAGCTGGTTTTTCCAGATCGTGATCTGGTTCGGATGAACATCAAACAGTTGCGCCAGCTCCGCCAGTGTCTTGTCTCCTTTGACCGCAGCCAAAGCAACCTTCGCCTTGAATGCCGGAGAATGCGTCCGGCGGCTCTTCTTCGTCATCTTCGCTCCTGATTCGCAGCAAGAATCCTCGCCGCTGTCAGGCAGAAAATCCACTCAAGCTACTGTCCGAATTTGCGGGGCCAGCTCTAATTCAGCTTTGCGCGCAGTGGACCAAGGGTGCCTTGCAGGCACAATCCCTCAAATCGCTTTGTGACATCAGCGCACTCAGCGCAGCTGGCCTTCGGCAAGAACCAGTCACCCCCTTTGGGTTGCAAGCCGAGAGGAACGATGTGCTCATCAGACAAATTGGCAGCTGAACCGCAATAGATGCAGTGGCCAACAGCCTTGTACTTTTCGGCCGACCATACAACGAAGGGCGACGATCGGTTCGAACTCTTCTCCATTAGCCTAATGACCTAGCAACTCAAATATCTGATCCAAAAGAGACTCGACCTTTGAGGTTAGCTTAATAGACTCGCCCCCGAGTGAACAAGCCGGCGTTAGATCGTCGTGGCCGCCTGTCGGGCAGACGTTTGCCAGCCGTCACCCTGTCAACCCCTCCGCACAAAAATATTCCACTTTACCGAAATTCGGTTTTGTCGTACATCTCACCCATCCCGGCTCATCTTGAGGGGCGATCATGAGGTCGTCTTGTTCGCGAGCCGGGCTTGCGGTGGACGCGGCAGCGTCGGGCGCGACAGCTAGGGCAGGGCGGATTGCTCTCCGTGAGCCCAGGGCATCGTGCGGACGAACGGCGCTGCTAGGCTTTGTCTCGTTTGCAAGTTTCCGGCTCTGTCGACGGAGCGGGGAAAACTGCGGCGAAATGGCGGGCCGTGCGTACGGCAAAACCGTGTGGTCCTGGCCGTCGTTGCTACGGTCAAGCTCTTGCGGAGGCGGCATCAGCGTCAACCGGCGCGGTGCCGGTGAATTCCGCGAGGCGCGAGGGAGGCCAGAAGGAACTCGGCTCCCGGGAGAGCACGGCATAAGCCGTCCGACCATCGCGCAGGGAAGGCCGAGTGATCGGCACCACCTGTATGCTGCTGTGCGGTTCTTCCTGCGTGTGCTTTCGCGCAGCGGACCGCGGGTGCTGTGTCAGCACCCGGCCTTCCCTGCGCCCTCTTGATTAAAGAGGGTGGAGCGATCAAGCAAAGCTCGGGCGAATTCAGCCGCGAGAATGCGGAGCCGCGTCCGTACGATTGCTTTCGCTGACACTGCCGATCTCGCTCTAGAGCCTCCCCGTGCGCAGTCCAGGGCTATCGCATATGACTTGTGGCGGCGGCTTGCGCCCACGCCTGGTCTTTCGAGACGGCGCTTACGCGCCTCCTCAGGATGAGGCTCATCTAACGTCAGCGCTCGTTGAAACTGCCGCCGCGAACTCCGTCCTCATCCTGAGGAGCCCGCCCAAGCGGGCGTCTCGAAGGATGGCCGCAGGGAAAACTCCCAAATGCGATAGCCCCGGCGCGCATAGTCCGGTATTGCGCTCTCCCTTGATGGCCGGCATCCTCGCACCAAGAAAAGCGATCCGGATGATGGGTCCAGAGCGTTGGGAAGTGGGAGCAACGTGTTCAGTTGCGGACTATCGCTCAGCCGAGCGCGCCCGAATTGATTGTCGCTCACGCCATCAGGCATTCGCCCCAAAAGAACGTCCAAGGGGAAGGAAACAATCGATGAAGATGATCAAAGGTCCTGCGATATTCCTCGCTCAGTTCGCTGCCGACGCGGCGCCGTTCAACTCGCTCGACACGATGTGCGGCTGGGCCGCCTCCTTGGGCTACAAGGGCATTCAGATTCCGAGTTGGGATGGCCGGCTCTTCGATCTGAAAAAGGCTTCGGAGTCTCAAGCCTATGCCGACGAGGTGACGGGTGTCGCGGCCCGCCACGGCCTTGCCATCACCGAACTTTCGACGCATCTCCAAGGCCAGCTCGTCGCCGTTCATCCCGCCTATGACGCGGCATTCGACGGCTTCGCCGTGCCGGAAGTGCGCGGCAACGCCAAGGCCCGCACGGAATGGGCGGTCGATCAGGTCAAGCGCGCCATTCTTGCGTCCAGGCGACTCGGGCTTACTGCCCAGGCGACTTTCTCCGGCGCGCTTGCCTGGCCCTATGTCTACCCTTGGCCGCAGCGTCCCGCTGGCCTGATCGAGACGGCCTTCGACGAACTCGCCAGGCGCTGGCGGCCCATCCTCGACTATGCCGACGAGCACGGTGTCGATCTCGCCTATGAGATCCATCCTGGCGAAGACCTTCACGACGGTGTCTCCTACGAGATGTTCCTCGCGCGGGTGAATGACCACAAGCGCGCGAACCTGCTCTACGATCCCTCGCACTTCGTCCTGCAACAGCTCGATTATCTCGACTACATCGACATCTACCACCAGCGCATCAAGGCATTTCACGTCAAGGACGCCGAATTCAACCCGACTGGCCGCCAGGGCGTCTATGGGGGATTCCAGAGCTGGGTTGACCGTGCCGGGCGCTTCCGGTCGCCCGGCGATGGTCAGGTCGATTTCGGCGCCATTTTCTCGAAGCTCACGCAATACGACTACGACAGCTGGGCGGTGCTCGAGTGGGAGTGTGCCCTGAAACATCCCGAGCAAGGCGCGCGCGAGGGTGCCGAGTTCATCCGAGACCATATCATCCGGGTTACTGAGAGAGCCTTCGACGACTTCGCAGGCACCGGCGCTGACGATGCTGCCAACCGCAAGATGCTCGGCATCACCTGAAGAGAGGGTGCAACATGGCTATCGAAGCAGGCAATGGAACTGGCGGCTATCGTCGTATCCGTCTCGGGATGGTCGGCGGCGGCCAAGGTGCTTTCATCGGGGCCATCCATCGCATTGCCGCTCGCATCGACGACCAGTTCGAACTGGTGGCCGGCGCGCTCGCGTCGGATCCGGATCGAGCGAAAGCCTCCGCAAAGGACCTCGGCATTGCTGACGACCGTGCCTATGGCTCTTTCGAGGAGATGGCGCGGGCTGAAGCTGCGAGAGCAGATGGCATCGAGGCGGTTTCGATCGTGACGCCCAATCACATGCACGGCCCGGTCGCCAAGGCGTTTCTCGAAGCTGGCGTCCACGTCATCTGCGACAAGCCGCTGACGTCAACGGTCGCCGAGGCTGGAACTGGTGGCGCTGGTCAGGAAGACCGGCAGGATCTTCGTCGCACGCACAACTACACCGGCTATCCCATGGTCCGGCAAGCGCGCGCCATGGTGGCAAATGGTGATCTCGGCGAGATCCGTCTCGTCAAGGTCGAGTATCTGCAGGATTGGCTTACGGAGCGGGTGGAAGCCACCGGCCAGAAGCAGGCGGCATGGCGTACGGACCCGTCCCGGTCCGGAGTCGGTGGGTGCATCGGTGACATCGGCACCCATGCCTACAATCTTGCCTGCTTCGTCACCGGGCTCGAGCTCGACGAGCTGCTCGCTCAATTGTCGACGTTTGTCGAGGGGCGGCGCCTCGATGATGATGTCCAGATCCTCCTCAAGTGGAAGGGCGGCGCCAGGGGCATGCTGTGGGCGAGCCAAGTTGCCGTCGGCAATGAGAACGGGCTCACGCTGCGTGTCTACGGGAGCAAAGGGGGTCTCGAATGGGCGCAAGAGAATCCAAATCAACTTTGGTTCACACCGTACGGCAGGCCCAGGCAGCTCCTGACCCGCGGCGGCGCCGGAGCATCGCGCGAGGCGAGTCGGGTCACCCGCATTCCATCGGGACATCCCGAGGGCTACCTTGAAGGTTTCGCAACAATCTATGCCGAGGCGGCGCGCGCCATCCGTGCGGCAACGGCCGGCGAAAAGCCGCATCCCGATGTCGTCTTTCCGACGGTCGAGGATGGGCTTGCAGGTGTGAAGTTGATCGATGCTGCGGTGAAGTCATCCGCGGCCAACGGCGTCTGGGTTCGGATGACTTGACTGCCGCGGTTAGCGGCGCGGCTTTGAGCAAACACGAGTTTGCTCGCAATCGACTCGGCAACTCCTTTGCTGCCAAAAGGAGCCGGCTATCCCTGTTTCGCACCCATGATGACCTAAGCACAATGGACAATGGATCGCGATCTTGCCGCCGTCTTTGTCCGCGTCTGCAGGGGTGGGATTTGCATCAACGGCGCTAATGCAAAGGTCGCGAGCGTCTGCAGTGGCGAGTGAACCGAGCCAAACGAGCGCCAAGGTGCCTCAAAGCAACAAGTCTGACCTTGCCCAAGGACCACGCGGCCCTCGCGAGGGCGGATAGTATGATAAACCGATTGAAACGTCATACTTGCGCTGGTAGCCTGCGGAGCGGGATCGGAATGGCTGCAGCCAAGTGAACTGCTGTTGGAAGTGAGTGGGGGCGTCCCGGGTGCGCAAAGCTTTTTTGCGGATATTTTCCGCGACTGCGTCGTCCGCCATGATCGCGATTCCTGCCGAGGCGCAGCAGGTTTCAGCGCGGCAGGTCGGTCAGCTGCCCCCGGTCACCGTCACCGGTCCAACCGCAGGCCCCAAGCGGGTCGCGCGGCAAAAGCCGTTGCCAAACCGGGAGATGCGCAACAGGTCTGTAGCCCGCCCCACACAAGAGCTCTCGATCGGAGAGTCCGGTGGCGTCATGCCAGCATCTTCATCTGATGGCCCGAATGCTTTGCGACCGACGGCTGCCAGCGCGATCCGCTTCGCGGGGGCTGAAGTAAATGCAGTACCGTTCACCCGGCCCGGCGAAGCCCTGGAGATCGTTCCTGGCTTGATTGTCACGCAGCATTCCGGAGAAGGCAAAGCCAACCAATATTTTCTACGCGGCTTCAATCTCGACCACGGGACGGATCTGGCCATTACCGTGGACGGCATGCCCGTCAACATGCCGACCCATGGCCATGGGCAAGGCTATGCCGATATCAACTTCCTGATTCCGGAGCTGATCCAGTCGGTGAACGTACGCAAGGGGCCATACTTCGCAGATGTTGGCGATTTCGGCTCGGCCGGAGCTGTCGGAATCGACTATGTCAATAAACTGCCCAGAAACATCGCCGAAGTGAGCCTTGGCAGCTTCGGGTACCGCCGTGCCGTGACGGCGGGATCCGCGACCGTCGGCGACGGCACTCTGCTCTCGGCCATCGAAGGTACAAAGTATAACGGTCCATGGGATGTTCCGGACGATGTGCGCAAGATCAATGGTCTGCTGCGCTATAGTCAGGGCACCGTGACCGATGGCTTCACTCTGAGCGGCATGGCCTATGCCAACGCCTGGAATTCCACCGATCAGGTCGCGCAGAGGGCCATCGATCAAGGCTTGATTAATCGCTGGGGGACGATCGATCCGACTGATGGGGGCGTCTCCAGTCGGTTCAGCTTGTCCGCCAATTTTGCCCATTCAAGCGCGTACGGCCAGACCAACGTCAGCGCCTACGCTATTCGTTCAGACCTGCAGCTCTACAACAACTTCACGTACTTTCTCGACAATCCCGTCAATGGCGACCAGTTCAACCAACTCGATCGCCGATCGGTCGGCGGCTTCGATGCACGACACGCTTTTGACTGGCGGTTTGGCAGCCTTGAGACTCAGACCCGCGTGGGTGTGCAGACCCGCTACGACGACATCCAGGTGGGCCTGTTCAAGACCGAGCAGCGAAATTGGCTTTCGACCGTGCGCGAGGATCGGGTGCAGGAGGGCAACGTCGGCATATGGACCGACAGCACGACGCGTTGGACCGACTGGCTGCGCACGACGGTCGGCATCCGGGAAGATTTGTTCGCGGGGCGTGTGCTGAGTGACACGCCGGAAAATTCAGGGAATGCGCAGGCTTCGATGGTGAGCCCCAAGGCCGGCATCGTGCTTGGCCCGTGGTTCAAGACTGAACTCTACGGCAATGCCGGGTACGGCTTGCACAGCAACGATATCAGGGGCGCGACCATCACGGTTGATCCCAATGACAAAGTGACGCCGCTCGATCGTGTGCCGTTGCTGGTGCGGTCACGCGGTGCGGAAGTCGGCGTTCGCACCAGACCCATCAACGGCCTCACCAGCTCGGTCGCACTATTCGTTCTCGATTTCGATTCCGAGCTTCTATTCGTCGGCGACGCTGGTACGACCGAGCCGAGCCGGCCGAGCCGCCGGGTCGGTGTCGAGTGGGTGAACCAATACAAGCCGCTGCCTTGGCTGTCGGTCGATCTCGATCTCGCCTACACCCGCGCGCGCTTTACCAACATTGACCCTGTGGGCGACCGCATACCCGGCGCGCCGGCATGGGTAGGAAGCGCTGCCATTACCTTCGGCAACGAGACCGGCTGGTTCGGCGCTTTGAAAGCTCGCTATTTCGGACCACGACCGCTTGTCGAGGACGACAGTGTTCGGTCGCTGTCGTCGCTCATTTTCAACGCGCGCGCGGGATATCGATTCGACAACGGGCTACGCGTGCAGCTCGACGTGCTCAACCTCTTCAATGCGCACACGAACCAGATCGAATATTACTACGTGTCGCGACTGCCGGGTGAACCTATCGAAGGCGTCGCCGATCGTCATGTTCACCCAGCAGAACCCCTCGCGGTGCGTCTTACAGTAGCGGCTCGGCTCTGATGGCGATGATAGGATTCAAACCTATGACCACCTGACGAGCTACCGGGGCTGCTCCATCCCCGCGTCAATGAGAAGCTGCTCGTCAGTTCGCTCAGCGTCGTAACCCATGGCTACATGAGCGATGGGCGCGTGATCGGACTTTAGCGAGTGAGCGCTTCAGCTCCAGGAGAGAAGCTGGCGGCATGGACGTACTTTCCGAACTTTGCGGAGAATGTTCCCCTGAGATTGGAGCCTTCCGAGCGAAGGCAGAATGCCACGTGGAACATCCACCGGCGTAGTGCATTGGCGGCGAATGCGCAGGTACTACTTTCATTTTGAGGGGAATCGTCCACACACGGACGAGACGGGCGAGTTCCTGGAGGACGATGAAGCCGCCTGGGCTGCTGCGCTCCGGTTGGTACGGGACGTGGAGAATGGGTTGCGACCGGGTGAGAACTGGACACTGCGCGTGGTCAGCGAGGACACGCCCGTATATATCCTCAGGGTAATGACGAAGCGCTACCGCTGAGATCAAGCAATCACAAGGGTCACTTCCCGCCGTTTCTTTCCGCTCGGAGAACCTCGGCAAAATGCTTTTTGACCGACGAGTTGCATGAGCAAGAACTGCGATGAAGAGCTTTGAGGTCGCGAACGGTGATACTGCCGCGGGCGGTCTCGATCACGCCGGCAGCTTTGAAGTCATGAAGGACGCGGCTGGCGTAGCTTCGCCCTACTCCGAGTATCCCTGCAAACTGCTCATGCGTGAGTGGAACAGTGCCAGCACCCGTGTGCTCCACGAGATCGATGATCCACTTCGCTGCCCGTTGCTCGATGGAATGCGCCGCGTTGCAGGCAATTGATTGGAAAGTTTGCGCCACAAAGCAATCGGCATATCTGGCGAGCAGTTGATTCAGCCCACTCGATTCTTGTTGCGCCTCATAAAGCTTGCGGGCTGAGAGCCGGACCAATGGCCCAGCCATTTTCACTGCCAAGCGAGAGTAGGCCGGCAGGAGGCCGTGACTGATCACGCCGCCTGCGGCTCCCTCCCGTCCAACCAGCAGAACTTCAATCTCGCGATCATCATCGGTCGCAACGGCGAAGGAAACCAGCGTGGGTCCGCAAGGAAAATAGATATTCTCGACGGCATCGCCTGGATAGCAGAGAGCTTGGCCGGAATACCCGTCGATCTCATCCATATAGGGTCTGAGACTTCTGAAGTCCTTGGGGGCAAGTGACCGCAGCAGCTCGTTTTCAGGCGCGCCGTCACTGTTGGATTCTTCAGAACGCATCCGCTTCCACTCGATTAGTGAGTGAGTGCTTTTAGCGTTCCACCAAAGGAACCCACCGTCTGAAAGTGCACACAAATGCACCGTGCCCCCCGATTTTTTGCACACGGGGAGAGACCGGCGCACTAGTCTGAGCCCCCGAATCGGAACGAACGACCCCCTCAGCTTTTCCAGTGCTCGGTTTTCACTCCGCACGGCGGCCTTGTTTTGTGATACGCCTTTCGAAAAGTGCAGTTGCGCTGTCCGTTTGACCTCCAAATTCCTGATGATACTGTCGTTCATCTTCGTTTTGTCCGGGAGGACACGATGGGATGGTTTGACCGATTGTTTGGAACGGCGTCGGCGCCGGCGACCCGGCTCTTTGCGAGATTTGGGCGGAAATCACGGGCACCGACTGATCCCGACCTTCTGAAGATTGCCAAGGACCGAAAGGGCCACATCTCGCGGAAGGCCATGCGGGAAGAATATAATCGGCTGCTGCTGGAGAAGTACGCGCACGACAAGTCCTGATCTCTAGCCGCATCCAGTGTTGCCGTTGCGCGCCAGCGAAGCTCCGCCTTGGGCGGCTTCTCGAAGGTTGCTTGTTGTGTGACGTGAGAATCCCTGGCTCTGCCGTCCGCCTTCCTCCGTTACCACCGACGTGCACAACGCTCATCAGTCGAGTTGATGGAGCTGGCGCCGCGTGGCGCGGCTCTCGCACGAATAGGAACTCTCGCATCCATCGCGGCTTGACTCCGCGGGCCAGCGTCGCCGCCGATCGCTGGTCTGCACGGCCCCGCCTCCAAGCCCCCCATACCCCCCAGGGTGGGGCCGTGCTTCATCAGCAGGAGACGACATGCCCGAGCCGACCGAGCAAGAGATCAGAGAACGTGCGCACAAGCTCTGGGAGCAGGCGGGCAAGCCCGAAGGTCGCGACGAAGAATTTTGGCGCGCCGCCGAGCAGGAGCTGCGCAACGAGGACGAGTCGAATACATTGCGGACGCCGGATACGTTGTGACCGACAAGGCCTGCCCATTCTGCTTCGGCTTGGGATGGGTCTGTGAAAGCCGTCAGCCCTGTCGGATCGGATACGAGGTGGCTTAGAGCAGATCTCGGTTCTCCGAAAAAAATCAGCGGCCTTGGGTGCTTGAGGGAACGGGATTTGCTGGAAAGGCATTCAGTGTCTGACCAGCATGGCTCTGACAACATTCCCTCCCACGGCAGCGTCGGCAGTGGACGAGCAGAAAAAGATAGAGCACCAGATCGAGCTAGCCACGCGAGCGGCCGCGCTCGTCAAGGACGAAACCACGTCCCGCGGGTTCAGGAGCTTCGCCGAGGAGATGAAGCAGAAGCTCCGCCGCATGATGCGGCGCGGCAAGGTGCGGGCACGCGCCTACGAACTGTGGGAGCAGGCCGGCCGGCCGGCCGACCGCGATCTGGAATTCTGGCTCGAAGCGGAACGGCAGGTCGAAGAAGAGCGCGAACCGAGGAAGGGCCCGTCACCCTCATAGTGGCGATTGCTGCTGGCGCTCTCGGTGCCCTGGCAGCAAGGCAACGCTCCGGCCGGTCGTCGCGTCACCACAGAAAAAAAGCCGCCGGGTTCTTCACCCTGGCGGCTTCGAAAAGTTCGTAGCTGTTGATCGCCTTCCCAGCCTCGTGCGTACCGCCGTTACCTTGTTTGCGGCCATGCTTGATCATTGTAGGCGAGGGCGGATGATTCTGTTGTGACCGAAATCACACAGTGGAAAGCTGACGGCAGATCTCGCGAAGGGTCCACGTGTCGCCGGTGCGAGAACGAGGCGCTACGTGGGCCTGAATCATGACATGCGGTCGAGGCCGAACACCGCGCGTGCAGACTAGCTGCAGCTCAGCGGCAACGGCACGCCGGGGTGCAGCTCGTACCAATCGTAGCAATCCGGATAGTAGCCGTAGTATCCATAGCCGGGCCGATAACGGCCGAAGTGATGAAACGCATGCTGGCGGAAGCCTGCGCCGCCGGAGGCGACGTGGCCGATCCCAAAATGCTCGCCGCCAAATCGTCCTCCGCCAAAGCCTCCGGCATGTCCGATCCCGCCGAAATGCGCGCCGCCGCCGAAGCCGCCGCCGCCGAAGCCGTGGCCGCCACCGCCAAAACCGCCGTGACCTCCGCCGCCACCACCGCCATGCGCTGCGGCCGTGCCGACGGCCAGAGTCGAGGCCAGCACCGCCGTTGCCAAGATCATGATTGCTCGTTTCATGGGACACTCCTTTCGTGCCAAGCCGCCCGCCATCATCGCAGTCCGCGTTCGCGTCGTGCTAGCCAATGCTCCGGATGAGATGGCACCTGATGACTGGGCTCGTGATGCACGAGAGGTAAGAACGGTGCGCGGCAATCCCACTAAATTCGGCTTCAGGAATGAGGCCGCCAGCCGGAAAGGCGATCCTGGTGCGCATCGTCGCGGCGCGCCGAAAGGAGCGGGCTGAACAATTCATCCCGCTCCTTCGTGCGATGTGATGTGCAGCGATCAGAACGCGCCGGTGCCGGGCTCGCACGGCACATTGTTGCCGGTCCAGGGCGCGGTCGCAAACGCGCCGACGCGCGGTGCTGGCACGCAGCCGCGGCTGTCCTGATAGATCGGTACGTTCGATGCGACCGTATCGGATTGCATCACGGGCTGCCGCATGGGGGCATGGTGTTCGCGCGCCATGACGGGTCCTCCAATCAAGGCGGCTGCAATCAGCCCCATCGGCAAGAGCTTGGAAGTGATCATTCGGCTTCTCCTTTGATGACAGCAGGCCGATCAAGCCGGCTCCTTCAGGAGATGTGCACGACCGGCGCCGATCCAAATGCACGAATTGCTCACCGGTGTTCAACGGCCTGTGAGCCGCTGCGCCAGCGCGACCACGATCGTGCGAATAGGCAACCTTCGTTGCCTTGCGAGAGTAACGGCGCGCGGATTGCGGGCATATCTCCATCATAGCGCAGCCCGAATGGAGGCGAAGATGATCACGACGATGGCACGACGCGTTGTCGTCCTGCTGACGCTCTTGGTGGCAAAGGCGGCCGGATTCCTGAAAATCAATTCAGTGCTGCTGCTGTCGCCGCAGCACCATCTGGTCATGCAGCGCGTAGCCGATCGCAGGCGGGCGCGCCGCCGTGCGCTCGGAACGGGACGGTGACCATGACGTCGCAAGCCGCCGGGCCCACGCCGTCCCGCCGCAGGCCGAACCGCCGCGCAGAAGGTGGGACCAAGCTCATGACACGGATTCTCCTGATCGAGGACGACATTGAAACTGCGGAGGCGATCGTCGCCGAGCTTGCCGAGCGCAGTTTCGAGGTGCAGTGGGCGCCGAACGGCATCGAAGGTCTCGACCACGCACGGACCTCGCATCCCGATGCCATGATCGTCGACCGCATGCTGCCGGGCATGGATGGGCTGACCGTCGTCGAGGCGCTGCGCAATGACCAGATCAGGACGCCCGTGCTGGTCCTGAGCGCGCTCGGGGCGGTCGACGACCGCGTGCGGGGCCTGCGCATGGGAGGCGACGACTATCTCACCAAGCCGTTCGCGATCGTCGAGCTGGTCGCGCGGATCGAGGCCTTGCTGCGCCGCCCGACGGAGAACCGCGAAACCGTCCTCGTGGCGGGCCCGCTGGAGCTCGACCTGATCGAGCGAACTGCCCGGCGCGGCGAACGCGAGATCGACCTGCTGCCGCGTGAATTCCGCCTGCTCGAATACATGATGCGCCGGAGCGATCAATTGCTGACGCGCGCAATGCTGCTCGAAGAGGTCTGGAACTACAAATTCGTTCCCGCGACCACCAACCTGATCGACGTGCACATGGGCCGGCTCCGGCACAAGGTCGATGCTCCCGGCGATGTACAGCTGATCCATAACGTTCGCGGCTCCGGCTTCATCCTGCGCGGGCGCCAGTAGCGGCCGATATGCGTCAGATGCAATTCATCCGTTCGAACACGTTCCTGTGGGCTCTGGCGGTCGCCGCCACCCTCGCGCTGTTCGTCGTCGGATTGTTCGCGTTCGTCTACCGGGAGCTGGACGACTATCTGATCGCACGTTCCGATCGCATGATTACTACGCAGATCCACTTCATGGCCGGTCTGCCGCGGGATCGCCGCGCCCGCGCGGTTGCCGATCAACTTGAGCAGGATTCTCGGCATGTGCACTATGCCGGGCTGTTCAGCGCCCGCGGTGCGCGCCTTGCCGGCAACATCGACCGCGTGCCAAGCGGGTTCGATCTCGACGGAACAGTGCAAGGCGTTCGGCTCGATCCGCTGGAGACAGCGGCGGGCCGCAGCCCCATCGTGAGAACTGTCGGCAGGCGTCTCGATGATGGCGATGTCCTGGTGCTGGGACGGCACGTCGATGAGACGCGCGAGATATCGAGCGTAGTGGGGCAGGCGCTTGCGCTCGGCGTGCTGCCCGCCTTCTGCCTCTGCGTGCTCGCCGGCGCCTGGCTGAGCGTCCGCGCCCAGAAACGAGTCGAGGAAGTGAACCAGCGGGTCCAGCGAATCGTGGCCGGGGAGCTGCGCGAGCGACTTCCGGAGGGCAATGCGGATGATCCGTTCGCGCGGCTCGCCAGGATCGTCAATGGCATGCTCGACGAGATGGAGACGATGATCAACGCGCTTGCCGGCGTCGGCAACGACATCGCCCACGATCTCAGGACGCCGCTGACGCGGGCAAGGCTGGCGCTGGAGCGCGGCCGAACCCATGCGACCACGCTGGCGCAGCTTCAGGAAGTCACGGACAAGGCGATCGCCGGCATCGACCAGTCGCTCGCGATCGTCACCGCCCTGCTGCGCCTGACCGAGATCGAGAACAACCGTCGCACAGCCGGCTTCGGCAACGTCGCACTGGACGAGATCCTGCGCGAAGTGTGCGACGTCTACGAGCCCATCGCCGAGGACAAAGGCATCGCGCTCGGCGTCGTCATCGATCGGGGCGTGCAGGTGTGGGGCGACCGGGACCTGCTGTTCGAGGCGATCGCCAATCTCGTGGACAACGCCGTCAAGTTCACGCCGGCAGGCGGTCGGGTGAAGCTCGAGCTCAAATCGGACGACAGGACGGCGCTCGTTGGCGTGAGCGACACCGGGCCCGGCATCAACGAGCAGGAGCGCGAAGCGGTGCTTCGGCGGTTCTACCGCTCCGACAAGATACGGAACACGCCGGGCGTCGGGCTCGGGCTGAGCCTGGTGGCCGCCATCGTCAAGCTGCATGGTTTTCGGCTGATCATCGGTCCGGCGCCCGGGGGTCGGGTCGAGATTCTGGCCTGCACTGCAAGGGAAAGCGCAGCTCGCCGCATGCCGATCTCGGATGTTGGATCAGGCAAGCGCGAAGTGGATGTGATGGCCACGCGCGATGCTCTCGATGCCGGGACATGCCGGATGTCTGAAACCGAATTCAGAGGTGTGACGCCCAGTTTAGTGGCCTGCGCGTCCGCAAGCCTCCTAAAACCTGTCAGCCGTTTCGAAATGTGGGAGTGTTAGATGCAGACCAGTCTTGAGATCGCGAGAAATGCCAGCGCTGCGCCGGTCCCGTTCCTCAGTGCGTATGCGGTGGCCATCAAGCGCTACGAATTTCTCGAGCCGGGCGAGGAGCAGCAGCTCGCGCGCCGATGGCAGGAGACGCGGGACGAGGGCGCGGCGAATGCGCTCGTCACCAGTCATCTGCGGATCGCGGCCAAGGTGGCGCGCGGCTACAAGGGATACGGCTTGCCGCTGGTCGATTTGATCGCCGAAGCCAATCTCGGTCTCGTCATCGCCGCCTCACGCTTCGAGCCCGACCGCGGCGCGCGGTTCTCCACCTACGCGGTGCCGTGGATCAAGGCCTCCATTCATGCCTACATCCTGCGCTCCTGGTCCCTGGTCAAGATCGGCACGACGGCGGCGCAGAAGAAGCTGTTCTTCCGGCTGCGTGGTGAGATGCGGAAGGCCATGGGTGGTGCGATGGCAAGGCTCACGCCTGATGTCGCCGCTGTCATCGCCGAGAAGCTCGAGGTGACTGCCTGCGAGGTGATGGAGATGGACGCGCGCCTGAACGGCGACATGTCGCTGAACGCACGCGTCGGGGGCGAGGAGGATGGCGCCGAGTGGGAAACGCTGCTGGTCGATGACGCCGTCGACGCGGAGACGATCCTGGCCGATCGCGAGCAGTCCGAGCGCCGCAGCAGCGCCCTGCGTGCCGCGCTGGGCGGCCTCACGGCACGCGAGCGCCACGTCCTGGAAGCGAGGCGGCTGACAGACCACCCGGTCACGCTCGATCAGCTCGGCGTCGAGCTGTCGATCTCCAGCGAACGCGTCAGGCAGATCGAGATCCGCGCCTTCGCCAAGGTCAGGCGCGCCGTCATCCTCGCCGCGCGCGACGCGGCCCGCGCCGGTGAAGTATTGCCGCTTGCGGCGCGCCGTGGGCGCGCGAGGGGGGCGAATGTCCCGGCAACGATCCCCTGAACGCGTTTTCATTTGAACGGATATCCGCCCGCCCTCATCTGTCCTCCCATCCCGCACCACCCGTTCCAGGCAGACCATCATGGGAATTGTTCGCTTCGCGCTGCGGTTTCCGCACACATTCTACGTGCTTGCGGCGCTGATCCTGTTTCTCGGCGGCATCGCGATCCGGTCGATGCCGACGGACGTCTTCCCGGAGATCCGCATCCCCGTGGTCACGGTGATCTGGAGCTATACCGGCCTGTCGACGCCGGAGATGGAGCAGCGCGTCAGCACCTATAGCCAATATTCGATCAGCGCCAATGTCAGCGGCATCAAGAACATCGAGGCGCAAACTCTCAACGGTCTGTCGGTCCAGAAGATTTACTTCCAGCCCGATGTCAACCTCGATCTCGCGATCTCGCAGATCGTGTCGGCGACCAACGCCATCCGCGCCCTGATGCCGCCCGGCATTCAGCCGCCGATCATCGTGCAGTTCAACGCATCGAGCGTGCCGGTGCTCCAGCTCAGTCTCGAATCCAGCAGCCTGAACGAGCAGCAGCTCTATGATTTCGGCATCTATCGGGTACGCCAGCAACTGGCGCCCGTTCCCGGCGTGACGCTGCCGACGCCCGCCGGCGGAAAGTACCGTCAGATCATGGTCGACATCGATCCGAACAAACTGCTGTCGCGCGGGCTGACGCCGCTCGACATCGTCAATGCGGTCAACACCCAAAATCTGACGCTGCCGACCGGCACGGCGAAGATCGGCGACACCCAGTACACCGTTCGGACCAATGCGACGCCGGCCTCGATCGAGGATCTCAACATGATCCCCGTCAAGTTCGCGAATGGGGCGACGATCTTCCTGAAGGACGTCGCCCAGGTCCGTGACGGCTCCCAGGTGCAGCAGAACATCGTGCGTGAGGACGGCCACCGCTCCGTCCTGCTCAGCGTGATCAAGAACGGCAATGCCTCGACGCTCGCGGTCGTCAATGGCGTGAAGAACGCCCTGGCATCGATCCGCGCCTCAGCGCCTGCGGGACTCAAGATCAACGAGCTGTTCGATCAGTCGGTGTTCGTCACCCATTCGGTTAACGGCGTGCTGCGGGAGGGCGCGATCGCTGCCGGGCTCACGGCGCTGATGATCCTGATGTTCCTGGGGTCGTGGCGCTCAACGCTCGTCGTCCTGATCTCGATCCCGCTGGCGATGCTGTCCTCGCTGGTCGTCCTCAATTTCCTCGGCGAGACCCTGAACACGATGACACTCGGCGGACTTGCGCTCGCGGTCGGCATCCTGGTCGACGATTCCACGGTGACGATCGAGAACACGCATCGGCTTTGGACCGAAGAGGGCATGCCGTTGCCGGAGGCGACGCTGCACGGCGCCGCCGAGATCGCGGTGCCCACACTGGTCTCCACGCTCGCGATCAGCTGCGTGTTCACCTCGGTCGTGTTCCTGGAGGGACCGGCGAAATACCTCTTCACGCCGCTCGGCCTCGCCGTTGTGTTCGCAATGCTGGCCTCCTATGGGCTGTCGCGGACGCTCACGCCGATCACCATCGGCCTGCTCTTGAAAGGCGAGCGGCGCCACGGCGAGGGCGAAAGCCCGTCGGGCATCTTCGCGCGCGCCTCGGCGGCGTTCGAGCGCGGTTTCGAACGGCTGCGCAATGGCTATTCCGTGCTCCTGCTGACCTTGCTGCAACGTCGCGCCATCGTGCCCGTCGTCGCCGTGCTGGTGTTGGCGCTCGGGGCCGTCATGTTCGCCTATGTCGGCCGCGACTTCTATCCTCTGATCGATGGCGGCCAGATCCAGCTTCACGTTCGCGCGCCCGCGGGCACCCGCATCGAGAAGACGGAGGCGATCTTCCAGGCGGTCGAGGACAGGATTCGCGAGGTCATTCCGGAGCGGGACCGGGCGCTGATCGTCGACAATATCGGGCTTCCGGCACGCGCCTACAACCTCGCCTTCACGGACGGCTCGACGATCGGAGGCAATGACGGCACCATCCTCGTGTCATTGAAGGACGGACACAGGCCGACGGCGGATTACGTCAGGAAGCTGCGCCAGGTGCTGCCATCGGCATTCCCAGAAGACACCTTCTATTTCCAGGCAGCCGACATCGTCACGCAGATCCTGAACTTCGGACTGCCCGCGCAGATAGACGTCCGCACGGTCGGATACGGTGCCAACAATCTGGCCGTAGCGAAGGAGCTTCAGAAGAGCCTGTCCACGATCCCCGGCATCGTCGATGCCCATCTCCAGCAGGAGGTCGATGCTCCCGCCTTCTATGCCGACATCGACCGGACCCGGGCGGCACAACTGGGCCTAAATGCCAGCGCAGTCGCGACCAACATCAATGTCAGCCTCAGCTCGTCCGCGCAGGTCTCGCCGAATTTCTGGACCGATCCGACGTCGGGCATTCCCTATTACCTCGCCGTGCAGACACCGGAGTACAGGGCCAATTCGCTGAATGCACTGGGGAATACGCCGGTGTCGGCATCGGTTGCGGCAAGTGGGCAGACGGTGCCGGGCCTGCTCAGCAATGTCGCGACCTTCAAGCGCGGCACCGTTCCCACCAATTCGAACCAGGCCAATGTCCAGCCGGTGTTCGACGTTTATGCGAGCGTGCAGGGACGTGACCTCGGCAGCGTCGCGGCCGACATCAACAAGGTCACGTCCACGCTGCAGAAGCAGCTCCAGCCGGGCAATTCGATTCAGGTTCTGGGGCAGATCCAGAGCATGCATCAGTCGTTCCGCGATCTCGGGATCGGACTGCTGTTCGCAGCCATCCTGGTGTACCTGCTGATGGTGGTGAACTACCAGAACTTCGGCGATCCCTTCGTCGTCATCCTCGCGCTGCCGGCAACGTTCTGCGGCATAGTGACGATGCTGTTCATCACGGGAACGACGCTGAACGTGCCCTCGCTGATGGGAGCGATCATGGCGGTCGGCGTGGCCTCCGCAAATTCCATCCTGCTGGTGACGTTCGCGCGCGACGAGCAGTTGAAGGGACACTCCGCATTCCAGGCAGCGTTGAGCGCCGGCCGCACCAGGATCCGTCCCGTCCTAATGACCGCCGCAGCGATGATCGTCGGCATGATCCCGATGGCGATCGGAGGCCCCGGTGAGGAGCAGAATGCAGCCCTTGCACGGGCCGTCATTGGCGGGCTGCTGTTCGCGACCCCGACGACATTGCTCGTCGTGCCTTATCTGTTCGCCATGTTGCGCAAGCGTAACGATGGCAAGCCTCACCACGGCGTATTCGAGGAGCAACCGCAATGAGTGATGTTCGCATGCGGACCAATGACGACAAGGCGGGAGGCCGTCCGGGTGCGGAGAGCCTGCGGATCGTGGAGCTCCCCGGCAAGGAGCCGAAATCGGGCCGCCGCTACGGTGGTGCGGTGCTCGGAGGCGGCATCGTTCTGATCCTCGTGGGCGGTCTCGGCATTGGCGGCTGGCGGCACTATCAGGCCGCGCGCGAGGTCGCCGCAGTGGCAGAGCAGGCCAGAACCGCCGTGCCGGATGTTCGGGTGGCGACGGTCCAGCCTAGCGGCGACATCATGAAGGTCAGCCTGCCGGCGACGACGACGGCTTTCGAGGCGGCAAATATCTTCGCGCGGACCAGCGGCTATATCGAGAAGCGTTACGTGGATATCGGCACCCATGTGAAGAAGGGCGATCTCCTCGCCGACATCACCGCTCCGGAGCTGGACCAGCAGATCGCGCAGGCGCAGGCGACTCTCGCCCAGAACCAGGCGGCGCTCCAGCAGGCGCAAGCAAGCCGTGAGCTCGCCGACGTCACCAATGCGCGGGACAGCAATCTCGTCAAGCAGGGTTGGTTGACGGCGCAGCAGGGCGACAACGACCGTCTCACCCTGCGAGCGCAGCAGGCCGCCGTCGGCGTCGCCCAATCCAACATCGCGGCGCAGGAGGCTCAGATTAGGGTCCTTCAGCAAGAGAAGGCCTATCAGCGCGTGGTGGCGCCGTTCGACGGTGTGATCACACAGCGCAATGTCGACAATGGCAGTCTGGTGCAGGCCGGATCGACCTTCATGTTCACACTGATGCATTCCGCCGTGATCCGAACCCAGGTCTTCGTGCCGCAGGACGAGGCCTTTGGGGTGGCCCCCGGCGTCGATGCCGATATCCGCGTCCCCGAGATTCCGGGACGGACGTTTCCGGGGAAGGTCACGCGGATCGCGACCGCGTTGCAGCCGGGAAGCCGGACACTGCTGACCGAGATCGACGTGCCGAATCCGGATGGTCTGCTCAGCCCCGGCATCTACTGCACTGTCGAATTATCGATCCCGCGCAAGACACCGTCGATGATCGTCCCGTCGGATGCGCTGGTGTTCGACCAGAATGGCCTCCACGTCGCGCTCGTGCGCAACGGCACCGTGCATTTGCAGCAGGTCTCGATCGCGCGGGACTTCGGCACAAGAGTCGAAGTGCGTGAAGGAGTCCAGCCCGGTGATCAGGTCGTGCTCAATCCGGCGGTGAACCTGACCGAGGGTAGCAGGGTCACCGTTCGCAAGGTCGAAGTGAGTTAGGGAATGGCGATGATGCGGATTGCTTTCGCGATGGCGCTCGCTCTGCTGCTCGGCGGGGCTCCGGGCAGGGCGCAGGTGGCCACAACCGGCAGTACGGCGATGAGCCTGCCGACGGTGCCCGGCGCGATCGTGACCTCGCCGTTGAACAGTCCGGGTCCGTTTTCCGCAGCGACCGAAGTAAACGCGCCCGACACGATCCTCGCGCCCGTTCCGCTTGCCTCCGATCCGACGACGCCGGGGACGGTGGTCATCTGCGCTGCGCCATCGGCGTCCCCGATGCCGGTGCCGGCGACCCCGATCGTAACGAATCCAGGTTTGTCCACGTCGGGTGGCGCCGCTCCGATAGTGCCGATCACGGCTCAGGCCGGAAGCCCGATCGGAACCATTCCCGCAGCCTCGCCGGCAGGAACGGGGGCGACAGTTGCATGCAGCTCAACGCCGGGGGGACTGGTGACCGCTGCTTCGTCGCTGCCGCTCTCGATCCCGCAGGTGCCGACCAGCCCGACACCGGGAACGATTACGGCGGACGTCAGCGGTGCCGGCGGCACCGGCATTGATCCAAGCGCCGTCGTGCCCAGCCCTAACAGCTCTGCCTGCATGGAAGGGGTCTCGATGAACCTGGCCTCGCCCGCGACTGTGTTGCCGGCCAATGCGACAGGTGCAGCGCCGACGCCGGGCGTATCGCCGATCCTGCCGCCGGGATGCTGAGAGGTCTGTGCCTCAAATGGCCGGGCGCAGCCGCCGCGCGCATTCAGCTGTTCGACCGCCAGCTGCCAGCCGCGGCGATAGGGCAGGGCGAACGCGGGCGCGCTGCTATAGGAGTTGATCTCGCCGATCCTGATTGGTTCTGATGCCCTGCGCGCGGATGACGGCGGGCGAAAGCACCGCCGCGCCAGCACCGCCCAGCGTCGAGAGATCATCAAGCATGGTCCTTGGATTAGGAGAGGAAGGCTTGGGCTAGTGGCAGGTGCCGGAGGCAGGCCGGTCGCCGCCACGTGTCGTCGCCGGGCTTGCAACGAGGCCCCGCGCGAATGCGAGCGCGGGGAGATCGACATCTCGATCGAATTGCGCGCTGATCGGGCCGACGAGGTCGAGCGCGGTCTGCTGACGATCCGATCCCGCCATGATCCTTGCCCAGGCGGCCGCGATCTTCAACTCGTAAAAGCGGCACCGTTGCTCTCTGGCAACGGAGAGCCCTTCGGCGAACAGCAGGTCCGACCGGGAAAGATCGAGCGGAGCATCAGCCAGCAGGACTTCGCCCTTGATCCGCAGCAGATCCGCAAGGCACCACAATTGCCGGCCTTGTCGGGCGATGTTCAAGGCATCTTCAACGACAGCCAGCGCCTGCACAGCTTCGCCACTCGCGAGCAGGCCTTCGGCGAGCGATCCGAGAAATTCTGGATTGCGCATCAACCATCCGTTCTCGGCCCGCGCCTTCAGTCCGCTTCGCAGCAACGATATCCCATCGTCGTACTGACCTTGCAGGACGAGCAGCTGCCCCTTCAGGCACGACGTCCAGCTGTTCCAGAAAGCTATTCCCTCGCGGGTCACGAGTTCAAGGAGGGACGAGATCGCCTGATCGGCAGCGGCGAGATCATGCGTCATGAGAGCGATCGGGCAGACGGCGTTTCGCAATGCGTAGGCGATCGCGAGTTTGTCTTTCTCCCGCTCCGCGTCCTCTAGACATTCGGCCGCAAGAGCTCTGCTCTGCGCGACCTTTCCCTGTAGCAGCAGGACGCGGGCCAACATGGCCTTGGCCAGAACGCTCTGGTTGAGCAGGAACCACATCTGGTTCGGGCCGTCCTTCAGTCCATGGGCCTCGTGATCTAGGGACAGGGTGAGCTCCCGCCTTGCATCCTCCTGCGCGCCGCAAAAATGGGTGGCGGCGCCGATCAGGCGGCGACCTACGGTCTCGTTGGCGGGATTTCCTGTGCGCAGCGCGATCTCGAGGTATCGCTCGCCGACCGCTTTGGCGGAGTCATACTGGCCCGAGTTGAGATTGTAGCTCCACAGCGTCCACACGGCCTTGAGCTGAAAGCTCAAGGTCGGACAGCTCTTCGGCGAGCACGAGACCAATATTGAGGGCCGCCTTCATGCGGTCGGCAGAGCCGGTCGTGTTGAGAAGCGCGAATCCCAATGCGACGTGGAGCTGTGCCTTGAGCCTCGGATTGCAGGTCACCCCAGGGCCGAGATGGACGAGGGCGTGCTCGATCCGGCTCGAGCACTCGACGAAGGACAGCAGATGCATCCACACCGGAACGAAGCCGGCTGTCAGCTCGACTCCGAGCGTGGTATCGCCATCAGGTGCGAAGGCCCAGTCGAGCGCGGCATGCACGTTCTCGATCTCCTGGGCCAGGCGGGACACATCGTCAGCGGTTGGGGAGGTGCCCCCGAGCGGCGCAACGAGCTGCCTCAGGAAACCCGCATGCCGTCGCGAAACTTGCGCTAGGAATCCTGCTTCCGCCAGCTTCTCCAAGGCATAAGCGCGCGTGGTCTCGAGCAGGCGCCATCGCCCCTCGAACGATGGATCAAGCGAGACCAGAGATTTGCCGACGAGGTTGAACAACGTCTCGATGACGTCCGACCGTGACAGGTCATCGTCCATCATGGCAATGGCCGCGTCCAGCGTGAAGCCGGCCGGAAGCACAGCGAGCCGGCAAAGCAGCCTCTGCTCCTCGGGCAACAACAGATCGTAGCTCCAGTCCAGCGTCGCTCGCAGGGTCTGGTGCCGCGGCAGCTGGTCGCGACGACCGCTGTTCAGGAGCTCGAAGCGCCGGTCCAGGCGGCTCAACACGGTATCCACCCCGAGGTTCGCGACCCGGGCCGCGGCGAACTCAAGCGCGAGCGGAATTCCGTCGAGCCGCCGACAGACGGCGGCGATTTTCAGCAGATCGCTGGCGTCGGGAACGAAGCTTGCCCGCAATGCCCGCGTCCGAGTGACGAAGAGCTGCACCGCGCTTTCCCGAAGAACCAAATCGGGATCCAGGACGTCCGGTCCGGGAACCGACAGCGGCGGTATGGCTGCAACATATTCGCCGTCGATACGCAGTCCTTCCCGGCTGGTTGCAAGGACGGTAACATTCGGACAATAGCGCAGCACGGCGCTGGCGATCTGCGCGGCCACGTCGATGACATGCTCGCAATTGTCGAGCACGAGCAGCAGGCGTCGCGAGCCGATGGCCTGGGCGATGCTCGCGGGCGAAACGCACTTGTCGCTCAGAGCGAGCTTCAGGGTCCGGGCCGTTGCAGAGATCGCGAGCGCGGGATCCTGCAAGGTCGCGAGCTCGACCAGCGCGACGGAATCGTCGAACGACGATGCGACGCGCCGCGCAAGTTCGATGGCGAGCTTGGTCTTTCCGATGCCTCCAGGGCCGACGAGAGTCACGGCGCGGTAGGCGGAGAGGATATCGATCAACTCGCTCAGAGAATCCTCGCGACCGATCAGAGGTGCGCGCGCATTCGGCAGGTTGCTCGAAAAAGACGAGGCGGCCGGAGCGGATATCGTTGCGGCTGCGGAGTGATCCGGGCGTCCGCTTCGCCAGCTTCCGGCGAGAGTATATCCTCGGCCCGAAACCGTCTTGAGGAGATCGCGATCCCTGCCGAGCGCCTTGCGGACCGCGAAGATATGGACCTGGAGCGTGTTGTCCTCGACGATCTGGCCCGACCAGACGCTTCCGATCAATTCATCCTTGGTCACCAAGAGACCGGCCGAATCCGCCAGCTTTTCGAGAAGCTCGAACGCGCGGCTGCCGATCGGCACCACGACGGTGTCGTGTCTCAGCTCCCTGCGCTGGCAATCGATAAGCCAGTTTCCGAAAGCGTAGGTTCGATTGGCCGCCGAATACGACATAGGGATCCGCGGATCAGATTCACCGTCGTGATGCCAAGACAGTCATGGTTTTCCGAAAAACACCGTCTCTTGGCAATATTTTGAAAGCATGACTATGCCTCGGTCTCCTACAGGGCAGGCAGTCGACCTGTCAAGAAGACCTTCGCCGTCCTCGGGACCGCCATCGACGGCGCAGATGTCCTCGGCTAGCCACTGGCGAGATGAGTTGCCGACGATCGATTGCCGCGGCGCTCTCGGGCCGACTGGAAGAATCTCACTGCATGACGGCGCGCATCCTTCTTTCCGGCGACATCGAATCCGCGAAGCGCTGAGAGGAGAACCCTCGTCTCAGCGCTGTCGCTTGACTTGCAGCCAAGTGTTCGTCCGGTCGACTGGCTCAGTAACCGGAGGTCGGCTCGCACGGAGGCCGGCGCCAGGGAGCGGTCGCGTACGCACCAACGTCGGGGGCGTGAACGCAGCTGCGCTTTGACGTGACCGGCACGCGCTGGACCGATGCATAGGAATCGACATTCGCGCGACGTGTGTTTTCGCTGCCTTCGCGAGCCATCGCGGGGGATGCAATCAGGGCCGCAACGGCCAGTCCGGCCGACAAGAGCTTCAGAGTGGTCATTTCATGTCTCCTTGATAAAGCGACGCCGGGAACGCCTCGGCTCGCTCGTCAGACATGTGCGTGCGCGTGCGGGATCAGCAGTATCAATCGAACGATCATTTTCGCCTTTGCACGAAGTCGTGGTGGTGGCTCGGTCAACAGTCGTTTCTGCGCGGTCGCCAAGGTGCGAGACCGGTGGGGTGCGCCGCTTGGCGCGGACGCACTCCGTGCACGTTCTCGGGCGGGCGTTATCACCTGCGTGCGCAGGCCGCCCGCTCTTCGCTCGCTCATCGATGCCAGTGCCGGACGTAAGGGTGCGCTGCTCCGAACACCGGCGCGGCGCCGCCGGGCCGCTCCAGGCCCATTCGTCCTGCCGGCGTCAGCGCGCCGCCGTTGAGCACGTCGCGATCCGGATACATTGATGCAAATGCGGCGGGCTCCTGGTCGGCGAATGACCAGGCCGCGGAGGCCGAGGATATCGTTGCCGTCGAGATCAGCGCGACGGCGATCATGGTCTTGAATACGTTCATGGCGATTCTCCATTGCTCGTGAGATGCGGAGAGTCGCTTGGCGATGATGGCTGCTCGGCCGGTGACGTTTCCGAAATTGTCTTTGCCGAGTCATATAGGCAATCCGGCTGGAAAACCCTGCCCGAAACGCATCACTCTTGCGAGAAGGCGAGCAGGGAAAACAGGAATGCACGCGGATTACCGAGAAGTGGTGGTGCGTTCTCGACATCGAATCCTGTCACTTTTGTCATGATCGTTCGCACGATCGTGCATGGTCGAATCAATCGCAACGCCCACTTGAGAGTGCAGGTCATACAACATGCGGAGTGTAAGCCATGAGATTGCTCTCCTTCCTCTGCGTCGTAGCTTGTCTCGGACTGTCGGGAGCAGCATCTGCCCGCGGCGGCATGGGATCGCATATGTCGATGGCACGCGGCGGCGCGCTCGGTACGAGTGCCGCGACGCCTGGGACGAACTCGCTCGGCACTGCACTTCCCTCGTCGGAGGGGAGCGATCATGCGATGAAGCGGCCTCTGCTCGGCACGGACGCGACCATCGACAAGGACGACGCCCGCCTCGAGAAAATGCTGGAAGGAGCGATCTGCCGCGGCTGCTGAAGGGTGAGGCGTACGAGAGGAACCCGGGGCAGGCGCTCTTCCGGCTGGCAAACTGTGTCTCCTGGAAGGATGGTGATAGACTGCACGCAAGTCCAATGAACCATTCGGGGCCGTGCCAATGATGGCTGAGTCGGGCCAACGTCCCGTTTACACCTGCTCGGAATGGGAGATCGATCTTGCCAGGCGCGAATTGCGCGCGCAGGGTGAGGTCGTTCCTCTGGGCGGGCGCGCCTTTGAGATTCTTGCGGAATTGGTTCGGGCCGAAGGCGATCTGGTCACCAAGAACGATTTGGCCGAGCGTGTCTGGCGGGGCGTTTTTGTCGAGGAGAGCGCACTTCGGGTGCACATCGCCGCGATCCGAAGAGCCTTTGGCGCGGACCGCGACATGCTCGCAACCGACGTCGGACGCGGATATCGCCTGCTGGGGTCATGGCAGATCCGCCAGACGGATGCGCCGCTACAATCTTCAGCATCCCAACAATTGCGCTCGACCAACATTCCGAATGCATCGTTCGATCTAATCGGCCGGGCCACCGCCATCGCACATCTATGGGAGCTTCTTTCGGCCTATCGGGTCGTGACCCTCGTCGGGCCTGGCGGCATCGGCAAGACGGCGCTTGCATTGGAAGCCGCCAGAACGGCGCCGCCCGGCTTTGCTGCGGATCGGCTGCTGGTCGAGCTTGCCTCGCTGCCCGATCCCAAGCTGGTTTGCTCGGCCGTCGCCAGCGTGCTCGGAATCAAGCTCGAAGGCGAGGACATCTCGCCGGAGGCGGTCGCACGTGCGATCGGCGTGCGGCAGCTGTTGCTCATTCTCGACAATTGCGAGCATGTCGTCGATGCGGTGGCTCAACTGGCCGACGCGATCGTCAGCCGCTCTCCCGGGACCACTATCGTTGCGACCAGTCGCGAAGCGCTGCGCATCGACGGCGAGCACGTCTATCGCGTTCCTCCTCTGGACGTGCCGCCCGAATCCCGACTGGGATACGGCGGCGCATCTGCTTACACCGCCGTGGAATTGTTCATGACGAGGGCGAGGGCGCTCGGTTCGAACTTTGCGCCGGATGAGGAAAATCTCGGAGCCGTTGCCTCCATTTGCCGGCGGCTCGACGGAATTCCGCTCGCGATCGAGTTCGCGGCGGCGCGCGCGGTGATGTTGAGTCCAGCGAAGATTGCCGTGCTTCTGGACGACAGGTTCAAGTTCCTGACGACCGGCCGTCGGACGGCGCTACCCAGGCAGCAAACCCTTCGCGCGACGCTCGACTGGAGCTACGACCTGCTGCCGGAGATGGAGGCGCGCATCCTGCGGCAGCTCGGCGTCTTCGCCGGAGAGTTTTCGCTCGAAGCGGCGATCGTGGTGGCCGGCGAGGGCATTGGCGAGTTGACGGGTCGGCTGGCCGGTCTGGTGGCCAAGTCGCTCGTTCTTGCCGACATCGGCGGTGATCACCCTCAGTATCGGCTGCTGGATACCACGCGCGCCTACGCATTGGACAAGCTGCGCGCTTGCGGAGAGCTTGACGGCGCGGCGCGCCGTCTCGCTCGATATTATTGCGGCTTCCTTGCGCGAGCTGAAGCCGATAGCGAAGCCAAGCCGCAGGCGGAGTGGCTCAAGCTTTATGGTCGCCATATCGACAGCGTGCGATCGAGCCTCGATTGGGCCTTCTCGTCCGAGGGGGACGCGCAGATCGGAGTGGCGCTGACCGCGGCGGCGATCCCGCTATGGGTGCAGTTGTCTCTGCTTGCAGAATGCCGCGAGCGAACCGAGCTGGCGCTGGCTCATCTCGACGAGAGCGCGGCGAATGCGCGGCAGCTGCGCATGCAATTGTCGGCTGCGCGCGCCTGGTCGCTGATGTATGGCATTGGAAGGGCCCGGGAAGCGGGTCCTGCCTGGGTCGAAACTCTTGGGCTCGCCGAGCAGCTCGGCGACAATGATTATCTGCTGCGCTCGCTCTGGGGCCTTTGTATCGATCAGTTCAACAATGGCGAGTTTCGCAAGGCACTCGGTCTTGCGCGCCGTTTTGCGGATGTCGTGGCCGGATCGGGCAATTCGGTCGATCAGGTGATGGCAGAACGGCTCCTCGCCACCACGATGCATTATCTCGGTGATCAGCGGCTGGCGCACCGTCACATCGACCGGGCCTTGGCCCGTCTTTCCGATCTGACGGCAAAGCCGCAGGTCATCCGTTTCCGGTTCGATCCGCGCGCTTCGGCACATTACTTCCAGGCGCGCATCCTCTGGCTGCTCGGCTTCGCGGATCAGGCGCTGAGCGTGGTCGATCGCAACGTCGAGGAAGGTCGTACGAATGGTCATGCCCTGACGTTTTGCAGCGTGCTCGGACAGGGCGCTTGCCCGGTCGCCTTTCTCGCCGGTGATCTCGTCCTGGCGGAGCGCTATTGCACCATGCTGATCGAGCATACCGAACGTCATCCGATCCGGCTGTGGAGCGTCTGGGCGCGCGCCTTTAGGGGCATGGTGATGGCGCGCGGTGGCGACCTCGAGGCCGGCCTGTCCTTGCTACGCAAGGCGCTCGGCCTGGCGGGCGAGGCCCGATTTCTGCCACGCTTCCTGCTTCTCGTCGGGGAGCTAGCAGCATGTCTCGGAGAAGCCGGTGAGATTTCGCAAGGACTTGCGACCGTCGACGAGGCGCTGGCGCGATGCGAAGCACGTGACGAACGCTGGTATGTGGCGGAGCTCTTGCGCATCAAGGGCGAATTGCTGCTGCACGCCGGCGCGCATTTTTCCGCGGCAGCTGCCGAGCAGGCCTTTGACAAGGCGTCGGAGATGGCGCGCGGTCAGGGAGCGCTATTCTGGGAGCTGCGAACGGCGATCAGTCTGGCACAATTGCGGATAAGCCAGAGCCGGCCGGCCGACGCGCGGGATATTCTCGAGCCCGTGTACGGCAAGTTCACCGAGGGTTTCGAGATCGCCGATCTGCGCCGCGCGAGGACAATGATGGCGCAGCTGGCGCCCCAGTAGCTCGGGCGTCCTCACCAAGAGCCCGCAAGCCTGTCCGATCGGGAGAAGCGCAGCTCAGTGAGCAGATCCGAGGCTGTCTTGAGACTGCGCGTGCCAAATCCCTCGGTGAAACGGCCATACACGGGTGCAAGAAGTTCTTCTGCGTCTCGGTAGCGGCCTTGGCGCTGTCGTAGCCGCGCAAGCATGGTTGCCGTGCGCAGTTCGTAACCGAGCGCGCCTTGTTGGCGCGCCAATTCGAGCGATTGCGCGAGGTTCTGCTCCGCCTGCAACATGTCGGGCGTGGCCTTGCGGATCAGCGCCTCCGCCTTCACCCGCAGCATGTCGGGCATCTCCATCAGGAAGCCGCAACGCCCTGCCTGGGCAATGGCCTGGTTGATCGTGTCCAGCGCGGCCCCGCCTTGATTTGCCGCTACCAGGGCCGCAGCAAGCGGCACGCTCAACCCTGCGACCGCACCGAAACGGCGGTTCTGTAGCTTCTCGACCGAGCCCTTCAGCATCGCGAGACCCGGACCGGTCGTCCCGCGCGTCAGCAGCGCAATTCCTTTCATGGCTTCCGCGACGATCTCGAGCGTGGCGAGCTTGTGCGTACGGCTCTCGGCCAGAAGCCTGTCGATGGAATCTTCGTAACTTTCCAGCTCCTCATTCCAATAGAACACGTCGAACGCCCAGACCAGCGCCCGGCAAAGCATGGTGGGGTGGTCCATGGTGAGCGCGTCGGAAACAGCCTTTCGCGCGATTTCCACGGCTCGGTCGGGATATCCCTGGAGCCATAGAATACGGCCCAAAGTGATTGGTGCGCGGCCGGGATAGTCGAGCGTCGGCTCGCCACCGACGTCCTTCGTCGCGCCGAAACGCGACATCGCGGCCTCGATGTACGCACGGGAGGCGGCAAGTTCGCCGAGATAGTGACAGGAGATGCCAAGCGCCAAGTGCATGCGGGAAAGGGCCCCGGGATCGCCGCTCTCCAGTGCGATGCTCTCGCCTCTTCTGGCCGTCTTCAAGGCGTCGTGGAATTTCCCGGTGAGCAGTTGGAGCAGATGTAGCCGATCGATCAGCCGGACCTGCCCGGAGAGGTCGCCGATCTTCTCTGCCAGCGCAAGCGCGCGGTTGAGGCAGGTCATGGCCAGATCGTCGAATTGCCCGGTGAGTGTCCGGGCCGTTCCGAGTGCGGCGTAGAGTGCAAGGCTGCGCCTCGCGCTTTCGGCGGTTTCATCGAGGGCCTCGATGGCGCGCGCGGCCCAATGCTCGCATTCGGTCAGGAGCGACAGTTTGAAGAACAGGGGAATAGCTGCGGCCGTGAGCGCTATCCCGATGCCACGGTCGCCCCGATCCGAGAAGCACCATGCCAGAGCGCTTCGTACGTTACCGAACTGATCGGTTGCGGCCGGGAAGCCGTCTCTCGCCGCGCCATCCGTGTTCTCGAGCAGCGCGAGAAAGTAGGCGGCATGGCGCCGCGCCATCTCATCGGCGTCGTTTTGGGCGGCGAGCCTCTCCTGGCCGTAGACCCGGGTGGCGTCCAGGAGCCGATAACGGGTCAATTGCGGGTCGACACTCGACGCAAGCATCGACTTGGCGACGAGGCTGTCGATGATGGCCAGGATGGCGTCATCGTCCTTTGCGGTCGCGACGATCGCCTGCGCGGCGTCCAAGCTGAAGCTTCCGACGAACACGGACAGCCGGTCGAGAACCTCGCGCTCCGCTTCGGAAAGGAGATTGTAGCTCCATTCGATGGTTGCACGCAGCGTGCGGTGACGAGGCAGGGCGGTCCGCCGCCCCTCCCAGAGCAGATTGAAGTGCTCGTCGAGGAGCCGGACCATGGCGCCGGCGCCATATGCGCCGACATGGCCGGCGGTGAGCTCGATTGCAAGCGGAATGCCGTCGAGCCGGCGACAGAGGTTGCCGACATCCCAAGCGTTCGCATCCGTCAGCGCGAACTCGCTCCCTCCGGACGTCGCACGCTCGACGAAGAGTTCGATTGCGGGATAGGCGAGCGCGCTTGCAGCGGTCAGACTGGCCTTCTCCGGAGGACTTGCCAGTGGCAGAAGGCGGTGGGCATGTTCGCCCTCGACGCGCAACAGCTCCCGGCTGGTGGCGAGGATGTGCAACTCTGGCGCCTCCTGGAAGAGTTGCTCAGCCAGCGCAGCCGCCGCGTCGATGACATGCTCGCAGCAATCCAGAATGAGCAGCATGTGCCTCCCGCGCAGGAGACTTGCAAGTCCTGCCGAGGGATCGTTCGATCGGGCCGGCAACCCGAACGAAGCTGCGGTGACGGCAGGCACGAGGACAGCATCGCAATTCTCGCCCAGGCTGACGAAGTGGACCTGACCTGCAAACTCGGCGAGCAGGGCGTAGCCGACCGAAACGGCCGCCGTCGTCTTGCCGATGCCACCTGGCCCGACCACGGTGACGAAACGCTGAGCTCTCAATCGTTCGGATATCTCTCGGATGGTTTGCTCGCGTCCCACCATGTGCCGGGGATGCGCCGGCAGGTTGTGGGCATAAGGAAGACCGGACGGCTCCGGCTGTGTCTCGTCGGGCTTAGAGATCGACCCGACGAAGCAATAGCCCTGCCCGGAGACGGTGCTCAGATAGCGGTCGCCGGCATGACCGTCTCCGAGCGCCTTGCGAAGCGCTGCGATGTGAACACGCAGGCTGTTCTCGTCGACACTGGAGTGGGGCCACGCTCTGGCCATCAGATCGCTCTTGCTGACGACCGTTCCTGCATGCCGGATCAGCGTGAGCAGGATGTCGAAGGCCCGAGCCGACAGCTGAACCTGCTCGCCATTCCTTGCGATTCGCCGCTGCTCGGCGTCGAGGCGAAAGGGGCCGAAGACGAAAGTCTCCCGAGCAGCCTCCTCTTGGACAGAGGAGCCGGCAGTGGCCGTGCCATTTTTGCTTTGCCAGCGGGAGGCCATTCTAGGAATTTCAACCCGACAAACGACTCGCATTCCAGAACTTGGGAGCCCACCAGGACTTATGGACGTCGTGGCAGGCTCGAAATTAACATCGGGGTCATATCGGGGTAAAGAATGGCCATACGGCGGATGTCACGTTCTTCTCGGGAGCTTTCGCACTTTCAGCCATTGATGCGGCGATATGTCACTCAACGGCGTACGGTTCTAGCCGATAATCGCCGGCGAGAGCACGTCCTCCAGTCCGACCCGGCGCAGCAATTCAGCGCGCGCGCGGTCGGCGACGGCGTCGACGGCCGCCGCGCCATCGTCATCGGGCCCGATATGAACCCTCAACGGCCGCTGCCCGAACGGCATGTTCACGACGTCGGCGATGGCTTTCGCGACGTCTTGTGGAGCACGGTCCCTCGGGGAGGGTTGCGCCAGTCCTGCGAGCGCTGTCTCGGTCACATCGGCGGTCGGTCCATCGGCGTATTCCTCGGCGCGAACGGTGTCCGTCGGCCGGCCGGAGCGAACGTAGTGGCCCGGTCCGAGAGCGCTGGGGACGACGATGCTCGTCTCGATCCCCCATCGCGCGAGTTCGCCGGCATAACCGATTGCGAGCGCATCCATGGCGGCTTTCGACGACGCATAGGCGCCGAGGAAGGGCACTGATCCGCCGCGTGCGCAGCTCGACGTGACCCATATCAGCAGGCCCTGGCCCTGTTTGCGCAACTGCGGCAATGCCGCCCGATTGAGGCGCTGCGCGCTCAGCACGTTGATATCGAAGAGCTCGGCGAGTTGCTCCGCCGTAAAGGCTTCCGTCGGCCCGTAGAGCACCTGTCTCGCATTGTGTACGATCACGTCGAGGCGATCGTGTTCGGCGATGATGGCTTCGATGGCCGCGTCCACGGAGGCTTCCGAGGAGACATCGAACTCGATGGTACGAAGCTCAGCGGCCCTTGCGCCGGCCTTGCCGAGGCCATGTGCGCCTTGGTTGCCCGCTTCCCGCATCGAGACGTAGACTGTGTGCCCCGCCTGCGCCAGTTCCTCGCAGCAGCTTCGTCCGATGTTGTTTGCGGCTCCCGTGACGACGATCACTTTGTTCATTGCATCCTCAATCCTATTCCAGCCTTCGCGAAGATGGCCGCGCCGCTGCGACGTGACCGTCGTCAGACGAGCGTTGCGACCGTTGCGCGAAGAACATCCGACTTAGGGCGAGGCGCACGACCGGTCTTTCGAGCGTTACAGGCAATTTTCACAAAGCACGAAATATTTCCAGAACGCCCGAACGAGGGCGCAGGCCGCCAGTTCACCCGCGCAAGCAGGAAGAGCCGAGTAGAACGAGGCGTGCCTTCGCGAAATTGGCGTTGAGTTTAAGAAGATCGGAGCCCCAGCGGCCCGCTAGAACACCTTCTGGTTACTCGACAATGCGGCCGTGCCGCTCTGATCGCCGGGCGATTTGCGGCTCGCAAGGAGACTGAATGAATCTACCAGGCAAACTACCGCGGTCTAGCCTCGGGTCGCTCGTATTGATTGCGACGATCATGGGCGGTGGGGCAGCTGCGTTCGCGTACACTGCAGGATGGCTCTCGCCTGGTCGCCTAACGCCGGAACGGATGATTGAGGCGCTGACGCCGCCGGGCGGACCGCCGCTCGGATACCGGCGAAACCACGCCAAGGGAATCTGCTTCACCGGCACATTCGAGGCCAATGGAAACGGCGTGGAGCTCTCCCGGGCAAGGGTCTTCGCAAGGGGGCAATACGCGGCTCTGGGCCGCTTCAATCTCGGCACCCCCAATCCGAACGCGGTGGATGCGACCGTGCGGGTGCGCGGCCTCGGTCTTCAGATCACGGCAAATGGCGAAGTCTGGCGGATGGCGATGATCAATCCGCCGTTCTTTGCTGTCTCCACGCCCCAGGCCTTCCACGATCTGCTGATCGCGTCCGGCAAGAAGGATCCGGACGCGATGAAGGCGTTCATTCAGGCAAATCCGGAGTTCGGCCATTTTGCGGCTTGGGCCAAGACGGCGCCATGGACCGGCAGCTATGCGGAAGAACCTTATCATGGTCTCAATAGCTTCATTTTCACGGACGCGAAGGGTGGCGATCACGCCGTGCGTTGGTCGCTTCTGCCGGCGGCAAGACCCGTTCCGATTTCGCAGGCCGACCTCGAAAAGCGCGGCCCGGATTATCTCGAGCCGGAGATCGCGGAGCGTGTTCGGACAACCGGTCCGCTGCGATGGACCATGGTCACGACCGTCGCCGATCCCGGTGATCCGACTGCAGACCCGAGCAAAGCCTGGCCGGAAACCCGCCGCAAGGTGGAGGTCGGAACGCTGATCGTGCAACGGATCGAACCGGAGCGAGATGGACCATGCCGCGACATCAACTTCGATCCGACCGTCCTGCCCGAGGGAATCCGGGTGTCCGACGATCCGTTCCCGGCCGCGCGCTCATCGGTCTATCGCAAATCCTATGATTTGCGTGCTGCCGAGGCCAAGAACTATCCGCGCACCGGAGCCGCAAAGCCATGACTGACGTTCCTCACCGTTTCACGCTGGCCCAGCGGCTCCTGCACTGGCTGATGGCGGTCTGCATCCTCGCCATGCTTTTCATTGGTGCAGGGATGGTCTCGACCGTTGCACCAAAATATCTGCCGCTGATCCTCATCCACAAGACGCTCGGCGTCACCTTGCTGGCTCTCGTTCTGATCAGGCTGGCGCTGCGGCTGTATTACGGCGCACCATCATTGCCGGACGATCTTCCGAGAGCCATGAAGTTGGGTGCAAGATCGTCGCATCTTCTGCTGTATGGGTTCATGATCATCATGCCGTTGCTCGGCCTCGGCATGCTCTGGGCAGCGTCCTACCCGGTCGTTCTCTATGGCGGCGTCGAAATCCCTGCGCTGCTGCCGCAGAGCGACCGCGGGCACACGCTGCTCTGGAACGCCCATGTCTATCTGGGCTTCGCATTCTTCGCTCTCGTGCTGCTGCATCTGGCGGCGGGGCTGTTTCACGCGTTGGTTCGGCGCGACGGCGTGTTCGCAACGATATCGCTTGTGCGCGTACGGGACAGAACCACGGCCGGCGAACGATCCCTCGGGCCTCGCCGCGACTAAGAATTTTTCAACCTCCAAGCAAGGATGCCGACCATGACCAAAGCCGACCTTCAGACACCGACCGATCTCGGCACGAATGCGAACCGGGACGTTCCAGCCGCGTTGAGAGCGCTGCTCGCCGACGTCTTCGCTCTCTACCTGAAGACCAAGAACTTCCACTGGCACGTCTCCGGCCGCCACTTCCGCGACTACCACCTGATGCTCGACGAGCAGGCCGAGCAGATCTTCGCGATGACCGACGAGATCGCTGAACGCGCCCGCAAGATCGGCGGCACCACCCTGCGCTCAATCGGGCACATCGCCCGCGAGCAACGCATTCTCGACAATGACGCCGACTATGTCGATCCGCAGGACATGCTTGCTGAGCTGCGCAGCGACAACCAACAGCTGACGCGGGAGATGCGCCGGGTTCACGAGCTCTGCGATGAATACGGCGATGTCGCCACCGCAAGCCTCCTGGAAAACTGGATCGACGAGACCGAGCGGCGCATCTGGTTCCTGTACGAGACCGGCCGTATCGGTCCGAGTTCGTAAGCGCAAGATATGCCGTTCGGCCGGGAAACGGGTGGAGGATGAGCAGCGTCTCGGAGCCTCGGCCAGATGCCGGCATAAAGTTCGAGCGTCTGCTGCTTCAGTTCGTCACGACCAAGGCTATTTCGCAACGGTGTGAGCCATGATGGCGGGTTCGACTGCTAAGCGGTATCGGGAGATCGCCTGGCGCAACGGTGAGACGCGGTCGAGCTCGCGCCTGGTCGCGGAAGAGACCGCGATTGCGCTCACCTATAACGGATCGACCCATGCGGTAATGATGGGCACCCCGGGCGATCTCGAGGATTTCGGTATCGGCTTCAGCCTCACCGAAGCTATCGTCGAACGCGCGAGCGAGATCAGGAGCATCGAGCTGGTTCCGAACGATCTGGGTGTTGAGGTCCGGATGTGGCTCGATGGCGACCGCGCGGCGTCCCTGGCGGCGCGGCGCCGCGCCATCAGCGGGCCCGTCGGATGCGGGCTGTGCGGCATCGAGAGCCTCGAACAGGCGTGCCGTGCACCGTCGCAAGTCGCGGGCCCGAGTGTCGCCTTTCACGCGCGGGACTTGCTTGGCGCCATGCAGGCGTTGTCTCCGCTCCAGGTCCTGAACCGGCAGACGCGTTCCGTCCATGCGGCCGCCTTCTGGCATCCCCGCTCCGGCATCGGCTTGGTGCGGGAGGATGTCGGCCGGCACAATGCGCTCGACAAGCTCGCCGGTGCGATGGCCCGCGAGGGACGATCGGCGGGCGATGGCGCCGTGCTGCTGACCAGCCGCGTATCGGTCGAGATGGTACAGAAGGCGGCGATGATCGGCGCGCCGGTCCTCGTGGCCGTGTCCGCTCCGACCGCGCTCGCCATCCGGACCGCGGAGGAGGCGGGCATCACGCTGCTCGCGATCGCCCGCGATGACGGATACGGCGTATTCACGCATGTGCGTCGCGTTCTGCTGCCCGAAGAGGCCGCACAGCGCGCCTTCGCCTGAACCTGCGGCTGGATGACATGGCGATGCACGCCGTATCTCCAGCGCCCGCCGCCGAGACGAAGACTGGCGTCGATGCGCCGGAGCGATCGTTGCTCGTCGCCTTCCTCCTGACCCTGTCGGGGGGCTTTCTCGACGCCTTTACCTGGCTCTCGCTCGGCGGCGTATTTGCAAGTTCGCAGACCGGCAATGTCGCCTTCCTCGGCATCGACGCCATGTCGGGACAGTGGCGGCAGGCGGTCCACCATCTCCTTCCGATCGTCGCGTTTCTGCTCGGCGCTTCGCTGGCGATTCGCATCCGGGCGCCGCTACGCTGCCTCGTCGGAGAGATCGTCTGCCTTACGGTTGCGATGCTGCTGCTCCATCGAATCCCGGAGATGGCCACCATCCCAGCGATCTCTTTCGGCGTCGCGCTGCGGTCGGCCAGTTTCAGGCAGGTCGAGCGCTGGCAAATTCTCACCGTCACCGTCACGGGCGACATGCTCCGTGCCATCGACCAGTCCGTTGCAACGTCCAATCGTGACGCCGCGCGCGGCACGTGGATCATGTTTCTGCTCTGTCTGATGTTTTTGATGGGAGCGGCCCTCGGCTGTTGCGCAGCGAAGTGGATGGGCGCGTGGAGCCTCGTGCTGCCGATCACATCGTCGATGAGCGTGCTCTGGCTGTGCCGCCGGCCACGCCGAAGCTGAACCGTTCCTGTCTAGGACATCGACATGCAATGCGGGGTCGAGCGCTGAACGCTGGAAGCGTTCACCATGCCATTCGACAAAAGGACGTTCGTTCGCGGAAGCAGGTGAACGGCACGGTCCGTAGGCTCTTGGGCAGAGCTGGAAGGCAATTTCAACGTCAATTGCAACGAGAGGCAAGGATGAACGACCTCCGCAAAGAGACAGACAGCCTTGGTGAAGTCGAGGTGCCGGCGGACAGGCTCTGGGGCGCACAGACGCAGCGCTCGCTCGAACATTTCAGCATCGGCAAGGATCTGATGCCGCGCGAAATGATCCAGTCCTATGCGATCCTGAAGAAAGCGGCGGCGAATGCCAATTGCGCCGGCGGCCGTCTCGACGGCAAGCTCCACAAGCTGATCGTCCACGTCTGCGATGAGATTCTCGCCGGCCAGCATCACGACATGTTTCCGCTTCACGTCTGGATGACGGGCAGCGGCACGCAATTCAACATGAACGTGAACGAGGTGATCTCGAACCGCTGTTGCCAGCTTGCCGGCACGCCGCTCGGGAGCAAGCGTCCCGTTCATCCGAACGATCACGTCAACATGTCGCAATCGTCGAACGACAGCTTTCCGTCGGCGATGTACATCGCGGCCGCGATGAACGTGACCCAGCGCCTCGTGCCCGCCGTCGCGGCGTTGCATGACGCGATCGCGGTGAAGTCGAGCCAGTGGGGTGATATCGTGAAGATCGGCCGGACCCACATGCAGGATGCGACGCCGCTGACGTTGGGACAGGAATGGTCCGGTTATGCCGGCATGCTCGCTGACGATCTGGCGCGCATCGACGACGCGCTCAAGGGCGTACTCCGCCTCGCGCTCGGCGGTACGGCGGTCGGCACCGGAATCAATTCGGCACCGGGCTTCGCCGAAGCCGCTGCTGCCGAGATCGCGCGGCTGACAGAGCTGCCATTCATCAGCGCGCCCAACAAGTTCGCCGTGCAGGGCGCACATGATGCGCTGGTGCAACTCTCCGGCACGCTTCGTACACTCGCCGGATCGCTCTACAAGATCGCCAACGACATCCGCCTGATGTCCTGCGGTCCGCGTGCGGGTTTTGCCGAGCTGCTGATACCGGAGAACGAGCCCGGCTCGTCGATCATGCCGGGTAAGGTCAATCCAACGCAGGCCGAAGCGCTGACGATGATCGCCGTGCAGGTGATGGCGAACGACGTTGCCGTCGGGTTCGGCGGTGCCTGCGGTTATCTCGAGATGAACGTCTACAAGCCGCTGATCATCCACAACATCGCGCAGTCCGTCACCATCCTCACCGACGGCTGTACGAATTTCCGCAAGTTCCTGGTCGAAGGCACGGAGCCGAATTGCAAGAAGATCAAGGAGTATGTCGAGCGGTCGCTGATGCTCGTGACCGCGCTGGCTCCGGTGATCGGCTACGACAAGGCGTCGAGGATCGCGCATTTCGCCATGGACCAAGATCTCACGCTGAAGTCGGCGGCGCTCAAGCTCGGTTTCGTGACCGAGCCGGAGTTCGACCGCATCGTGGATCCCACCAAGATGGTCACACCCTATGTGGCCGAGATCGAGGCGCCACACGCAATCGGCGCAAAGGCCGGCTGAAAGGAGAGAAACGATGATCCGTTGTGTACGTCTATGGACCGGAGAGGACGGCAATTCACATTTCGAGGAAGGCGTCATCGAGCTCGCGCCCGGCCAGCGCGGCGATTTTCTCACCGGCAAGATCGATGCGACCAGCGTGTCCTTCCAGGAGACCGAATCGGGCGGCGCGTTTTCCTGGCACACCGCGCCGATCCGCCAATTGGTGATCACGCTGAGCGGAACGCTCGATTTCCAGACGCGCGACGGACATCACTTCCTGATCCATCCCGGCAACATCCTGCTCGCCGAGGACACTGCGGGATCGGGGCACAGCTGGAAACTGACGGACGATTCGTCCTGGCGCCGCGCCTATGTGGTGCTGCGACCGGGAGCCGAGGTGCCGTTCCGCGCCAAGGCGCGGCAATCGGCGCGGGCCTGATCCGGCAATCCGAACAACAACATCCAACGAAGAGAAACGCCATGCAAGTGACTTCCGACCACGAAACCGACGTCGTGCTCATCGGTGCAGGCATTATGAGCTCCACACTCGGCGTCCTGCTCAAGGAGCTGGAGCCGTCGCTCACGATCCAGATGCTCGAGATGCTGGACGATTGCGCGCTGGAAAGCTCGGACTCCTGGAACAATGCGGGCACCGGGCACGCCGCAAATTGCGAGATGAACTACACGCCGCAACGCCCCGACGGCTCCGTCGACATCTCCAAGGCGCTGGAGGTCAATGTCGAGTTCGACCTGTCCCGGCAGTTCTGGTCCTACCTGATCGAGAAGGGCGCGATCGCCGATCCGCGGGCCTTCATCCATCCGGTGCCGCATATGAGCTTCGTGCATGGCGCAGAGAATGTCGCATTCCTGCGGAAGCGGTTCGCGGCGATGTCCTCCCATCATTGCTATGAGGGCATGGAGCATACCGAGGACCCCCGGCAGATCGCCGAATGGGCGCCGCTGGTGATGGACGGCCGCAGCGGCGATGAGCCGGTTGCCGCAACGCGCATCATTTCCGGTACCGACGTCGACTACGGCGCGCTGACTCATCTGCTGGTTGGTCACCTCGTCAGCCAGCCCGGCTGCGCCGTGCACTACAAGAGCTGCGTCACCAATCTCGTGCGCGAGCAGGGTGGCCGCTGGCGGATCGAGGTGCGCGACATCGAAAGCGGAGAGACGCGCTCGGTCCTCGCGAAGTTCGTCTTCATCGGCGCCGGCGGCGGTGCGCTGCCACTGCTGGAGAAATCAGGCATCCCGGAGGGACGCGGCTATGGCGGCTTTCCCGTCAGCGGGATCTGGCTGCGTTGCGACGACCCCGCGATCAACGAGCGCCACCACGCCAAGGTCTACGGCAAGGCCGCGGTCGGCTCGCCGCCGATGTCGGTGCCGCATCTGGACACGCGCGTGATCGGCGGCCGGCGCTCGCTGCTGTTCGGGCCCTATGCGGGTTTCTCGAGCAAGTTCCTCAAGCACGGCTCGCTGCTGGACCTGTTCGAATCCATCCGTCCCGCCAACGTCGAGCCGTTGCTCTCGGTGGCGCGCGACAATTTCGATCTCACCGAATATCTGGTCGGGCAGGTGTTGCAGTCCGAGAATCACCGTCTTGCGGCGCTCGATGAATATTTCCCGAAGGCCGATCCGAAGGATTGGCGGTTGCAGGTCGCAGGCCAGCGCGTCCAGATCATAAAGCCCGACGTCAAGCGGGGCGGACTGCTCGAATTCGGCACCGAGCTCGTCGGTGCCGAGGATCACTCGCTGGTGGCCCTGCTTGGGGCATCGCCGGGCGCCTCCACCGCGGCGTTCATCGCCATCAGCGTGCTGGAGAAGTGCTTCGCCGGAGAGCTGACCGCAAGCGCCTGGTTGCCGAAGCTGAAGAAGATCGTCCCGTCCTATGGCGCGTCGCTGATCGATGATGCGGAGTTCTGCCGCCAGATCCGCTCGGCCACAGCGGCAGTGCTCGAGATCGCCGACATCCAGCATCCGGCCGAGCGCACGCCGCTGGCCGTGAAACGAGCCTGAGACAGGGGGACTCCGATGGACCCGACGGCGCTTCTCCTGTCGCGGCTGCAATTTGCCTTCACCATCTCGTTTCACATCATCTTCCCGGCTTTCACCATCGGGCTTGCCGCATGGCTCACGGTGCTGGAGGCGATGCACCTCCATAGCGGCAAGCCGGTCTACCGGACCCTGTTCGAGTTCTGGCTCAAGATCTTCGGCGTCGCCTTCGGCATGGGCGTGGTGTCGGGCGTCGTGATGGGCTTCCAGTTCGGGACGAACTGGAGCGTGCTCTCGAAGATGTCCGGGCCGATCCAGGGACCGCTTCTGGCCTACGAGACGTTCACGGCCTTCATGCTGGAGGCGAGCTTCTTCGGCATCCTCATTTTCGGGCGGACCAGGGTGCCGCCCTGGTTCTACCTGTTCTCGACCGCCATGGTAGCGCTTGGCACCACGCTGTCGGCGTTCTGGATCATGGTCAACAACAGCTGGATGCAGGTGCCGACCGGCTACGTCATGCAAAATGGGCAGTTCGTGCCCGACGATTGGATGCAGATCATCTTCAACAGGGTGGTCTGGGTCAGGTTTCCGCACATGCTGCTCGCATCATACCTGACGGGTGCGTTCTGCGTCGCGGCGACGGGAGCGTGGTACTTGTTGCGGCGGACCTATCGCGCCGAGGCGCATGTGATGCTGCGCATGGGTCTTGCGCTCGCGGCGGTGCTGCTTCCCGTGCAGCTCTTCATCGGGCATCTCGTCGGCGACTACGTCCACGATTATCAGCCGGCCAAGTTTGCCGCGATCGAGGCCCGCTGGCACGACGAGCAGCCTGCTTCGGAGGTGCTGATTGCGATCCCCGACTCCAGCACCGAGTCGAACAAATATGCGATCTCGATTCCAGTGCTCGGGAGCATCATCGGCAGCATGAGCCTGAGCTCGAAGGAGGTCGGCCTGACCAGCTTTCCGCCGCAGGACCGGCCGCCGGTGGCAATCCCGTTCTTCGCCTTCCGTATTATGGTCGGTTGCGGCCTCCTGATGTTAGGTGTTGCTTGGCTTGGCACCTGGCTCAGCTTCAAGCATCGCCTCGAGCGAAACCGCCTGCTGCTCTGGGGCATTTTCCTGAGCTTTCCGCTGCCCTGGATCGCGATCCTCACCGGCTGGTACACCGCGGAAGTGGGGCGCCAGCCGTGGACGGTCTACGGAGTGCTGCGCACCGCAGACGCGGTGACGCCGTTCCTGACGGCGGCCGCGGCGACGACGTCGCTGATCATGTTCGTCGCGGTCTACGCCTTCATCTTCTCGTTCGGGACCTACTACATCTACCGGCTGTTGCGCGCCGGTCCGGCGGGGCTCGACGATAAGGTCGTGCATGCGCCCGCCATGCCCAACCGGCCGATGTCGCTTGCTGACCGGCCGCTGCTTCCGGGCGGCAACTGCGCTCAGGCTGGAGAATGACCATGGTGACGTTCTGGGTTGCTCTGCTGGCTATCAGCATCCTGATCTACCTTCTGCTCGACGGCTTCGATCTCGGCGTCGGAATATTGTTTCTGCTGCCGAACAGCGAAGCACGCCGGCAGGCCATGCTGGGCGCGATCGCGCCGTTCTGGGATGGCAACGAGACCTGGCTCGTAGTGACGGGTGTAGTTCTGTGGGGTGCGTTTCCGGTCGTGTATGCGACGGTGCTCTCGGCTTTCTACATCCCCGTCATCTTCATGCTGCTGGGGCTGATCCTGCGCGGGGTTGCGTTCGAATTCCGCGCCAAGTCGCAGCGCTCACGCTGGATCTGGGATCTCGGCTTCGGCGGCGGCTCGCTGGTCGCGACCTTCATGCAAGGCGTGATGGTCGGCGCGCTCGTGCAGGGGCTGCCGATCATCGACGGCCAGTACGCCGGCGGCGTATTCGGCTGGTTGAGCGGGTTCTCGGTGCTATGCGGCATCGGCCTGTGCCTCGGCTATGCGCTGCTTGGGGCCTGCTGGCTGGTGCGCAAGCGCGACGGCGCGGTTCGCGACCTGGCGCGGAGCCAGATTCCGGTCTTGGCGACCGGCGTTCTGCTGTTCCTGATCCTCGTCTTCGCTCACGCGCTGTTGCAGCACCTGCCGATCCTGCACCGCTGGATCGAGCGGCCTTATCTGTTCGTCTTTCCGGCGATCGGTGCGGGGGCTGCCTGCATGCTCGCCTCCAGCATTCTGCGGCACGATGATTATTGGCCATTCCACATGGTCTCGCTGATCTTCTTGTCGGCGTTCGGGACGCTGGCGCTCTCGTTCTGGCCCTACATGGTTCCCTTCGCCATCACCGTCGACGAAGCCGCTGCACCTCATGCCAGCCTCGCCTTCATGTTCTGGGGAGCGGGCCTCGTCGTCTTCCCGCTGATGCTGATCTACGTCGCGATCGGCTTCCGCGTCTTCAAGGGCAAGTTCGATTCGGAATCGGTCCGCTATTGACCGTCAGAAGCAGGACAACGTGCAAAGCCGCCATTGCGGCGGCTTGATCCGAGCGACAGGCATCTTCCAACAGGCAAAGAAAAAGGCGCCGGTTCCGGCGCCTTTTCATTCAGGTCTTTGGCATGACGCCCGGACTGGTGTCCGGCCATTGCGCGATCAGCTTCTCGTCGATGTTGAGGTGCTGGGCGACCAGCCTCGGCGGCGTATGCGCCAGCCAGTTGGAGAGCGAGACTTCCTCGTAGCGCGGGGCGCGGAAGACACCGACGAACTGCACGTCGGTATCGCCGACGTTCTCGACGTAGTGACCGAGGTTGCGCGGGACGTAGCCGATATCGCCCGCGGAGAAATCCGTCGTGCGTGCGTTGGGTCCGGTATCGAACACCGTCATCCGCGCCTGGCCCGAGATGTAGTATTGCCATTCGTCCGCGTTCGGATGCCAGTGCATCTCCCGGACCGCGCCCGGAGGCATCGTCACCAGCGCCGCCGCAACCGTGGTTGCCACCTTGAAGTTGCTGCTGTCGGCGATCCGGATGCTTCCCGCTGCGCTCTCCTTGAGCGGAGCCGAGCTGCCCAGCGAGTAGACGAAGGGGTAGGGCGGTGCTTCGGCGTGTCTGCGACGGCGGCACGATCTGCTGCGAGATCGCCGGGGACCGTGCCCTGGAAGATCCAGAGATTGTGCAGCGGAATCTTGCCGAAGGTTTCGGCCGGCACGCCGAAGTTCTTGCTCAGCACCTCCGGCGGCGTGTGGGCGAGCCAGTCCGTCACCAGCAGCGTATTGAACTCGTTGGCGTGGCCATCGTCGAAGCAGATCACGAACTCGCAGCCGTCGGGACCAAGCCCTTGCAGGGAGTGGGGCGCGCCGGGCGGGAAGTACCAGAGGTCGCCGGCCTTGAGATCGGCCACATACGGCCGCCCCTGGACGTCGAGCACGGTGATGCGGCAGCCGCCGTAGGTCATGATTGCCCATTCGGCTGCCTGATGCCAATGCAGCTCGCGGATGCCTCCGGCGGACAGCCGCATGTTGACGCCGGAGATCTCCTTCGAGATCGCGAAGTCGACGACCGTGACCTGGCGGGCCCAGCCGCCGTTCTGGATGCGCCTGGGTGCGTTGTTGAACGAGGCCCAGTTCATCGGCAGGCCGCCGACATCGGTCGCCGGCGGCGTCTGCGCCGAGGGGAATTGCTTCGCAAGAGCCGGATTTTGCGGTCCGGGATCGCTCAGGCTGCTGGCGTTCTTGGTATTGATCGCACCTTGCGGCGGCTCGTCCGGATTGCCGAAGGTCGCGCCTTGCGCACCCGAGCTGACCATTGCAGCACCCGCGGCCGACATGGCCAGCAATTCTCGTCGTGAAAACATGTTGGTCGCTCCTCAATGCATGTTGAGCCTCCAGCGAGACTCCAGCGTCGCAGCCTAGTTTCACCCTGCCCGCCCAGCTTCCGCGAACGACGATGTTTTTTCCGGAATGCACTATCGGCCTCGGCGGGACCAAAGCTGTGCAATCGCGAAATTCGAAGTCCGATTTGAAAAGACGCCAGGGAGGCTACGATCCTTAACTGCGAGGGGAACGTCACATTCAGAGATATCGTCGATGACCAGGAAATCGGTTCGTCCCTATCATGAGCCTGCCGGAGGCTGGGGGGCGCTTAAGGCGCTCAGCGAAGCTCTGCTGGTGCAGCGGGTGCCGGTGAAGGGCGCGGCGACACTGAGCCGCATGAACCAGCCGCAGGGTTTTGATTGTCCAGGCTGCGCCTGGCCCGATCCGAAGCATACCTCGTCATTCGAGTTCTGCGAGAACGGCGGCAAGGCGATCGCCTGGGAGACGACATCCAAGCGATGCACGCCCGAGTTCTTCGCCGAGCATACCGTCACCGAGCTGTCGACCTGGAGCGACTACGATCTCGAAATGGTCGGACGGCTCACCCATCCCATGGCCTATGATGCCGCATCCGACCGCTACGTTCCGGTCACGTGGAGCGATGCGTTCGACATGATCGGCCGCGAGCTGAAGGCGCTGCCGGATCCGAACATGGCGGATTTCTATACGTCCGGACGGACCTCGAACGAGGCCGCCTTCCTCTACCAGCTGTTCGTTCGTGAATACGGCACCAACAACTTTCCCGACTGCTCCAACATGTGCCACGAGGCGACCAGCGTCGGCCTGCCGCAATCGCTCGGCGTCGGCAAGGGCACGGTTTTGCTGGAGGATTTCGACAAGGCCGATTGCATCTTCATCTTCGGCCAGAACCCGGGCACCAACAGCCCGCGGATGATGACGAGCCTGCGCAATGCCTCGCGCCGCGGCGCCTCGATCATCTCCTTCAATCCGTTCCGCGAACGGGCGCTCGAGCGTTTCCAGGCGCCGCAGAGCCCCGTCGAGATGATCACGCTGACGTCGACGAAGATCAGCTCGAAGTTATTCCAGGTGCGTGTCGGCGGTGACGTCGCCGTCCTCAAGGGCATCATGAAGATCCTGGTCGAGGCCGACGAAGCGGCTCGCGGCGCCGACCAGCCGGAGACCCTGGACTGGGACTTCATTCGTGGGCACACCACAGGCATCGAAGCGCTGATCGATGACCTCAAGCGGACGCAATGGCCCGACATCGAACGCCAGTCCGGCCTGACGCGCGAAGACATGGACTACGCCGCCAACGCCTATATGAAGTCGGAGCGCGCCATTCTCGTCTATGGCATGGGCATCACCCAGCATCAGCGCGGCGCGCACAACGTGCAGCAGATCGCCAATCTCGCACTTCTGCGCGGCAATCTCGGGCGTGAGGGCGCCGGCGTCTGTCCGGTTCGCGGTCATTCCAACGTGCAGGGCGATCGCACCGTGGGGATCACGGAAGTCCCCAAGGCGGATTTTCTCGAGCGGCTCGAACGCCACTTCGGCTTCAAGCCGCCGTCAGAGCCGGGACACAACGTCGTGACGGCCCTGGAGGCCATGATCCGCGGCGAGGTGAAGGTCTTTTTCGCCATGGGCGGCAATTTTGCCGCCGCCATTCCGGACTGGCAGGCGACGCAGGCCGCACTGCGCAAGCTCGACCTGACTGTCCATGTCTCCACCAAGCTGAACCGCAGCCATCTGATTCACGGCCGGGCCGCGCTGATCCTGCCCTGTCTCGGCCGCACCGAGATCGATGTCCAGGCGACGGGACCGCAGTCCATCTCGGTGGAAGATTCCATGTCCATGGTTCACGCTTCGGGCGGCCGCAACACGCCGGCGTCGGAGCATCTGCTCAGCGAGGTCGCGATCGTTGCCGGGGTCGCCAAGGCGACGCTCGGCGACCGCACCGTGGTGGACTGGGATGGGTTCGTTGCCGATTACGACCGCATTCGCGATGCCATCGAGGCGGTGTTCCCCATCTTCCAGGGCTACAACGCGCGGATCCGCGTTCCCGGCGGCTTCCATCTCACCTCGACGGCGAGGGAGCGGATCTGGATGACGCCATCGGGCAAGGCCAATTTCCTGGTGTTCGAGGGCTGCGGCGAGGATCCAGAGCAATGCGATCCCGATTTCCTGTGGCTCAGCACGATCCGCAGCCACGACCAGTACAACACGACGCTCTATTCGATGTCCGATCGCTATCGCGGCGTCTTCGGGCAGCGCGACGTGGTGTTCCTCAACGAATATGAGATGAAGAAGCGCGGCTTTGCCGAGGGCGACCGCGTGGACCTCATCACGGAATCGACCGATGGCGTCGAGCGCATCGTGCGCAACTTCCGGGTCGTCGGCCATTCGTTTCCGGCCGGCTGTTGTGCGGCCTATTATCCCGAGACCAATCCGCTGGTGCCGCTCTATGCCCACGATCCCATGAGCTTCACACCGTCGTTCAAGGGTGTCCCGATCCGCCTAGTGCGCTCGAGCGGCGCTGTGCCCGAGCAATAGGCCGGACGGCGTCGATCCGCCTTTGCTTCCGATCAGCCCGGATGCGTCGAGCCGGAGATCGGCAGCGTGAACCAGAACCGTGCGCCGCCCTCGGCACCTTTGCCCTCGGCATTGATCCGGCCGCCATGTGCTTCGACGATGGAGCGGCAGATCGGCAGGCCCATGCCCATGCCACTCTCCTTGGTCGTGAAGAAGCTGTCGAAGAGACGGCCTACATGCTCGGTGTCGATGCCCGGGCCGTTGTCCTCCACGGAGCAGCATATTGTGCCCGAATCGGGAGAAGTGGTGGTGATGACGATCCGGCAGCTCTCCGTGCCGGCCTGGATCATGGCCTGCATGGCGTTGATCGCCAAATTGACGATCACCTGCTGAAGCTGCGTGCGGTCGCCCAGCACAAGCGGCGTTGCCGGACCGGGGCGGTGCTGGATTGCGACGTCGTGAGACTCCAGCTCATGCCGGAGGAACAGCATGGCCTCCCGAACGACGCCGTCGAGCGAGAGCGGGATCCGCTCCGGCGCCTTTCGCGTCGCCATCCCGTGAACGCGCGCCACGATGCTCGCGGCGCGTCTGGCATCCGTGGCCGTGTTCTCGATCACCTTGCGCAACTCGGCCAGATCGGGATTGGGCCTGTTCAGCCAGCGCAGGCCGGCCGCGGCATTGGTCGTGATGGCAGCCAGCGGCTGGTTGACCTCGTGGGCGATCGAGGCGGTGAGCTCGCCGAGCATCGAGATCCGCGCAGCATGCGCGAACTCCGCCTGTACCTGCCGGAGTCTCTCCTGGGCGCGAACGCGCTGGGAAATGTCGATCGTGCCGACCAGGCTCAGTTCGAGATCATTGACGGGACCGACGCGCGCCGTCGTGAAGAGGACATCGAGGACGCGGTCGTCCCAGGTGACCATCCTGGTCTCCTCCTCGAAGTTCGTCTCGCCGCGAAAGCGGGATTCCATGGCCCGCCGGAACGTATCCGGCCGCTCCCGCCAGGTGTCGGCCATGGAGCGTCCGGCGTAATCGCCGCCGAACATCTGGATCGCCCGCTCGTTGGCCTCCTGAAATGAGAGTGCCTCCATGCAGATCTTGAGGAAATCGGGATGGGCGTCGAAATAGCTGCCGAGATCCTCGACCCCTTCGGCGCGCAACTTCCGGAACAGCACCACAAGCTTGGTGGCATCGAGCTGCCGGAGCGCGATCGGCATGCGGCTGAACAGCTGGCGATAACGTTGCTCGCTCCGCTCCAGTTCGGCGATCGCTTTGTTCCGGGCGGCGATGTCCATGACCGCCGTGACGAGCGTCAGCGTCGCAGCGAGAAAAGCAGCGACGGCGATCACCGTGAAATCGTATTCGAGCAGCAAGCAGGCGAGCGTCAACAGGCTCAAGGCGACGCTGCCCCAGGCCCACAGGAGAACGCGATTCTGCCCGGTTTGGGTCGGCAGCACGCGGTGCCACCATCGCCGGAGCTGTATGCGGTGGGGGCCATCCAGGCGTTCGGACGTCATGCGCGGACGTCTACCGCAGTGCGGAAGAGCCGTCTTTTGCGTTTCCGCAGGTTCTTTGCCAAAACGCACGACGCCGCGGTCGGATCACCTCAAGCGGATTCGTGGGTCAATCCCGTCTCTGCGTTGGTCTGGGAAGGGCTGGGCGTTTCGCTCGCTTCCGCCGTGCGTCCAGTGAACCAGTTGCCGAGCCGATCGAGATACAGATAGACCACGGGCGTCGTGTAAAGCGTCAGGATCTGCGAGAGCATCAGGCCGCCGACGATGGTGTAGCCGAGCGGCTGGCGCAATTCCGCGCCGGTGCCGGTGCCGAGCATCAGAGGTACGCCGCCAAGCAGTGCCGCCATCGTCGTCATCAGAATTGGACGGAAGCGGAGCGTACAGGCCTGGTAGATCGCCTCCTCGGGGCTCAGCCCGTGCTGGCGCTCCACGTCGAGGGCGAAGTCGACCAGCATGATTCCGTTCTTCTTGACGATGCCGATCAGGAGAATGATCCCGATGATGGCGATGACGCTGAGGTCCGTGTGGACCGCGAGCAGCAGCAGCAGTGCGCCGATGCCGGCGGATGGCAGCGTCGACAGGATCGTGATCGGATGGATCAGGCTCTCATAGAGCACGCCGAGAATGATGTAGATCACGATCAGTGCCGCCCCGATCAAAAGCGGCGTGCCTGATAGCGACGACTGGAACGCCTGCGCATTGCCCTGGAATGAGGTCGAGAGCGAAGCCGGCTTGCCGGTCTCCTTCTCGATCTTCTGGACCGCCGCCACGGCATCGCCGAGTGCAGCGCCGGGCCGCAGGTTGAACGAGATCGTGACGGAGGGAAACAGGCCCTGATGGTTGATCAGGATCGGCGCAGGCTCAATGACGCTGTGAACCAGCGTGCTGAGCGGGACCTGCTGGCCGCTGGCCGAGTTCAGGTAGATGTCCTTGAGCGCCTCGGGGCCATACTGGAACTTGGGATTGACCTCCATCACGACGTGATATTGGTTCAGCGAGGTGAACATGGTGGAGACGATGCGCTGGCCGAAGGCGTCGTCGAGGGCGTTGTCGATCGTCGTCGGAAGGATGCCGAAGCTGGAGGCGACTTCGCGATTGACGGTGACTTGCAGTCTCGGACCGGCATCGGCCTGATCGCTCGCGACGTCGGTGATGATGTCGAGCGCGCGGAGCTTCTCCAGGAAGATCGCCGACCAGTGGGTGAGCTCGTTGGAATCGGCGTCCGTCAACGTGTACTGATACTGCGCCTTCGACAGACGCGCGCCGATGGTGATGTCCTGGGCCGCCTGCATGTAGAGCGTGATGCCCTGGATGTGGGCGAGCTGCGGTCTCAGCCGGCTGATGATTTCGTCGGCGCTGGCCTTGCGTTCGGGCTTCGGCTTCAGGACGATGAAGATGCGGCCCTGATTGAGCGTCGCCGTCGGGCCGCCAGGGCCGATATAGCTGGCCACCGACTGGATGGCCGGATCCTTCGAGAGGATGCCGACGATGGCCTGCTGGCGTTCGGACATGGCCGGGAAGGAGATGTCCTGGGCGGCCTCGGTGATGCCGACGATCTGCCCGGTGTCCTGCTGCGGGAAGAAGCCCTTGGGGATGATGACGTAGAGATAGCCGGTCAGGGCGATCGTCGAGAGCATCACGAGCAGTGTCGCAAAGCGATGGCGCAGCACGACGCGAAGGCCCCGCGCATAGAGCGCAAGCAGGGCGTCGAAGCCGCACTCGAACAGGAGGTAAAGCCGGCCGTGCTTCCTGCGCGAATTGTCCTTCAGGAGGCGCGCGCACATCATCGGCGTCAGCGTGAGCGAGATGATCAGCGATAGCAGCAGCGAGGCCGTGATCGTGATGGCGAACTCCTGGAACAGCTTGCCGACATAGCCGCCCATCAGGAACAGCGGGATGAACACCGCGATCAGCGAGAAGGTGATCGAGACGATCGTGAAGCCGATCTCGCTGGAGCCCTTGAGCGCCGCCTCCATCGGCGTCATGCCCTGCTCGAGATGGCGGACGATGTTCTCGATGACCACCACGGCGTCGTCGACCACGAAGCCGACGGCGATCGACAGCGCCATCAGCGAGAGGTTGTCGAGGCTGTAGCCGAGCACATAGAGGATCGCGAATGTCCCGATCAGCGCCAGGGGAACGGTGATCGCCGGGATGACGGTGGCCCAGAAATTCCGCAGGAACAAGAATATGACCATCACCACCAAGGCGACCGTCAGCAGCAGGGTGAACTGGACGTCGGAGACGGCGGCGCGGATGGTGGCGGTGCGATCGGCCGCGATCGTCACCTTGATCGCCGGCGGAACGGAGGCTTGCAGCTGCGGCAGCAGCTTCTTGACCCGGTCGACGGTCTCGATGACGTTGGCGCCGGGAACGCGTTGGACGGCCAGAATGATGGCGGGGTCCTTGCCGTACCAGCCTGCGAGGAGATCGTTTTCGGGCGCTTCGATCGCGGTACCGACGTCGCGCAATCGCACCGGCGAGCCGTTGCGATAGGCGATGATGAGATCCTCATAGGCCGAGGGCTTGAGCAGCTGATCATTGGTGTTGAGCGTATACGTCACGCGCGGGCTGTTGAGCGTGCCCTTGGGCAGATCGACATTGGCGCCGGCAATCACGTTGCGGACGTCTTCGAGGCCGATGCCGCGGGCGGCAAGCGCCTGCGGATTGACGCGGATGCGGATCGCGGGCTTCTGCTGGCCGCCAAGTCCGACGAGGCCCACGCCCGGAACCTGCGAGATCTTGGGCAGCAGGATGTTTTCTGCATAGGCGTCCACCGTGGTCAGCGGCAGCGAATCCGAGGTCAGCGCGATCAGCATGATCGGCGTCTCCGCGGGATTCACCTTCCGGATCGTCGGCGGGTAGGGGATGTTCGGCGGCAGGAAGGGGCTGGCGGCGTTGATGGCGGCGAGCACATCGACGGCGGCGCTGTCCACCGTGCGCGAGAGCTCGAACTGCACCGTGAGCTGGGCGACGCCGAGGGCGCTGGACGAAGTGAGCTGGGTGACGCCCGGGATCTGGCTGAGCTGCTGTTCGAGGGGCGTCGCGAGAGATGAGGCGATGGTCCCTGGGTCTGCACCCGGCAATTGCGCCGAGATCTGGATCGTCGGGTAGTTGACGTTCGGGAGCGCGCCGACCGGCAGCAAGGGATAGGCCGCAAGGCCGAGCAACAGCAGGCCTGCCATCAGCAGGGCGGTTGCAATCGGCCGCAGGATGAAGGGCGCAGAGAGGTTCATGGGATTGCGTCCTGCACGGCGCTCTGCAGGTCCGCCTCACGCGCGGCCTTGCCGTGCAGTTCGTGAACGCGACTTCCCTCGGTGAGCCGGTATTGACCGTCGACCACGACGACGTCGCCCGATTTCAGCCCCTGGTCGATCAGCGCCTGACCATCGCTGATCTGCGCGACGTGAACCGGTCGCAAGGCGACCGTCTGGTCAGGGGACACCACATAAACGTAGCTGCCGTTCGGGCCCTGCTGGACCGCCGAGCCGGCCACTGTCAGCGCATCCTTCCGCACCTCCAGCAGCAGACGCGCGTTGACGAGCTGCCCCGGCCACAGTCGGTGCTCACGGTTGGGAAATTCCGCCTTGAGCTGGACGGTGCCCGTCGTTCCCGCGATCTCGTTGTTGACCAGCAGCAGCTTGCCTTCGTCCAGCTTCATCTTGTTGTCCTGGCTGTAGGCGATGACCTTCAGCGTGCCCTTGGCGGCGTGCTCCTGGATCAACGGCAGGTCTGTCTGCGGCAAGGTGAAGAGTAGCGAGATCGGCTCGATCTGGGTGACGACGACGAGGCCATTGGGATCGGTCGGATGGATCACGTTGCCGACGTCGATCTGGCGGACGCCGGTGATGCCGGGGATGGCCGAGGTCAGGCGCGTGTAGCTGAGCTGGACGTTGGCCTGGTCGATCTGCGCCTGGTCGGCCTTCACGGCTGCCTTGAGCTGAGCTACCTGGGCCGTCTGGGTGTCGATCAATTGCGGCGTCGCATAGCCCTTGTCGCCGAGCTTGTTGTAGCGCGAGAGATTGGCCTCGGCGTTCGCGAGCTGCGCCTGGTCCCTGTCGCGATTGGCGGTCAGCTGCTCGATCTGAGCCTCATAGGGGCGCGGATCGATCTGGGCGAGCAGGTCGCCGGCCTTGACGGCCTGTCCCTCGGTGAAGGCGATCTTGACGATCTGCCCCTGGATCTGGCTGCGCACCACGTCGGTGTTGTAGGCGATCACCGTGCCGATGCCGCTCAGATCGATCGGAACGTCCCTGCCCGTGACGGCGGCAGCGACCACCGGCACGGCAGCGGGCATCGAAACGGGCATGGCCGCCACCACCGGCTTGCGGTCCGCGAAGAACCACAAACCTGATCCGGCGCCGATGGCGGCGAAAGCGACGAGCGCAATGGTGAGGGGGCGTTTCACGGTGATGATCCTCGATGATGTCAGGGAAGGCCCGCGCCGTTGATCGACGGCATGCCGTTGATCGAGGTCGTGCTGTCGGTAGGGGCGGGGCTTGGCACTGGAACGGACGGGCTGATTCCGGCACCGCCGAGCTCGGTGGCGCCCAATGGAATTCCGACGCGTCCGACCGTGGTTGGCGAGGACAGCGGCAACGGAGTGGTCATGTTGCCGGTGCAAGCAGTCGACGAGGTGCCGGCAAATCCGCCACCATCGAATAATGCGCCTGGCGAAGCGGAATTTGCCGATGTCGGACAGTTCGTCATGTCTTGCCCGGGATTGAGTGGCGAAGTGCCGGGCGTTGCAATCTCGGTCGATCCCAGCGGGATACCCACGGGCCGGGTCGATTGCGTGTTGAGCGGCGACGTCGGAAGCATCCCGGGGGAGGGTTGCATTCCCGGCATCGCCGTCTGAGCGATTGCCGCAGCCGACACGAGCCAAAGGCCGGCTGCGAGCAGCATGCCTGGACGCATCGCGGCGAGCCGGTGCGATCCTGATGTCCCTACGACATGGTTCGGTGAATGCTGGTCCCGCATGGACGATTGCTCCGGCTGAATGCCGTCGAACCTTAGAAAGGTGTGCGAGCGCGGGTATTTCCAGAAAGCACGTCCCACTCCCGGCCTGCACGAACACAAGAGGTGTTTGCGTTCGGACGGCTGCGCCCTCTGTCGCACGATCAAGCGGCCGCGCGGCATTGGCAGCAGCGCGGCGTGGTTCTAACTTTTGCTTTCGCTATCTCAGAATGGCCCGCGCGTGGGCCAGTTCCCGGCGACACGCGCGCATGTCACCGATGTGATCGGCGGCACGAGCACGATCAAGCGAATCCAACGCAACCGTGAAATCGACGCCGTCACCGCTCTCGGCTTCGGCAAGGGAGCGGGGCGTCGGCTGATGGCTGCGCAGCGCGTTCAGGCTCTCCGGCTTCCAGCCGTGGGAGCCGGCATCCTTCTCAATGGCACGATCCAGCTGCACCTGAGTGCGAGCAATCTCGTCTGCGCAGGTGCCTGCAAGGGCCGACGATGCGGCGCACAGCAGAATGAGAAGTGCGATAGGGAATTTTGCGGTGGATGTCATCGGTTCGATCCTGTGCATGCGGGATGCGCGCATAGCTAGGTCGCGTTCTCGAGAATCGCGAGGGATCATTGCCACGATCGATGTGTCCGGGCGTGCGAAGTGGCAAGGACAGTTATTTGCGGAAATACGTGGGACCGGTCTCGACCTAGTGTCGCACCATTCCAACCCGGAGTGATCCCGACATGAAACCTCATAGCGCCTGCCTCGCCTTCGCCGCCGCCCTTTCGCTGTTCGCGACCGTCGACACGGCGCGCGCGGAGCCCCTGAAGAACATCGTCCTGGTGCACGGCGCCTGGGTGGATGCGTCCGGCTGGAAGCCGGTCTACGAGATCCTGACCAAGGAAGGCTTCCACGTCACCATGGTCCAGGAACCGGAAACGTCGTTCGCCGATGACGTCACGGCGGCGAAGCGGATTCTCGATCTCCAGAACGGCCCGACGCTTCTCGTCGGCCACAGCTACGGCGGCTCGATCATCACCGAAGCAGGCGTTCATCCGAGCGTCGTCGGCCTCGTCTACGTCGCCGCGCACGCCCCCGACGTCGGCGAGGACGAATCGGCGCTGGGCAAGAAGACGCCGAGCGTGCTTGGAAAGACCGAAGGCGTCATCAAGGTCACGCCCGACAAGTTCACCTATCTTGATCCCGTGCAATTCCCAAAGCTGTTCGCGCCCGATCTGCCGCGTGAGCGCGCCGAGTTCGTCGCACGCTCCCAGGTTCCGGCTGCGGCACAGGTGTTCAGCACGCCGCTCACGGCGGCGGCGTGGAAGACCAAGCCGAGCTGGGGCATCGTTGCCGGCAGCGACCAGATCATCAATCCCGATCTGGAGCGCTGGTACTACGAGCGTGCCAAGAGCCACACCACCGTCATCCCGGGCGCGAGCCACTCCGTCTACGAGTCGCATCCCAAGGAAGTGGCAGCCGTCATCACGCGGGCCGCACGCAGCCTTGATCAGCAGGCCGCGCGCTGATGACCTATTTTGCCGGTCCTGACGCACGGCCGGCGAAGGGAAGGACGGCGGGAGAGACAGCACTCCCGCCGGCCTGACTGCCTATCCCGAAAGTTTCCATCAACCGATTGAGACGACCGGCGCCAGTCGCGAGGAGCAAAGGCCATGACGAGCTGGCAGAACAACCGCGTGGCGCGTGATGCCCGCATCGCAGCGGGCGCCGCGTTGGCCCGTGGCAAGGTCGTTGAAGCCCGGGACGCCACCCGCCTGCTCGAGGCTGTGCTCCGGTCCGGTGACCGGGTCTGCCTGGAGGGCGATAACCAGAAGCAGGCCGATCTGCTCAGCCGCGCGCTGCTCGCCGTCGATCGCTCCAAGGTCAACGATCTGCACATGGTGCAGTCAGGCGTCGTTCTCCCGGAGCATCTGGACCTGTTCGACCGAGGTGTCGCGAAGAAGCTCGACTATGCCTATTCCGGGCCGCAATCGGCCCGCATCGCGCGCATGCTTTTCGGCGGCAAGATCGAGCTGGGCGCAGTTCATACCTATCTCGAACTGTTCGCCCGCTACTTCATCGATCTGACGCCGCATGTTGCGCTGATCGCCGCCGCCAGCGCCGATCGCGAGGGGAACCTCTATACCGGCCCCAATACCGAGGACACGCCGACCGTCGTGGAGGCGACGGCCTTCAAGGACGGCGTCGTGATCGCCCAAGTCAACGAGATCGTCGACCAGGTTCCGCGGGTGGACATCCCTGCGGACCGCGTCCATTTCATCGTCAAATCGGACAAGCCCTTCTTCGTGGAGCCATTGTTTACCCGCGATCCGGCCGCGATCACCGAAGGCCAGATCCTCACTGCGATGCTCGCGATCAAGGGCGTCTATGCGCCCTATGGCGTGCAGCGGCTCAATCACGGCATCGGCTTCAGCACGGCCGCGATCGAGCTCTTGCTGCCGACTTACGGCGAGCGGTTAGGACTGAAGGGCAGGATCGCGACGCATTTCGCCCTGAATCCGCATCCCGCGCTGATTCCTGCGATCGAGTCTGGTTGGGTCCGGCAGATCCACTCCTTCGGCTCGGAGGTCGGCATGGACGACTACATCCGCGCCCGATCCGACGTCTATTTCACCGGCCCCGACGGTTCGCTGCGGTCCAACCGCGCCTTTTGCCAGACCGCCGGGCTCTATGCCTGCGACATGTTCATCGGCTCGACGCTGCAGATCGATCTGCAGGGAAATTCGTCGACCGTCACCGCCTCACGCATCGCCGGATTCGGCGGCGCGCCGAACATGGGGGCGGATGCGCGCGGTCGGCGCCACCCGAGCGAGCCCTGGCTGAAGGCCGGGGCGGAGGCCGATCCCGACGGCTCGGCCCTGATGCGCCGCGGCCGCAAGCTGGTGGTGCAGATTGGCGAGACTTTTGGCGACAAGAACGTACCGCTGTTCGTCGAGAAGCTCGATGCGATCGAGCTTGCGGAGAAGCTGAAGCTCGATCTCGCGCCAGTCATGATCTATGGGGACGACGTCACGCACATCGTCACTGAAGAGGGCGTGGCCAACCTCCTGCTTTGCCGCACCGCGCTGGAGCGCGAGCAGGCGATCCGCGGTGTCGCCGGCTACACCGACGTCGGCCGAAGGCGGGATCATGCCATGGTGGCGCGTCTGCGCGAGTGCGGCGTGATCTGCCGCCCGGAGGATCTCGGCATCAATCCGCTCGATGCGGACCGCAGCCTGCTGGCGGCGCGGTCGATCAGGGATCTCGTACGCTGGTCGGGCGGGCTCTATGCGCCGCCATCGAAGTTCAGGAACTGGTGAGGACGGATCATGGAAGATCTCAGCTTTCAACACCAGGTTCGCGCCCGTGCGGATGGCACTAGGCAGAGCGCCCTTGTCGGCGTAGTCGCCTCGGGCAATCTGGAAGTGCTGGTCGAGCGCGTGTTGCCGGATGCGCAATGCTCCGTCGTGGTCAGGACCGCGGCAGTTGGCTTCGGCGACGTCTGGACCGCCGTTGTCGACGACTTCGTCGAGCGCTTTTCGCCTGGCGGACTGAAGTTCTCGATCAACGACGGCGGCGCGCGTCCCGACACGGTCTCGCTTCGGTTGGCGCAGGCGGTGCGACTGATCGCGGAGAACGGCCAATGATTGCCACGAAGGACATTGCGCCGGCCGAACGGGCCCGCAGCACCAGCTTCAATGAGGCGTCGGCGCGCACACGGCTGGAGCTGCTGCTCGATGCCGGCAGCCTCGTCGAGTTCATCGGGCCGGAGCAGCGCGAGATCAGTCCGCATCTGAAGATATTCGATCTGCCCGAGCAGTTCGACGACGGCATCGTCATCGGCCACGGCCGCCTGGATGGCGCGCCGGTGTTCGTCGCCGCGCAGGAAGGACGCTTCATGGGCGGCGCCTTCGGCGAAGTGCACGGCGCCAAGCTGACTGGGCTGCTGCGCGCGGCGCGCGAGATCGGCACGATCCCGGTCCTCATCCTGTTCGACACCGGCGGCGTCCGCTTGCAGGAGGCCAATGCCGGCGAGCTCGCCATCGCCGAGATCATGCGCGCGGTGATGGAGGCACGAAACGCCGGCGTGAAAATCATCGGCCTGATCGGCGGGCGCTCCGGCTGCTATGGCGGCGGCGGCCTGATCGCCGGCTGCTGCTCCGCGCTCGCCGTGTCGGAGCCCGGGCGCATCGCGGTCTCGGGCCCCGAGGTGATCGAGACCAATCGCGGCGTCGAGGAGTTCGACTCGCGCGACCGGGCGCTGGTCTGGCGCACCATGGGCGGCAAGCATCGGCGGCTGCTCGGCGCGGCCGATGTCTTTGCCGACGACACGGTGCAGGATTTTCGCGAGGCCGCGCTCGAACTAATCGGCTCGATCGGGGCCTTCGATCTCGATCGGCTGAAAGCAGAGCAGGTGCGGCTTGCGGACCGGTTGCGCCGCTTCGGTGCTTGCGAGGACGCCATCGACATCTGGACCGCCGAAGGCATTGCGCATGCAGAGGCGGTGCCGGAATTGCCGGCCGATCAGTTCATTGCGCTTGCCAACAGGATCGGGAGGGCCAGCCGTGACGCTCGATGAGATTATCGCTTCGCTGTTTCCCGACGGCCATCAGATCAGGAAAGATGGCGGGGTCATCGCCGGTTCGGCAAAACTGCGCGCCGGCGGCAGAATGCTCGTCATCGGCGTTACAGATCGGACCGCGCTTGGCGTCGACGAGGCGCTCAGGCTGTCCCGGCATGTCCTGGAGTCGATCGATCGGGACACGGGACCGATCCTGGTGCTGGTCGACAGCGACAGTCAGCGTATGAGCAAGCGCGACGAACTGCTCGGGCTCAACGAATTCCTGGCGCATCTGGCGAAGGTGCTGATCCATGCCGACATGCACGGACGCCCGACCATCGGCATTCTCTACGGCCACTCGGCCGCAGGGGCCCTGCTTGCAACGGGCCTTGCCACCCGCGTGCTGGTCGGACTGCCCGGCGCCAGCCCCGCGGTGATGGACCTGCCATCGATGGCGAAAGTGACCAAATTGTCGATGGAAGCCTTGGAGGAGAAGGCGGAATCGACGCCGGTCTTCGCCCCTGGTCTGTCCAATCTCGAGCAGATGGGCGCCATCCACATGATCTGGAGCGATGCCGCTCCACTCGTCGATCAATTAGAGGCGCTGCTCGCTGATATGCCGGCGGTGAATGATCGACGCGATGCGCTCGGCAAGGCGCGGGGTGGCCGGCCGAAGGCGGCCGATATTGTGGAGCGTGTTCGTGATCTCGCCCTGCAAATCCGCTGAGCGTCCGGCCGGTCGTCACGACCTCGTCTTCGTCAGCCCGAAAGGTTGGCGCGCGATGCTCGAACCGCATGGCGAACTCGCGTGCGATCCCCTCGTCCTTTACTGGGCAGAACTGGGATGGCCGACAATCAGGCGGCGTGCGCTGCCATCCGAGGCAACCGGTCTCGCGCTGGGCTTGCCGCTGCCCCCGTCCGCCGGCAAGAAGCGGCTCTCCTTTCTCGCCGGGCGCGATGACATCATCGCGGTTGCGAGACCCCCGTCGCTGAGGAAGGCGCATGCGTCCGCGCCGCCGTGCTGGCGGCCCACGCTCGATCGGCTCGAGGAGCTCGCGCTTCGGCATTCGACGCCCGCGCGCGCGTTCGGCAGCCTCGCATGGCAGGCGATGACCGGGCTTGACTACGTCACCGCGAGCTCGGATCTCGACCTCCTGTTCGAGACGCGACCCGAAACCGACCTGGATCGCCTTGTCGCCGATCTGGCGGCGATCGAGATCGAAGCCCCGATGCGGCTCGATGGCGAGCTGATGCGCGCCGATGGCGCGGCGGTGAACTGGCGCGAATTCTATGCAGGTGCGAGCGAGCTTCTGGTCAAGAGCCTCGACGGCGTGGCCCTTCTGAACAGGGACCAGTTCATCTCGGGAGCGACGGGATCATGATCACCGCAGCCTTGCGTGGCGCTGAACCGCTGGCTCCACGCCGGGCGCGACCTGCGCCCGATGTCTCGGCCATCGGCGATCTCGCTGCCGATTGTCTCGTCATGGAGCTGGAAACCTGGCCGAAGCCGGGGCTGGTGAGTCATGTCGACAAAGGCAGTCACGACGACATGGATGCGGGTACGTTTCGACGGAGCGCCGAGGCGATCAAGCCCTATCTGCAATCCCTTGCCGAGGCGGGCGCGCGCGGTTGCGGCATGGGACGGTTGCGGATCATCGGTCTCGACGCCGAGCGGGCGATGTTTGCAGCGACAGACGGCGTCAACACGCATCGCGGCGCGATCTTCGGGCTCGGCCTGTTGTGTGCGGCGGCCGGTGCGCGGGCCGGCGGGTTGGCCGATCCGGTCCTGCCGCTCGGCGACGTCGTGGCTCGCCGCTGGGGCGCCGGTATCATCGATGGTCCGCTGCTGCTGCACAGCCACGGCCGCGCCGTACGGCGCCGTTTCCATGCGGGCGGCGCCAGTCTCGAGGCGGCGAGTGGATTTCCCAGCATCTACCGGATCGGCTTGCCCGCCTTGCGGAGGGCTATGTCAGCCGTGCCAGGGGACGCGGAAGCTGCCCGGGTCGAGGCCTGCTTTGCGCTGATCGCGTCCGTCGAAGACACAAACCTGTTGCATCGGGGCGGGCTCGACGGGCTTCGCTTCGCACACCGCGCGGCGCGCCAGTTCATCGAGGCCGGCGGCGTGCGTGCGGCGGGATGGCGTGAACGCGCGCGATCGATCCATGACAGTTTCGTGGCCCGCCGTCTCAGCCCCGGTGGATCGGCAGACCTGCTCGCCATGTCGCTCTTCGTCGGTGCCGAAGAGGGAGCGGAGCGCTGATGTCCAATGCAATCCTGATGGCGCTGGTGCCGGTGTTCTTCGTCCTGCTGCTGGGATATGCCGCCGGCAGGCTTCATATCGTCGACAATCTCCACGTCGATGCGCTCAATGCGCTGGTGATGGATTTTGCCGTGCCGGCATCGCTGTTCGCGGCGACCGCATCTGCGCCGCGCAAGGAAATGATCGAGCAGATTCCGCTCTTCATCGTCCTGGCCGTGACGATGGCGCTGCTTTATGTCGCCTGGTATCTTGCCGCGCGCGGCCTGGCCAAGGTCTCGCGGCCCGATGCGTCGATCCAGGCATTGACGATCGGCTTCCCGAATCTTGCTGGCGTCGGTCTTCCGATCCTGACCTCCATCGTCGGACCGGCCGGAGTCGTTCCAGTCGCCGTCGCATTGGCGACCGGTTCGATCCTGATCAGCCCGGTGACCCTGATCATCGCGGAAATGGACACCGCCAAGGCGCGCGGCGAAAACATGGCGTTACGGCAGATCCTGACCGCCATCGGCCGCGCAATCACAAAGCCCGTGGTGCTCGCGCCCCGCGCTCGGCATCATGTTCTCGCTATCGAATGTCAGCCTTGATGCGCTCGCCCATGCGTGCCTCGCGCTGATCGGCAGCTCGGCCGCGGGCGTCGCCCTGTTCCTGACCGGCGCGATTCTGTCGGCGCACCGGTTCCAGCTGAACTTGAAGGTCGCAGCCGCAACGGTGACTGCGGACATCGTTCGGCCGCTCGCTGCCATTGCAGTCACTCATGTCGTCCCGATCTCGCCCGATACCGCGAGGACGGCCATTCTGCTTGCCGCGGTACCCTCCGGCTTTTTCGGCATCCTGTTTGCCGTCAACTATCGGTTGGATTCCGCGACGGTGGGCTCCGTGGTCATCGCGAGCACTGGCGTGAGTGCGATCACGCTGGCGATCGCGATTGCCATGCTCTTTCCTAGCTAGGCCGCAACCATGACGCTGGCGATCCTGTGTGCGGGACAAGGCAGGCAGCACCGCGACATGTTCGCTCTGACCGGCGATGTGCCGGAGGCTGCGCACCTGTTTCCGCACGCGGCGACATTGCTGGGCGCCAGCGATCCGCGCGCGTTCGTGCGCAGCGAAACCGATGAAGCTCTGCATCGCAACCGCGCCGGCCAGATCCTATGCACCTTGCAGGCGCTGGCCGCGTCGGCAGCGCTCGCAGCTTCCATTCCGAACGGCGCCATCGTCGCAGGCTATAGTGTCGGCGAGGTCGCGGCCTGGGGCGTCGGCGGTCTGTTTGAACCACCGGATACGCTCAACATCGTGGCGCGCCGGGCAGAAGCCATGGATGCGGCCACGCGCGCCGGCGACGGACTGGTCTTTGTGCGCGGACTCTCGCGCGGCGACGTCGACCGGCTTTGCGAGCGCTACGGTGCGGCGATCGCCATCGTCAATCCGGGCGATGCCTTCGTGATCGGCGGCAGCCGCGAGGCGTTGAACGGGATCGCCGTGGCTGCAAGGGCGATGCATGGGCCAAGAATCGTCGATCTGCCTGTCGAGGTCGCCTCCCACACGCAACGGCTCGCTGCGGCATCGGCCGAATTTCGCGACATCCTGCGATCAGCATGTGTGGAGTTCCCGCCGGCCGGCGGTGCGCGTGTCCTGAGCGGCATCGACGGCGCGCCCATCGCTTCCGCGGAAACCGGTCTCGACAAGCTCGCCGCGCAGATCTCGCAAACCGTGCAATGGGAGAGCTGCCTGCAGGCCTGTCTGGAGGCGGGCGCCACGGCGTTCCTGGAGCTTGGGCCGGGACATGCGCTGAGCGCGATGGTCAGGGGCATCCGGCCCGATCTGCCGGCACATTCGCTGGATGATTTCAGGAGTCTTGAGGGTGTGCGCACTTGGCTTTCGCGTCATCTCGGCGACTAGACCATTCCGTCAATTCCTTCAGGTCTCGAACGTCGCGCGCGAGCCGCCGAAAAAAAGGGGGCCGTCCTCCTTGGGGAAGAGGACGGCCCTAATGCTCGTAGGCCTGGGAGGAAAGGCGCGAGCCGTGACTTGGGGTCTTAGTCACTAACACCTGCAGCATCGCCGATCGGGTGGAGGAAGTATTTCAAGTAAGAAGGTTGTTTCTCATTTCGCATGATTCACGACAGCGTAGCCGGAAGAACGTGAGACACGGCCTTGCGTCCCGAAGCTGGATCGTCGCCGGCCGGCGCCGGCGAGACCAGCGCGTTCCGGCTGGCGCATCGCCAGCGAGCCGGGGTATTCCCCGTAATCCGCTTGAAGACGGTGGAGAAATGCGCCTGCGTGCAGAAGCCGACCGCCAACGCCACCTCGGCCAGGGACGTCTCGGAGTTCAGCAGCAGGGTTTTCGCCTGCTCGATGCGCTGATGCAGCAGGTATTCGCGCGGCCGATATCCGGTTGCGGCCCGGAACTGCGCCGCAAAATGCATCCGCGATAACCCCGCGACGCCGGCAAGGTCCGATAGGCTGATGCAGTGGTCGAAATGCGTCCTGACATAGTCCTCGATGCGGCGCAGACGCCATTTCGGCAGAGCGTTGACCTTCGTGCGTGGGACTTCGCGCCGGGCCAGATGCATTGCCAGGGTTTGAGCGATGCAGCGCGCGAAGTCCGGATCGACCAGATGGTCACGCTCGGTCAGCGCCTTTGCGAGCTGGTCGGCGAACGGGTCGCGCAGCAGAATGAGGTCGTTCAGCTCGTCGGACCTGACCGATCGCTTTCCCGTTCCCAGCGACGGCAGACATTTGGCCGGAACGTGGAAGTGCAGGAAATCGCATGGCGCATGGAACTGTGCGCTAAGCAGCTTCGACGGCGCGCCGACATAGAGCGTGCCGGCAGGCATGATGCCGTCGAATAGGGTTAGGGCGCCTCTGGTCAGCTTGAGGCGAGTCGTCTTCAGGGCGATGGCGAAGAAGTAGCGGTCGGCAGGCGTCGTCGCTTCCTCCCGCCACATCGTCGTCTGCGTGGAGGTCCAACGCGAGATCATAATGTCCTCGCGCCCATTGCCAGTTCGTCGCTCGGGCTGGCGCCATCGTCGCTCGTGGGGAAATGCGCGGGGGTCCCGAGGAAGATCCGGTTCGTGCGGGCTGGGTTGATACGTCAACCGGGCGCCCGCCGCTTGCATTTCGGTGAACATCGCTCGTCCCGTCCTTGATACAACTGCCGCCGCGACTGCAGCTGTCATTCGTCCATGTCGAACGATAGGTCTGAAGACGTCACAAGGCTCGTTAGAGTTGCTTAAATCGTGTTAGATTTTGCGAATGCAGCGGCTGCGGCCGGAGATCGCAAGGCGGATGTTTACGCAAGTAAATCAATGGCTTGCGTGGAATCCAATCTCTCGTCACGCGTGCGGCTTCGATTTAGGATTGTTGTGCGGCGTCTTTATTCAGGGCAGCCGAGGCGAAGCATCGATGCCGGGCGTGAGACCCGGCGCGAGCATTGCCGCCGACGGGATCGGGGGCACCCGGGCATAGGGAAGTGCGCTGACCTGGGCAGGTTGTTGGGGCGCAGATTGGAGGCAATCCCGGCGCGGTGGCTCGCCAGCGCCGAGCACGTCGAAGATCGGATTCACCAGCGCAGCACCGAAGCGTCGGGTCCAGCTTTGCCGATCATCCGCGCTGGGTTGCCGGATCGTCACCGTGGCGGTCATGCCGGAGACGAGCGGCACGTCCACCGGCACCGTGTCGATGGCGAGGCGAACGGGAACACGCTGTGCAAGCCGCACCCAGGTGTAAATCGGGTCGACATTGGGCAGGCCTTGCGTGCCGGCCGCGGCGTTCGACACGCTCACGCCGCGCGTCACGGTCTTCACGTGTCCGATGATAGGCCTGGAATAGCCGATGAGCTGCGCCTCCGCGCGATCGCCGACGCAGACGCACGCCATCTTGGTCTCTTCAAAATAGCCGTCGATCCAGAAGCTGTTGGAATCGATGACGGAGATATTGCTCACACCTGTTGTCGCATAGTCACCCACGCGCAGCAGCAGGTTGGTGACGTAGCCGTCGACTGGGCTGACCACATTGGTCCGCTTCAGGTTCAGCTCCGCCTGTGCGAGCTGATGCGCCGCAGCCTCGAACGCAGCTTTCGCCTGCGCTGCATTGCCGGCAAAGATCTGCTGCTCCTCCGGCGTTGTGGCTAGGTCCGACAGGTGCTGGCGACGGTCGAACTCGGCCTGCTTCACCTCCAGATCCGCCGCCCGCTGGTCGACTAGCGCCTTGTCGATGCGGACGGCGACGTCGAAGTCGAAGGGATCGATGACGTAGAGGACGTCGCCCTTGTGGACGAACTGGTTGTCGGCCACCCGCAGCTCCACGATCTTGCCCGAGATCTGCGGTGCGACGCCAGCAGCAGACCGCCGGTCTGCGAGAACACGCCAGCGATCGCAATCGATGCCGCCACGCCGATAGCTGTCGCGACCAGCCGGTAGCCGGCCTTTTCCATGCCTTGGCCGCGCGTGGGCAGCGCCAGCACCGCGACGGTCAGCGCCGCCGAGGATGGCGATTCGAGCTCAAGCCAAAAGCTCACATAGAGCTCAATGGGCATTGCCAGCCAGAGCCGCAGCGCGAAAGCCCAGGAACTCGCCGGAAAGCCGGCGAAGACCGATGGTCGCATCTCGGCGACGGCACTGCCGGAGTTCACTTGCATTGCGCAGCATCCCTTCGGCGGCGAAGGTGGTACCGCCAATGTCGTGACGTCGCGCGATTATGAAGCTTGCGCTATGGCCGGTATTTCCGGGCCATCAATCTGATTGCCGGAATGCACGTTGGGCATCTGGCCGGCGCGCTCATGACACGGCGACTAATGCGTTGCGTCACCCGCCAGCGCTTCTTCGAGGCAGCGGATGATCTCGTCGCCGCTCGAGGGCTTGCCGAGATAGCAATGCGCGCCTGCCGCCATCACGCGCTGGCGGACGGTCTCGCTGGGAAACGCCGTCATGAAGATGATCGGGAAACGGCGGCCAGAGGCAACCAGCTGCGCCTGCAACTCGTCACCGGTCATGGCCGGCATCTGGACGTCGGCGATCATGCATTCCGGATCGTTTCCCGGCGGTTGCCGCAGGAAATCGACCCCGGATTCATAGGCATGCGCCTCATAGCCGAGCGAACGCACCAGGCTCGTGAGCGAGGTGCGAACGCCTTCGTCGTCGTCCACGATCGCAATCACCGGGGTCTTGCCCATTGGCACACATCCTGGCCGCGGTGTTCCGCAAGGAGGGAATCTCCCATTTGCGCGGCCGATGGCACCTTATATGACCGCGGAGGAGCCTTGCCGAAACTATACTCAGGTTTGGTCCGTAGTCCTGCGGGTCTGGGAAACCCCGAGCGCCTCGGCCTTGCGAACGAGGTCGGCCAGCGACTTAACGCCCATCTTGCGCATGACGTTCCCGCGGTGGATCTTGACCGTGATCTCGCTCAGGCCGATCAGGCCGGCGACCTGCTTGTTCATCAACCCGGCGGTAACATGGCCCATGACCTCGCGCTCGCGTGCAGTCAAGGTCTCGTATTGAGCCCGGATATCCTCCTTCGCCGCGGCTTCGGCACGATGCTGCGCGTCGCGCTCGAGCGCCGCGGTCACGGCGTCGAGCATGTCCTGGTCGCGAAACGGCTTGGAGAGGAAGTCGATCGCGCCGGCCTTCATGGCGCGCACCGACATGGGTATGTCGCCATGGCCGGTCATGAAGATGATGGGATAGTTGATGCCTTGGCGGGTCAACTGGCCCTGGAGGTCGAGCCCGCTCACGCCCGGGAGCCTGACGTCCAACACGATGCATCCGGGGCCGTCAGGCAGCGTACTGCCAAGCAGTTCGGCCGGTGAACCGAAAAGGCGTGTCTCCAGACCGACGGACCTGAACAGGCTGTCGAGCGAGGCGCGAATGCCCGCGTCGTCATCGACGATGATGACGACTGAACTGGAGGGGGTGGCCGGCGGATGCGCTTGGCTTGGTCGTGTCATGGCGAGGCGTGCTGTTGGCTGAATGGCAGTGTCAGGCGGAATGTCGCTCCCGAGCCGGGGATGCTCTCTGCCGACAACTGGCCGCCATGAGCTTCCACCGTCGTTCGGCAGATCGCAAGTCCCATGCCCATTCCGCCGTGCTTGGTTGTAAAGAACGGATCGAACAGGCGCGGCAGGTCGTCAGGGCTGATGCCGGGGCCGCTGTCCTGCACCGTGATGACGATGCTCTCCCCATCGGCGGTGCCGGTGCGCAGCGTGACGATGCGGGAACCGGATTGGCCCGACATGGCCTGGCCGGCATTGATCAGCAGATTGACGAGCACCTGTTGGAGTTGGATCCGGTCGCCACGGATCGGCGGCAAGCCAGGTTCCGTCTCGATGGCGAGGACGATGTCGTCCTTTGCGAACTCGCGCGCCACGAGGGAGGTGGCTTCCTCGATGATCTCGCTGATCTGCAGCTGATCCTTCTGGGGCGGTGCCTTCTTGAGGAAATTGCGGATGCGGGCCACGATCTCACTGGCTCGCCGGCCCTGAGCGACAACGTGGCCCATCGTGGTCGCGACCTCCTTCAGATCGGGCACGTCGCGCCGCAGCCACCGCAGGCCGGCTTCGCCGCTGGTGACGATCGCTGCCAGCGGCTGGTTCACTTCGTGGGCAATAGAGGCGCTGATCTCGCCCAAGGTGGCGACGCGTGCCGCATGCGCGAGGTCCGCTTGCGCGGCGAGCAGCGCATCCTGCGCTTGCCTGCGCTCGGTGATGTCGATGACGAAGGCGAGCACGTTACGATCTCCATCCGGCTCAGCCGGAAAGGTGATCGTGAACAGCACGGGGACCTTTCGTCCGTCCAGCCTGACGATCTCGGTCTCGCCTTCGTAAAATGGCTCGCCTTCGGCGAATGCCAGCAATGCGCCGAGGAAGCTGCGGTCATTCTGGCCGAGGAGTTTGTCGACATTGGCGATGAAGGCCGAAGAGCCATCCGCGCCCGCCATCTTCTGCATGGCCGGATTGACATCGGTGATTCTGGCGAGCCGGCGGGCGGAGCGGACGATATCGGGATGTCGTGCCAGATGATCGCGCAGGCCAGCGCCGCCGGTGTCCAGCGCCTTCAGCGCGGCGCGTACGTCGGTCCAGTCCTCCTCCACGACACCGATCCGGCTTGCGTCGAACATCCGGCGGTATCGCTGCTCGCTCTGCACCAGCGCGCTGTGCGCCGCCACGCGATCCGTGACGTCGGTGTGCGTTTCGAGCACGCCGACCGGCTTGCCGAGATGGTCGTGCTGCACGGCCCAGCGCGCATCGACCGCAAGTGTGGCACCGTCCTTCGTGCGCTGCTCCACTCTGCCTTCCCAGCGGCCGGTCTCGAGCAGAACACGCTCGATTGCCTCTCGCTTGTCGGGATAGCTGGTCCGCAGCAACGCGTCGGCGGACCGCCCCAGCGCATCGTCTGACGGCCAGCCATAGGTCTGCTCCGCAGCCTTGTTCCAGAAGCTGATCATGCCGGCGCGATCGCGGACGAAGATCATGTCATGCGAGAGGTTGAGCAGGCGCGCCTGCGCCGCCAGGCGATTGGTTGCGGCATGATTCTGCAGCGCCAGCAGCGTGGTGATGGCAATGGCCGCAAGGCTCACCACGGCACGAAGGGCCGGCGAGGCGATGTGCTGGAGATCATGCGAGAGCAGATAGGCCGTGATCGTCAGCACCGCGCAGCCGCTCGCCGCGACCACGATGTCATTGCGCCGGTTCGTCCGCGCAGCGAGCAGGATCGCAACGACGTAGAGAACGGCGACCGCGCCTTCGAGCGGCGTCAGGACATCGATGAGGAAAACCGCGAGGGCGAGGATTGCGGACCAGAACCGCAGGCCTGCGCGGCTCACGGAAGAGCCCGTAACCCGATCAGGAGTCGTCATCGTCGCTGGTCGTCGTTCGCTTCATTCCAGCGGCGTTGATGCCGCGATTTTGTGGCGCCGACAACATCTGGCCGCGTGATTTTCGTGCTCTCTTGGAAGACCGCGCGACCAGCCGAAGGCGGCCCGGCCGATGAGAGAGGGTAATCCCTCGAAAAACAGCGGTTCTCCACGTTTTACCTGGCGATGGCGCGTCAACTTACCGCAGGTGCATCGCGCAGCGCGGCCCGGCCGATTCGTCGATGCGGCCGCGGCCCAATCCAACGGCGGGCCGCGATCATACCTAGGTATGATGCGATCAACCCGAGAACCTATCAGTCCACCCGCGCGTAGAATGGAGCGCGCGGCCCGTCGAATTACTCTGCTGCCATGACGTTCGGACAAGCCGGCCAGGCTTTCGCCGGATCGAAACGGGACAAGGAGCTTCGACGATGTCGCTACAGCTGTCACAGCCGCTTACCACCAAGGATCATGCATTCGGCTCGATCGATGTCTCGGAGATCGACGGCAGCAGGCGCCGGCGCTCGGGATATTCCGGTCAGGCTGGCAAGGAGGGGACGACGCTGTCTCTGGTTCATCTCGATGTTGCACTCGCCATCGAGGCGCCGGATATGCAGAGGTCCGCTCGCGGGTCCGGCTTCAGGGTGTCCGCCAAGCGCCTCGATCGGAACTGCGGTGCGGAGGAGACGACGGATCCCGTGATGCGGCGTCTTTCGGATGCGCTCGTAGCGACGGAAGAAATGCACCATCCGCATTCGGCCATCCTCGCCGACGCGTTGCGTCTTGCCATCGTGACCCGCCGCGCCAGCGCACAGACGGCGAGCCCGCTCAGAGAGCCCGATGTCGAAGCGCATGAGGGCCGCGCGTGCCGCATCGTGCGGTCGTTGCAGAAATGGCGCCTCAAGCGCGTGATGCAATATGTCGACGAAAATCTGGGCGCGAAGATCACGCTGGAGCAGCTCGCTGCCGTTGCCGGGCTCAGCCGGATGCACTTTGCCGCGCAGTTCCGGGCGGCTGTCGGGATGCGGCCTCACGAATATCTGTTGAAGTGCCGGATCGAGCGCGCCCAGGAGCTGCTCAAGCAAGGCGACGTCTCGCTGGTCGACACCGCCTTGACGGTGGGATTCCAGACCCAGGCGCACTTCACGACGGTGTTCAAGCGGTTCGTCGGCGATACGCCCTATCAATGGCGCAGCGCCTATCTCGCGCAGTTCATGCCGCTGCCGCGCCCGGAAGCTGTGCCGTCATGAGCGAGCTCGGCATTCAGCTCCTGATGCTGCCGCTGGCCGGCATCCACATGACGCCCGCGCACAACGAGGTCACGGGCTGGATCGAACTTGCCCGGGCTCTCGGCAACTCCTACCGCTTGGCCTCTTCGGGGTTGGGGCTCGGCGCGCTCTACGGCCGCTTCATCTTCGCCTTCTGCAAGGCCAGTGTCACGGCGGTCGCGCGATAGCATACAACGGATCGGCCAAGTAAGCGACATTCGAGAAGCGGCGGCAACGCGAGATGTTCGAGCGATGCCGCGCCGAACGAGAAACACGGGAGTTGCGATGTCCAGGCGCAGACGTGTGATGTCCTCGCTGATTTTCGGTGGTGCCCTCGTTGCGATCATCGGCATTTCCGAGGCGACGCTCGAACCTCCGGAGCCATATGGCGATCGCTTCTGCCTCCGCGATGACGGGCATCAAACCTGCGGCTTTGCCACGCTGGCCCTGTGCATGAAGAGCATGACGGGGGCGGACGCCGAGTGCGTCCGTGAGGTCGCGAAGGACGGGAACACCGACCGTGCGGGTCGGCACGCGCATTGAGGCTGAGTCCGCTGGGGTAGACGTCGGACGTCCGAGGAACGCTTCCCTCCGCTCTCCGTTAGCGGGACAAGCCCCCGGAGCCCCTCCCATGACCGATTATCCAAAACCGCCTTTTCCTGCTCAGCAGCAACCGATGCCCGGCTCGACGCGGGCGATGAATCCCAGGCCCGATCACGGCGAGGAGAGTTACAAGGGCGCCGGACGCCTGGCTGGAAAGAAGGCGATCATCACCGGCGGTGACAGCGGCATCGGCCGCGCCGTCGCGATCGCCTATGCGAGGGAAGGCGCCGACATCGTCATCTCCTATCTGAACGAGGACGAGGATGCCGGCGAGGTCAAGGCGCTGGTCGAGCGGGAGGGGCGCAAAGCCGTCCTGATCCCCGGTGACATCCGCAGTCCCGAGCATTGCCGCACCATCGTCCGGCGCACCGTCGAGGAACTCGGCGGCATCGACATCCTCGTCAACAATGCCGCTCATCAGGCGACGTTCAAGGACATCGCCGACATCAGCGACGACGAATGGCAGCGGACGTTCGAGACCAACATCCACGCCATGTTCTACCTGACCAAGGCCGCCGTCCCGCATATGCGTCCAGGCGCGGCCATCGTGAACACCGCCTCGGTGAACTCCGACATGCCGAATCCAACCCTGCTCGCCTATGCCACCACCAAGGGAGCCATTCAGAATTTCACCGGGGGATTGGCCCAGATGCTGGCGGAGAAGGGCATCCGGGTCAACGCTGTCGCCCCCGGTCCGATCTGGACGCCGCTGATTCCCTCGACGATGCCGGAGGACAGGGTCAAGAACTTCGGCAAGCAGGTCCCGATGCAGCGCGCCGGCCAGCCGGCCGAGCTCGCCACCGCCTATGTCATGCTCGCCGATCCGCTCTCGAGCTATACGTCAGGGGCGACGCTCGCCGTCACCGGTGGCAAGCCGTTCATCTGACGCATGCGTCCATGATCACGTGACCTGTCGTGGAGCAGGGGATTGCAGATGGGAGCGATCTCGCATGTGGCCATCCTTCGAGACGCCCGCCGTTGGCGGGCCCTCAGGATGAGGATCGAGTGCGCGGCTGCAGTTTGGACGAGCACCGATGCTGCTGAGCCTCATCCTGAGGAGACCGCGAAGCGGTCGTCTCGAAGGACGAGGCGCGTGCTCAGGTCGCGCAAAATGCCATATACGGTTGCCCTGCACTTGCGGAGAGAGCGCTCCCCCCGATCGTGCCAGCCTCAGCTGCGATACCACGCCGCCAGATTCCACGTGATGGTGTCCCAGCCCGAAATGTCGATCATGAGATTGTTGACGCTGGCGTTGACGATGTGGCGTGAGAGCAGCGGCAGGAATACGTTGGCCTCGCAGAAGATCTCGTCCACCTTCATCAGCAGCGCCGCGCGCTTGGCGGGATCGAGCTCGTTCTGTGCGGCTTTGTAGGCCTTGTCGGCTTCGGGATCGGAATAGCGCGAATTGTTGCGGCCCAGCCATTTGTTGTCCTTGGTGGCGATCTCCCAGGACACGCATTGGTTCAACAACCGCTCCGGGTCGGGCTGCGGCTGCGTGGTGTTGTACATCTCCATGTCGGCATAGAATTTCGAATAGGTATCGGGATTGCCGACATCAGAGGAGAAGAACACCGACGCGGTGACCGCCTTGACCTCGATCTCGATGCCGGCCTTCTGGCAGGCCTGCTTGATGATGGCCTGGGTCTTCTGGCGGGGGGCGTTGGTGGAGGTCTGGAAGACGTATTTGAGCTTCTTGCCGTCCTTCTCGCGAATGCCGTCTGCGCCTTTGGTCCAGCCGGCCTCGTCGAGGATCTTGCTGGCCTTGTCGATGTCGAACTCGTATTTCAGCTTGGGGGACTTGAACTGCTTGGGCGCGTTGACGAAGCTCGCGGTCGCGATGGCTCCGCGTCCGTAGATGAACTTCTGGATCGAATCGCGATCGATCAACAGGTTGATCGCGCGACGAACGGCCGGATCGGACAGCGTCGGGTGCTTGGTCTTGACGCTCGAACGCTCGCCGTCGACCTCGGTCCAGGGGTCCGTCGTGTTGAGGATGATGAATTCGACATTGCCGGAAGGCGTGATGTCGAGCTTGCCTTTGCCGCCTGCCTCCATGCGTTTGAGGACCTCCTCCTCAACCTGCATGTTCCAGGCAAAGTCGTATTCGCCGGTTTGCAGCACCGCGCGCGCCGCCGACACCGCATCGCCGCCGCCCTTGACTTCGATCGTGTCGAAATGCGGCTGGTTCTTGACGTGATAGTCGGGATTGCGTTCGGCACGGATCAGGTCGCCCGGCTTGAACTCGACGAACTTGTATGGCCCGGTGCCGACCGGCTTCAGATTCGCCGGTGCCTCGCGCGACTTCGCGCCGACAAAGTCGCCGAAATGATGCTTCGGCAGGATCTGGCCGACCGAGCCGCCGACGAAGGGATCGGCCCAGAACGGCGTTGGCGCCTTGTAGATCACCTTGACGGTGTAGTCGTCGATCTTCTCGACCTTGATGTCCTTGTACGATCCCGTGGTATAGGCCGCGGTCGTGAGGTCCGCGGCGTATTGCCAGGTGAACACGACGTCGTCGGCGGTGAAGGGCTTGCCGTCATGCCACTTGACGCCCTGCTTGAGCTTCCAGGTCACGCTCATGCCGTCTGCCGCAATGCCGCCGTTTGCCTTGGTTGGAGCCTCGGCAGCAAGGCAGGGGATGAGGTTGCCGTCCTTGTCCCAGCCGGCGAGCGGCTCGAAGAAGATGCGCGAGGCGATCTGGTCCTTGGTGCCGATCGCGAAATGCGGATTGAGCAGGGTCGGGGCCTGCCAGAGCAGGATCTTGAGCGGGCCGCCGCCGCCCGCCTTGGTCGGTTTGTACGGGAGCCTGGCGTCGGCCATCGCGACGTCGTGCCAGACCAGGATCTGGCTCGCGATCGGCGCGGTGATCCCGATGGCGGCAACGCGCTGGATGAACGAGCGTCGCGACAGCGTGCCTTGCTTCACCTCCGCGATCAGATTGCGGATTTCGTTCTCGTTCATGGGATGCTCCCCGCTCTTCCTAAGACAAGTCGTCAGCGTCAGTGACGCACTCTAGCTCAGGAGGGGAGCGCGGGGGGAGTCGAAGATGTCGCAGCGAGACGACGCAACCTCGTCCGTGATCGTGGCGGCTCCGCAGGCGGAGCCGCCATCTGTCGTCACGCGGCGTTGGAAGCCTTTGTGTTGGAAGCCTTTGTGTTGACGCCCTTGCGCAGCGCCACCGTGTTGAGCTTGGTGTTCGCGGCCTTCTCCTCGTTCAGATTGGTGGTGAGGAAGCGCACGATCTCGTCGTGGCCGAGCTCCTCGGCCCATGCGATCAGCGTGCCGTAGCGGCACATCTCGTAGTGCTCGACGGCCTGCGCGTTCGCGACGATGGCGGCATCCAGCACCGCCTTGTCCTCGATCTCGCCGGCGGTCTCGTCGGCCTCCTTGATGAGACCGTCGATGGCCGGGCAGTGGGTTCCGCTCGGCTCCTTGCCGAGCTTGGCGAACACCTTCTCGAGCCGCTCGACCTGCTTGCGCGTCTCTTCCAGATGCGCCTTCAGGCCAGCAACGAGATCCTTGTTAGTGGCCTTCTCGATCATCGTCGGCAGCGATTTCAGGATCTGCTGTTCGGCGTAGTAAATGTCCTGGAGGCCGTGGATCAGCAAGTCCTCCATCGATTTGATGTCCTTGGTGAAGAAACCCATAAAAGACTCCTCTTCTACAATGATTGCAGTGGAACGCCGTAGGCCGGGCGCTGTTCCCGTCTGGGCAGCCGGGATGCGAAAATCCGAGACGCCAGGCGGCGGAACGTTTCGTTTCCTGGTTGGCGCCGAATGGAGAAAGTGCGTCCGCTGCCGCTGGCCAATATGGATTTCCATTTCATTGATTTCGCACTGCAGAGAGGCGAATACGGTTCCATCATTGCCGAAGTCCACGGAGACCAAAATGTCTTTTCGCTTCCCGCTGATCCTCTCGACCGTGCTCGCTCTCTGGTCCGCCGCGGTGCGCGCCGAGACCATCAAGATCGGCGTCACGCCGGGACCGCACGCGCAGATCCTGGAGGCGGTGAAGCCGATCGCGGCCAAGCAGGGCCTCGACCTCCAGCTGATCGAGTTCTCCGACTATGTCGTGCCCAACGCCGCGCTCGATGCCGGCGAGATCCAGGCGAATTCGTTCCAGAACCAACCTTACCTGGACAATCAGAAGGCCGACCGCGGCTATAAGATCGAGGCCGTCGCGCTCACCGTGAACTTCCCGATCGGCGTCTATTCGAAGAAGCACAAGGCCTTCGGCGACATCCCCGAGGGCGGCAAGGTTTCGATCCCCAACGATCCGACCAATGGCGGCCGCGTGCTGCTGCTGCTGCGCGACAAGGGCGTGATCAAGCTGAAGGACGGCACCGGCTTCAAGCCGACGGTGCTCGACATCACCGACAATCCCAAAAAGCTGAAGTTCATCGAGGTCGATGCGGCGCAGGCGCCGCGTGCGCTCGACGACGTCGACGCCGCCGCGATCAACACCAATTATGCAACCCAGGCGGGCCTCGACCCCGTCAAGGACCCGATCCTGCGCGAGGACCCGAAGGGACCCTACGTCAACCTGATCGCCGTTCGCGCCGCCGACAAGGACAAGCCCTGGGTCAAGACCCTCGTCAGCAGCTACCACACGCCTGAGGTCAAGGAATTCGTCCTGACCAAGTTCAAGGGCGCGGTACTGCCGAGCTGGTAGGCAGTCTGCCTAGTCCGGCTTCAGTGCAGGGACGATCCCGGCGGCAGCCTTGCGTATTAGCCTTGCGCAATGCCCGCTTGTCTGGACCTGCGGCAACCGACATCATCGGGGCCCTTCCTCGGCCGACAGGGGTCGTATGAAACGCTTTGCAAACCTGAAACGACTGGGCTTCTTCACGCGCCTGCTGGACGAGGCTTCGCCGGCCGAGCGCTACCGGTTCGCCGCCGAGCAGATCGTGCGCGCGGAGAAGGCCGGGCTCGATTCCGCCTGGATCGCGCAGCATCATTTCCACGAGCGCGAAGGTGGCCTGCCGTCGCCCTTCGCCTTCCTCGGTTACGTCGCCGCGCAGACCTCGCGCATCCGCCTCGGCACCGGCATCGTCACGCTGCCGCTGGAAAATGCGGTGCGGGTGGCGGAGGACGCCGCGGTGCTCGACCTGCTCTGCAACGGCCGCTTCGAGCTCGGCGTCGGCACCGGCGGCAACCCGTCGGCCTTCGCCGCCTTCGGCCTCGACAGCGCCCAGCGCAACGAGATCTTTGCCCGCAACCTGGAAGTGGTCCGTGCCGCGCTGGTCGGCAAGGCTCTCGACGGTGGCGACACGCTCTATCCGCAACGGCCGGAATTGGACAGGCGCATCTGGCAGGCGACATTCTCCGTCGCCGGTGGTGCTCGCGCCGGCAAGGCGGGCGATGGCCTGTTGTTGTCGCGCACGCAGCCGCGGAGCAAGGATGCGCCGCGCGCGACACTCGCCGAGATCCAGAACCCGATCATCGACGCCTATCTCGCGGCGCTTCCTGTGGGATGCGAGCCCCGCATCATGGCTTCGCGCAGCGTTTTCGTCGCCGACGACCATGCCGAAGCGATGCGGCTCGCGGACATCGGGTTGCGGCGTGCGCTGCCGCAGTTCATGAAGGGCGGCCATCTCCCTCCGGGCGACACGCTGGAGGAGATGATCACGGCATTCGATACCCATGTCGGCGCGGCGGACGCGGTCATCGCCTCGCTCCGCGCCGACGCTACGCTCGAGCGGGTGACCGATCTGGTGTTCCAGGCACATTCGGTCGACGCGCCGCACCCCTATATTTTGCGTTCGATCGAGCTGGTCGCCGACAAGGTCGCGCCGGCGCTGGGATGGACCCGGACCGCACCTGGCGTGGCGTTGGCGGGCTAAAGCATGATCCGGAAAAGTGCGCAGCGGTTTTCCGAAAAGATCATGCGCAAACAAATAGCCGCAATGAACGGGATCGCGTTGCACGAGGCTGAAGGATGAGCACCAGGGATATCATCGACACGCTCGCCGGGATCGAGCCGGGATCGGCTCCTGATGCCATCCGCGCCCGCCGCCTTCAGGCGCGCGAGAACGCGCAGAAGAGCTATCTCGCTTTGTTCGAGCCGGTCGATGCGAACGAATTCGCGCTTGCAGAGCGCTTCGCGATCGCGACCTTCGTGACCGGACTGCATGGCGAGTCGCCCGTCGCGTCCTTCTATCGGGAGAAGCTTGCCGCGACTACGGATGGCGCGGCGCTCGTCGAGGCGATCCAGGTCGAGATTCAGCGCGGTCGGACCTCCGGCCCCTACGGCGCCTTTCCGGCCGGCCCGTTGTCGATCGAGAACAAGGCCGGTTTGATCTATCGCGTCAGCGCGGAGCGCAAGCCCGAGCTCGGCGCCCGGCTCGTTGCGGCGTTCGAGCATGCGCATCTCCTGGTGTTTCGTCCGCGCGATGCCGCTTCCGCAGACATGAAGGCGCTGCTGGCCGCCGGCTGGTCGACCACCGGGATCGTCACCTTGTCCCAGCTGATTGCGTTTCTGTCGTTCCAGTTGCGCGTCGTCAGCGGCTTGCGCACGCTCGCCGCAGCGAACGCACAAAAAGAGGCTGCAAGATGAGCGCTCCCGTCAATCCGCCCGTCGCTTTCACCCAGGACGAACTCGGCTGGGTGTCGTGGATCGATCCGTTGCCCGAGGCCGAGCTGACCGAACGGCATTTCGCCGGCTTCGTCGATCGGGCCCGCGCCAAGTCGGAGTATTTCCGCCTGCTGGTGCGTGACCCCGAGGTCCTGGAAGCCCGTACCAAGACCGACAAGGACATCTTCTACAACGTCGCCGACGGCCTGCCGCGCGCGGAGCGTGAGCTCGCGGCGGCGGCGACCTCGCGCTACAATGGCTGCATCTATTGCGCCTCGGTGCATGCGCGCTTTGCCAGCACCTATTCCAAGCGCCGCGACGACGTGCAGCGGCTGCTCGATGAAGGCGTCGGTGCCGATCTCGGCGAGCGCTGGAGTGCAATCGTCAAGGCCTCGGTGGCGTTGGCTGCAACGCCGATCGCGTTTGGCCCTGACAATGTCGAGGAGCTGCGCCAGGCCGGGCTCGACGACGCCGAGATCGTCGACGTCATCAACGGTGCTTCATTCTTCAACTGGGCGAACCGGCTGATGCTGTCGCTCGGCGAGCCTTCGAAATGAGCAATCCGATCGGCACAAGAATTGCTGATCTTATCAACACTGAGTGGATGGAGCGGGAAATGAGCAACATCGATCGTCGGTCCCTGGTCAAAGGCTCCCTCGCCACGATGATGGCGGGCGCGGCTTTCTCGCGCGCCGCCTTCGCGCAATCCTCCGAGCCGATCCTGCTCGGCGTCAGCGGACCCCTGACCGGACCGAATGCGCAATATGGCACGCAATGGAAGCAGGGCTTTGATCTCGCACTCGACGAGATCCAGGCTGCCGGCGGCATCAACGGCCGCAAGCTCGCCTACCAGTTCGAGGACAGCCAGAGCGACCCGCGCCAGTCGGTGGCGATCGCGCAGAAATTCGTGTCCGATCCCCGCATCGTCATGGAGCTCGGCGATTTCTCCAGCCCCGCCTCGATGGCAGCCTCGCCGATCTATCAGCGCGGCGGCCTCGTGCAGTTCGGCTTCACCAATTCGCACCCTGATTTCACCAAGGGCGGCGACTTCATGTGGAGCACGTCGGTGAGCCAGGCCGACGAGCAGCCGCTGCTGGCGTCCTATGCCGTGAAGCGGCTCGGCCTGAAGAAGCTCGCGGTGCTGCATCTCAACACCGATTGGGGCCGCACCAGCCGCGACTATTTCGTCAAGGCGGCCAAGGAATATGGCGCCGAGATCGCGGTGACCGAGGGCTATATCGCGGAGGAGCGCGACTTCCGCTCCACGCTGGTGCGTGTACGCGATGCCAATCCCGACGGTCTGATCCTGATCTCCTATTATTCCGACGGCGCGCTGATCGCGCGTCAGGCGCGCCAGGTCGGCCTGAAGCAGACCATGTGCGCCGCAAGCTCAGTCTATTCGCCAAAATTCCTGGAGCTCGGCGGAGAGGCGGTCGAGAACGTGCATCTCGGCACGCGCTATTTCCCGGAAGACCCGCGGCCCGAGGTGAAGAAGTTCATTGCCGGCTTCAAGGCGAAGTATGGCGGGCAGGAGCCCGACGCCTTCAACGCCTATTCCTACGACGCGATGAACATGGCGGCTGCCGTGCTGAAGATCGGCGGCACCGACCGCCGCGCCATCCGCGACGCCTTCGCCAAGGTGAAGGACGTTTCCAGCGTCATCTTCGGCCAGGCGACGTTCGACGTCGAGAGCCGTCGCGTCAAGGGCGCCATGAATGCCGAGCTCGTCGTGCGCAAGGGCCAGTTCGCACTCTGGGACGGCAAGCCGACCTGATGTGATGGCCGAAGCGATCGCTCCAGCCGGTTTCTCGTTGATTAGGAATTCTGCGTGTCCTCCTGGCTCGACTACACCATCAACGGGCTGATCGTCGGCAATGTCTACGCGCTCGTTGCGGTCGGGCTCGCGCTGATCTTCGGCGTCAGCCGGCTGATCAACTTCGCGCAAGGCTCGATCTACCTCGTCGGCGCCTATATCGGCTGGGTCGCGGTGGTGCAGCTGCACACGCCGCTGCCGCTCACCATCATCGTGGTCGCCGTGGCCGCCGCCGTGGTCGGCCTAATCATCGAGCGCTTTGGCCTGCGGCCGCTGCAGAACTCCGTGCGCATCGCGCCGTTGCTCGCGACCATCGGCATCAGCTTCGTGCTCGACCAGCTGGTGATGCTGACCTTCTCGCCCAATCCGCGCGCGCTGCCGAGCCAGTTGCCCGATATCCGCTTCCAGGTCGGTGGCGGGACGATCGGACCACTCGACCTGCTCATCGCCGGCGTCGGCCTCACCAGCGCGCTGCTGCTGTTCGTGTTCCTGCGCTACACCAAGCTCGGCTGGGCCGTGCGTGCCACCGCGCAGGATCGTGACGCCGCCATGCAGATGGGCGTCGACGTCAATCGCGTCAATCAAGCCGTGTTCGGCATTGCGGCGGCGCTCGGCGGCGTCTCCGGCCTGCTGGTCGGCATGTACTATAACCAGATCGACACCGCGATGAGCCTTCAGGCGACGCTCAAGGGCGTCGTCGCGGAAGTCGTCGGCGGCGCGGGCAACGTGCCGGGCGCGGTCATCGGCAGTCTGCTGCTGGGATTGGTCGAGAGCTACGGCGTGGCCATGCTCGGCACCAGCTATCGCAATCTGTTCGCGTTCCTGCTGCTCGTCGTGGTGCTCGTGCTGCGGCCGAACGGCCTGTTCGTCAGCGCGCGGCAGGCGCCGCCCGAGCCGCTCACCGGCACGTTCATCGCGCCGAGCCGCCCGGTGCACATTCCGCGCTGGGCGCTATTGGTCGCGGTTGCCGGCTTCGCGATCCTGCCGCTGTTCCCGGTGTCCTTCTACGTGCTCCAGACCCTGATCAACGCCTGGCTGCTCGGCATGCTTGCGCTGAGTCTGACTTTGGTGGCGGGCACGATGGGGCAGGTGTCACTCGGCCATGCCGCATTGCTCGCGATCGGCGCCTACACCTCCGCGTTGCTGTCGCTGACATTGGCCGTTCCCGTGGGGCTCGCGGTCATCGGCGGCGGCCTGATGAGTGCCGCGCTCGGCACGCTCCTGATCTCGCCGTCGTTCCGCCTGCGCGGGCATTACGTCTCGATCGCAACGCTCGCCATCGGCGAGATCGTGGCGCTGGTGATCCTGAACTGGGAAAGCGTGACGCGCGGGCCGATCGGCATCTCCGGCATCCCGCCGCTGTCGCTGTTCGGCTACGATCTGATCGGCCCGACGTCGATCTACTGGTTCAGCCTCGCGGTGATGGTCGTGCTCGCGCTGCTCCAGGGGCGCCTGCTGACCTCGCATCTCGGCCGCAGCTTTCGCGCCATCCGCGACGACGACATCGCCGCGCGCGCCTATGGCCTCGGCCTCAACCGCTATAAATCGCTCGCCTTCATCTTCGGCGGGTTCGCCGCCGGAATCAGCGGCGGCATCGCCGCGCATCTTTATTCCTACATCAACCACGAGACCTTCAATACGCAGCAATCCATCCTGGCGCTGACGGTCGTGATCCTCGGCGGCCTCGGCAACGTCGTCGGCGCGATCCTCGGATCGGTCGCGCTGGTCGGCCTGCCCGAAGTCTTTCGGATCGCGGCGGAGTACCGCATCCTGATCTACGGCATCGTGCTGCTGCTGCTGGTGCGGTTCAGGCCGCAGGGCCTGCTGGGGACGGTCTGATGGCGGAGCGGCCCAACTCCATGCTGTCCCTGCGCGGGCTGACCCGCCGCTTCGGCGGTCTCACCGCGGTCGACGCCATCGATCTCGACCTCGCCAAAGGTGAGCTCGTCAGCATCATCGGTCCAAACGGCGCGGGCAAGACCACGCTGTTCAATCTCGTGACCGGCCTCGACCGGCCCGACGCCGGTACTGTGAGCTTCGAAGGCCAGGACGTGACGGGTCTATCGCCGGAACGGATTGCGACCGAAGGCATCGCGCGCACCTTCCAGCTCGGCCGCGTCTTCGGCAATCTCAGCGTCATGGACAACGTCCTGATCGGCGCGCATACGCGGCTGCGTGCCGTGAAGCCGGCCGTGCCCGTGATCGGCCCGCTGCTGGAGCTCGGATTGGCGTTGCTGCGTCCTGCCAGCGTCAAGGCGGAGGAGGAGCGGCTGCGCGAAGAGATGAAGGCCATTCTCGCTCGCTTCGGCGAGCGGCTGCTGTCGCGGATTGACCAGCCCGCCTACAGCCTGTCCTACGCCAACCGCCGCCGCGTCGAGATCGCGCGTGCGCTCGCGCTGAAGCCGCGCCTCTTGCTGCTCGACGAGCCGACCGCCGGCATGAACCCGACCGAGACCGCGGAGATGCAGGCGCTGGTCGCCGAATTGAAGGCGGAAGGGCTGACCATCCTCCTGATCGAGCACAAGCTGGAAATGGTGATGCGCCTGTCCGACCGCGTCATCGTCATGGACGAGGGCAAGAAGATCGCGGAAGGGCCGGGCGAACAGGTGCGGAGCGATCCCAAGGTGATCGAGGCCTATCTCGGTCATGGCCTCGCGACGAAGCAGGAGAGCGCGGCATGACCAACGCTTCCGCCGAACCGCTGCTGGCGCTGTCGAACGTCAATACCTTCTACGGCCAGGCCCAGGTGCATTTCGACCTCTCGATATCGGTCGCGCGCGGCCATATCGTCTGTCTGCTCGGCGGCAATGCCAGCGGCAAGTCGACGACGATGAAGATCATTCTGGGTCTGGTAAAGCCGCGCTCCGGCGACGTGACGTTCGATGGTGCTTCGTTGCTGGGCCTCTCCACGCCGCAGATCGTCCGCCGCGGCATCGCCTCGGTGCCGGAGGCGCGACGGCTGTTCGCGGACATGAGCGTCCGCGAGAACATCCTGATGGGCGCCTTCGTGCGCAACGACCGCGAGGCGGTGGCGCAGGATCTCGACAGGATGCTCACGCTGTTCCCAAAGCTCGGCCAGCGCCTGTCGCAGCGCGCCGGCTCGCTCTCCGGCGGCGAGCAGCAGATGGTGGCGATGGCGCGCGCGCTGATGAGCCGGCCGCGCATGATCGTGATGGACGAGCCGACCATGGGCCTGTCGCCGCTTTATGTCGATCGCGTGCTGGAGCTGATCCGCACCATCAACCAGGAGGGCGTCTCGGTGTTCATGGTCGAGCAGAACGCCAGCCTCGCGCTGGAGATCGCGCATGAAGCCTATGTGCTTCAGACCGGCAAGATCGTGCTGTCAGGCCCGGCGCGGACACTGAAGGACGATCCCCGCATCCGCGACGCCTATCTCGGCGGTTCCGAGGCGGCGTAGTCCTAAATGCCCCCACAACGTCATGACCGGGCTTGACCCGGCCATCCACGGCTTGCCCTGCGGCACGAAGAACGTGGATGCCCGGGACAAGCCCGGGCATGACGACCTCCCGCAAACTCGCATAGGCGTTCGGCAGGCCAAAGTCGGCACTGGTCAGTATGACCATCCTGTGAAAATATCATACCGGTGGCGACGGGGCGTGCAGCGGACGGAATGATATCGTGACGAGATGGTCTTTGCGGGCGGTCGAGCCCGGCGTGGTGTTGCTGTTCGGCGGGCTCGTCGCCGCCAATGTCGCCGCATGGGCCTGGGCCTTCACGGCGTTCGGCGACCGTCCCACGGTGATGGCGACCGCGCTGCTGGCCTGGGTGTTCGGCCTCCGGCATGCCGTCGATGCCGATCACATCGCCGCCATCGACAATGTCGTGCGCAAGCTGATGCAGGCGGGCGGCGCGCCGCGCAGCGTCGGGCTCTATTTCGCGCTCGGCCATTCCACCGTCGTCGTGGTCGCGACCATGCTGCTGGCGCTCGGCGTCGTCAGCCTCGGCGGCGACAGCCTGCTCGAGCAGATTGGCGGCCTGATCGGCACCTCGGTCTCGGCGCTGTTCCTGCTGCTGATCGCGGCCATCAATCTCGCCATCTTCGCCGGCCTGTGGCGGACGTTCCGCATGGCGCGCGAGCAGGGCATTCACGACGCCGCCGGCCTCGATGCGCTGCTCGCCAAGCGCGGGTTCCTGGCGCGGCTGCTCGGCCCGATGTTCCGCCTGGTGACGAAGCCCTGGCACATGTATCCGCTCGGCTTCCTGTTCGGGCTCGGCTTCGACACCGCGACCGAGATCGGCCTGCTCAGCATCTCCGCCGGCGAAGCCGCGCGCGGCGCTTCGCTTGTCGACGTGTTGGTTTTTCCGGCGCTATTCGCAGCCGGTATGGCGCTGGTCGATACCGCCGATTCCGCGCTGATGGTCAGCGCCTATCGCTGGGCCTTCGTCGATCCCCTGCGCAAGCTCTGGTACAATCTCACGATCACGGGCGCCTCCGTCGCGGTGGCGCTGTTCATCGGCGGCGTCGAGGCGCTCGGCCTGATCGCGGAACGCCTCGGCTTGTCCGGCGGCTTCTGGGCGGTGGTGGAAGGGCTCAACGAATCGCTGGCGAATGTCGGCTTCGTCGTGGTCGCGCTGTTTGCGGTGGCCTGGCTCGTCTCGGTCCTGCTCTATCGCCGCATGTTTGCGGATGGGGCGCGCCGTGCGCCAGATGCAGCCCGCGGCTTCGAGGCGGCCTGAGACGATTCTAAATCGGCGGATCAGAGCGCCGCCGCGCTCCGCGCGGGCTCCGCCGGCACATCGTCGCCATTGGGATCGCCCGGCGCCGTCGCCCAGGCCAGCTCCACCAGCGTCACGATCCGGCGGCCGCCGCCGTCGACCTGGACGACGATCAGGCCCTGCTCCTCCATATAGCCGAGCAGCCGCTGCGCGCGGCGCAGCGAATGCGAGCCGTAGGCGCGGGCGATCGCGGCGTCGCCGGGGCAAGGCCAGCCTTCCCTGGCCGCGCGCGCGAGCATCATGAACACGCCCTGCATGTCGTCGGGCAGGATCGAGGCGCGCAGCGAGACGTCCTGCCAGGCGTCGTCCTCGGCGAGATCCGTGCCGAGCCCGGCCCGCGCATGCGTCAGCATGCGGCGGAATTCGTTGAGATCGGGCACCGCCGCGCCAAGCCCCTCGATGCGGCAGCGAACCACGAACTCCTGATAGAGCACGCCGATGGCGCGGAAGCCGGCGTCGGGCTCGGCCAGCACGGCGCGCAGCGTGCGATCGACGCGCTCGCGCCGCTGCGCGAGCTCCTCGGCGCTGACCGGCGCCTCCACGATTTCGGGCTGGATCTCCGGGATCGCGGCGGCCTTCGCCGCCCGGAGCTGCTCGAGCAGATCCGGCGCGGGCCGCCGCTGCGGCCGGCTGGCATCGGGCGGCGGCGCCGCCAGGATCACGGCGCGGACATCTTCCAGCGTCGCTTCCGGCAGCGGCATCAGCCGCGGCGTCGAATTGCGCGGGCTCGTATCGGTCGGGCCGATGTTCAAACGCAGCGGACGGCGCGACAGCGCAGGCCCCAGCGCCATGAACTGTCCGCGCTCGAGATCGCGAAACGCTTCGGCCTGCCGCCGCTCCATGCCCAGCAGGTCGGCGGCGCGCGCCATGTCGATGTCGAGGAAGGTCCGGCCCATCAGGAAGTTGGAGGCTTCCGCCGCGACGTTCTTGGCGAGTTTTGCCAGGCGCTGCGTCGCGATGATGCCGGCGAGGCCGCGCTTGCGGCCGCGGCACATCAGATTGGTCATCGCGCCGAGCGACAGTTTGCGCGCTTCGTCCGAGACTTCGCCCGCCACCGCCGGCGCGAACAGCTGCGCCTCGTCGACGACCACGAGCATCGGGTACCAATGGTCGCGGTCGACATCGAACATGCCGCCGAGGAATGCGGCCGCACGGCGCATCTGGTTCTCGGCGTCGAGGCCTTCGAGATTGAGCACGGTGGAGACGCGATGCAGCCGCGCGCGCTCGCCGGCGACCTGAAGGCCGCGTTCGGTGTGATCCTCGGCCTCGATCACGAGATGGCCGAAGCGCTCCGCCAGCGTGACGAAATCGCCTTCGGGATCGATGATGGCCTGCTGCACCCAGGGCGCGCTCTGTTCCAGCAGCCGCCGCAACAGATGCGACTTGCCGGAGCCCGAATTGCCCTGCACCAGGAGACGGGTCGCCAGCAGTTCCTCGAGGTCCATGGCCGCCGCGGCGCCCGCCGTGGTCTGCCCCATCTCGATCGCAACCGTCATGTCCCGACTCAAGTCCCCGTCATTCGCGGACAGCGGCTTATCAACCCGGCCGGCGCGCGTCGAGCGCCAGGGCGCGAATCAGGCTGCGTTGCCCACGGCAGAGTTCAGGCGTGATGCGACAACCGTAGAAGTGCGGGCCGATACGGCGCGTGCGGATCGTCGTCTTCGTTCTCGGGGATGGCGCAGGAGCCGAATTCCTGCCTGATGCGTTCGATCTCGGCAATGCGCTCGTGCAACCGCTGCAGATGCTCCGGCGACGTCGCCCGCCAGAACCGGAATGTATCGCTAGTGAGCGGCAGGAACGCAGTTCCGAACAGCGTCGGCTCCGGAACGACGGTGCGTCCGAGCAGCAGGAACCGGTCCGCGCCGGCGACGACCAGGGTCGCATAGCCGCGGTTGCCGATCCGCCGGATGCCGTTCAGCGACCATTCGACGAGCTTGCTGAAATAGGGCTCCTCGCGCCAGCGATCGGGGCATTCGTCGTCGACGGTGACGTTCACGGCGTCCTGGCTGAAATGCACCACGAGGCCCGCTTGCGCGGGAAACCAGGACTCGTCGAGATGGCCCTGCAACCAGGCACAGACGAACGAGCGGCACATCTGCGGGCGGCGATCGTAGATGGTGCAGCCCGTACCGGTCTGCCAATGCTTGCAGAGCTGGTTCACCGGCTTGTCGACGGCGGCCACCTCCAGAATATCGCAGCAGGCGTTGCATGAGCCGCACTGCCGAGCGGGCCGCACCGCCTTCGGCAGGCCGGTCGCGCGAAAGCCCTGGCCGTTGCGGACCAGCAGCTTCTGCTTCTCCAGCAGATTCAACGCACGTTCGATCTTGAGACGGGACAGTCCGGTGGCGTCGATCACGCCCTTCAACGTCGTCGCGCCCGCCTCCACGGCGCGGACGACGGTCAGCATCGCCTGATCCATTGTTGTTGTTCTTCTCGGTTTCAGCCGTGCATTGCGATTCCAGCCGGAAAAACAGACCGGCAAACAGGTCATAGACACCTGACTTGAAAAGATATGTTGCTCATTTCTCTTGCAGCTGGGCAAGAAGCCGAGCCCGTGCTGCGCGCATGCAACGTTTGCGCGAACAGAGGGCGTACACGTCGAGGGCGCCGATTTCGTGTGGAAGCGGTTTGCTTTGCTCGCCGGATGCCGGGATGTGACGTGCGCCCTGCGATCGTCTCACGCAGTCGTGATATCGGCCGGCCACGCATGAGCACGAAGGCGATCCGTCGCGCGACCAGGGGCGATGATGGTCGTTGGGTTTGCGCCACACCGCGAACAGCGCCGCGCCTGGAAGCAAGCGACGGTGCAGATGAGGGATCCCCATTCGCGGCGGAGAATGATTCAGATCAAGGTCCGTGAGCCCGCAACCTGTTAGCTGGGCCGATGAGTTTTCTGACCTTCTTCACCGCGACCTGCTTCCTGCTGGCATTGCCGGGGCCGACCAACACCTTGCTCGCGACATCGGGGGCGGGGGGCGGCATCGCGCGCTCGCTGCATCTGCTCGCGGCCGAGCTCGCCGGCTATCTGCTGACGATCACGCTGCTGCGGCTCGCGCTCGGTCCGATCGTCAGCGACATCCCGCTCGCGGCCATGGTGCTTCGCGTGGCGGTGACGGTCTACATCCTGTGCCTGGCCGTCATGCTCTGGCGGTTCCGGTCGCGTGAACTGCGGGGTAGCGCACCGGTGACCTTCAATCACGTGCTGCTCACCACGCTCTTGAACCCCAAGGCGCTGGTGTTCGCCTTCCTGCTCCTGCCGCTCCAGGCGGGGCCGTTCGAGCTGGTGCCCCGGCTTGCCGTGATCGCGCTCTTGATCGTCACGGCGGGCATTGCGTGGGTGACGTTTGGCGCAACGCTCGGCCGCGGCGCCCGCCGCCTCGGACATCCCGACCTCATCACGCGCACCGGCGCAGTCACGCTGGTCGCGGTGACCGGCCTGATCTGGGTTCAATCGTTCCTGGGCGCGTGAGACCGGCGTCCGCCGGAACAGCGCGCTACTGCGCGCCGGATCCGCCCTGCACGATCTTCTCGTTCAGCTTCAGATCCACGGTCTCGACCGTGCGGTCGATCTCGGGGTTGGGCGCGCCGAGCTGATGCGAGATCAGCTTCACCAGGAGATCGACGCGCTCGATGAAGGGTGCGCCGCTCGCGACCGCGCGCGCGGCAGATGACGGCTTGAGCAGGCTTTCCGCGGCCTTGGCATATTTTGCGAACGGCACCTGGTCCTGCGGATCGGCTCCGAGCTTGCGGGCGATCGCGTCGACATGGTCGTAGATCGTCTGCGAGCGCTCGAGATCGCCATGCACGGCGTCGCGAATCGATTGCGGCTCGTTGGGCGTGATGCAGCGGTAGTTGCCGGTCAGCAGCATCGACCATTTCGCCAACGGCACGAACAGCGAATCGAACACTTTCAGCTTCACCGGCACGTCGAGGCCGTCGAGCGTCACCGCGTCGATGTCGGCCTCCAATTCGCGCAGCACCTTGTTGTGCTTCTCGTCGGCGAACACCGACGCCTTGAAGTTGGTGGGCAGGCCGACATGAAGCACGTTCGCGGCTTCTTCCGGAGGACGGAACGCCTGCGGGTCGGGCGAGCAGAGCGTCACCAGACCCGGCTCGAACCGCTCCCACACCTGCGCATTGGTGTAGGCCTCCTCGAGATCCATGTCCGCGAGCGCCGGAATCCGCTTCAGATAGGGCAGCGGCGGCATGTTCATGATCGACAGGCACGGCAGCTTCGCCGCGGCGATCTTGACCATGAGAACGCGCACCGTGTGGTTGGTGTACTGCGGCTCCTGCATCGCAAGGCCGACCAGATCGTAGCGGGAGAGGTCGACATCGGCCGGCGTCACCGCATCGAGCTTGCCGGGCAGATTGCGCGAGAAGATTGCCCGGTGCACCGCCTCGTCGCGCAGTTTGATGCGCACCTCGGTACCGTCGCGGTTGATCAGCGCGGCCGTCTTGGCGCGGCAGACCAGGGTCACGTTATGACCCGCCATCAGCAGCTTCGTGCCCAGCAGTGAGCCGTAAGAAGCCCCGAGAATCAATATGTTGCGCGCCATGCTCCGTCCCCTTGAGAATGTGTGTGATTTTTGAGCCCCGGCCGTCATCCGCGGGCGAGTTGCCAGCATGTAAAGCGAAGTCCGCGGGGATGGCAACTGGGATAATGCATACAAGGCCGCACCGGAGTCTGGGTCGTCCGGATGGAGGGGTGCGCAATTCGACGACCATTCCGTCCGCTGGCGCGAACGCCGGCCTGCCTCGCGCGATCTGGCCACGGACGCTCGTTTGTCGCGCGACGGGTCAAGGCGCTCGCGGCTTCGACGCATGCCGCCCGGTCCGCTTGCTCAATCCCGCAGGCGTCACCGAATTGACTTCACCGAATCCGATCTCTCGGATGTCCCGTCCGTTCGGGCGCTCTGTGAAGTGCGATCATACGTCGTCGCACGTCGCGTGCAGAAGATCAGCAAGTTGGCCGGCTCGCTGTCATCGTCCTGTCATGTCGCCGGTTGGCTTCGATGAAGCGGCAAACCGCCGCATCGCTCACCATATCGTGGTTTCACAATGACGGCACAGACAGGCATGTCTGTTCTATCGGCGGTTAAGTTGTCTTCATCGCCGATCGCAACGAGAAACGACGAGGCCCGCATCGCAAGTGTGCGCGGCGAATGACTTGTGCAACAGCGATGGAGCTGGGACGTGACGATTGAGTTGAGCCGGCCTCGACTTGGTGCCCAAGTTGGCTCGTTTGGGATGCCGGCCGTCTCGCGCAGTGCCCCCGCCGCGCGACGCCTAGATGAAACGGTGCGCCTGCGATGGCATCGAGCAGTTGCGCAGGGCGCTGTGCAGAACGCGAAATTCGCCGGTCTGGACACAAGTCCGGGCAATTGTTGACGGCGTCGCTCGGGGGCTGAGATGGAAGGGGATCATTGGCCTTGCGGCGCATGCGACGGTGCCGGGCAAAATCTGGCCCGCTTGCGGGATCGCGCGTCACAATTTTTCGAAAGCCTGTCCGTCGCCGAGCTCGTGCGTGAGACGCACCGGCGTCTGTGGATTTCGGACTGGCTGAGACTCGCAGACGACTACCGCACATTGGCCGAGAGCGCGCGCGACGTTGGGTCCGCCGAGATTGCGCGGGAAGCGTGGCTCTGCTCGTTGACGGCCCTCGAAGTCGTCAGGACTCTGTCCTGTCCGGGGGATGTCGAAAGTGCCGATCTCGCAGACGAGGTCGGTATCGGCCTGAGAGGCTTCGAGGCCGAGGCTGGTCTGGCGATTGAGCGCGTCAAGATCGATTTCTTCGATCAAGGGGTGCTGGCCGGCTTCTTCCTGCCGGCGCTCCGTCGCGGACCTACCGCGCCGGCGGTGATCTGCGTCAGCGACGGGGACATCACCCTGGGCTCGATGATGAGCAGGCTGTTGCCGGCCTCGCTCTGCGGGAGCATGTCGCTGCTGCTCGTCAATGCCGGCAATTCGACTGTTCATCGCTCCTTCAAGCCGGAGCACAGGCTTCAGTGCTGGTTGGACTATCTGGAAGCTCGCCCCGATGTCGATTCGCAGCGGATCGCGATCTATGGTGAAGGGGCGGGCGCCTCCCACGCGTCGCGTCTCGCCCTCTCGGATCGCAGGATCGCGGCGGCGGTGTGCGACGGCGGTGTCTCGACGCCGGTCATGCGGAGAGCGCTGCGGCGGATGACCAGTTTCGGACCGGCCGTCCCTGACGGAGCCTCGGCGGGTTCGTTGCTGCCATCGCGCCGGCTTCCGTGCCCGCTGCTCATGGTCGTCGGGACTCGCTCCATGATCTGGGAGCAGGATGCTCTCGACCTGCAAGCCGGCTATCGGGAGAGTGGAGCGGATTGCTCGGTCGTCGTGCCCAACAACGTGCCGCACCCGCTCGGCGAGGTCGAGAATTTCATCGCCGTCGACAACTTCGTGCTCGATTGGCTCGACAGCAAGCTCGGGACTGCCCGTCAGCATGAACCCGTGACATACCTGTAGCGCGGTCAGGCCATGGCGGTGCGCGCTTTGGCCTCGTCGTGAAGAGCTGGAGTGGATGTCGCGAGCCATGAAGGCCGATCACGAGGCGTCGATAGCCAGCAATCGTGCCGCCAGCCGGGCGTTCCTGGCAATGGTTGCGAGCGCGGCATTCAGTTCACTCAAGGTCTTCTCGTCGAGCTCGTTGAACATGGTCGAGTTCAAGGCGAGCTTTCTCTTGGACAGTTTCTCGATTTCCGCCGTCGCCTTCGCGGTCAGCGACATCAGAATGAAGCGGGCATCGTCCGTTGCCGGCTGCCGCGATAGAAAGCCGCCCTTTTCCAGGATCTTGGTCTGGTTGGTCACGAAGGCCGGGTGGACCCGCAACTTGTTCGCGATCTCGATGCCGGCAACGCCTCGCCCTTCGTCCAGCTCGGTGATCGCCATCAAGATCAGCCATTGCGGCTGGGTAATGCCCAACAGTCCGGCCCAGCTGGTGTGAATGTCGTCCAGCTGCGCGTGGATTTCGACGATGTTCCAGATGAATTCCCTGATCGTTTTGTCGAGCTTCTTCTCGATCATGCCGCGTTGCCCCCCGTAATGACGTTGATCCTTCTTTTTCTTGTTCTTGGATCAATGTTCTATCGGGATATCGCGGGGACGTCTCCTATGTCGCGCTCCGACAAGGGCCAAAGGCGCGACATTGTTGAAATGGTCCGACGATTTGATGCTTGCAGAAATCAATTAATTCAATTACGTCTCCGTACACTCATTCCTTGCTGCTCTTGACCCCGTCGATGGACAGCGATGTGAGACCTCCAAGAAAGCCCTCGGGATGCCCCCTGAGGGCTTTTTACTTTTTATTCAACGTGTTAGGTGGAATTCCCGCTGCTCTGTTGCTCGCGAGCAACATCTGTCGCCGAACTTTCAGTTCACCAAATCAATAAATTGAGGCGGTTGTTTTTATAAACTATACGTGAAGCACGACGGAGGGGGGGCACCTCGCTGTCGTTTCAGACCGGACCTTCAGTGCGGATCTGAATTGAACGGAAATATGAGGGTGAAGCGGTGTCCTCCGAGGAGCCGAGCCCCCTGAATCGACCTGGAGGTTTACCTAATGAAGTTAACGAAGACGCTTTTGCTCGGCTCGGCTGCCGGCCTGATGGCCGCCTCCGGGGCGTTCGCTGCCGATCTCCCCGTGAAGGCCAAGGCGGTCGAATACGTGAAGATCTGCTCGCTGTACGGAGCCGGCTTCTATTACATCCCGGGCACCGACACCTGCATCAAGCTGGGTGGTTATCTGCGCGCTGAAGTCGCGTTCAACACCAACAGCAACTACGGCATCTCGAACGGCTCTCCGGCCGGTGCGCACAACCGCCTGAGCAACTACTACAACATGCGCGCTCGTCAGGATCTCAACATCGACACGCGCACCGCGACCGAATACGGCGTCGTCCGTACCTTCTTCGACGGCGTGTTCACCTGGACCACCGGCGGCTATCAGGGCTCCGGCTCTGCGACGGGTGGCACGGTCTATACCGGCAACCTCGGCCTCAACACCTCCGGCGCGACGCCGGCGCTCGTCGGTTCGTCGGTCAACGGCACCGACGGCAACACCTCGGCCGGTTCGCTCGGCGTGTACTACGCGTTCATCCAGTTCGCCGGCTTCACCATGGGTAAGGCCGTGTCGCAGTTCGACGCGCCCTGGACCAACTATCCCGGCAACAACATCGACAGCCTCGTCGGCGGCTCCGGCACGGTCACTGGTGTCAACCAGTTCACCTACACCGCTGACTTCGGTCAGGGCATCACGGCGTCGTTCTCGGCGGAAGACGCGACGGCCTACTATCAGGCCGGCAACGTCAACCTGACCGGCGCGACCGCAGGCGGCATGATCGGTGGTACGTATGGCACCAACGCCATCGGCGGTTCGCGCTCGCCGAACCTCGTCGGTATGGTCCGTGTCGACCAGGCCTGGGGTATGTTCCAGGCGTCGGTCGCTGCGCATGACAACCACGTCGCTTACTACGGCGCGACCGAGCCGACTGGCCACCCCGACGACAAGTGGGGCTGGGCGGTTCAGCTCGCTCTGTCGATCAAGAACATCCCGACCGGTGCGGGTGACGTGATCAACATTTCGGGCGTCTACACCGACGGTGCGACCCGCTACAACTTCCAGAACCTGGCGGGCAGCTCCTACTCGATGTTCGGCAACTCGGGCGTTGCCTACCAGAGCGTCGGCTTCGCCTATGCTCCGGACACCGTGTTCATCACGGGCAGCCAGCAGGAGACGGTCAAGACCTGGGGCTTCCGCGGTGCTTACACCCACAACTGGGATCCCTACTGGAACACCGCGCTGTACGGTGCCTACGCTCAGGCGCAGTACGGCTCGCTCGCCAAGACCGCTCTTTGCGGCGCTGGCGGTGCAGGCGGCGTGTTCGGCGGTCTCGCCGGTGTCACGAGTTGTAACCCTGACTTCGCCATCGGCCAGGTCGGCCTCATCACCCGCTGGACCCCGGTCAAGAACCTGACGTTCTCGGGCGACCTGAACTGGACCCGCCTCGACCAGAAGTACTCTGGAACCGTCGGTTACGCCGGTGCCGGTACGACGGCCAAGCCGGCCGCCCTGTACCAGCTGAAGGACCAGGACAGCATCACCCTGCTGCTCCGCGCCCAGCGCAACTGGTAATATCTTCGCAACGGCTGAATGAGCACCCGGCGGGAAACCGCCGGGTGTTTTTTTGTGCAGCGATCCGTGGGCTACCGCATTCGCATGTGTCGCCCTCTGTCAACCCAGATTCGGAAAAATATTCCACTTTACCGAAATTCGGAATTGGCGTATGTGTCGCCCATCCCGGCTCACCCTTGAGGGGCGGTCATGTTGTCGTGTGGTCGCAGAGCCGGGCTTGCGGTGGACGCAGCAGCGTCGTGCGCGAAAGCCAAGGGCAGGGCGGATTGCTCTCCGTGAGCCCTGAGGCATCGCGCGGACGAGCGGCGCTGTCAGGTTCGTCGCGTCATATTCCGGTGGCAACGTGCACAACGCCGCCGAACCCTGTGGCGCCAACGAACCGTGCGTACGGCAAAACCGTGTGGTCCTGGCCGTCGTTGCTACGGTCAAGCCCTTGCGGAGGCGGCGTCTGCGCCAACCGGCGCAGGGCCGGTGAATTCCGTGAGGGTGAGGGAGGCCAGAAGGAACTCGGCTCCCGGGAGAGCACGGCATAAGCCGTCCGACCATCGCGCAGGGAAGGCCGTGTGTTGGGCTTCACCTGTATGCTGCTGTGCGGTTCTTCCTGCGTGTGCTTTTGCGCAGCGGACCGCGGGTGCCGCCGGCACCCGGCCTTCCCTGCACCCTCTTGGCTATGAGGGTGGAGCGATCAAGCAAAGCTCGGGCGAAATGCGCCGCGAGGCTGCGAAGCCGTGTCCGCGCGTCATATATTTTTTGTTGGAGATGGGATGCTGCTCCAAATTCCGTCATTGCGAGGAGCGAAGCGACGAAGCAATCCAGAATCCCTCCACGAAAGGACTCTGGATTGCATCGTCGCAGGGGCTCCTCGCAATGACGTGGAGAGAGTGTGCGCCGCATTCCGCTCTCGTGCCCCGGACGCAGCGCAGCGTCCCTTCGACGATGCGCTGCAGAGCCGGGGCCCATCTCTCCGCATGGACCGTGCCGCCCCTGGCTCACCTTGCTCCGTCATTTTGAAGCGGTCGCGCGAAGGTCGCACGACCGCGGGAACGACTGCGCACGCACCTCATCCCTGGCTCGCCACGCGCGCGCGACCGAGATGTTCCTCGATCTTCGGACGGTCCCGGGTGCGCTCGAAGCTCGTGCACAACAGCTCCGTCTCCTCGAGCGATATCGGAGCGCGATACAACCGGCACATGAACTCGGCCGTTGCGCGTCCCTTGCCGCTGCCGGGGCCGCGTTCGGCGAGAAACATGCAATCCCGGCAGATGCTCGCATCCAGTCGCTGATGGGCCGCGTCGAGATGATTGAGAACCTCCCGCAGCGAGTCGCGAAGCCTGATGCATTCCTCGGTTCCGAGCGCGGTGACCGCGTTCATCACGTGATTGATCGGGTCGTGCTGACTCAGGCATTTCTCGCCCTGGGCGGTGACGTGGAGCACGACGGAACGTTTGTCTTCGTGCGACGGCTTTCGCACCAAATAGGACTTGCTCTCGAGCGTCTTCACGATTTGCGATGCCGTCGCTCTGGTGGCGCCGATGAAGCCGGCGAGCGCGGAGGGCGTGCGTGAAAATCGGTTGGCACGGCCGAGAAAGCGCAGCGCCATCCATTCGCGATCGCGCAGTCCATGCTGATGGCCCTCGAAATACCAGGCCCTCGCCGCCTGAATCAGCAGCTCGACGGCCTCTCGTGCCAATGGCATGAATCTACCTCGTCCCCGGAACTTCGTCTGCGGCGTCCCGAAGCCGCTTTGCGTCCTGGCGCGCGACTCCATCGCGAAGCGTCAGAGCGCTGGAGGTGCGCGATGAGAAAACCGCAGCGCGCTCTCGTTCGAAGGCGCGATTCACGACGCACCCGACCTGGACCGACGGGACCCGCATGGTCCGGAGCGAAAGGTCGGGTCGCTTGTGGCACACCAATGGCGTCGCCGTCGCACGGGGGCCCGAGTTGCCGTCGCCAGCAGACGATGGATCGGAGTAGCTCAACCGAAGCCCCTAAAGTTCAAGTCACGAGCAGACGTTTCTTGTATTCAACCGAAACGATGAATGAGCTTCTCAACAAAATCAAGTCAAGACACTCGCGGAGATTGGATGTCGAAGCAGGCGAATGTAACGTTCAAGACAATCTCGCGCGTCCGAACACATGAAGGTGAACGCAATACGCTGAGACGCGCAGCATGCACGCAATTCTGCGACGGTTTGATTGCACGGCACGTCATTGTCTGCCGTTGATGCAAGTTGATCGAAGGTTGTGCATGAAGACGATGCGCATCGCCATGTCATCCACAACTTGTACGATCCGTCGGGAGATTTGAGGGAATTCGCAGGGATTGCACGCGCCGGTTGTCGTTGCCTCGGGCTTGGAATGGCCCGTCGATCGCGGCCGCTCGCTGCTCTTGCCTGAACGGTGGACACGCAAAAAGCCGTGAAAGCCAGTGACGGTCATGTCTGTGCATGCGCTGGAAGCGTGGCGGCATGCGCAAACACCTGTCGAAAACGTCGAGCGGCGTGCGCACGCATCGCGCGCCGGCCCAGGAGTGGGAAAACTATGCAGCAACCTGAAGCGCGATGATGATTCTCGACGCGCTCTAGTCGCCTTTGAGCATGTCGCGGAGCTCGCGGAACGGATCGGCGCTCGGCGGCGCCGAAGCGTCCTGCCGCATGGCGTTATAGATTCTCGGAACCATGTCGACCGCTTGATCGAGGCCCGAATCGCGTCCCGACTGATAGCCGCCCATCAGGCGAAGGTCGCGCGTGTCCTCGTATTTCGCGATCATGGCGCGCAGCTTGCTGACCAATTCGCGCTCCTCGGGATCCCAGACGCTATGTGCGAGGCGGGAGACCGAGGCCAGAACGTCGACGGCTGGATAGCGCGCCTGGTCGGCGATGTGCCTGGACAGCACGATGTGACCGTCGAGCGTGCTGCGGATGGTGTCGGCGATCGGCTCGTTGTGATCGTCGCCGTCGACCAGCACGGAGAAGATTCCGGTGATCGTGCCGGATCCCTCCTCGCCGGGGCCGGCGCGCTCCAGAAGCCGCGGCAGATCGGTGAAGACCGTCGGCGCGTAACCGCGCGCAACGGCAGGCTCGCCGGCGGCCAGTGCGACCTCGCGGGCGGCGTGAGCGAAGCGGGTGATCGAATCGACCATCAGCAGCACCGATTCGCCGCGGTCGCGGAAATATTCGGCCACCGCCATCGCCGTCTTTGGCGCCAGCCGCCGCATCATCGGGCTTTCGTCGCCCGTCGATACGATTGTGACGGCGCGATGACGGTCAGCCCCCAGCACGTCCTCGATGAACTCGCGCACCTCGCGGCCGCGCTCGCCGACCAGCGCCAGCACGACCGTGTCAAAACCCTGGCTGCGGGCGAGCATCGCAAGCAGTGTCGATTTGCCGACGCCGGAGCCGGCGAAGATGCCGACGCGCTGGCCGGCGCAGATCGGCGCGAACAGGTCGATGACGCGCACGCCGGTGCGCAGCGGCTTGTGTACCCGCGAGCGTTTCATGGCCGAAGGCGCCTCGGCTTCCGCCGAGACCGCGCGCGATCCCGGGGTGAGCGGACCCTGGCCGTCAAGCGGCGCGCCGAGCGCATTGATGACGCGGCCCTTCCAACTCGGATCGGGCGCAAAGGACAGCGGCGGCATGCGGTAGGCGACGGAGCCGAGGCCCCCGGCGAACTGGCGGTCGAATGGCTTGGCGATGATGCCCTCGCTGTCGATCCGCATCACCTCGCCGATCTGGGGCGTGCCGGCCGAATTGACGCCGATCAGTTCGCCGAGCCTGACGAAGCGCGACAGGCCGGAGACGCGGAAATGCGTCGGTGCGATCTCGGAGATCGCGCCGCTGACGCTTGCCAGGGGGGTGCTCTGCTGAAGCTCCAGCAGCGCCCATTCGAGTTGCCGAAGAGCGTTCAAGGAAACCGTCCAACCTCATTGCGCGCGGGGCGCAGTCTATTTGCCGGGTTCGCCCAGCGTGCGGATTGCGTTCTGGAGCGAGCTCTCGGTGCCCTCGATCATCGAATTGGTGCCGTCGAAGGCGCGCGAGGCCGCGATCAGCTTGGTCAACTCCATCATCGGGTTGGCACCGGATCCCTCGACATAACCCTGCTTGAAGCCGTCGCGGGAGAAATCGGCGATGGCGGTCGCGGGACGGTCGGGCGTGACGCCGGAATTGCCGTAGCGCTCGAGATTGGCGTCGGCGGGAATGTTGAACAGGCCGATGGTGCCGATCTCGTTGTTGTCCTGGGTGATGGCGCCGCTGCGCGCGATCGACACCGGTCCGCCGTTCGGGTCGAGCGTGATCTGCGCGCCGCCGGAATCGACCACGGGAAAGCCCGATACGGTCTGAAGGTCGCCGTTGGGGGCGATCTGGAGGCGGCCGTCACGCGTATAGACCGTGCCGTTCGGACCGGCGAAGGCGATCCAGCCCTGCCCGACCACGGCGACGTCGAGCGGGTTGCCGCTCTCGGTGATGTTGCCCATCTCGCGGGAGATGATGTTGTCGCCCGGCGAGGAGAAGGCGACCGGACTTGCGCCCGCCTTGGACAGCACGGTCTCGAACTTCACCACGTCGGTGCGAAACGCCGCGGTGTTGACGTTGGCGACGTTGTTGGCGATCGTCTGGAGGCGCTTTTCGAGGGCGACCTGCGCCGACAATCCCACATAGAGAGCGGATTGCATGACTTACTTTCCGAAGCGGATGGACTGAAGTTTCGAGAGCATGTCGATATCCATGCTGGCCATCGACGAGGCACCGCCGATCAGGACCAGCGCGGGGTTGGTCGAGTTGTCGCTCTGGGCCTGGGTCGCATCCCACATCGCGGCGAAGCGCTGCACGAACTTCATGACCTTGGCCGGGTCCTGGAAGTCGGTGAGCTTGATCCTGTCCGTGATCATCTTGGCCTGGGCGTCGATGTCGGCCGCGCTGATCGTCGAGGGCAGGCCGAGCGCGGTCTGAACCACCTGCGTCAGCGCCTTGTCGGCGAGGATTTGATAGGAGGTGGTGATGGTGGAAGCCTTGCGGGTGAAATACAGCGCCAGCCGCAGGCCCTCGTTCTGGTCGCCGGCCTTCTGCTCCATCGTCTGCCTGACATATTGCGTCGCCGTCCCGGTCGTGGCCTGGGCGGTCTTGGTCGCATTGCTGCCGAGGGCGGCGAAGTTGAAGGCGCTGGCGAATTCGCGGTAGCGGACGTCGGTGAGCTTGTTGGCGAAGGTGTTCTTGTTGCCGACCCCCTCGGTCAGCACCTTGCGCATGAACGCCTTGGCATAGATCATGTCGCTGAGGCCGTAAGCCTTCATCGCATAAGAGTAGAGGCGGTAGTCCTTCAGGAAATCGTCGATCGTCTTCACGTCGCCGATGTGGCTGAGGAAATAGTCGGTCTCGCGGCTGACATCCGGCTGCGTCGCGACCTGCGTCAGCGACTTGCTCATGTCCTTGGTCAGTCTGGTGTAATCCGCGATGGTGGATAGCATGAGACGCGTTCCTCTGGCCGCTCCCGCGACGTCGTCGCAAGCTGCCGCGAATTGCTTGCGCGGGGCTGGCGGCCCGCAAGCCAGCTTCGCGCAAGGCTCGCCGACTAGATATCTCCGGTGGGATCGGTGATGGAGCGGCGTGTTGGGCAGTTTCGTGGGGATTTTCATCACGGTGGCGGCACTGCTCGGCGGCTTTGCCGCCATGGGCGGCCATCTGGCCGTGCTCATGCAGCCGTGGGAGTTCGTGATCATCATGGGCACCGCCGTCGGCACCTTCATCGTGGCCAATCCGTGGAAGACGGTCGTGGACACCGGGGTCGCCTGCATGCAGGCCATCACCGGGGCCGTGCCGAGCGAGCGCTATTATCTCGACCTGCTCGGTGCGCTCCATGCCCTGATGCGCGAGCTGCGCGGCAAGGGCCGCAACGAGGTCGAGGCGCATATCGACGATCCCTCCTCATCCGAGATCTTCAAGGCGTTTCCGAGCGTGCTCTCCGACCCGGCGCTGCTCCAGTTCATCTGCGACTATGTCCGCCTCATCATCATGGGAAATGCGCGCACGCATGAGATCGAGGCGCTGATGGATGAGGAGATCCACACCATCGTGAAGAGCAAGCTGTCGCCCTATCATGCGCTGGTGACGGTGTCCGAGGCGCTGCCGGCGCTCGGCATCGTCGCCGCCGTGCTCGGCGTCATCAAGGCCATGGGGGCGCTGGACCAGTCGCCGAAGCTGCTCGGCGGTTACATCGGCGCGGCCCTGGTCGGCACCTTCGCCGGCATCTTCCTGTCCTACGGCGTCCTTTCGCCCTTTGCGATCAAGATCAAGATGACGCGCGAGAAGAAGTGCCGGCCCTATATCATCGTCAAGCAGACGCTGCTGGCATTCATGAACGGTGCCATGCCGCAGATCGCCGTCGAGCACGGCCGCAAGATGATCGCGAGCACCGAGCGGCCGTCGATCGACGTCGTCGAGAACGAGACGATCACGGGTCCCAAGGCCGTCCCAGCCGAAGCCGAACCGAAGGCTGCCCGCGCATGATGATGGAAGACGTCGAGGTCGATCAGCGCAAGCAGCTGCCGAACTACCTGCTCGACGCGGCGGGTATCTCCATCGAGCGCATGCCGATGCTCAATGTGATCTTCGATCGCATGGCGGCATCGTGCACCGACAGCCTGCAGCCGATGGCCGGAACGCCCTGCTATTTCTCGGTCAACGGCATCACCAATGACCGCGTCGGCGACATCATCAATCCCTACGAGGCCAACGCGGTGGCGGCGGTGCTCTATGCCGAGCAATGGGACTCCCGCGTCATCATTATGCTCGACCGCGATTTCGTGTTCACCATGGTCGAGGCGATGTTCGGGTCCGACGGCGCCGAGCCGCCGCTCGACGTCGAGCGCGCATTCTCGAACATCGAGATTCGTCTGGTGCAGGCGCTGTTCGAGCGGTTCGCCAAGGCGCTGCAATCCGCCTTTGCCGGAACCTCCAACGTCACGTTCCGCGTGGAGCGGGTCGAGACGGCCATGGCCTCGCTGGCGATCGGACGCAGCGGCAACATGTCGATCTGCGCCAACATCATGTTGCAGGCGCTCTATCGCGGCGGCCAGATGTTCCTGATCATTCCGCACTCCGCGCTCAACCCGCTCAGGCAGAAGCTGGCGCATGTCGTCGTCAGCGACGGACGCGCGTCCGATCCGCGCTGGCGCGAGCAGATGGAGAGCGAGGTTCACCGCACCGAGGTGACGCTGAGCGCGGTGCTCGACGAGAAGATGATAACCCTCGGCGATGTCGTGAAATTCCAGGTCGGGCAGGTGCTCGAGCTCGAAGCCACGCCGCGCACGCTCGCCCGGCTCGAAAGCAACAACCAGGTGCTGTTCTGGTGCCAGATCGGCCAGCTCGACGGCTATTACGCCATGCAGGTGGCCGATCCGGTCGATCAGAAACGGGAGTTCGTCGATGATATCCTATCTCGTTGATGCCGTGCTGCTGATCGCGCTCGCCTTCACCAGCATGCGGGTGACCAAGATGCACCGCGAACTGGCGCGGCTGCGCAGCTATCAGGGCGAGTTCTCGACCATCGTCCAGGAGACGGCGGGGGCGTTCGACACGGTCATCCATGCGGCGCACGATTCCACCGCAAATCTCGGACGGCTCGCCAATGTGCTGAGCACGAAGATCGATCAGGCCCACGAGGCGATCGCGGCACTCGATGCGAGGTCCGGGCTCCGGCCCACCGCGAGCGCCGGTGTCGAAGTGAACAAGCATTGAAGCCGAAGCCGGCGAAGGCGATACGGCCGGAACGCCACGGCGCTCCGGCAGCGGAAATACCAAGAGGCGATACCACATGGCGCAATCCTTCGACTATGAGTCTGCCACGCGAGCATCGGCATCCGACGAGGGGCATGCCGACACATCTCCACTGGAGCGGCTGGCGGAGATCGCCGCGCGCACGGCAGAGGAGACCGGCAAGTTCGCCAATGTCGATGCCATCCTGCGCATTCCCGTCACCATGCAGGTGGTGCTGGGGTCCGCGACCATTCCGGTGGCGAACCTGATGAAGCTCGGGCGCGGCGCCGTGGTGCCGCTCGATCACCGGGTCGGCGAGCCCGTCGATGTCGTCGTCAACGGCCGCATCGTGGCCCGCGGCGAGGTGGTCGTGGTCGAAGAGGACAATTCCCGCTTCGGCGTCTCGCTGACGGAGATCGTCGGTCCGCTGGGGCAGGGTGATACCTGACCATGGCGGCACAGGTCGGCATCGCTCCCGTCAAGCCGCGAGGCGTCGCCACGCTGGGCGGCACGGAGAAGGTCGCGGCGCTCCTGCTGGCCATGGGCCGGCAGGCGGCCGCGAGCGTGCTTCAGCAGTTCGAGCCGCAGGAGATCCGCATCGTCACCAAGGCCGCCGCCGAGCTGCGGCCGATCACGGCGCAGGAGCTGGAAGGGATCGTCGAGGAATTCGCCCAGCAGTTCTCGATGGGAGCCAACATCCTCGGCACGCTCGGCGGCCTGGAAGCCGTGCTCGGTGACGTGCTTCCGGCCGACCAGGTCTCGCAGATCATGTCCGATCTGCTCGGCAATTCGAGCCGGTCGGTCTGGGATCGGGTCTCGTCGGTGTCCGAGAATTCGCTGGCGAGCTACCTCTCCAAGGAGCATCCGCAGACGGCGGCGCTGATCCTGTCCAAGGTCAAGCCGGCCTGTGCCGCCAAGGTCATGAGCCAGCTGCCCTCGAGCCTGCGCAACGAACTGATGCGGCGCGTCCTGAGCCTCAAGCCGATCGTCGACGACGCCATGCGCATCATCGAGAAGACGCTGCATGAGGACCTGACGCTCAACTTCGCCCGCAACCTCGGCGCCGACACCTACGCCCGCGTCGCCGACATCATCAACAAGATGGAGCGTGGCCACATCGAGGACATGCTGAAAAGCCTGTCGGAGAAGCGGCCGAAATCGGCCGAAGTGCTGAAGGAGCTGCTCTTCACCTTCGATGACGTCGTCAACCTGACGCCGAAGGCGCGCACCATGATCTTCGACCAGGTGCCGACCGACCGCATCGTCGTCGCGCTGAAGGGGACCGACAAGAACTTCCGCGAGCTGATCCTGTCGTCGGTCGCCTCGCGCGTCCGCCGCGTCGTCGAGCACGAGCTCGCGATCGGCGAGCCGTCGAACCAGCGCGACGTGCTGGAGGCGCGGCGCGTGATCACCGATCTCGCGCTCGACCTCGCGGAAAAGGGTGAAATCGAGCTCAACCCCGAGCAGGAGGATGAGCTGGTCTTCCGCTGACCGCTGAACGGGCATGGCAGAAACATCCGATAAGGAGAGCAAAACAGAAGAGCCGACCGAGAAGAAAGTCCGTGACGCGCTCGAACAGGGCAAAATCCCGGTCTCTCGGGAGGCTTCCATCCTCGCCTCGATGGCGGCGTTGATGGTGATCCTGTCTTTTCTGATCGGCCAGGGCGTGCAGCAACTAACGCCGACGCTGAGGAGCTTCCTCGACGATCCCGAAGGCTTCCCCCTCACGACCGGGGCGGATGCGCAGAACCTGCTCATCGTGGTGGGGCTGCAGGCGCTGCGATTCCTGGTGCCGTTGGTCGTCATCTTGATGGCGTTCGGCCTTGCATCCTCGCTGCTGCAGAATGCGCCGCGCCTCGTGCTCGACCGCATCAAGCCGGACTTGTCGCGCATCTCCCCCGTCAGCGGCTGGAGCCGGCTGTTCGGATCGCAGGGCCTGGTCGAGTTCGCCAAGTCGCTGTTCAAGCTCGCCTCGGTATCCGCCGTCGTCGCCTTCGTGCTGCGGTCGTCGGAAGCGAAGGCATTCGAGGCGATGTACACCGATCCGGTGGCGCTGCCGGAGATGATCCTCAACATCGCGATGCGGATCGTCTCGGCAATCTGTATCGCGACCATCGTCCTGGTCGCGATCGATCTCGCCTGGTCGCGCTTCCACTGGCGGCGCGAGCTGCGCATGACCAAGCAGGAGATCAAGGACGAGCACAAGCAGGCGGAAGGCGATCCGCTGATCAAGGCGCGCCTGCGCTCGCTCGCGCGTGACCGCTCGCGCCAGCGCATGATCGCCTCCGCCGCGCGCGCAACACTGGTGATCGCGAACCCGACGCACTTCGCGATCGCGCTGCGCTACAAGCGCGAGGAGAACGCCGCGCCGCTCGTCGTCGCCAAGGGCATGGACGTGATCGCGCTGAAGATCCGCGAAGTCGCCGAGCAGAACCGGATTCCCGTCATCGAGAACAAGGCGCTGGCACGCGCTCTCTACGAGGCGGTTCAGGTCGATCAGGTGATTCCGGCCGAATTCTTTCGCCCCGTCGCCGAAATCATCTACTTCCTGCAGTCCAAGCAGGCGGCGCGGTCCGAGAAGGTTCCATAGATTTCCGAGGACGGCGCGGGCTGCATCAGCCTGACGAAAGCTTGCGACCCTAAGCTTGCCCCAACAGAACATAACGGGGTTGTCGTGGGACCGCTTTATCTTTTCGGACTGGCATCGTCGCAGGCGCGCTATCTCGAACTCCGCCAGTCGACCATCGCCACCAACGTCGCCAACGCCAACACGCCTGGCTTCAAGGCGCGCGACGTCGAGCCCTTCAACAAGGTGCTCGATGGCATGCCGGTCAGGCTCGCGATGACGTCGCCCTCGCACATGCAGCTGTCCGCAGCCGAGACCGACACACGCAAGATCGACAAGAAGGACAGCTGGGAAGTCGTGCACTCCGGCAACTCCGTCAGCCTCGAGCAGGAGATGATCAAGGGCAGCGATGTCAGTCGCGACTATTCGATGAACTCGGCAATCGTGCGGTCGTTTCACCGCATGGTCCTGTCGAGCGCAAAGGCCTGAGGTGAATTGACATGCTGGACTCTCTTCAATCGTCATTGACGGTCGCGAGCTCCGGGCTCGAAGCGCAATCGACCCGCATGCGCATCGTGTCGGAAAACCTGGCGAACGCGACATCGACCGGGCGCACCGCCGGCGCCGATCCGTATCAGCGCAAGACCATCACCTTCGATGCCGCCATGGATCGCGCTTCGGGCGCGCAGCTGGCGAAGGTCAAGGAGATCGGGGCCGACACCACGCCGTATCGCGTCGAGTACGATCCGGGGCATCCCGCTGCCGACAAGGCCGGCTACGTCAAGCTGCCGAACGTCAACATGATGATCGAGATGGCCGACATGCGCGAGGTCAGCCGGTCCTATGAAGCCAATCTCCAGGTCGTGAAGCAGGTGAGATCGATGCTGGGCATGACCATCGATCTCCTGAGGAGCTGACAATGCTCGAGGCAATTTCATCCACGGCGGTCTCCGCAGGCCAAGCGGCAAGCCGGGCGACCGAGACGCAGGCCATCTCGTCGGCGGCAACCTCCGCGATCCAGTCCGGTGACGAGGTCGGCTTCGAATCGGTGATGAAGCAGGTGACGACGGACGCGATCGGAACGCTGAAGGCGGGCGAGGCGGCGTCGATCTCGGCGATACAGGGCAAGGAATCGACGCGGCGCGTCGTGGAGGCGCTGATGTCGGCCGAGCAGGCCTTGCAGACCGCGGTCGCCGTTCGCGACAAGGTCGTGCAGGCCTACCAGGAAGTCGTTCGGATGTCGATTTGATCTGAGGGAGTGACGATCGTGAAATCGCTCGCCATTGCGGCCACCGGCATGAACGCCCAGCAGACCAACGTCGAGGTCATCGCCAACAACATCGCCAACATCAACTCGACCTCCTACAAGCGCGCGCGTGCGGAGTTCACCGATCTGTTCTATCAGATGGACCGTATGCAGGGCGTCGCCAACGTCAACGGCTCCTCGCCGATCCCGGAAGGCAGCAATCTCGGCCTCGGCGTCAAGTCGGCGGCGATCCGCAAGCTGCACATCCAGGGCGCGCTGACGCAGACCGGTAATCCCTACGACCTCGCGATCAACGGCCGCGGCTGGTTTCAGGTGCTTGGCCCGAACAACGAGGTGCAATACACCCGCGCGGGCTCGTTCAACACCAATGCCAACGGCCAGCTCGTCACGATCGACGGCTATCTGCTGGATCCCGCGATCACGGTGCCGCAGGGCACGGTTGAGGTCACGGTCAACCAGACCGGTCAGATGTTCGCCAAGCTGGACACCGAAATCAATCCGCGGCAGATCGGCCAGCTCAATCTCGCCAATTTCGCCAACGAAGCAGGTCTCGAGCCACTCGGCAGCAATCTCTACCGCGAGACCACGGCCTCCGGCACGCCGGTGGTCGGGTTGCCCGGCGATGCCGGCTACGGCAAGATCAACCAGCGCTATCTCGAGGCCTCCAACGTCGATCCGGTCAAGGAAATCACCGAGCTGATTTCGGCCCAGCGCGCCTACGAAATGAACGCCAAGGTCATCCAGGCCTCGGATGAAATGGCCTCGACCGTGTCGAAGGGCATGCGCTAGTTCCGGTGTCTGGATGTTGAACAGGGTGGGCCTGATCATGCGCGGGTTGGCCGCCGTGCTGCTGGTGCTCGTCTCGGCGCGCCTCGCCGCGGCCGAGGAGAAGCGGCTGCCGGTGCCGGCCGTCTCGATCCGGGCGGGCGAATTGATCCGGGACGACATGATCATCGAGCGCGGCTTCGCGCCGAATCTGCTCGGCGTCGCCATGTTCATCGAAGGACGCCAGGTCCTGGTCGGTCGAATGGCCCGGCGCACGCTATTGCCGGGCCAGCCGATCCCGACCAATGCGGTGGAGGATCCCTGGACGGTCGCCCGCGGCGCCATGGTCAAGGTCGTGGTGGAAGACAGCGGGCTGTCCATCGTCACCTACGGCTCGGCGATGCAGTCGGGCGCGGCCGGCGCGCTCATTCCGGTGCGCAATACCGACACCGGCGTGATCATCAGGGGTGTCGTACAGCCGGACGGCACGGTCAAGGTCGTGGACGGGTCATGACCAGAATCCTGCTCGCGCTCGTCCTTCTCTTCGCCGCCGCCAGCGCCCAGGCCGCCGTCCGCATCAAGGACATCGCGGACATCAAGGGACTGCGCGAGAACCAGATCGTCGGCTATGGTCTCGTCATCGGCCTGAACGGCACCGGAGACACGCTGCGCAATGCGCCGTTCACGGAGCAGTCCCTGCAATCGATGCTCGAGAACATGGGCATCAATGTCAGGAACGAGGCCACGAGCATCAACAACCCGGCCCGGCCGACCACGCTGCGCACGCGCAACGTCGCGGCCGTGATGGTGACCGCGGACCTGCCACCCTCGATCGGAGCCGGCGAGCGGATGGACGTGACGGTGTCGTCGCTCGGCGATGCGACCTCGCTGCTCGGCGGCACGCTGGTCATGACCTCGCTGCGGGCGGCGGACGGCGCGGTCTATGCCGTCGCGCAGGGCGCGATCACGGTCGCCGGTTACAGTGTCGGCGGCCAGGCACAGAACGTCAGCCAGGGCACGCCGACCGCGGGGCGAATTCCGAACGGCGCGCTGGTCGAGCGCGAGGTGCAGGGGAGTCTCCATGAAATGGAGTTCCTGGTGCTGGAGCTCAAGAACCCCGACTTCGTCACCGCAACGCGCATCCTCGACGCCATCAACCGCTATGCCGGCGGCCGCTATCGCGCGCAGATCGCCTTTGAGCGCGACTATCGCACCATTGTGCTGTCGAAGCCGCGCCACATCGGCCCGGTGCGATTCCTGGCTGAAATCGGCGAGCTGACGGTCGAGCCGGATACGCCGGCGCGGGTGGTGATCAACGAGCGCACCGGCACGGTGGTGATCGGACGCGACGTGCGGATATCGACCGTTGCCGTGACGCACGGCAATTTGACGGTTCGCGTCACGGAGATGCCGGTGGTTTCGCAGCCGGCGCCGTTCTCGCGTGGGCAGACGGTGGTCGTTCCGCAGACGGTGGTCGAGGCCAACGAGGCTGGATCTCAGGTGGCGATCCTCAGCGGTGTCGATCTGCAGCGCCTGGTCCGCGGGCTGAACCAGATCGGCCTGAAACCGTCAGGCATCATCGCCATCCTCCAGGCGATCAAGACGGCAGGCGCACTGCAGGCTGACGTCATCGTGCAATGATGCATAAGCGTCGTGCAAGCTTGGTCGCGCAATGCTCTGGTCTCGACCGAGAATCGCGCGCGGCCCGATGCTGAAACTGGATCACCAAGCCAAACTCCTCCTCGTCGCGGTATGGACGCTTGCGGGCGCTTCGCCCGTGCTGGCGCTGGACGAGGCGAAAGCGTCGAAGCCGCTCAATTTGCTGTCCTTCGCGCGTGCCCGCGCATCCGGATCGCAGAAGCTGGCCTCTCCGATTCCAGGCGCAGACGCTATCCGTGCCACCGCATGGGCGGCCGAGGACTCCGGACCTGCCATCACCGGCGCAGTGCCGGCTGCGGAGACGCCGGCGCCTGTCCGTGCAGCCAAGCCCGGCAGCGTCACGGCGCCACCGAAGCCCGCCGCGCCACAGGCCACTGTCCCCGCCGACAACGAGGTCGCGTTGTTCTGTAGCAATGTCGCCGACCCTGCCGTCGATGCAAGGCTGGCCTGGCAGCTCAAGGAACTGGAGAAGGCCGAGAGCCTGCTGCGCGAGCGCATCGCCGAGGTCGAAACCAAGCGTGCCGAATACGAGAAGTGGATGGCGCTACGCGACGAGTTCCTGAAGAAGGCCGAAGCCAGCGTGGTCGAGATCTATTCGCGCATGAAGCCCGAGGCTGCGGCGACCCAGATCGCCGGAATGTCCGACGAGACCGCCGCCGCGGTGCTGGCCAAGCTGAGCCCGCGGAGCTCGAGCGCTATCTTCAACGAGATGGATACGGCGCGCGCGGCGCACCTTGCGGACCTGCTGGGCGGGATGCGCCGCGTGGACGACGGAAAGACCAGATAGATGAAGAAGCCGATCCTCATCCTCATCCTCGCGCTCGCATCGGCGCCCCTGGCCGGATGCTACCACGACCCGGCCGAAGTCCTGACCGGCCCACGACTGTCGCCGGTCGGCAGCGGCCTGCGGACGCAGGCCTATCCGATTCCCGTGACGCCGCGCATGCGCACGCCCGTCAGCTATCGCTCGACCTGGGACGATGGCACCGATCTCTACCGCGATCCCCGGGCACGGCGCACCGGCGACGTCGTCACGGTGATCATCTCGATGCAGGACAAGGCCAAGCTCGACAACAAGACCGATCGCTCGCGCGATTCGCAGATCAAGTTCGGGCTCGACTGGCTGATGGACGTTGCCGGATGGAACGATACGGGTTCGGCCAACGCCAATCTCAGCACCAACACCCAGATCAAGGGCAACGGCCAGATCGATCGCACCGAGGACATCAAGCTGTCCATCGCGGCCATCGTCACCGACGTCTTGCCGAACGGCAACATGATGATCAGCGGTTCGCAGGAGTTTCGCGTCAACACTGAGATGCGCGTGCTCAATGTCGGCGGCATCGTGCGTCCGCGCGACATCTCGCGGGCCAACACGATCTCCTACGACAAGATCGCCGAGGCACGCGTGTCCTATGGCGGTCGCGGAAATCTGTCGGACGTGCAACAGCCTGGATGGGGACACCGGATCTATGACGCCGTGGCACCATTCTGAGATCTGCGCCGGCCGGGCCGCATCGCGGGAGCAGGGGACGTGATGCGCCTGATTGCGGCCGTCGTCGTGCTGACCCTCGTCGCGATCGGTGCGGGCGCGCTGGCCGGCCTGCATCTGTTCGCGGCGGCCGAGCGCGTCGCCGACGCGAAGAAGAGCGCCACGCCGCCGCCCCTTGCGTCGAGCTACGCCGGCAGCGCCCGGCTTCGAAAGCTGTCGCCGATCGTGACCAATCTTGCCGCCCCCGCCAACAACTGGGCCCGCGTCGAAGCCTCCATGGTGACCGAGAGCATGAGCGACGAGGACGCCGGAATTCTGGCCGCCCACATCAGCGAGGACATCGTCACTTACCTGCGCTCCGCTTCGGTTGCGCAGTTCGAAGGATCGCGCGGCCTCCAGCATCTGCGCGAGGACCTCACCGAGCGCGCCAATGTCCGCTCTTCCGGAAAGGTGCGCGAATTGATCATTGAGACGTTGGTGATCCAGTGAGAGTGAAAGTCCTGCTGCTTGCCTTGGTCCTGGCCGTGCTGCCCGAAGTGGCGCTCGCCCAGATTCCCGACCTCAACTCGCTGCTGCCGCCCGGCAATGGCTCCACCAGCGGCCGCATCATCCAGCTGATGGCGCTGATCACCGTGCTGTCGGTGGCGCCCGGTCTGCTCATCATGGTGACGAGCTTCACGCGGTTCGCGGTGGCGCTGTCGTTCCTGCGCGCCGGTCTCGGCCTCCAGACCACGCCCGCCAATCTGGTGCTGATCAGCCTCGCGCTGTTCATGACCTTCTACGTGATGGCGCCGACCTTCGACCGCGCGTGGGAGAGCGGCGTGCAGCCGCTGATGAAGAACGAGATCTCGGAGGAGGAGGCCTATCTGAAGATCACCGATCCGTTCCGCGAGTTCATGCTGGCCCATGTCCGCGACAAGGATCTGCAGACCTTCGAAGCGCTCGCCGCCGAGAGCTTCCGCAAGAAGTTCGACGACAAGCGCATCGACATGCGCGTCATCATTCCAGCCTTCATGATCTCCGAGCTCCGGCGCTCGTTCGAGATCGGATTCCTTATCATCCTGCCGTTCCTCGTCATCGACATGATCGTGGCGACGCTGACCATGTCGATGGGCATGATGATGATGCCGCCGACCATCCTCGCGCTGCCGTTCAAGATGCTGTTCTTCGTGCTGATCGACGGCTGGAATCTGCTGGCGTCCGGACTGGTGCGCTCATTCTCGTGACGGAGCGAGGCTCGAACCGCGCGATCATGGTTAGCGGATGGTAACCGCGAGACCCCGGTTACAGCCATGAAATTCAAGGCCATTTTAATCCGGCGGCAAGATTCGGCGTGGTAGCAAGGCGTCACGGCGGGTTGGACCTCACCCACATCGGTCCAAAGGCATGATGCCGCCCCTCCGTACCGGTGAAAGCCCGGTATGTCCCCAAGTGAAAATGTAACGCGTACATAAAGGGACATTCGCAATGTCAAGCCTGCTCACGAACTCGTCCGCCATGACCGCGCTCCAGACCCTGCGGTCTGTCAGCTCGCAACTCTCCACCACGCAGACCCGGATCTCCACCGGCCAGCGCGTGGCCACCGCTTCCGACAACGCCGCCTATTGGTCGATCGCGACCTCGATGCGCGCCGACAACGCCGCGCTCTCCGCCGTGTCCGACTCGCTCGGTCTGTCGGCCGCGACCGTCGACACCGAGTACACCGCTCTCAACAAGGTTCTCGGCGACAGCAACTCCGGCCTGACCAAGCTCCAGTCGCTGCTGGTCCAAGCCAAGACCGCCGGTGTCGACCGCAGCAAGATTCAGTCGGAAATCACCCAGATCCAGCAGGACATGAAGAACGTGGCCAGCGCGGCGACGTTCAACGGCGTCAACTGGCTCAGCACCAACGCCACCACGCCGGCGACGGTCAACCTGGTGTCGTCGTTCTCGCGCGTCGGCGCCACGCCGACCACCGGCTCGATCACCGTCACCGTCGCCAACTACTCGCTCTATACCTCGACCACGAGCGGCATCCTGGACACGGTGAGCGGCAGCGCATCGGTCGACACCATCAACATCGGCGCGCTGACCGACTCCGCGGCGGACCAGACCACGCTCGATGGCTACATCGCGCAGGTCACCGCGGCGATCGGCACGGTCTCCTCCGGTGCCGCCAACCTCGGCGCCATCAAGAACCGCATCTCGAACAACTCGGAGTTCGTGAAGTCGCTGATGGACTCGGTGGATCGCGGTATCGGCCAGCTCGTCGACGCCGACATGAACCAGGAGTCCACCCGTCTGGCGGCCCTCCAGGTCCAGCAGCAGCTCGGCGTTCAGGCGCTCTCGATCGCCAACAACAACAGCCAGAGCATCCTGTCGCTGTTCCGCTAAGCCTCGAGTCAGTCCCGGGAGGGCCGCGCTTCTCGCGAAGCGCGGCCCTTTCGTTTGGCGTGATGCTGCGCCATGATTCTGGCTGCCCTGTTGTAGCCGGATCACAACGCCACAAGCCCCGCACAAGCTTCGCCGACTAGTCTCCCCGCTACGACGAATTGGGCTCACGCGCGCATTTGCCCAGCCCAAAGGCATGATGCCGCCCCGTCGTACCGGTGCAAGCCCGGTATGTCCCCAAATCCAATCTGCTTTCAAAGGGACATCAAAGATGGCTTCCAGCCTGCTTACCAACTCCGCTGCAATGACTGCGCTCCAGACCCTCCGGAATGTCAGCGCCAGCCTGCAGACGACCGAAAATCGCATTTCGACCGGCCAGCGCGTCGCGACCGCTTCGGACAACTCGGCCTATTGGTCGATCGCGACCTCGATGCGCGCCGACAACGCCGCCCTCTCCGCGGTGTCCGACTCGCTCGGCCTGTCGGCTGCGACCGTCGATACCGAATACACCGCTCTGAACAAGGTCATCGGCGACAGCAATTCCGGCCTCACCAAGCTCCAGGCGCTGCTGGTCGAAGCCAAGACCGCCGGCATCGACCGCACCAAGATCCAGGCCGAAATCACCCAGATCCAGCAGGACATGAAGAACGTGGCCAACGCGGCGACGTTCAATGGCGTCAACTGGCTGAGCACCAACGCCACCACCCCGGCGACGGTCAACCTGGTGTCGTCGTTCTCGCGCGTCGGCGGCACGCCGACGATCAACACCATCACGGTGACGGTCGCCAACTACTCGCTCTACACCTCGACCACGGGCGGCATCCTGGACACGGTGAGCGGCAGCGCCTCGGTCGACACGATCAACATCGGCGCGCTGACCGATTCGGCGGCCGACCAGACCACGATCGATGGCTACATCGCGCAGGTCACTGCCGCGATCAACACGGTGAGCCAGTCCGCTGCCAACCTCGGCGCCATCAAGAACCGCATCTCGAACAACACGGAGTTCGTGAAGTCGCTGATGGACTCGGTGGATCGCGGTATCGGCCAGCTGGTCGACGCCGACATGAACGCGGAATCGACCCGCCTCCAGGCGCTCCAGACCCAGCAGCAGCTCGGCGTTCAGGCGCTCTCGATCGCCAACCAGAACAGCCAGAGCATCCTGTCGCTGTTCCGCGGCTAAGCGGCGGTTTCGAACACGACCGTGCTCCCCAGGGGAGCACGGTCACCGCCGTGAACGGCGGACATGAGCGCGCGATGTGTGCCCTGACATCGACTTCCTGAAGCTAATGCGACATGGCGCGACCGTTCGAGCCGCCATCGTCCGGCCCGCGGTTGCCGACATCGATCGCGTCACCAAACCCTTGTAAAATTGCAACGCCTCGTCCGCGAACCGGCATGCTCGCGTCTTCGCGCAACCTTCAGACAAGGTTGGCAGCGGAGTGTCGCACACGTTCGCATTGCCACGAGGTCATATGCTCAGTCGCGCGCAGATACAGCAACTGCTCAACAATCTGCTGGAGCTCGGGCCGCGACGCCTGATGGCCCTTGGCCTGATCGGCTTCGCCGTTCTCGTCACCGTCGTCGGCGGCGCCTATTATCTGAGCCGGCCCGAATTCGAGACGCTCTATACCGGCCTCACTCGCGAGGACGTGACGCGCATGGGCGCGGCGCTGCGCGAGCAGAACGTCACCTTCGACGTCAACACGGCCGGCGACGCGATCTCGGTGCGGCCGAGCCAGACCATGCAGGCACGGATGCTGCTCGCCGAGAAGGGGCTGCCGACCAGCGCCAATTCCGGCTACGAGCTGTTCGACAAGATCGGCTCGCTCGGCCTGACCTCGTTCATGCAGGAAGTCACCAAGCTGCGGGCGCTGGAAGGCGAGATCGCGCGCACGGTGCAGCTGATGAAGGGCGTCAAGGCGGCGCGGGTGCACATCGTGCTGCCGGTGCGCGGCTCGTTCCGCGCGACCCAGCAGCCGCCATCCGCTTCCGTCGTGCTGCGCACCGATGGCGCGATCGAGGCGCGCACTGCACAATCGATCCGCCATCTCGTCGCGGCCGCCGTCCCCGGCATGAACCGCGACAAGGTGACGGTGCTGGACGCCGACGGCTCGATGCTGCTCGCCGAAGAGGACGAGGCCAGCGCTGCACCGACCAAGATGGCGAGCCTGCAGAAGACCGTGGGCGGCATGGTGCAGGAGAACATCCGCAAGGCGCTGACCCCGTATCTGGGCCTGGATAATTTTGAGGTGAGCGTCGCGCCGCAGCTCTCCACCGACAAGAGGCAGATCAACGAGACCGTCTACGATCCCGAGAGCCGCGCCGAACGTTCGGTGCGGAACGTGCGCGAGAAGGAGTCCTCGCAGAACGCGGACCGTTCGACGCCGACCACGGTGCAGCAGAACCTTCCGGATCAGCAGGTGAACGCGGGCGGCGGCAAGAATTCCAGCGAGGACAAGACCCGCCGCGAGGACGTCACCAATTTCGAGGTCTCGTCCAAGACGACGACGACGGTGAGCGACGGCTATTCGGTCAAGAAGCTGTTCATCGCCGTCCTGGTCAACCGCGCCCGTCTCGTCGCCGATCTCGGCGACAAGAGCAACCAGGCCATCGTCGACAGCAAGCTCGCCGAGATCAGCCAGCTCGCGGCGACGGCGGGTGGGTTGGACAAGACGCGTGGCGACCAGATTCAGGTGACGGCCGTCGACTTCATCGAGGGCTCGCGCGAGCTGGCGCCGGTGCCGCCGATCACCTTCGTCGAGATGATCAACAAGCAGCTCGGCAGCGTCATCAACGCGGTGACCATTCTCGCCGTTGCCTCGATGCTGGTCTGGTTCGGACTTAGGCCCGCAGTCAACGGCATTCTGACCCATCGCGCCGAGCAGGAGCAGGCCGAAGCGGCCGAGGTAGCCGAGCTCGAAGCCGCGGCCGCACTTGCGCTGCCGGACAGCGACGAGGCCGAACTCAACCTCGTCGAGGATCTCGAGGGCAAGCTGCAGCGAACGCCACAGAAGCGGCTGGAGCAGATCGTCCGGCTCGATCAAGCACAGGCGGCGGCGATCCTTAAAGACTGGATGCGGCGCGAGGAGGCGGCATGAACGCGGCAATCGGAAAATTCCTGACGCAGTTCGACGCGAACGGCCGCGCCAAGTCGCCGACGCCTCCGCCGCCCAAGATCCAGGACGTGCTGACAAGGCCGAAGGAAGTCCGGCGCGAGCCGCAAGCTCAGTCGCAGCCGCAGCCGCACGCCCAGCCGCAGCTTCAGCCGCCTTCGCCCGCGCCGGAAGCTCCGCCGGTCAATCTCCTCGACGATGCCTATCGGCGCGGCCATGCGGCCGGCGTTGCGGAAGGCGACGCCAGGCTTGCGGAGGAACGCGTCCGTAGCGCCATCCGGCTCGGCGAGGAGCGCGCGAAATGGTCCGATCAGCAGGCGGCCACGATCGTCAACGGTTTCGAGGCGGCTTGCCGCGAGATCGAGAGCAATATCGCGAGCTCCGTTGCGCGGATCTTGCTGCCGTTCCTCAACGAGGCGGTTCGCGACAAGGCGATCGGATCGCTGGTCGAACAGATCGCGGCCTTGACCGGGAATTCGCCGATGCCGGTGTTCAAGGTCACCGGCCCGAGCGAGCTATTGGACCTCGTGCGGGTGCAGCTCGAGAAGTCCCGGCGGACGGGCATCGCCTATGAGGCCGCCGACAGCTTCGAGGTTCGCGCCGTGGCCGACCAGACCGTGATCGAGACGCAGATCTCGGCCTGGAGCGAACGCCTCAAGGAGGCGCGCCGGTAGTTCGCCATGAATGAGGTCAAACCAGAGCTCGTGATCATCCGTCGGCGGAGCGCCTTCGACGACGAGAAACCGCATGGGGGCGTCTGGAAGATCGCCTATGCGGATTTCATGACCGCGATGATGGCGTTCTTCCTGGTGATGTGGCTGTTGAACGCGCTCAACCAGGACCAGAAGCAGGTGGTCGCGAGCTACTTCAATCCGATCAAGCTCGCGGAGAACGCACCTGCCCCGAAGGGCCTGAAGGATCTCTCCAAGAAGGAGCCCTCGTCGTTCGAGGGGCAGGACGGCAGGCGCAAGCCGGCCGGGCCGAACGAGGAACGGCGCGGCGACTCGCCGACGGCGGAGAAGCCGGCCTCCTACGAAGAGAAGGTCCTGTTCCGCGATCCCTATGCGACTCTCGCCGAGATCGCCAATAGCGCGAACCAGGCTTCCGGCCAGCGGCGCGCCGGCGCGTTGACGTCTGCCGAGGAGGACGGTCTCAAGGGCGGCGACGCCTACCGTGATCCCTTCGATCCCGGTTACTGGAAGCTGGCGCCGCAGGCGTCCAAGGACGCGGATCGCATCATCGAGAGCGAGCCGCAGGCGCGCCGTGCCAAGGCGGATGAGGCCGGCGGAAGCGTGGCGCCGAACGCAGACAGCGCGTCCGCAAGCCTGTCGCCGTTGTTGCCGCCGGGGCCGGCGCCGTCGCAGGCCTCACGCGAGGGCAATGCCCAGGCCGGCGCTCAGGCCAATGCCGCCGCGCAGGCGCGTCCCGGCGATATGACGAAGCAGTCCGAACCGCGCGATGCCGCGCAGACGCAGCAGCCGACCGTCAAGCAGCTTCAGTCCGCCATCGCGGATGCGCTGTCGGACATCAAGGCCGGCGCGGGCCCGGCGGCGGAGGTGCGTCAGGTCGAGGAGGGGCTTCTGATCAGCCTGACCGACGATGCGAGCTTCGGCATGTTCGCGGTCGGCTCGGCCGAGCCGCGGCCTGAGCTCATTCGCGTGATCGACAAGATCGGCCCGCTGCTGACGAAGCGGCAAGGCTTGATCATCGTCCGTGGCCACACCGATAACCGGCCGTACCGGTCGGAGGCCTACGACAATTGGCGGCTGTCGACCGCGCGTGCGCAGATGGCTTATTACATGCTCGTCCGCGCCGGCGTCGATGCGCAGCGGATCGAGCACATCGAAGGCTACGCCGACCGGCGGCCGAAACTGCCGAACGATCCGGCGGCCGCGCAGAACCGCCGGATCGAGATCCTGATCCGGGAGAAGCGCTCTTGATCAGGCCGTTCCTCCGCGCCGTGCTGTTGCTGCTGCCGCTCGCGGGGGCAAGTGCGTTTGCCGAGCCGTCGCCACCGTCAGCCGAACAGCCGTATGAGCTGGTGCGCGCGTTGCAGGCCGTGCAGGACGGCATTGCCAACGGCGACACTGCGGCGCATGGCAGCCACATCGCGCTGATCCGGCAGATCGGCGAGAAATTTCTCGCCGCTGATGCCGGCGTGTGGAGCAGTGCGCAGAATGGTCAGGCCGTCGTTATCTACCTGCTCAGCGGCGGCGCGCCGCAGATCGTCCGCAAGCTGCCGCGCGACAGGATGACCATCGACGAGCGGCTGTTCAATGGTGCGCTCGCCTATGTCGAGGGCCGCCAGGACGAGGCACGCGAGCTGCTCAAGGACGTCAAGCCGCGGACGCTTCCTTCAGGCCTCGGCGGACAGGTCGCGCTGGTCCAGGGTGCGCTGTTCGCGCGCAGCGAGGCCTCGTTCGCGATCGAGCGCCTGGACGATGCGCGCCTGCTCCTGCCCGGTACGCTGGTGGAGGAGGCGGCGCTGCGGCGCGAGATCCTGCTGGTCGGGCAAGCCGAGGATTTCGACAAATTCGAGTTCCTGACGCTGGCCTATATCCGCCATTACCGCAACTCGATCTATGCCGGCGATTTCTGGCAGCGCTTCTCCACGGGCCTGACGCAATCGAGCCTCGCGCTTGACGAGCGGCGATTTGTGCGGATCGCGACGCTGCTGGAGCAGATCGATCGCGCCGACCGTCTCAAGCTCTATCTCGTGATCGCGCGCGCGGCGATGCTGCGCGGACGGATGGCTGTCACCCGGCTAGCCAGCGAGCGCGCCCTGATGCTCAGCGCCGATGCGTCGATGGACCGCGAGCGTGCGCATCTCTTCCGTGGCGCCTCGCGGACGCTCACCGACGAGTATGACGGCGGTCTCGCCGAGCTGAAGGCGCTCGATCGATCGAAGCTGCCCGAGCGCGACGTTCCCCTTCTGAATGCGGCGGTGCAGCTCGCGATCGACATCCGAAAACCGTTCGCCGCAGGATCTGCAGCTGCAGCCGACAAGCCTCCTGCAACGCCGGCGCGGCTCGACCTCGCATCGTCGACCGCGACCGTCGCGCGTGCGCAGAAGCAGCTCGGCGAGCTCGAACGTCTCACCAGGGATCGCCGTCCATGACCAAGCTCAACGGAACCTCCGGACAGGCTTTCTCGGGCCTCGCCGAAACTCTCAACATGCGCGGCACGTCGCGCTCGACGAAGGGCGCCGGGGCAAAATCACAGGCGGACTCGTCGTTCAACGATCTGCTCCGCAACGTCTCCAATCTGGCGAAGAAGGCGCTCAACGACGCGAACGCAGACACGAGCGTGAAGGCCGCATCGTTGCGGTCGCATCTGGCCCCGCCCGCCGAGGGCAAGACGAGCGACGAGACGGTTCACGAGCGCACGGACCCAGTCGACGAAGCCAGGTCAAGCCGCAAGTCTTCCGACTTGCCGTCGGAAGGCCCAGCCGACCCCACCGCAAAGGTGGACGTCACGGATCGCTCCAGCGTTGTTGCGATGGCCGGCCAGGAGCTCGCTGCTGCGCCGGCGGCGAAATCGCAGATTCCATCGGCAATGGACGACAGGAAAGATGCTGCGCGTGAGGAGCGTCCGTCCACGACCAGGCGCGAGACTCGGGGTGCGGACACGGCCAAAAACGGCGCAGTCGATTCAGCGCCGTCCGTGGCCGCTCCGACAGGCGCACGCTCGGCTTCCCAGGCGGCCGCGGCCACGCCGCAAGGCAGCGATGTCACCGCCAAACCAATGCCGGCAGCATCTGGCTTCGAGGCCGTCACGGCCAATGTGGAGCGCGCGGTGAAGGCTTCGGCGCGGGAGGCGTTGCCCGAGGCGACCAAGGTCACCGTGCTCCAGCAGGAAACCCATCTGCCGCCGGCGCAGTTCAATGCGCCGCAACAGGTTGCAAGCGCTGTCGTCGCCGAGCTGAAGGAATCCGCCGCGGCCTCCGCTCTCCCCGATCCCACGGCGTCGCAGGCCAATGCGCCGGACCAACCGCTCAAGATCCTGACCATTAATCTCGAACCGCCGGCGCTCGGCAACGTCACCGTGCGCCTGCGTCTCGTCGGCACCGAAGTGTCCGTCCACCTTGCGGCCGAACGCAAGGATACCAGCCAGTTGCTGGACCAGCAGCGCGATTCGATCCGCGATCTCATGCAGTCGGCGGGCTATGTCGCTGACGTCGCGCCGGTCCAGCACGGCACGCTGGATGGATTCCAGAGCGGCTCCGGCCAATCACAGTCGCAGCTTTCGAGCCAGCAGCAGCCGCCGTCGCAGTCGCAAGGCTCGTTCGGCGGCGCCAGCTCGTCGTCGGGGCAGTCGGACGGCGAGGCGAGGCAGGCCCGGCAAGAGCGCCAGCCCAACCAGGAGACGCGTCATGACCAGGACGTGGCGCCGCAGATTCGTCGTGGCCCTGTTTATCTGTAACGCGGGAGCTGCGCAGGCGGCTGCCGACAGCGCGCGGCCCTGCGAGCGCGAGATGGCGCGTGCGGCCCAGCAGCACGGGATTCCGCTGGGCATTCTCTATGCGGTCGGTCTCACCGAGACCGGGCGCCGTGGCGCGCTGCATCCTTACGCGCTCGGCGCCGATGGGCAGACCGTGTTCGCCAAGGACATCAATGACGCGATTGCGAATTTCGAGACGATGCGAAGCAAGGGCATCAAGCTGGTCGACCTCGGCTGCATGCAGATCAACCATTACTATCACGGCGACAAGTTCGCCTCGGTGCGCGCGATGTTCGATCCGGCCCGAAACGTCGAATACGCCGCGCGCTTCTTGAAGGAGCTGAAGCAGCGCGAGGGCAGCTGGACCATGGCGGTCGCCCGCTACAATGCAGGTCCGAACAATCAGCCGGCGCAGAAGCGCTACGTCTGTCACATCGTCGCCCATCTCGTCTCGAGCGGCTTCGGCGCGTGGACCGACAAGGCCCGCTCGTTCTGTCAGCCGAAGACAACCTGACGACGTGAAGTTGTGCATGGTTCCTCTCCATCAGCCCCGCGCAAGCAAGAACCCTCATTGTAACTGCACCCTACCACAGGAGCCCAATCGATGAGCCTCTACGGCATTATGCGCACCGGCGTTTCCGGGATGTCTGCGCAGTCCAACAAGCTGTCGACGGTCTCGGACAACATCGCGAACGTCAACACCACGGGTTACAAGCGGGCTTCCACCGAATTCTCCTCGCTGATCCTGAAGAGCGGCTCGGGCAATTACGATTCCGGCGCCGTCGAGACGACCGTTCGCTACGCCATCAGCGACGCCGGACACACTCAGTTCACCACGTCGACGACGGATCTCGCCGTCCAGGGCAACGGCTTCTTCGTGGTGTCGAATGCCGACAACACGCAGCAATATCTGACGCGCGCCGGATCGTTCGTGCCGGACAGCCAGGGCAACCTGGTCAACGCGGCCGGCTACTATCTGCTTGGCCAGCCCGGGCTCGTGACCAATTTCTCACAGAACAGCCTGGCGGGCATGCAGATCGTGAACATCGCGCAGGTCTCGCAGGTGCCGGTGCCGACGACGGCCGGAACGCTCACGACCGGCAATCTGGATCCGAAGGCGGCCGTCATCGCCGGTCCGCCCGGCCCGGCGTCCTACTCGTCGAAGAGCTCGATCGTCGCCTACAACAATATCGGCCAGGCGGTCACGCTCGACGTCTACATGTCCCACACTGCGACCGCTGCGGGTTCGGACACCTGGCAGGTCCAGGTCTATAATTCCGCGACGGGCACCTCGCTCGGCGCCGCCACCACCTTCACCTTCGACACCACCGCGGCCGGCAGGGGCGCGCTGGCTGGAGCGAGTCCGACGAGCCTCGCCTTCACCGTCCCGGGCGGCGCGGCGATGACCTTGGACCTGTCGAACATGACGCAGGTCGGAGCAGATTTCAGCTTCAAGGCCACCGTCAACGGCAGCGTTCCCGCGGCCATCGACAAGGTCGACGTCGACGAGGCCGGCCACGTGACGGCGATCCTCAAGAACGGGCAGCAGCTGACGCTGTACACGATCATGCTTGCCGACGTCGCGAGCCCCGACAATCTGACACCCGAGCCCGGCAACGTCTACTCGACCAACATGAATTCCGGCAACGCCCAGGCCGGCAACGCCGGCACCGGTGGGCTCGGCACGATCCAGTCCGGTGCGCTGGAAGATTCCAACGTCGATCTCGCGGACGAGCTGACCGGGATGATCGAGGCGCAGCGCGGCTTCACCGCGAACTCGAAATCGTTCCAGACCGGCGCCGACCTGCTCGACGTCGTCGTCAACCTGAAGCGCTGAATCCTGAAGCGCCCGTCCCGGGCAAGAGCACATCATGTCCCTTACCGCCGCTCTCGACTCCGCCCGCGCCTCGCTCATGGCGTCAGGCATCCAGTCCTCGACGATCTCGCGCAACATCGCCGGCGCCAGCGCAACCGGCTATTCGCGCAAGATCGCCGTGCTGGACAATCTCCCCGGCACCGGCGTCTATGTCGCGGCGATCCAGCGTGCCGCGAGCGGCGGCCTGTTCACCAACGTCCTCACCGCGACGTCTGCCTCCGCCAAGCAGGGCGTGATCTATGACGGTCTCCAGAAGATCGCGGCCGCAACGGTGGACGATCCCGAGCTGGAGCAGTCCCCGACCGCGCAGCTCACCAAGCTGAAGCAGGCGCTCCAGCAATACGCGAACTCGACCGACAATGCGACCCTGGCGCAGGCCGCGGTGACGTCAGCCAAGGACATGGCGACCACGCTCAACCAGGCGACCAAGACCGTGCAGTCCGTGCGCGAGGGTGCGGATGCCGACATGGCGACGTCGGTCGCCAACATCAACCAGCTGCTCGCCCAATTCGACAAGGTCAACACCGCGATCGTGAAGGGGACAATCTCCGGGGACGACGTTACCGACTATCTCGACCAGCGCGACGACATCGTCTCGAGGCTGTCGCAGGAGGTTGGTGTCTCGATGTCGCTCCGGGCCAATGGCGACGCGGCGCTCTACACCGACAGCGGCGTCGTGCTGTTCGACAAGACGGCGCGAACGGTGAGCTTTGCGGCGACCAATGTCTATACGCCCGGCACCACCGGCAATGCGGTCTATATCGATGGCGTCCCGGTCACCGGCGCCAATTCCGTGATGCCGCTCAAGACGGGCAAGCTCGCCGGCCTCGCCGAGCTGCGCGACAAGGCCACGGTCACGTATCAGAGCCAGCTCGACGAAATCGCGCGCGGCCTGATCGACGCTTTCAAGGAGAGCGATCAGTCGGCAATCCCGACGCTAGCCGACAGGCCCGGCCTCTTTACCTATCCCGGCGCACCGGCGATGCCCGCGAGCGCCACGATCTCAGTCGGCCTTGCCGGGATGATCAGCGTGGCCGCGTCGGTCGATCCGGCCGCGGGCGGCAACCCGAACCTGCTGCGCGATGGGGCCATCAGCGGCAACGCGGCCTTCAACTACAACACGACCGGCAATGCCGGCTTCTCGGCACGGCTCCAGCAGCTCATCAACGAGATGGACGCGCCGCAGCCATTCGCCGCCGCGGCGCAGGCCAAGCCAAGCGGCAGCGTGATCGAGTTCGCCTCGTCCTCGGCAAGCTGGATCGAAAGTCAGCGCAAGACCGCGGACGACAGCGTCCAGTACCAGAACACGCTGCTCGACCGCAGCACCGCGGCATTGTCCAACTTCAACGGCGTCAACATGGACGACGAGATGGCGTTGATGCTCCAGGTCGAGCGCACTTATTCCGCATCATCGAAGATCATTTCCACCGTCGACGAGATGTTGCAGAGCCTGCTGGCTGCCGTGGGGAACTAAGTCATGATGAGCGCGAACTACATCTCGACCCTGATGCTGTCCTCGGCCTTGAGGTCCTCGATCACGAACAATCAGGCGGCGCTGAGCAAAGCCACGAAGGAGGCGACCACCGGCCGTTTCGCCGATGTCGGCCTCGAACTCGGCACCGGCACGGGCCGCGACGTCAGCCTGCGCGCCGAGTTCAATTTCGCCGACCAGCTCGTGGACACCAACGAGCTGGTCGCCGGCCGGCTCGACGTGACCCAGAATCGGATCACGCAACTCGGCAAGACCGCATCGGACTTCCTCAAGAACCTGATCGCAGCGCGCGACGCCGACAGCGGAGCGCGGATCATCCTGCCGAGCGCATCCGCCAATCTCCAGGATCTCGTCGGCGCGCTCAACGTCTCCTACAACGGCTCGTACCTGTTCGGCGGCATCAATACGCAGACCCAGCCGATCACGAACTACGTCGCCGGCTCGGCCAGCAAGAACCAGCTCGATGCCGACTTCCTGGCGAGCTTCGGCTTTGCGCAATCGTCGGCCAGCGTGAGCACCATCACGCCGGCGCAGATGCAGAATTTCCTCGACAACACCCTCGACCCCGAGTTCGCGAGCCCGGCCTGGGACACCAACTGGTCGTCGGCCACCGATCAGACGCTGTCGAGCCGCATCTCCACGACCGAGGTCGTCGACAGCTCGGTCAGCGCCAACCAGCCCGGCTTCCGCAAGCTGGCCGAGGCCTACACCATGCTGACCGACCTCGGTAACACGAGCCTGAGCAAGGATACGTTCCAGGTCGTCGTCGACAAGGCCATCAGCCTCGTCAGCGGTGCGATCAACGACCTCGCCGTGCTCGGCGGCACGGTCGGCTCGATCCAGCAACGCGTCACTGGCGCGACCGAGAAGCTGAAGATCCAGAAAGACATCCTCAACGACCAGATCGTGAAGCTGGAGGCGGTCGATCCGACCGAGGCCTCGGTCCGGGTCAACACCTTGCAGACCCAGATCAAGACGGCGCTCGCGCTGACCTCGCAGCTCCAGCAGATCAGTCTCATCAACTATCTCTGAGACATTCGCGATCCTGTCCTGTTGATTGGTTTCCCGTGCAGAGTGGTTCAGATGACGTTTGAAGCCTATGAAGCGGTTGTCGACGAGAGCGGCCATGAGGCGCGGGGCCGCGAGCGGCAGGCGCTCAGCCTCGGCATCGACCGGCTCGAACGGATTCAGCGAGGCCCATTCCACATCGAGGAGCAGGTCGAGAGCCTGCTCTATGTCCGGCGGCTGTGGACCATCTTCATCGAGGATCTCTCGCATCCTGAGAACGGGCTTCCGGACCAGCTGCGGGCCGACATCATCTCGATCGGCCTGTGGGTGGTCAGGGAAGCCGACCGCGTTCGCGACGAGAAGTCGAGCGACGTGATGCAGCTCATCGAAATCAACCGCCTGATCCGAGACGCACTTTGATGAAGATCTCCTTGCGCGCCGGCGAACGGATCTACGTCAACGGCGCGGTGCTGCGCGTGGACCGCAAGGTCTCCGTCGAACTCGTCAACGACGTGATGTTCCTGCTCGAAGGGCAGGTCATGCAGGCGTCCGACGCCACCACGGCGATGCGGCAGCTCTATTTCATCGTCCAGCTGATGCTGATGAACCCGACCGACGTCCGGGACGCGTCCGTGCTCTACGCGCAGCACCACGCCGCCCTGCTTGCCGTGTGCGAGAACCGCGAGATGCTCGACGGGCTCGCCGCGGTCGACGAGCTGGTCGGCACGACACGCTATTTCGAGGCGCTCAAGCGCATTCGGGCGCTGTTCCCGGTGGAGCAGGCCATCCTGGCCGGCGCCGCGACCCATTCCCCATTCCAGGCTGCCTGACAGCGGAGAGGCCAGATGAACGTCACCAGTGCGACCGACACGACCAGCAAGTCGTCCAACTTGACGACGACCACGTCGAGCAACAGCGTCGACTACAACACGTTTCTTCAGCTCCTCGTTGCCGAGATGAAGTACCAGGATCCGACCAATCCGATGGACACCGCGCAATATATGAGCCAGTTCGCGCAGCTCTCGACGGTCGAACAGGCCATGCAGACCAATTCGAAGCTGGACGCGCTGCTGTCCTCGCAGTCGCTGTCGCAGGCCAACGGGCTGATCGGAAAGACCGTCAGCTTCACCGATGCGACCGGCGCCAGCTTCACCGGCAAGGTCGTATCGGTCTCCATCAACAGCGACGGCTCCATCGCGACCCTCGAGAACGGTACCAAGGTCGCGGTCGGCCCCGGGCTCACGATCAGCCAGTCATGAACGAGCGGGACGCCCTCGACATCGTCCAGGCTGCGATCTGGACCATCATCGTCGCCTCCGGGCCCGCGGTCGGCGCGGCAATGCTGGTCGGCACCGTGATTGCGCTGATCCAGGCGCTGACCCAGATCCAGGAGGTGACGCTGACCTTCGTCCCGAAGATCATCGTCATTCTCCTCGTCGTCGCCGTCTCCGGCTCGTTCATCGGCGCACATCTGTCCACCTTCACCGAGATGGTCTATTCGCGGATCGAGCACGGCTTCTGATCGCCAAAGCATGATCCGGAAAAGTGCGAAGCGGTTTTCCGGAAAGATCATGCGTAAACAACAACCTGAAGCGCGATTATGATTCATCCAAATCTGATCGCGCTTCGGGGGCCACCACCCTCGCGTAAGCTTTGCGCGGCAGATTGCGAGCCGGATCCTCTGCCGGTGACCCATGGCCGATACGTTAGCTGCTAGCCTGCCCAGCCCGCGACGCCTTGGGGCGGACGCCTTCTTCGCGGCCGGTATCGTGACCATGCTCACGATCCTGTTCCTGCCGATCCCGCCGATCCTGATCGATCTCGGCCTTGCCTTCTCCATCGCGCTGTCGGCGCTGATCCTGATGGTGGCGCTGTGGATCCAGCGGCCGCTCGATTTCTCGGCTTTTCCGACCGTGCTGCTGATCGCGACGATCCTGCGCCTGGCGCTGAACGTCGCGACCACGCGCCTGATCCTGTCGCGCGGCGGGGAGGGCGAGCACGCCGCCGGCTACGTCGTGGCCGGCTTCTCCAAATTCGTCATGGGCGGCGACTTCGTCATCGGCCTGATCATCTTCGCGATCCTGGTCACGGTGAACTTCGTCGTGATCACCAAGGGCGCGACGCGTATCGCCGAGGTCGGCGCCCGCTTCACCCTGGACGCCATTCCCGGCAAGCAGATGGCGATCGACGCGGATCTGTCGGCCGGCCTGATCGACGACAAGGAAGCCCAGCGCCGGCGCCGCGAGCTCGAGGAGGAGAGCGCGTTCTTCGGTGCCATGGACGGTGCCTCGAAATTCGTCCGGGGCGATGCCATCGCCGGCCTGCTCATCACCGCGATCAACATCTTCGGCGGCATCATCATCGGCGTCACCCATCACGGCCTGACGCTGTCGCGCGCGGCCGACGTCTACACCAAGCTTTCCGTCGGCGACGGCCTGGTGTCGCAGATGCCGGCCCTGATCGTGTCGCTGTCGGCGGGCCTGCTGGTCTCCAAGGGCGGCACCAGGGGCTCGGCCGAGCAGGCGGTGCTGCGGCAGCTCGGCGGCTATCCGCGTGCGGTGTCGGCCGCCGCGCTGATGATGTTCGTGCTCGCCTTGATGCCTGGGCTACCGATGGCGCCGTTCCTGCTGCTCGGCGGCGTCATGGCCTTCGTCGGCTACTCCCTGCCGAAGCGGCAGGCGGCGCTGAAGCAGAAGGAGGATGCGCGCAAGGCCGACGAGCGCGCCCAGGCCGACGCCAAGGAATCCGTCAAGGAGCAGCTCAGGACCGCGGAGATCGAGCTGGCGCTCGGCGGCCATCTGTCGGTCCATCTGCTCGGCTCGCGCACCGAGCTTGCGCACCGCGTCGCCAAGATCCGCAAGAAATTCGCCAAGCAGTACGGCTTCGTCATTCCCGAGATTAAGCTCAGCGACAATCTCTCGATCGACCCCAAGGGCTACCAGATCCGGATCCACGATACCCGCGTCGCCCATGGCGAGCTCAGGCTCGGCGAGGTGCTGGTGCTGGTCGACAAGGACGGCAAGCCCGACGTGCCCGGCGAGGAGGTGATCGAGCCCGCCTTCGGCATGAAGGCGCTGTGGGTGACGGAAGCCTTCACCGACGAGGTCAAGCGTCAGGGCTGCAAGCCGGTCGACAATCTGTCGGTGCTGCTCACGCATCTCAGCGAGGTGATCCGGGCCAACCTCGCCCAGCTGTTGTCCTACAAGGACATGCGCGCGCTGCTCGACCGGCTCGATCCCGAATACAAGCGCCTGGTCGAGGATCTCTGTCCGTCGCAGATCTCCTATTCGGGCCTGCTGGCGATCCTGAAGATCCTGCTGGCGGAGCGGGTCTCCATTCGCAATCTTCACCTCATCCTCGAGGCGATCGCCGAGATCGCGCCGCATGTGCGGCGTTCCGAGCAGGTCGCAGAGCACGTGCGTACCCGTCTCGCCCAGCAGATCTGCGGCGACCTCTCCGACAACGGCGTGTTGAACGTGGTCCGCCTCGGCAATCGCTGGGACCTCGCGTTCCACCAGAGCCTGAAGCGCGATGCCAAAGGCGACGTCGTCGAGTTCGACGCCGATCCGCGCCTGATCGAGCAGTTCGCGACCGAAGCCAGCACAGCGATCCGCAAGTTCACCGAGAACGGCACCAGCGTGGTGCTGGCGGTGACGCCGGAAGCGCGGCCCTATGTCCGGATGATCCTGGAGCGGGTGTTCCCGACCTTGCCCATCCTGTCGCACGTCGAAGTCGCGCGCAGCGCCGAGATCAGGGCGCTCGGAGCCGTGTCGTGATCTCCGGCCTTACCGACAGCGTGCTGGTGACGTTCATCGTGTTTTGCCGCATCGGCGCCTGCCTGATGCTGGTGCCCGGCTATTCCAGCATCAACGTGCCGGCCCAGGTTCGCCTGTTCGTCGCGCTGGTCACGACGTTCGCGCTGACGCCGATTCTGATCGCCATCCTCAAACCTCTCACCGACAATGCCGCGCCCCTGACGCTGGCGCTGCTGATCTGCTCGGAGCTCGTGGTCGGCAGCGTGATCGGGCTCGGCGGCCGCGTGTTCTTCCTCGCGCTCCAGACCATGGCAACCGTGATGGCGAGCGCGATCGGGCTGAGCAACATCCCCGGCACGCCGGTCGGCGACACCGATCCGGCGCCGGCCCTGGTGCCGCTGATCATGGCGGCCGTCACCACGCTGTTCTTCATGACCGACCAGCACTGGCAGGTTCTGCGCGGACTGATGAACTCCTACGACGTCTGGCATCCCGGCAACAGGCTCGGCGGCAGCATGGCGCTCGACCAGCTCGTCGGGCGCCTGTCGGAAGCGTTCGTGTTGACGCTGCGGATCACCAGCCCCTTCATCGTCTATTCGGTCATCGTCAATCTCGCGGTCGGCTTGATCAACAAGCTGACGCCGGCAATTCCGGTCTATTTCATCTCGGTACCCTTCGTGCTGTTCGGCGGCTTTCTGCTGCTCTATCTCACCAGCGACGAGCTCCTGACGCAGTTCATGCTCGGCGTCTCCTCGTGGCTGGCGGAGTGATGGGTCATGACGTCGCGCGCTGACAAGCTCGGCCGGATGGTCTCGCTGGTGAAGCTCCAGCTGCGGCTGTCCGAATGGCAGCTCGCGCATCTGCGGCAGCAGGAGCGCAGTCTTGACGATGAGCAGGAATGGCTGGTCAGGGCCTTGAACGACGGCAAGCCGCCGGTGGGATCGTCGAGCGACTCGATCGCGCGGCGTCTCAACAGGACGAGCGTGGGCGCCCGCGCCGTGAAGGAGCACGCCTCGCTGCAGCTTGACCAGGTTCGCCGCGAAAGTCGCCGCGTGAGGCAGCTCGAAGAGGTCGCGAAGGCGGCTCTCGCCGACAAGCTTCGCGAGGCAGAGAAGCGATCGCTCGAGGAAATGACGGGCGCAAGCCCAGCCGTGCGCGAGTGGACGCCGCGGCCAGCCAGCCGGAACAAGACATGATCGTGACAGCGACACAAGACCTCCTCTTCGACGTGCTCGAAGCCGCCGACCCCCTGGCGCAACGCGCGGCAACCGCCAAGCTCGACGCCCTCAAATCAACGGATGCCGATTTTGCCGCCACGATGGAGGCGGAGGCCGGCAAGGCCAAGGCGGCTGCCGAACAATCCGCAACGAAGTTGTCCGAGGCGCAGCCGGGCGCCGTCAACGGCGCGCCGGTGCAAGTGATCAAGGCGCCTGCCTCAGGCGAGGTGTACCGGAAGTTCGAAGCCTACATCCTCCAGACCTTCGTCGAGGCGATGTTGCCGAAGGAGTCGGAGGAGGTCTTTGGCAAGGGCACGGCCGGCGGCATCTGGAAGTCGATGCTGGCGGAACAGCTCGGCAGCCAGCTGGCTAAGGGCAAGGGCATCGGCATTGCTACGCGGCTCGCCGCCGGGCAGCCGGCAGGACCGGGCGTGACGGGGAAAGCCGGGTGATCCGGCAATTGGTGACAAAAGTTGAAGGGTGAATTCGTGATGCAGGCACAAGAAAACGCGGCGACCCCGATGATGGAGCAGCCGGTCGTGGACATCGAGGCGACGACGGAAGCGGAAGCAAGGGATGCGTTGTTGCCCGCGCTGTTGCCGAATCCCGGCGGCGAGGTGATCGTCGATGCCACCGACACCGCGAAATCTGACGAGATGCGCGGCCTGCTGGCGGCGATCCGCCGGCTCGAAAGCATCGTCGAGGAGGAGACGGTCGCGCTTACGACCGGAAAGAAGGTCGATTTCGACGATTTCAGCGCCCGGAAGAGCCGGAGCATGCTCGAATTCGTCCGCCTGATGCGGGCAAGGATGCACCTCGGCGCCGAAATCGAGATCACCGAAGAGATCCAGCGGTTGCGCGAGAGACTGGAACGGAATCGCTCCGTGCTCGAAATGCATTACGACGCGGTGCGCGAGGTCGCGACCATCATCGTCAAGGCGGTCAAGGACGCCGAATCGGACGGCACCTATACCGGCCGCGCAACACAGGGCGGAAAATGATCAGACTGGTGCTGGCCGGGCTCTGGGTATGCATCCTGACGGCAGGGACGAGCTATGCCGTGGCCTATTGGAAGGAGAACGGCAGCCTGCTGGCCGCGAAGGACGAATATCTCGAGGGGCTGCAATACCAGAAGACGCGGGCGCTGAGCGTACCCATGGTCGAGAACGGCAACGTGCAGGGCTACATCGTCGCGCGCTTCGTCTACACCGTGGAAGGACGGACCCTGCATCAGCTCAACGTTCCGCCGGAGCCGTTCGTCGTCGACGAGGCCTTCCGCAGGATCTACGCCGACGACCGGCTCGATTTCAGGAAGCTTGCGCGTTACGACCTCTCCATCCTCACGACGGCCATCAAGCAGCGCGTCAACGAACGGATGCAGGCCGACGTGGTCCAGGACGTCCTGGTCGAGGACTTCAACTACGTCTCGAAGGAAGAATTCCAGCAGAAGCCGTAGGACTGCCCTGACGCGATGCTTCCGTTCGGGCGGGTCTGGATTCCGTGATCTCCGCGGCTGAACGTCAACGGCCTCTGCGAAGGGGACTCCGCAGAGGCCGTCGTCGATTTTGCAGCGCTGTGCCGCGCTAGTTGCCCGCCGGATACGCAGTCGGAACGGCATGCGCCCTGTTCAGGAGCATTCCGACCTCGTCGAGCTCCTGCATCGGGACGTCGAGGGTCTCGCCGGCCGGAATGTTGAGTCGATAGCCGACGTAGCGCCGGGCCACGATCGCGTCGAAGCCGAGGCGGTCGCGGAGTTTCTTGCGCAGCTTGCTGACGTGGCTCTCGATCACGCTCTCGTCGAAGGTCGATTCGAATATGCCGTAGACCGCGTTGAAGATCTGCGTCTTGGTGATCCACTTGCCGTGATTGCTCACCATATATTCGAGAATGCGCAGTTCGCGGCGGGGCAGGGTGAGGGCGTGGCCCGCGATCTCGGGGTCACGCCCGTTGAAGAAGACCCGGATCCTGCTCTCGCAGGGCCTCGGCAACTCGCCCACCCGACGGCGCGCGATCGCGGCTGTCCGGGCTAGGATCTCGCGCAGGTGAATCGGCACGTGCACGACGTCGTCCACGCCCGCTTCGAACATCTCCAGCGTGTTCTTGAGCATCTTCTGGCCGCTCATGGCGATGATGGGAGCCGAGGAGCGCTTGCGCATCGCCCGCGGCAGGCTTCCGCGGCCATCGCAGTCCCCGAGCAGGAAGGCGTCCACCGCCGCGAGGTCCGATTCACTCGCAGATTGCAGCCAGTCCCAGAATTCTCCGGAGGAGAAGCCGATCGACGAGACACCTTCGCGAACGAGCCCTCCGACGTAGCTGTTCGCGACACTCTCGCGATCATCAACGATAATATACATCAGTCTTTCGCCCCTGTTTCGCACTTGTTGCGGCCGGTTGGTTGTTTGTGATGCCCCGGCTCGGCAACGATGCTGTTTGACGACATTCCATCCCGCGAACCGTTATTGTGGTTTCGATATTCGCGGGCAGCCCTACGCATTCAGTGCCTGCGTCTCGCAGGCCTGCTACTTCGACTCGATACTGAAACGCTTACTGTGTGAGGTCCGGCGGGTGTCTTACGGATCACCTCGCGGAGCGGATCGAGAAACGACCTAGATCAGTTGCGCCAAGTTGCTCATCGCGTCCGAACGCAACTGAAACCGTGTCGTTCTCCTCGCCAACTGGCGAGAATCACTTGTCTAGGACCGTAACGATTGCCGTTTTCCGATCAAGCGTGCGCCACAAAGCGATTGCTATTTGTGCTTGATGCTGTTGGTTCGCTTCGAGTTGTTTCTTGGTATATCCAATCGCATCAGTTGATTTGGAAACTAAACCAGTTCTGCAACGTAGGCGGTCTACAGTTCCGCATCCCCGTACAATTTCAGCTCTTTTGGGTGGTGCGGTTCGTCATGTAAATCGAGGGGTTTTCAACCCGGGATTGACGGTCAAAGTCCTGTTTCCACATGCGACAATTCGACTCATGTATTGCGACTGGACTCGAGCTTGGCGAAATCTTGGCGAGTGTGTGGCTTTCGAGTCGCACTCGCGCTACGTGCGCGATGCGTTTCTGCTCATGTGACGTCGCTTCGCGCGCGACGAAAGTGTTTTCGATCCGCACGTTTCAGGCAAGCTTCGGCACGTAACGTTGCCGTTCGACAGATCGAACCGAACGGAGCATTGCCACATGTTGTCCGATGGACAAGCTCGCCCCAACGTGACCGTTGATGCTGCCGCAGCGGCGAGGCCGGCTCCGGAGGCGCGCGATACAAAGGACGATGCTGCACGAACCGCGAAGCCCGCCACGAGCGCAAAGCGTGTTGCGGCGAGTGACGAAGCTCTGGCGAAAGAGGCGCTCGAGGGCTTGAAGCGTATTCGCGCCAAGGCGCGCCTCGACAAGATGGCGATACCGAAACCTGCGCCGGCTGTGATCAAGCCAGCCGTGATCGTGGCCAAGCCGCCGCCGCCGCGCCCGACATGGGTCGTGCCGCTCGCCACGCTGGCGGTTGCCGCCATCCTAGTGGTCTGTGCCTGCACCGGCGTGATCGCCTATCTCACCACGACCCAGCCCGCCCAGAGCAGCGTTGCGGCCAACGCCGAGATCAGGAATCTGCGCGAGACGGTGGCGCAGCTGCGCAAACAGGTGTCGGGCGTGTCCGAAAATCTGGACGGCCTGCGCACCGCGGTCGATCAGTCGAGCAAGGCCACCAACGACCGCTTCGGCAGGTTTGCCGAGAACCTGGACCGCATCGAGCGGGTGAGCTCGTCCTCCACGGCGAAGCTCGACAAGCTCGCCCAAGCACAGGTTCAGGCCCCGGTACCTGCAACCGTTGCATCGCAGCCATCGCCGGCACAGGCGATGCCGATGATGGCATCGGTCGCTGCGCCCGAGGTCACGGGTTCGATTCCGCCGTCGGCGCCGCGCAAAGTCATCAAGGGCTGGTCGGTCCGGCAGGCCTATGAGGGAATTGCGATCCTGCAAAGCCCGAATGGCGTCATCGAAGCCGTGCTGGGACAGCAGGTGCCCGGGCTCGGCCGTATCGAGGACATCAGGAACGAGAACGGGCGCCTGGTGGTGGAGTCCAGCGGGGGCGTCGTCTATTCGTCGCGCAAGGCGGCGCCGTGACCGGCGCGACCTTCTACTGGCGGTGATGCTCGAAGCTGGTGCAGAGCAGATCGACCTCGGTCTCCGCAATCGGCGCGCGAAACAGGCGGCAGCTGAACTCCACCGTGGTCTTGTTGTCCGTGGCGGTGCGATCCTCCCGGAGGAAGATGCATCGCCTGCAGACGTCGGTGTGATGCCGCTGCTCGGCCGCGTCCGACCGATCCAGCACATGCCGGACCGTGTCGCGAAAGCGGACCTTGACGTCGTCGTCGAGGACGGCAATCGCCTCGATAAGCACGTTGACGGGGTCGCGCACCAGGAACTTCTTGCCCTGTTGCGTCACGCTCAATGTCACCGAGCGCTTGTCCTTGGTCGAGCGCTTGCGCTCGAGATAGCCGAGCCGCTCGAGCTCGCCGATGATGAACGAGGCGGTGCCGCGCGTGGTGCCGACGTAGCTCGCCAGCGCCGACGGCGTTCGGGAGAACGGGTTGGCGCGGGAGAGGAATCGCAACGCCATCCACTCGCGGTCGCGCAATCCGTGCTTGGTACCTTCGAACCACAGGATGCGCGCGACCTGCTCCAACAGTTCAATCGATTCGCGAGCCAAACTCATTTCAATTCCAGGTCGGATAAAGCTTTATTCAATTGGGCCATGGAGTAAGCGCAATCTGGGTGGACGAGAACGAAGCACTCGAGCGGTCTTTCGTCGTGCCGGACGGCAGATCGCGCGGGAAGATTGTCTTCATGTCCGGAAGTGGAACTTCCGGTCGTGGAACTAGAGCGCCACAAAGAAAGTTCGAGTAAATCGCTCGGCTCAACTCATCCGAAAATTTCAATCAAATCGCGTCGGCTCACGCGTGGATTGACGCTGATGTGCGGTGACTGCGCAACATGATGCGTCATTGTCGCCACTGCGATGTCCATTTGTTGCGGTCGAAGCGTCCCAGAAGCGTGAGTCGACGCATTCCCTGCAGCGCCGCGCGGCGTGGCTGAACCGTTTTCTCGGTTAATGGATGTTGCGATGCGATGCGGCTGGACGGTTAAGTCCGCAGCACGAGCGAGTGCCGGAATGTCAGAGTGTCGTCAGGAAAGACAAGCAGCGCCGTTCAACGTCAAGCGTACGGCATTTGCAGCCACCACCGATTGCGATGAGCCCGATGCCGGAGATTGCACCGGAGCGCTGCGCTGGACAAATCGGACAACAGCGCACTCGCGGGCTGGTGATTTGCGTTTCGCCGGCAATTACTGGCGAATGCGTCGCCGCCGGGATACCAGGCAGCAGGAAGGGATAGACCAATGAGCTTCGAAACCACCATGACATCCGACGTCGTCGGCCTGACGAAAATCGCGCCGGTCTCGCGCCGCGGATTCATGAGCGCCACCGCGGCCGTCGCCGCCGGCTACACGCTTGCGGCCGGTCCGGTCCGGGGGGAGGCGATCACGACCGACACTAACGGCCTCCAGGCCGGCGAGGCCAAGATCAAGGTCGGCTCCGAAGAGATGCCGGCCTATTTCGCCCGCCCCGCCGGCAACACCAAGGCGCCTGTGATCATCGTGGCGATGGAGATCTTTGGCCTGCACGAATACATCAAGGACGTGACGCGCCGCCTCGCCAAGCTCGGCGCCTTCGCGATCGCGCCGGACTATTACTTCCGCAAGGGCACCGATCTCACCAAGATCTCGGACATCAAGGACCTGCTGCCGATCGTCAACGCCAAGCCCGACGCCGAGCTGCTGTCCGATCTCGATGCGACGGTGGCATGGGCGGGATCGCAAGGCGGCGACACCGCGAAGCTCGGCATCATCGGCTTCTGCCGGGGCGGCCGCACGGTCTGGGAATATGCCGCACATAGCAGCACACTCAAGGCGGGCGTTGCCTTCTACGGCACCGTGGTCGATCCCGAAAATCCGCTATGGCCGAAGAGCCCGATGCAGCTCGCACCCGAGATGAAGGCGCCGGTGCTCGGCCTCTATGGCGGTGCCGATACCGGCATTCCCGTCGCGCAGGTCGAGCAGATGAAGGCCGCGCTCGCGCAGAACAGGAAGACGGCCGAGTTCAAGATCTATCCCGAAGCGCCGCACGGCTTCCATGCCGACTACCGCGGTAGCTACCGCAAGGATGCCGCGGAAGACGCCTGGAAGCAGGCGCAGGCCTGGTTCAGGAAATATGGTGTTCTGAGCTGACGCTGGATACGAAGGGCGGCCGATTGGCCGCCCTTTTGATTTCAGCGCAACGGTCTCACTTCACCATGGCGCCATAGACGATGTCCTGGACCTGCTCGCGATAATATTTCCTGAGCTCGCCCGGCGCTGCCGTTCCCACCACGACGACGAGACGCTCCTTGGGATCGCAGAAGAACTGCGTCCCGTAAGCGCCGTTCCAGGTGAACTCGCCGGGATTGCCGGGGACCGACGACAGGCCCTCGCTGGTGCGGACCGCCACCGAAAGGCCGAAGCCGAAGCCGCCGCGATGCGGCTCGACATTCGCCACGTTGTTCTTGATCTCGGGACCGAGATGGTTGGTGGTCATATGATGGACAGTCTTCGGTCCGAGAATGCGCTGGCCGTCGAGCTCGCCGCCATTGAGCAGCATCTGCCCGAAGCGGAGATAGTCGCCGATCGTCGCGAACGCGCAGGCACCGCCGCAATCGAACTTGGTCGGTGTGTCCAAGAGCTTGATCGCCTGCGGCTTGCCGGTCAGCGGATCATTGGCAAAGGGGCGGGCGAGGCGAGGGCGCTGCGCCTCGCTCGGGTGAAACGTTGCGTCCTTCATGCCGAGTGGTTGCCACACATTGGCGGCGAGGTAGTCACCGAGCTTCTGCTCGCTCACCTTCTCGACGACCGCACCGAGCACGTCGATCGAAAAGCCGTACTCGAACACGGTCGAGGGCTGATGTGCCAGCGGCAGCTTGGTGATGCGATCGATGAAGGCCTGCGTGTCGCCCTCGATCGCGGGCGCGATGCCGTCAGGATATTGCCGAGCCACCGGACTTGAGCTGTCAGGGCGGCCGCCATACATCAGGCCGGACGTGTGGCGATAGAGGTCATGGATGAAGATGGGCGAGGCCTGCGGTTCGAGCTTGAGTGATCCGTCCGGCTGGGGCACGCCGACCTTCATGTCCGCAAAGCCGGGATAGTAGTCGGAGAGCTTGGCCTGGAGCGGCAGCCGGCCCTGCTCCAATAGCGTCAGGCCCGCGACCGCCGCCATCGGCTTGGTCATCGAGGCCAGCGCGAAGATCGCGTCGATCGGCATCGGCGTGCCCTTGTCCGGGTCGAGCATGCCATAGGCCTTGTAGTGTACGAGCCTGCCGTCGCGTGCCACCGCGACGACCGCGCCGGGCACGCGCTTGGCGGCGATCTCGCGCGCGAAGAAGTTATCGAGCCGTGCGAGCCCCGGCTTGGAGATGCCGGCGTCGTCGGGATTGGTTTCGGGCAGCGGCGCAGCGTTGGCTGCGCCGAACGTGATGATGGCAGCCGCTGCGATCATGGCGATCGTCTTGTTCATTGCATCCTCCCAAGAGGCGAGCACGTTAGGCCGTGGCTCGCTCGACAACCAGATCACGACCGCACCGGAATGAAGTCAAGCGCAGGCAGGGCATGTCTGGGACGCGCGGGAAATGCGGGAACCTATCGTGCTTCGCCCGCGCGCCACAGCGCATCGAGGCCGTGCCGGTAGGTCGGGCAGGCCAAGGTGACGCCGAGTTCGCGCTTCAGCTTCGCATTGGAGACGCGGGCGCTGCTGGCATAGAAGCTGCGCGCCATCGGCGACATCTCGGCGATGGCGAACGGCTCTTCGGGCGGCGGCGCAACGCCCATCAACTGCGCGGCATAGGCGATCACGTCCTGCGGCGGCGCGGGCTCGTCGTCGCACACGTTCCAGGTGCCGCCGTTCGGGTGATGAATAACCGCCATGATCGCGCTCGCGATGTCGTCGACGTGGATGCGGTTGAAGACCTGCCCCGGCTTGATGATGCGCCGGGCCGTTCCAGCGCGCAGCGTCGCCAGTGCGTTGCGGCCGGGGCCGTAGATGCCGGCGAGCCGGAGGATCGCGGCATCGCCACCTGTCATATTGATCCAGGCCTGCTCCGCCGCGATCCGCATTTGCGTCCGCTCGACCGCAGCCTGCGGCGGCGTGCTTTCGTCCACCCATCCGCCGGCGTGATCGCCATAGACGCCGATAGTGGAGAGATAAATGACCTTGCGGCGGCGCGCGGTCAGTGTGTCACCGAATGCACCAAGCGTGGGATCGCCGGTGCTGCCGGGCGGGATAGATACGAGAAGGACATCGGCCTCGTTAATGCGTTCGGCCGTCCTGCGGTCCGGATCGCTCCCGGAAAACGCATGCACCTCGATGCCGGCAAGATCATCCCGCTGTGCGGGGTCGCGAACGGTGCCGGCGATATGCAAGAAGGCGCCGCCGAATCTGCGGACGAAGTGGCGGGCGCTATAGCCATAGCCGAGAATGAAGAGCCGCATGCCTCTGCCGTGCCGGTCGGAGTTCCATCGCGCCGCTGCGCGCATCTCCGCTCATAAGAGATTTTTGGGGCGGGCAAAAGATATTGCGATTTGTCTCGGCCGCAGCACCGGGCGATGGTTGCTCATGACGATGCATGTAGAAGCGGTCACCATCGCACCATCGGGCGCCGCCGACCTGATCCGGCAGGCCGCCGCGCTGATCTTCGACGTCGACGGCACCCTCGCCGAAACCGAGGAGCTGCACCGGCAGGCTTTCAACCATGCTTTCGCGCGGTACGGGCTCGGCTGGGAATGGGACCGCGCGGTCTACAAGGACCTGTTGCGGGTGACCGGCGGCAAGGAGCGCATGCGTGCCTATCATGCAAGGCTGGAGACAGCCGTGCCACTATCCGACGCGGACATCGCGGAGCTGCACCGCGTCAAGACCGCGCATTATGCCGGGCTGATCGAGACCGGCTGCTGTCCCTTGCGGCCGGGCGTGGCGGAACTGCTGGCGGCGGCGAAGGCGCGCCGCCAGCGGCTTGCGATCGCGACCACCACCTCGCATGGCAACATCGATGCACTGCTTTCGCAGGCGCTGGGGCCGCGCTGGGCCGTGGATTTCGACGCCGTCGTTGCCGGTGACGATGTCAGGCACAAGAAGCCCGCACCGGACGTCTATCTCGAAGTCCTGGCGCGGCTGCGGCTGGATGCGCCCGACTGCGTCGCGATCGAGGATTCCGCCAACGGGCTGATCGCGGCCTCGCGGGCCAACATTCCGGTGCTCATCACCCGCAGCCTGTTCTTCCGGGAGGATGATTTCAGCGATGCGCGGGTCGTGCTGGACGATTTGTCGGGGCTCGGATGACGGGCCAAAGTCGGAAAACAACCCCATGCACAGTAGCTCACGCCGGCGTGATCGCCGTCCTCAGTGGACGCGATGACTTGCTCTATCGTCTTCAGACTGCTCGACAATCTGTGCGATCGGGCTCGACTGATGATGCACCAGGCGCCAGCCGTCGCCAACGCGGCGGAAATGGTTCGCAGCAGCCAAGGCGGTGCCGTCGACAATCTCGATGCAGAGCACGCGGGCGCTGTCGCCGTCGACGATGGCCTGCGGCTCGGCGCACACGATCTGGGGACGTTCCGGGTTCTGCAGGATGTCGCGCCAGCTTCCGATCACCGTGGCCCGGCCGATGATCGCCGGCCAGCCGGGATGGATGCAGGAGATGGCGTCGTCATCCGCCCACATCCGCTGCATTTCCTCGAAATCGCCGGCCGAAAAGGCGGCGTAGAAGGCCGCGTTCGCGGCGATGACCTTGCTGTCCTTTGCCATGCCTCCCGGGTGCGGCAATGACAGGCAAAAATCAAGCGCGACTTCCGTCGACTTTGAACGCAGTGCAGCATTGCCCGCCGTGTGTTCAGGCCGTGACGTGCGCCTCCACCGCCCGTCGCGCGCCATCCTTGTAGAGGCGGCCGAGCGCCGTGGTGACGGCCTCGCGCAGGCGCGGCTCGGCACCAAACGGCCCGAACACCTTCGCGACGGCGAGCAATGCGGGCGCGAGCCGCTCGGCGACGGGACCCGCCTCGCGCGCCAGCGCCGCGAACTCGGCGGCGAGCGGATCGCGCACGTCGATCGCGCGGCCCTGCTCGTCTGTCGCGGTGACGTAGCGCATCCAGCCGGCCACCGCGAGCGCATGGGTTGCGATCGGCAAATCCTTGCGCAGGCGATCCTGCATCGCGCCGAGCAGGCGCTGCGGCAGCTTCTGCGAGCCGTCCATCGCGATCTGCCAGGTGCGGTGGTGCAGCGCCGGATTGGCGAAGCGCTTCAGCAGCGAGGTGCGATAGGCGGCGAGGTCGGTGCCGACAGGCATGGTCAGCGTCACCGCGGCCTCCTCCATCACCTGCGCGGCGAGGCGTGCGAAGTGGGCGTCCTGCATGGTGTCGGCGATGGTCTCGTAGCCCGAGAGATAGCCGAGATAAGCGAGCGCCGAATGGCTGGCATTGAGCAGCCGCAGCTTCATCAGCTCGAACGGCTTGACGTCGCTGACGAGTTCGACGCCTGCTGAGGCAAAATCGGGCCGGCCTGCGGTGAAACGATCCTCGACCACCCATTGCGTGAAGGGCTCGGTCATCACCGGCCAGGCGTCGCGCATGCCCAGTGCCGATGACACCGCATCCCGATCGTCGTCCGTCGTCTCAGGCACGATGCGGTCGACCATGGTCGAGGGGAAGGCGACCACGTCCGCGATCCACTTGCCGAGATCCTTCGACCGCACCGCGGCGAACTGCGTCACGATCCGCTGCACGGTGTGGCCGTTGGCGGCGAGATTGTCGCAGCACAGCACCGTGAAGGGCGAGAGCCCCTGGGCGCGCCGGCGCGCCAGCGCAGCCACGAGGAAGCCGGGCGCCGAGCGTGGCGTATCAGGGTCATTGAGGTCGTGCACGATGTCGGGATGCCGCTCGTCGAGATCGCCGGTCTGCGGCGTATGGCAATATCCCTTCTCGGTGACCGTGAGCGAGACGATGCGGGTGGCGGGATCGGCCATCTGCCCGACCAGCTGCGCCGGGTTCTCGCGCGCGACGACGCTGTCGAGCAGCGCGCCGATGACGCGGTGCTCGGTGCCTTCGGCCGAACGGATGGCAACGGTGTAGAGATGGTCCTGGGAGGCGAGGGCATCGCGCGTATCAGGACTGCGCAGGCTCGCTCCGACGATGCCCCATGATGTGCTGCCTGCAGCAAGGCAATCATCGATGACGACGGCCTGGTGTGCGCGATGGAACGCCCCGAGGCCGAGATGCACGATCCCGGACGTGACGCGCGAACGGTCATAGGCCGGGCGCCAGATGCCAGCCGGCAGCCGGTCGAGATTGGCGCGGCCAAGACGCGTCGAACTCTGGCGCATGGACGTCTCCCCTTTGCTTTGCCGCTGCTTGACATGGCGCCCGTATCGGGTCAATGCTCCGGTCAATTGGTAAGACCAATTTTCCAAAATTGGCAGGCCGCGGGCGCCGGGAGGTGCCGCGCGACCCTTTCGGGAGGACCAGCGTGCCGCTGGAAGCTGTGGAGGCGAGACGGCTTTATCGCCAGGTCGCCGATCAATTGCGAAGCCTGATCGACAGCGGCGAGTACGCGGTCGGCAGCCGCTTGCCGACCGAGCGCGAGCTCGCCGAGCAGCTCAAGGTGTCGCGGCCGACGGTGCGCGAAGCCCTGATCGCGCTCGAGGTCGAAGGCCGCCTCCGTATCCGTGTCGGCTCCGGCATCTATGTGATCGAGCCCGCTGCCGTGGCTGCGCCGGCGCCCGCCGCCGTCATCGAGGGACCGTTCGAGCTGCTCCGCGCCCGCGAATTCCTGGAAAGCGCCATCGCCGAGGAGGCCGCGCGCGTCGCGACCAGGGACGACATCGCCCGCATCGATGCGTCGCTCGTCGCGATGGAGAATGTCGAGCATCCCGGCGAAGCCTCGATGGTCCACGACCGCGCCTTCCACGTCGCGATCGCGGGAAGCCTCGGCAATGCCGTCCTGGTGCGCGTGGTCGGCGAGCTGTTCGACCAGCGCCTCAATCCCTATTTCGCGCAGCTTGCGCATTATTTCGAGAGCCCGGGCACCTGGCGCACGGCGCTCGACGAGCATCGCGCGGTGCGCGATGCGATCGCGGCGCATGATCCCGATGCAGCCCGCGAGGCGATGCGCGAGCACTTGGCGCGCTCCCAGGCGCGCTTTGCGCAGAATTTCGGTGCCGAGACTCCGGCAGGATCGTCGTCCGGGCGCAGCCGCACGGTGCGAGTTGCGGCCAAACCGGCAAAGCCGAAACAGGCGCCAAAGAAGCGAACCGCGAGCAGAGATGCGCGTCGGCGATGAGATTGGGCGGCCCGCATCCTTTTAGGGGTGGGCGAACAAGAAGCAGACTAGAACGATGGAGGAAAAGTCGATGTTGAAGAAGATGACGATTGCCGCGGCGATGTCCGCCGCCACGCTGCTGGCTGCGACCGGCGCAGGCCTGGCGCAGACCAAGCTCAAATGGGCCCATGTCTACGAGACCTCGGAGCCGTTCCACACCGCATCGGTCTGGGCCGCGCAGGAAATCGGCAAGCGCACCAACGGGCGCTACCAGATCGAGGTCTATCCGGCCTCCCAGCTCGGCAAGGAAGCCGACATCAACCAGGGCCTCGCGCTCGGCTCGGTCGACATCATCATCTCGGGCTCCAGCTTCGCGGCCAAGAGCTTCGCGCCGATCGGCGTGACCTATTATCCCTACACCTTCCGCGACGCCGATCATCTGCTCGCCTACACCAAGAGCGACATCTTCAAGGAGCTCACCAAGGGCTATGAGGACAAGAGCGGCCACCATATCGTCGCGGTGACCTATTACGGCGTGCGCCAGACCTCGTCGAACAAGCCGATCAAGACCTGCGCCGACATGAAGGGCCTGAAGATGCGCGTGCCCGACGTGCCGGCCTACCTCGCCATGCCGCGCGCCTGCGGCGCCAACACCGCGCCGATCGCCTTCGCCGAAGTCTATCTCGCGCTCCAGAACGGCACCGTCGAGGCGCAGGAGAATCCGCTGACCACGATCGAGGCCAAGAAGTTCTACGAGGTGCAGAAGCACATCGTGCTGACCGGCCACATCGTCGACCACCTCAACACCGTGATCGCCGGCGCGCTCTGGAAGAAGCTCTCCGACGAGGACAAGAAGACCTTCACCGACGTGGCCCAGGAAGCCGCCGCCAAGGCGACCGGCGAGATCAAGCAGAACGAAGCCAAGCTGGTCGCCTTCTTCAAGGAGAAGGGCCTGACCGTGACCGAGGTCGACAAGAACGAGTTCCGCGACACCGTGCTGAAGAACGTCGCGTTCGAGACCTTCGGTTATCGCAAGGCCGACTGGGAAAAGATCCAGGCGGTGAAGTGACGACATAGTCGTCATCCCGGAGCGGTCCGCAGGACCGAACTATGGTGCGCAATTGCGCACCTGAGAATCTCGAGGTTCCGGGTTCTCGCTTCGCGAGCCCCGGAACGACGGTCAGGTTTCAGGAGCACCCCATGTCCACCGCCGAAATCCACCGGCAGATCACCGCAGACGAGATCGCGCATACGTTCGAGGAAGAGGCGACGCCGAAGGTCGATCTCGGCGTCTACGCGTTCGAGGACTGGGTGGCGCTCGCGATCTTCTGGGTGATGGCGCTCGCCGTCTTCCTCCAGTTCTTCACCCGTTACGTGCTCAACGACAGCTACGCCTGGACCGAGGAGATCGCGACCTATTGCCTGATCGGCGTGGTCTTCATCGGCTCTTCGATGTGCGTGCGGCTGTCGCGGCACATCCAGGTCGACCTGGTCTATCGCTATCTGCCGCACCTCGTGGCGCGCGCGCTGTCGACGGCCATCGACCTGATCCGGATCGCCTTCTTCGGCTACGCCATCAAACTGGTCTGGGTCTACATCCAGATCATCGGCGACGAGCAGATGACCACGATCAATCTTCCCAAGGACTACGTCTATTACGCCGTGCTGCTCGGCTTCGTGCTGATGTTCGCACGCTCCGTGCAGGTGGCCGTACAGAACTGGCGGCAGGGCTACTCGGTCCTCGAACGTCCCGGTGCCTACGACGGATCGGAAGGATAACGCCATGCTGCTGTTGCTCGGAGGCTTTCTCGTCCTGATGCTGCTCGGCGTGCCCGTGGCGATCGCCATGGCCGTGTCGTCGCTGCTCTACATCCTGGTCAGCGGCGTGACGCCCGACGTCACGCTGGCGCAGCGCATGATCGCCGGCGTCGAAAGCTTTCCGCTGCTCGCCGTGCCGTTCTTCATCCTGGCCGGCAATCTCATGAACATCGCCGGCGTCACGGGCCGCATCTACAAATTCGCCGTCGCGCTGGTCGGCTGGATGCGCGGTGGCCTCGGCCACGTCAACATCATCGGCTCGGTGATCTTCTCAGGCATGTCCGGCACCGCGATCGCCGACGCCGCCGGTCTCGGCACCATCGAGATCAAGGCGATGAAGGACCACGGCTACTCGACCGAGTTCTCGGTCGGCGTCACCGCGGCCTCGGCGACGCTCGGGCCCATCATCCCGCCGTCGCTGCCCTTCGTGATCTACGGCATGATGGCGAACGTCTCGATCGGCGCGCTGTTCCTGGGCGGCGTCATTCCCGGCGTCGTGCTGACGCTGTTCATGATGGTCACCGTCACCTATTTCGCGCACAAGAACAAATGGGGCAGCGACACGCCGTTCTCCTGGCCGCAGCTCGGCTCGGCCGGCCTCGAGATCCTGATCGTGCTGTCCTTCCCGATGGCGATCTGGCTGATGGTGCTCGCCGGCCTCTCGGTCAACATGGCGGTCGTGATCGGACTCGGCACGCTGCTCCTGATCGACTGGTATTTCGACTTCTCGGCGGTGATGGCGCTGATGGCGCCGGTGATCCTGATCGGCGGCATGACGCTCGGCTGGTTCACGCCGACGGAAGCCGCGGTCGCCGCGGTGATCTGGTCGCTGTTCCTCGGCCTCGTGCGCTATCGCACCATGACGTTCCGGACCGTCGCCAAGGCGACGTTCGACACTATCGAGACCACCGCCTCGGTGCTGTTCATCGTCACGGCAGCCTCGATCTTCGCCTGGCTGCTGACGGTGTCGCAGGCGGCCCAGATGCTGTCGGACTGGATGCTCAGCATCACCCAGAACAAATGGGTGTTCCTGGCGCTCGCCAACGTCCTGATCCTGTTCGTCGGCTGCTTCATCGATACCACGGCGGCGATCACCATTCTGGTGCCGATCCTGCTGCCGATCGTGCTCAAGCTCGGCATCGATCCGATTCATTTCGGCCTGATCATGACGCTGAACCTGATGATCGGCCTGTTGCACCCGCCGCTCGGCATGGTGCTGTTCGTGCTCGCCCGCGTGGCAAAGCTCTCGGTCGAGCGCACGACGGTGGCGATCCTGCCCTGGCTGGTGCCGCTGATGCTCGCGCTGATCGCGATCACCTTCATCCCCGAACTGACCCTCTGGCTGCCGAAATACATGGGACTGTCCAAATGACCTCTACTGCTCTCGCCGCGACCCTGTTTGGTCCCGAAGATTTGCGCATGGTCGAGCATCCGCTCGACAAGCTCGCAGACGGCATGGTGCGACTCCGCTTCGGCGCGGGCGGCATCTGCGGTTCGGACATGCACTACTTCCGCCATGCCCGCACCGGTGACTTCGTGGTGAAGTCGCCGCTGGTGCTGGGTCATGAAATCTCGGGCGAGGTCGTGGAGATCTCCGGCACTGCTGCCAATCTGAAGGTCGGCGATCGCGTCGCGGTCAACCCGTCGCGCTGGTGCGGCCGGTGCGTCGCTTGCCGCGAGGGCCGGCCGAACTGCGAGAACATCTATTTCATGGGCTCGGCCTCCAAGACGCCGCACATGCAGGGCGGCTTCGCCAACTATTTCGACGCCGTTCCTGCACAGTGCGTGAAGATTCCCGATCACGTGTCCTATCAGGCTGCGGCGCTGGCGGAGCCGCTCGCGGTCTGCCTGCACGCGGTCGCGCGTGCCGGCAACATCGAGGGCAAGCGCGGCATCATCTTCGGCGCCGGTCCGATCGGGCTTCTGACCATGCTCGCCGCCCACCGCGCCGGCATGACTGACGTCACGGTGGCCGACATCGCGCCGGCGCCGCTCGCCTTCGCGACCAAGCTCGGCGCCTCGCACGTCGAGAACGTCGCTGGTGGCGAGGAGGGGCTGAAGGCGCAGGCCGCTTCGCGCCCCTATGACGTCGCCTTCGAGGTCTCGGGCACTGCCGCAGGCCTTGCCAGCGCGATCGGTATCGTCAGGCGCGGCGGCGTCGTGGTGCAGATCGGCAATCTGCCGGGCGGGCAGATTCCGACGCCGTCGAATGCGGTGATGGCCAAGGAGATCGACCTGCGCGGCTCGTTCCGGTTCGGCTTCGAGTTCATGACTGCGGTGGAGCTGATCGCCGACGGCAGCGTCGACGTGCTGTCGCTAGTGACCGCCGAGCGGCCGCTGTCGACCGCGCCCGATGCGCTCAGGCTGGCGCTCGATCGCTCGCAGAGCGTCAAGGTCGTGCTGACCGCGAATTGATAGGAGAGGCCCATGATGCTGGAGGGATGGCGCTGGTACGGGCCGGATGATCCCGTCTCGCTCGACGATGTCAGGCAGGCCGGCGCGAGCGAAATCGTCTCGGCACTGCATCAGGTGCCGATCGGCGAAGCCTGGACCCGCAAGGCCGTCGAGGAGCGCAAGAACTTCATCGAGAACGGCCAGCCCGGCCGCTCGCAGCTGACATGGTCGGTGGTGGAATCGATTCCCATTCCCGACGACGTCAAGCGGCTCGGCGGCAAAGCGACGAAGTCGATCGAGGCGTGGATCGCGAGCATGGAGGCGGTGGCCGCAAGCGGCATCAAGAGCATCTGCTACAATTTCATGCCGGTCGTGGACTGGTGCCGCACGGATCTGGAATGGGAATTGCCGAACGGCGCCCGCGCCATGCGCTTCGACCAGGACCGCTTTGCGGCATTCGAGCTGCATATCCTCAAGCGCCCGGCCGCGCTTCAGGAGTACTCGCCTGAGCAGCAGGCGCGCGCGAAAAAGCTGTTCGAGCAGATGAGCCAGGCCGACATCGACTATCTCGTGATGGTCATCGCCAGCGCGCTGCCGGGCTCGACCACCGAGCCGATGACCATTCCGCAATTCCGCGACAGGCTGGAAACCTATCGCGACATCACGCCAAAGATCCTGCGGCAGCATCTCACCGAATTCCTGGCGCGCGTGACGCCGGTCGCCGAGCAGCTCGGCGTGTCGTTGACGCTGCATCCGGACGACCCGCCGCGGCCGCTGTTCGGCTTGCCGCGCATAGCCTCCAGCGCGGACGATTATCAGGCGCTGTTCGACGCCGTGCCGTCCAAGGCCAACGGCATCTGCCTGTGCACGGGGTCGCTCGGCGTGCGCGCGGAGAACGATCTGCCCGGGATGGCGGAGCGTTTCGGCCCCCGCATCGCCTTTGCCCATCTGCGCGCCACCAAGCGCGAAGTCGACGGCCTGTCGTTCTACGAGTCCGATCATCTCGACGGTGACGTCGACATGGTCGCGGTGCTCAAGGCGCTGTTGAAGGAGAACGCGCGGCGTGCGCCCGACCAGAGGATCGTGTTCCGCCCCGACCACGGCCACCGCATGCTGGATGATCTCGCTGCGACCAAGCGCACCAATCCCGGCTATACCGCGATCGGCCGCCTCCGCGGCCTCGCCGAGCTCCGCGGCGCGATCCGCGCGATCGAGCATCGGTGATTTGTGCCTCCGCGTCTCAAAACGTCATGGCCGGGCTTGTCCCGGCCATCCACGCCTAACCACGTCGCACGAAGAACGTGGATGCCCCGGACAAGCCCGGGCATGACGACCTCATCTTCGAGCGAGAGCATTGCCTCGCTCCCTCAATAACACGCCGCCATCGCGCCGAGCTTCGGATAGAGCCGGTCGATCGCGGCGATCTCGCTCTTCATCTGCGCGATGATCCAGTCGCGGATCTCGGCGGCGATGGGTCGCATCGCCCGGTTGCGCGGCGGCAGGAATTCACAGAGGCGCCGTGTGGTGGTGAGCCTGTCGGAGGCCGGCACCAGTGCGCCGGTGAGGAGCCAGTGCGAGGCAACGGTCAGCCAGCCGAGCGCGATGCCTTGACCGAGCAGGGCGGCCTGCACCACGACGGCGTAGTCGGTGAAGCTCAGCGCCTTGGCGGCGCCGCGGCGTCCGGTGAGAAGCGATGCGTAATCGGCGGCCCAGTCGCCCGGCGTCTCGGCAAGGCGGATGATGGTGTTGCCTTCGGCGGGGTCGGTCTCGCCGAGATAGGCGGGGCTGCACATCGGCAGCATGACCTCCTTCATGATCAGCGTGCCGCCGGACGACGGCTCGTCGCGATCGCGGAAGCGCATGCCAAGATCGACATTCTCCACCGGCCCGCGCAGCGCGCCGGAGATCAGCTGGAAGCGCAGATCGACTTGCGGAAACTGCTTCTGGAGCTTGTCGATGCGCGGCATCAACCAATGCGTGGTGAAGGCGGAGGAGACCGACAGCGTCACCGTCTCGGTGCCCTTGCGGCGCCGCTCAATCTCGACGAGGCCGCTCTCGATGCTGCGAAAGCCTTCCAGCACGCGGCGATAGAGCAACTCGCCTTCCTCGGTGAGCACGGCGCGGCCCGCCGTGCGGTCGAACAGGCGGACACCGAGATGCTCCTCGAACTGGCCGAGCATCCGGCTCACCGCCGGCTGCGTGACGTTCAACTCGGCGGCGGCCGCCGTGAAGCTGCCGTTGCGCGCCGCTGCGTCGAAGACGAACAGGGCGTTGCTGGACGGCAGCATGCGGCGCAGCTCAGGCATAACTTCATGTTATAAGGCCGGTGAGAATTTGGCAATTGCCGGGTTTTGGCAAGTCTGGTGTCATTGGCATGACAGCCTAACGACAGGGCTTGCGGGAGAAGAGATGGTGCGGTGCACGCTTCGATCGTGAATGGCCAAATTCGCTGTCTATAAAGCAGGCTTATGGCGCGCAGTGAGGCACGCCATTCTGGGAGAGGCGAGGTCGATCGTTGGACAAACGAGCGGAAAGCGTCGAGATCAGGTCCGCCAGCAAGACCTATGGCGCCGTTCGCGCTCTCGATGACGTCTCCCTCAATGTCGGCGCCGGCGAGTTCGTCTCCTTGCTCGGCCCGTCAGGCTCCGGCAAGACCACGCTGCTCGGCATTTTGGGCGGCTTCATCCTTCCGACGTCGGGCACGATTCTCTTCGGCGGCCGTGACGTCACTTACATGCCGCCGCACAAGCGCGACATCGGTGTCGTCTTCCAGAACTACGCGCTGTTCCCGCATATGAGCGTCGGCGAGAACGTCGCCTTCCCCTTGCGTGCGCGTCGCCTGCCGAAAACGAGCTGGCCGGACAAGGTGCGCGCGGCGCTCAGCATGGTCGGCCTTGCCGGCTATGCGGAGCGCGGCATTGCCCAGCTCTCCGGCGGCCAGCGCCAGCGTGTGGCGCTGGCGCGGGCCATGATCTTCGAGCCGCGCCTGATCCTGATGGACGAGCCGCTCTCCGCGCTCGACAAGCAGCTCCGCGAATCCATGCAGATCGAGCTGCGCACGCTGCACAAGCGCATCGGCGCCACCATCATCTATGTCACCCATGACCAGCGCGAGGCGCTGACCATGAGCGACCGCGTCGCGGTGATGAAGGATGGCCGGCTGATCCAGATCGACGCGCCCGAACGGCTGCACGATCATCCCGCCGATTCCTTCGTCGCGAGCTTTATCGGCGAGGCGACGATGTTGCCGGTCCGTCGCGTCGATGCGGCCTGCGTCGCGCTCGGCAATGCATTGCTGCGCAGCGCCCGCGCCATTCCCTCAGGCGACGCCCTCATGCTCGCCGTTCACAGCGAGAAGCTTCTGATCGACGACGGCGCGCAGGATGCCGCCTGCAACCGGCTGACCGGGACGGTCACCGACATCGTCTATCAGGGCGAGAGCCTGCGCATCTTCCTGGCGCTGGCCAACGGCATCGCGCTCAGCCTGCGCCAGCCGAGCTATCACCAGGCCTATAGCCGCATCCCCCCGCTCGGCGGCAGCCTCACCGTCACCCTTCACCCCGAGGACACCATCGTCGTGCCCAGGGTGGACTGAACTCAAGCCTTGTTCAACCTGAGAGAAGAAACTGACATGTCGACCCAAGCCGCGTTCAGCAATTTCAAGGTTCTCACCTTCGATGTCGTCGGCACCTTGATCGATTTCGAGACCGGCGTGATCTCCGCGGTTCGCAAGATCTCGGGAAAGACGCCAGCCGAGCTCAGCGATGACCAGATCTTCGAACCCTACAAGCGCGGCCGCGACAAGCATTACGAGCGCTCCAGCGAGGCGATGTTCCACGTCTATCGCCATCTCGCCACCGAGCTCGGGTTGCCCGCCGACGATGCGGCCTGCGATGCGTTCCAGCTCTCGGTGCTGCGCTGGGGGCCGTTCGCGGATTCGGTCGAGGCGCTCAAGCGCCTGCGCACGAGGTTCCGCCTGGTGGCGATGACCAATGCCGACCGCGTGGCGCTCTCCTGTTACGCGCATGCGCTCGGCGATCCCTTCGACGACACGGTCTGCGCGGATGACACCGGCGTCGCCAAGCCGAACCCTGAGTTCTTCGCCTACAACAAGGGCCGCCAATCCGCTTTCGGCTACAAGCAGTCCGACATCCTGCACGTCGCGCAGAGCCAGTATCACGACATCGGGATCGCGCGGAAGCTCGGCTACAAGGTTTGCTGGATCGAGCGCCGTCAGGGCATCGCCGGTTTCGGCGGCACGCCGGCCGTCGAGACGCTGACCAAGCCGGACTTCCATTATCCGACGTTGAAGGCGCTCGCCGACGCGGCGATCGGGCCGGCGGCGTAAATCCGTGAAGGCGGACATGACACGGGACTGGCGCGCACTGCCATCGGTCAACTCGCTGTGGGAAGCCACGGCAGAGCCGGCGCGCACGTTTCCCGTGCTGTCGGGCGAGCAGCAGGCGGATGTGGTGATCATCGGCGCCGGCTACACCGGACTTTCCGCCGCGCATCACATCGCCAAGGATGGCCTGTCGCCGGTCGTGCTCGAGGCCAACCGGCCCGGCTGGGGCGCGAGCGGCCGCAATGGCGGGGTGATCACCGCAAAATTCCGCCTCTCGTTCCGTGAGATCGATGCCGTGCACGGCCGCGCCATGGCGCGGCGCATGTACAAGATCGCGCATGAATCGACCGACATGGTCGAGGAACTGGTGTCCGAGTTCGGCATCACCAGCGCGCATCTGACGCGCAGCGGCCAGGTCAAGGCCGCCCATAACGAGACGACGCTGAAGGCGGCGATCGAGGAAGCCAACTGGATGACGCGCGAGATGGGCTCTGCCGAGGTCCGCATTCTCGACAAGAACGGCGTGCGCGACGAGACCGGCTCCGGCATCTTTGTGGGCGGTGTGCTCAATCCCGGCTCGGGCGGCGTTCATCCGCTGAACTATCTGCGCGGCCTTGCAAATGGCGTTGCAAGCCGCGGCGTTCCGATCTTTCAGGAGTCGCCGGTCGTCAAGCTCAGGCGCGAGAACGGCGGAATCGTCGCCGAGACGCCGCAAGGCGCTGTGCGCGCCAAGCAGGCAATCATCGCCACCAACAGCTATTCGGATCTCACCGGTGCGACCGCGCACATGCAGCGCACCTTGATCCCGTTCCGCAGCGCCATGGTCGCGACCGAACAATTGCCGCGCAATCTCGCGGGAAAGCTGATGCCCAGCGGGCGAACCTATACCGAGACCAAGCGCATGATGCGCTGGTTCCGTATGGTCGACAACCGGGTGATCTTTGGTGGTCGCGGCGCCTTCGGCAAGCAGGATTCGCAAGCCGCCTTCGACGCGCTGCGCAAGGCGATGGTCGGCATCTTCCCAGATCTCGCCGAGGTCCCGCTCGCCTACAAATGGTCGGGCCTCGTCGCGATGACGCTGGACTCGGTGCCGCATATCGGCCGGATCGACGACCGCACGCTGGTCGCGCTCGGCTACAACGGCGCCGGCGTTGCAATGTCCAGCCTGATGGGCCGCTATCTCGCAGCCTTCGTGCGCGGCGAGAGCCCCGACGTCGGCCTGCTCGACGTCGGCCGCATGAAGCCCATTCCGTTCTATCCGCTGCGGGAGCCGGCCGTCCGCATGGTCGCCGGCTGGTACCAGTTTCTCGATGCGATCGGTCGATGAGTTCACTTTGACGCTGGAGGAGGCAAGGATGACGACGACACGGAATGTTGGATTTGGCTGCGCGCTGCTGGGCGCGCTCGCATGTGGCGGCACGGCGGCCGGCGCCGCCGAGCAGATCACCTTCGTCTCGCAGGGCGGCGCCTATCAGCAGGCGCAGACGGTGGCGATCCTCGATCCCTCCGCCAAGAAGCTCGGCATCACCATCAACCAGGATTCCATTCCCGATGCCTGGCCCGCGATCAAGACGCAGGTCGGCAGCGGCAAGCCGATCTGGGACGTGGTGGACACGCCGACCGGCAACTGCCTGCGCGGGGGCGAGCAGGGATTGATGGAGAAGCTCGACTTCTCGAAGATTCCGAACGGCGCGGCGATGCCGGAGGCCTATCGCAGTCCCTATTCGGTGTCCTACGAGTTCTATTCCAGCGTGCTGGCCTACAGCCAGAAGACGTTCCCGAAGGATGCGCCGAACAGCTGGGCGGATTTCTGGGACGTGAAGAAGTTTCCGGGCCGCCGCGCGCTGCGCAACCATCCCTTCGCAACGCTCGAAGCCGCGCTGATGGCCGACGGTGTCGCGCCGGACAAGCTCTATCCGCTCGACGTCGACCGCGCCTTCAAGAAGCTGGAGGAGATCAGGCCGCATATCACGGTGTGGTGGACCTCGGGCGCGCAGTCGGCGCAGCTGCTCAATGACGGCGAGGTCGACATGGAGATGGCCTGGAACGGCCGCGTCAGCGCTGTCGCCAAGGAGGGCGCAAAAGTGTCCTTCACCTACAACCAGGGCATTTTGCAGAGCACCTCGCTCTGTATCCTCAAAGGCGCGCCGAATCTCGCCACCGCGGTGAAGTTCATCAACGAGGCCGTCGATCCCGTGCACCAGGCCAATCTGCCGCTCCACATCGACTACGGCCCGGGCAATCCCAAGGCATTCGAGACCAATGTGATCAAGCCCGAGCGCGCGGCGCAATTGCCGAGCGAGCCGTCCAACGCGGCCAAGCAGGCGCTGATGTCCTACGCCTGGTGGTCCTCGCCCGCGGGCGAAGCCGCCGAGAAGCGCTGGGCGTCGTTCATGCAGAAGTAAAGAGCGCCAATGCCGACGACATCCGTGCCAGATCCCTCCCAGAAGCATCAGCGCCGCGAACATGCGCTGATGCTGGCACTGGTGTCGCCGGCGCTGCTGGTGATCCTGGCTCTGATCGTGCTGCCGGTCGGCTGGCTGGCCTGGCAGTCGGTCTATCATGACGGCTTCACGCTGGAGAACTATCGCCGCGTCTTCACGGAAGACATCTATTGGCGCAGCTTTGCGCTGACATTCGAGATCAGCCTCGCGGTCACGCTGATCGCGCTGCTGCTCGGCTATCCCGTGGCCTATCTCGCCAACTCGGTGCCGAAGGGCTGGAGCATCCTGATCCTGGCGCTGGTCGTGCTGCCGTTCTGGACCAGCGTGCTGGTGCGGGCCTATGCCTGGCTGGCACTGCTTCAACGCACCGGGGTGATCAACCAGTTCCTGCGCTATCTCGACGTCATCTCGGAGCCGCTCGCGCTGGTCCATAACACGTTCGGCACGGTGGTTGCGACCGTGCACATCCTGCTGCCGTTCATGGTGCTGCCGCTCTATGCGACCATGCAGAAGATCCCGGCCGACCTGATGCAGGCCGGCGCCAGCCTTGGCGCGAGCCCGTCGCTGACATTTTTCCGCGTGTTCCTGCCGCTGTCGATGCCGGGCGTGCTCGCCGGCTGCACCATGGTGTTCGTGCTGTGCTTGGGCTTCTACATCACGCCTGAATTGCTCGGCGGCGGCCGCACGGTGATGGTGTCGATGCTGGTGAGCCGCAATGTCGAGCTCTACAACCAGTTCGGCGCAGCGAGTGCGGTCGCGGTGGTGCTGCTCGTCAGCGTGCTCGCGATCTTCTTCGTGGTCAGCCGCTTCATCTCGCTCGATCGCGTGCTGGGGCAGAAATGATGCGCGCCTCGCCCGCACGGATTGTCCTCTACGTGATCAGCGCGCTGGTGCTGGTCTATCTGATCCTGCCCGTGCTGATCATCGCGCCGATCTCGTTCTCCAGCGCGCGCTTCCTGACCTTCCCGCCGCCGTCGCTCTCGCTGCGCTGGTATCAGCAATATTTCGCCAACCCGGCCTGGATGCAGGCGACGCAGGTGACGCTGACGGTGGCGCTCCTTACCGTCGTGATCGCGACGCCGCTCGGCGTGGCCGCCGCCTATGCCATCAGCCAGTCGAAGCTGCGCATCATGCGAATCATCCACATGACGCTGCTGCTGCCGCTGGTGGTGCCGATCATCATCACCGCGGTCGGCATCTTCTTCGTCTACGCCAAGGTGGGCCTTGTCGCGACCATGCCCGGCCTCGTGCTGGCGAACGTGATGCTGGGTCTGCCTTACGTCGTCATCTCGGTGCTGGCGGGCCTGCAGAGCTTCGATCCGGCGCAGGAGATGGTGGCGCGCAGCCTCGGCATGAACCGCCTGCGCAGCTTCTTCGCGGTGACCTTGCCGCAGATCAAGTCCAGCGTGGTTGCCGGCGGCATCTTCGCCTTCATCTCGGCGATGGACGAGACCATCGTCGCGCTGTTCATCTCCGGTGGCCAGTACCAGCCACTGACCAAGCGCATGTTCACCGCGCTGCGCGACGAGATCGATCCGACCATCGCCGCGATCTCGACGCTGATGACGGCGGCCTCCTTCATGCTGGTGCTGCTGGCGAGCACGCGGCAGAAGAAGGGTGGTTGAGGATGATCGTCGTCCTGGCTTTCGCCAGGCCGAGTCGGTGCCGTCTCACTTCGCTCCCAGCCAAGCCAATATCATCTCCACGATCTGCGTCCGGCTTTTCGCCAGCACCCCGGGCTCGCTGAGGTCGCGGTCGAACAGGGCGCCGAAGGTGTGGCGGTTGGCTACGCGGAAGAAGCAGTAGGAGCTGATGGCGAGGTGCAAATCGATGGCGTCGACGTCGTCGCGGAAGATGCCTTCGCTGCGGCCGCGCTTGAGGATGCCGTCGAGCGTCGCGATCACGCTGGCGTTGAGCTGGCGCAGTTGCAGGTTCTGCTTCAGATGCTTGCCGTGGTGGATGTTCTCGATGCTGACGAGGCGGATGAAGCTCGGATTGCGTTCGTCATGGTCGAATGTGGCTTCGATCAGGCGCCGCAAGCCCTCGCGGGCATCGCAGCTTTCGATGTCGAGCTGGTCCTCCAGCGCACGGATGCTGCGATAGGCTTCCTCCAGCACCGCGAGGTAGAGCTGCTCCTTGCCGCCGAAATAATAGTAGATCATCCGCTTCGACGTGCGCGTCCTTGCGGCGATCGCGTCGACCCGCGCACCGGAATAGCCTTCGCGGGCGAATTCCTGCATCGCCACCTCGAGGATGTCGCGCTTGGTGCGCTCGGGATCGTTGGTGCGCTTCGATGGGAGCGGCATGCGTTCGAGCATCGCTGTCTGGTTAGAGGTCATCCGATGGCGAAATCGGCCGCCGTCTCGGCGTGAATCGCGGTGGTGTCGAATGTCTCGACCGTCGTGTCGTCCGGGCCGACCAGCATCGTGATCTCGGTGCAGCCGAGGATGATGCACTCCGCTCCCGCCGCGACGAGCGCTGCCATCACGTCCCGATAGCGCCGGCGCGAGGGATCGGTGACCAGGCCAAGGCACAGCTCGTCGTAGATGATGCGGTTCACGTCGGCGCGCGCGTCGGGGGGAGGAATCAGGACGTCGAGATCATGCGCGCGCAGCCGGTCGATGTAGAACTGCTCCTCCATCGTGAATCTGGTGCCGAGCAGTCCGACCCGCCGGTACCCTTTCGCCCGAATTCGTTCCGCCGTGGCATCGCCGATGTGGATGAATGGAACGGTCAGGCCCGAAATGATCTCGGGGGCCAATTTGTGCATCGTGTTGGTGCACAGCACGATCGCACGCGCGCCGGCGTTTTCGAGCCGCCGCGCCACCTCCGCGAGGCTGGCCGCCGCCTCGCTCCAGCGGCCGGCATACTGCATCTCCTTGATCCCTTGGAAATCATAGGAGTACATCAGCAGCGGGGCCGAATGCAGCTTGCCCATGCGGTCGCGGACGCGCTCATTGATGAGCTTGTAGTAGAGCGCGGTGCTCTCCCAGCTCATGCCCCCGATCAGGCCGATGGTCCGCATTCCGGTGCTCCCAAGGATTGGTTCGACCGGATCGTAGTGGAAGAAACCGAAGTTTGCACGCTGGGGGCGGCGCCCCTCTCAATCATGGCTGCGGGTATGTGGACATCACATCATCGAGGCCGCTGATCGCGGCGTCATGATGCCTGGTGGCTGTGCCCTGGATTTACGAGCGCCGGCTCAGAACTGCACTTCGCCGGGAATGTCGTCCGCGCCGAGACCGACCGCCTGGAAACCCTTCAACATCCATTCGCGGGTCTGGCCCAGCGAGCGGTTGTAATCGGCCCAGGCGCTGAGGAAGTCCTTGTAGCGCCGGTCGGCTTCGGCGCGGATTCCCAGGTTGGTCGGCAGGGTCAATAGCGGCCGCGGCACCGTCAGATCGCCGAGCGTCGGATTCTTCTTCAAGGTCGCGACCGACAGCACGGCCAGCGAGATGTTGCAGTCGGCCCGTCCGGTCGCAACCGCGAGGATCGCCTCGTTGCGCTCCTTGAAGCCGAGGATCGTCGCCTTCGGGCAGTAGCGTCGCGCGATGGTCTCGTGGGTCGAGCCGATGTCCACGGCGATCTTGACTTCGGGCTTGTTGATCTCCGCCCAGGTCTGCGGCTTGGCAAAGCCCTTCTTGGTGATGACGGTGAAGGAGTGCACCAGGATGGGCGTCGAGAAGTCGATGACCAGCGAGCGCTCCGGCGTCGGATTGACGGCAAAGGCGAGGTCGATCTTCTCGGCCTGGAGATCCAGGATCTGGTTGCCCCAGGTCGATTCCAGCGTCTCGAGCTTGGCGCCGAGCTTGGCGGCGATATCGTTGGCCATGTCGATGCAGGCACCCGACCATTGATTGGTGGTGAGGTCCTTGTGGAAATAGGGATCCTGGCCGGCGATGACGGCGACCCGGAGCACGCCGCTCTTCTTGATGCGCTCGAGCGTCGAACTGGCTGCAGTATCAGCCTTTGCCGAACCCGTTGCGGCCATCGCGGCACCGGCGAGGGCAACAGTGGTGAGTGCGTCCCTGCGATTCATGGCAGTTCTCCTGCGCTTCTGGACTCGAACCCGGCGTCTGGACTATTTCTGTATTCAGACTAAAATGCAATACGGTATTTTTTAACGGACAGGGAAAGACCCGAGTGCGCGCTCTCTTCGTCGACGCCAACGACACTCTTGCTGCGGTGACCGAAAAGCTGCTGGGCATCCAGGACCTGCCGGTCGGCATCAACCGGAATCCTTCCATCAAGCCCGACGACCTGCCCGGCCTGCTCGACGGGGTCGAGATCATGATCGTCGATCACACCGCGGTGCCGACCGCGATCGCCGCCAAATGCACCGCCTTGAAGCACGTCGTCTTCCTCGGCACCGGCGCGCGCAGCTACATGAATCCGGAAGAGCTGGCTGGTCGCGGCATCTCCGTTCACACCATCAAGGGTTATGGCGACACCGCGGTCGCAGAATGCGCCATCGCGCTGATGTGGGCCTCCGCCCGGAATTTCGGCGAGATGGATCGCGGCATGCGCGAGGGCAACTGGCTGCGTCGCGATGCGATGCAGCTCACCGGCAAGACGCTCGGCCTGATCGGCTTCGGCGGCATCGCGGCGGAAACGGCGCGCATGGCGCTCGGCTGCGGCATGAAGGTGATGGCCTGGAACAGGTCGCCGAAGACGCATGCGGGCGTCGCCTTCGTTCCGCTGGAGCAGCTGCTCGCGGACAGCCACGTCGTCTCGCTGCATCTGCTCCTCAACGACGAGACCAAGGGCTTTCTGTCGCGCGAGCGCATCGCGATGATGCGGCCCGGCAGCATCCTGATCAACACCGCGCGCGGCGCGGTGGTCGACGAGGACGCAATGCTCGACGCCTTGCGCGCGGGCCACATCGCCCATGCCGGCCTCGACGTCTTCACGGTCGAGCCGCTCCCGGCAGGCCATCCGCTGACGAAGCTGCCGAATGTGACGTTGTCGGCGCATTCGGCGTTCCGCACGCCGGAGGCGAGCGACAATCTCATCGGCGCAGCACTCGACCATTGCCGCCGCATCATCGCGAATGGGCGCTAGTGCAAACAGCAGGGGCGGGCATGACGCCTGCGCAGGCTGCGGCAAGCCTTTCGATCTTGCGCCTCCTGCCGGCCTGTCATACGCCAGCTTCGAACGACATTCTCGCCAAGCGATGAGGCGCATCGCTGGAGCCTTGAGGGAGCCGACATGACCATTCGCAACACCCGCACCGGCGGCCAGATCCTGATCGACCAGCTGGTTGCGCAAGGGGTCGAGCGCGTCACCTGCGTGCCGGGCGAGAGCTATCTGGCAGCGCTCGATGCGCTGCATGACAGCCCGATCGATGTCGTGATCTGCCGCGCCGAAGGCGGCGCTGCGATGATGGCGGAGGCCTATGGCAAGCTCACGGGCCGGCCCGGCGTCTGCTTCGTCACCCGCGGGCCCGGCGCGACCAATGCCAGCCATGGCGTCCACATCGCGATGCAGGATTCGACGCCGATGATCCTGTTCGTCGGCCAGGTCGACACCGGCATGCGCGAGCGCGAGGCATTCCAGGAGCTCGACTACAAGGCGGTGTTCGGCCCCATGGCGAAGTGGGCGGTCGAGATCGATCGCCCCGACCGCATTCCGGAGCTGGTGGCGCGCGCCTTCCGTGTCGCCATGCAGGGCCGCCCCGGTCCCGTGGTGATCGCGCTGCCGGAGAACATGCTGACCGAGACCGCGGCCGTTGCCGATGCCATGCGCATCGAGCCCGCCGTGAGCTGGCCCGCACCGGCCGACATCGACAAGCTCGGCGCCATGCTCGCAAGCGCCAAGGCGCCGCTCGTCATCCTCGGCGGTTCGCGCTGGACCGATGAGGCGAGCAAGAGCATCGCGCGCTTTGCGGAGCGGTTCGACCTGCCGGTCGCAACCTCGTTCCGCCGGGCCTCGCTAATCGATGCCGATCATTCGCATTATGCCGGCGATCTCGGTATCGGACCGAGCCCGGGCCTGAAGGCGCGCGTTGAGGGTGCCGATGTCATCCTGCTGATCGGCGGCCGCATGTCGGAAATGCCGTCCTCGTCCTACACGCTGCTGGACATTCCGACGCCGCAGCAGAAGCTGATTCATGTGCATCCGGGCTCCGAAGAGCTCGGCCGGGTCTATCAGCCGGCGCTGGCGATCCAGGCGACGCCGGCCGCCTTCGCCGCCGCCGTCGAGACGCTGACGCCTGCCGGGGCCGTCGCATGGAAGGGCGAGGCGGCGAAGGCGCATGCCGATTATCTCGCCTGGACCGAGAAGGCGCGCGAGCTGCCGGGCACATTCCAGTACGGCCAGGTCATGACTTGGCTGCGCGACCGCTTGCCCAAGGACGCGATCGTCTGCAACGGCGCCGGCAATTATGCCGGATGGATCCATCGCCACCACCGCTTCCACAGCTTCGCCGCGCAGCTCGCGCCGACCTCGGGTTCGATGGGCTACGGCGTGCCGGCCGGCGTGCTGGCCAAGCGCCAATACCCGGATCGAGTCGTCGTCGCCTTTGCCGGCGACGGCTGCTTCCTGATGAACGGCCAGGAATTCGCCACCGCCGTGCAGTACGATGCACCCCTGGTCGTCATCATCGTCGACAATTCGCAGTACGGCACCATCCGCATGCATCAGGAGCGCGACTATCCCGGCCGTGTCGTCGGCACCCAGCTCAAGAACCCCGACTTTGCGATGTATGCGAAGGCGTTCGGCGGCCACGGCGAGCGGGTCGAACGCACCGAAGAATTCGCACCGGCCTTCGAGCGGGCGCTCGCCTCCGGCAAGCCGTCGATCCTCCACTGCATCATCGATCCGCGCGCGATCTCGGTCGGCAAGGATTTTGTTCCAGCGGTGAAGGCCTGACGCGATGCCGGCCAGCCGTCACGTCGCCATCATCGGTGCCGGCGCGGTCGGCGTGATCAGCGCCATCGAGGCGCTGCGCGAGGGCCACCGCGTCACCCTGATCGACCCGGGCGAGCCCGGCGGCGTACAGGCGGCGAGCTATGGCAATGCCGGCTGGCTGTCGTCGCATTCGGTGATCCCGCCCGCCGAGCCCGGCGTCTGGAAGAAGGTGCCGGGCTATCTCATGGACCCGCTCGGGCCGCTGGCGATCCGCTGGTCTTATCTGCCAAAGGCGCTGCCCTGGCTGATCAAGTATCTGCTGTCGGGCTGGACCGAGGCGCGTATCGAGACGACAGCCTTTGCGCTGCGCGATCTGCTGAAGGATGCGCCGCTGCTGCACAGGAAGCTCGCCGAAGAGGCCGGGGTGCCCGAATTGATCGAGCGCAACGGCGTCATGCACGTGTTCCCGTCGCGCGGCAATTTCGACAACGATCTCGGCTGGCGGCTACGCAAGAAGGTCGGCGTCGAATGGTTGGAGCTGAACGCCGACGAGATGCGCCAGCGCGAGCCGGACCTGCACCCGCGCTACACCTTTGGCGTGGTGGTGGAGGAGGCCGGCCGCTGCCGCAATCCGGGCGCCTATGTCGCAGCGCTCGCCAATCACGCGCTCGCCAGCGGAGCGAAGCACGTGCGGGCCAAGGCGACGGGCCTAAAACTCTCCGGCGACAGGCTCGTCGCTGTCCTCACCGAGACCGGCGAGATTGCCTGCGATGCTGCGGTGGTCGCGGCCGGCGCGAGGTCGAAGCAGCTCACGGCGTCCGTTGGCGATCCGTTGCCGCTGGAGACCGAACGCGGCTATCACGTCATGATCGAGAATCCGGAATCGGGGCCGCGCAGCTCGATGATGGCGTCGGATGCCAAGATGGTGGTGAACTGGACCGACAGGGGCCTGCGGGCCGCCGGCACCGTCGAGATCGCTGGCCTCGAGGCCGCGCCGAACTGGAAGCGCGCCGAGATCCTGCGTGACCACCTTCTCAGCATGTTTCCCAAGCTGCCCAAGGACATCCCCGCCTCGCGCATAAAAACGTGGTTCGGTCATCGGCCGAGCATGCCGGACGGACGTCCCTGCATCGGCAATGCGCGGGCCTCGCGCGACATCGTCTATGCCTTCGGCCACGGCCATGTCGGGCTGGTCGGCTCGGCGCGGACGGGCCGTCTCGTCGCTCAGCTTCTGAGCGGCAAGCAGCCGGAGATTCCGCTCGGCCCCTTCGCGCCCGATCGTTTCCTGTGAGCGCAGCCATGAGCACCGCAGCCACTCCATCCTCCCGCATCGCCCGTGGCGGCAAGGCCATCTACGGCGCGCCGCTCGGCATCCTGATGCTGGAGGCGCGCTTCCCCCGCATCCCCGGCGACATGGGCAACGGCACGACCTGGCCGTTCCCGGTGCTGTATCGCGTCGTCAGTGGCGCGTCGCCGGAGAAGGTGGTGCTGAAGGGCGCGGCCGGCCTGCTGCCCGACTTCATCGACGCGGCCAAGGATCTGGTACGGCTCGGGGCCGAGGCCATCACCACCAATTGCGGCTTTCTCTCGCTGTTCCAGAAGGAGATCGCAGCCGCGGTCGGCGTTCCCGTCGCGACCTCGTCGCTGATGCAGGTGCCGTGGGTGCAGGCGACCTTGCCGCCGGGCAAGCGCGTCGGCCTCGTCACGGTGTCGGGCTCGACGCTGTCGCCGGCCCATCTCGAAGGCGCCGGCGTGCCGCTCGACACGCCGCTGGTCGGCACCGAGAACGGCAAGGAGTTCTTCCGCGTCCTGATCAAGGCCGAGAAGGACGACATGGACGTCGCGCAAGCCGAGCGCGACGTGGTCGAGGCCGGCAAGGAGCTTGTCGCCAGACATCCCGATGTCGGCGCCATCGTGCTCGAATGCACCAACATGCCGCCTTACGCGGCTGCGCTTCAGGCCGAGGTCGGGCTGCCGGTCTACGACATCTATTCCATGATCACCTGGTTTCATGCCGGGCTGCGCCCGCGCGTCTTTGCTTGAGAGTCCGCTGTCGCAAAGCTCTGAACAAGCGTGGCTCATGTCTTGTTTGCATTGCCATCGCTTCCGCAGGCCCGGTATAAAATGCAGTCTATGAAGAGCAATCTGGAACTGGCGTCGGACAGCATCGTCGATCGGGTTTATGAACAGCTCAAGGCGATGGCCGTGAGCTACGCGTTCAAGCCGGGCGAACGGCTCAACGAGGGCGAGCTGGCCAAACGCCTCGGCGTCAGCCGGACGCCGCTGCGCGAGGCGCTGAACCGCCTCAATACCGAAGGCTTCCTGCGCTTCATGCCAGGCAAGGGCTTCTTCTGCCGCGAGCTCGATGCCCACGAGATCTTCGACCTTTACGAGTTGCGCAAGTCGATCGAGGTCGCCTCGATCCGCCTCGCCATCAAACGCGCGAAGGACGAAGACATCGATGCGCTGCTGAAATTCCTCGAGGCCACCGGCCCCGATCCCGGCGAGCGCTCCTCCCAGGAGTTGGTCGAGCTCGATGAGACCTTTCACGAGCGGCTGATGGCGATGTCCGACAATGCCGAGATGCTGCGTGTGCTGCGCAACGTCAACGCCCGCATCCGCTTCGTGCGCTGGATCGACATGGACAGCGTCAACCGGTCCAACACGCAAGGCGAGCACCGCGCCGTCATCGAAGGCCTGAAGGCACGCGATGAGGGGACTTGCGTCGCCGTGCTGGAAAGACACATCGATCGCCGCCTCGACCGCATCACCGCCGCGATCAAGGAAGGCTACGCGCAAATCTACATGCCGGCCGTGACGCGGTCGGCGACGAACTGACGCCCAGGCGGCGTCCTATTTCAGGAGGCGCAAGCATGAAGCTCAAGGACAAGGTCGCCGCCATCACCGGCGCAGCACGCGGCATCGGCAAGGCTTGCGCGAAGAGGTTTCTGGATGACGGCGTCAAGGTCGTGATCTCGGATGTCGATGCCGAGGGCCTTGCGGCGACCGCCGCCGAACTCGGGCGGCCGGATGCCTTGCGTACGATCGTCGGCAATGTCGCCAAGCGTACTGACGTGGATCAGATCATCGCCACAGCGGTGAAGGAGTTCGGCCGGCTCGACATCATGGTCAACAATGCCGGCGTCGCGCGCAACCGGGACTTCCTCGAGATTTCGGAACAGGAGTTCGACGAGATCATCGGGATCAATCTGAAGGGTGCGTTCTTCGGCGTGCAGGCCGCAGCCAGGCAGATGATCGCGCAGGGCGGCGGCGGGGTCATCATCAACATGTCCTCGGTGAACGCGCTGCTGGCGATCCCGGCGCTTGCGACCTACGCGATGTCCAAGGGCGGCATGAAGCAGCTCACCTCGGTCGCCGCCGTCGCGCTTGCTCCGCACAACATCCGCGTCGTCGCGGTCGGGCCGGGCACGATCCTGACCGACATGGTGGCGTCGTCCATCTACACTTCGGAGGATGCCCGCAAGACCGTGATGTCGCGCACGCCTGCGGGGCGCGGCGGCGAGCCGAGCGAGGTCGCCTCGGTCGTGGCGTTCCTGGCCAGCGACGATGCCTCCTACGTCACCGGGCAGACGATCTATCCCGACGGCGGCCGGCTGATCCTGAACTACACGGTGCCGGTGAAGGAGAAGTAGGGGGCGCGCTGCATATCAGTCGTCATGCCCGGGCTTGTCCCGGGTATCCACGTCTCTCAGCGATCGCGGTGCGTGGATGGCCGGGACAAGCCCGGCCATGACGGTGTGGCTCAGACCCTTCACTCCGCCGCCACCGTCATCCCGTAACCCAGTCGCTTCGAGATGCCGCCGGCGCAATCGCGCAGGGCATGGGCGATCGGGCTGTCCCAGCGCGCGTCGAACGTGCCTTCCGGACCCATCGCGGTGATGACCAGTGCGACATGACCGGAATGGTCGAACACTGGTGCTGCGAACGCGTTGACGCCGGGCAGGGGATCGCCGAGCGCGCGGGCGAGGCCGTGCTTGCGCACCTCAGTGAGCATCTCCGTGACCTTCGCGCCCTTCACCGCGCGCTTCGGATTGTAGCCGACGCCGTGACGGTCGAGCCCGCTTTCGAGCGCGGCACTGATCGTCTTCTCCGGCAGGAAGGCCGCGAAGGCGCGGCCCGTGGCGGTCTCCCGCAGTGCCATCACCGAGCCGGCGCGCATCACGATGTGGACCGGCTGAGCGGGCTCTTCGAGCTGCACCACGGTCGGTCCGTGCGTGCCCCAAACCGCGAGCGAGACAGCGTGGCCGATCTGGCTTGCCAGTGCGGCGATCTTGGGACGCGCGATACGCACGCCGGAGAGGCGGCGCAGGCTGATCAGGCCGAGCTCCAGCGCCAGCGCGCCGATCTCGTAGCGGCCGGAGCTCTCGTCCTGCTCGATCAGGCCGATGCGCGAGAAGCTGGCGAGATAGGGGTGCGCCTTGGCCGGCGTCATGCCTGCTTCGCGCGCGAGATCGCGCAGCATCATCGGCTCGCCGCTCCTGGCGAGCGCGCGGAGCAATTCGCCGCCGACCTCGATCGACTGGATGCCGCGGCTTTCCCTCTTCATGCGCCTCCTGGCGTGGCTTACGCCGCGTTGCGCTTTTCGGCGCTGTCGGCAAGATGTCTGCCGGCAATGTAGCCGAAGGTCAGCGCCGGCCCAAGCGTGATGCCGGCGCCGGGATAATTGCCACCCATGATGCTCGCCATGTCGTTGCCGGCGGCATAGAGCCCGGGGATGATCCGGCCTTCGGCATCGAGCGCGCGGGCGTTCTCGTCTGTGACGATGCCGGCATAGGTGCCGAGATCGCCGATCACCATCTTGATGGCGTAGAACGGACCGTTCTCGATCGGTGCGATGCAGGGGTTCGGACCGTGCATCGCGTCGCCCTGGTAGCGGTTATAGGCTTTCGAGCCCTTGCCGAAGGCGGCGTCGTGGCCGAGCGGCGCCGTCGCGTTGAACTGCCTGATCGTCTCGGTGAAAGCCTGCGCATCGATGCCGGCCTTGCCTGCGAGCGCTTCCAGCGTGTCGCCACGCATGAGGTAGCCGGTCTCCAAGTGGTGGCCCAGCGGCATCGGGAAGGGAGGCACGCAGCCGAGACCGTATTTGCGCAGCGTCTTGTGATCGCAGACCAGGAAGGCCGCGATCTCCTCGCCGGGCTTGGCGGCCTTGACCATGGCCTGGACGAAGTCGTGGTAGGAATTGCCTTCATTGGCAAAGCGCCTGCCGTCGCGCATCACCGCGATCACGCCGGGTTTGGCGCGGTCGATGAAATGCGGCATCACGCCCTTGGAGCCGTCCTTGCGCGTGGTCAGCGACACCGGCACCCACGCTGCCGCATTGGACAGGCGGTCCTCGATGCGGCCGCCGGCGCTTTCCGCAAGGCGCAACCCGTCGCCGGTATTGCCCGTGGGACCGGGCGAATAGTGTTCATTGCCGGTCGGCGCGTGCGGGAACATCTTCTTGCGCCGCTCGACGTCATGGGGAAAGCCGCCGCAGGCGAGCACGACGCCCTGACGCGCGCGAACGCGCACCTGCCGTCCCTCGCGCGACACGATCGCGCCGGTGACAGCGCCGTTCTCGACCGTCAGCTCGCGCACCGGCGAGGACAGCCACATCGGGATTTTCAGATCGAGCGCGGATTTCGCCAGCCGTCCGGCGAGCGCATTGCCGTTGGTGAGCGTCATGCCGCGGCCGTAGCGCAGCACGTCCATGAAATGCCGAGACAGGCGCTTGGCGACGTACACGGCCGAAGTCAGCGATTTCGTCACCCGCATGAAATGGATGATCTCCTTGCCGCTCCCCAGCATCATGCCGAACACGGTCAGCTCCGGCAGCGGCATGCCCAGCGTCTTGATCTGGTCGCCGAGCTCGCGGCCGTCGAACGGCCGCGTCACCATGGAGCGGCCGCCCTGTGCGCCGCCTGGCGCCTCGGCGTGATAGTCGGGAAACACCAGCGGCATGTCGAAGCGGAGCGCTGTCTTGCTCGTGAAGAAATCGACCGCCTCGGGGCCGGCCAAGAGAAACGCATCGACGCGTGCCGCGTCGTAATTGTTTCCGGCCTCGTGCCGCAGATAGGTGCGGGCCTGCTCCGGCGTTTCTTCGATGCCGTAGGCCTTTGCCAGCGACGTGCCGGGAATCCAGAGCCAGCCGCCGGAGCGGGCGGTGGTGCCGCCGAAGCGCGGCTCCTTCTCCACGATCAAGACATCGAGACCGCGATGGCGCGCGGTGATCGCGGCAGACATGCCGGAACAACCCGATCCGGCCACGAGCACGTCGCACTCGTACGTCTCAATTGCGCTATCCTCGCGGCCGGTCATGTCTCACCTCACTTCTTCAGGAGCGGGCATTTGGACTCGGAGACCGGGCGGAAGGCGTCCTCGCCCTTCACGGTCTTGACGATCTCCAGATAGTCCCACGGCTCCTTGGACTGCTCGGGCTTCTTCACCTTGGCGAGATACATGTCGCGGATGACGCGGCCGTCCTCGCGCAACTTGCCGCCATGGACGAATGTATCCTCGATCGGCAGCTCGCGCATCTTGGCCATCACCTTGGCGGTCTCGTCGGTGCCGGCGGCCTTGATGGCCTTGAGATAATGCAGCACCGAACCGTAGACGCCGGTCTGGATCATGGTGGGCATCACCTTGGTGCGCTCGTAGAATTTCTTCGACCAGGCGCGGGTGGCTTCGTCCATGGCCCAGTAGGACGCGGTGGTCATGTAGGTGCCTTGAGCTGCCTTCAGGCCGATCGCGTGCACGTCGGTGTCGAACATCAGCAGGCCGACCAGCTTCTGGCCGCCCTGGACTAGGCCGAACTCGCCGGACTGCTTGATGGCGTTGTCGGTGTCCTGGCCGGCATTGGCGAAGGCGACCACGTCGGATTTGGAGCTCTGCGCCTGCAGCGCGAAGGAGGAGAAGTCCGCGGTGTTGGTCGGGTGCTTGACGCCGCCGAGCACCTTGCCGCCCATCTCGTTGATGAAGCGGGTTGCGTCCTTCTCGAGCTGCTGGCCGAAGGCGTAATCGGCGGTGATGAAGTACCAGGACTTGCCGCCTTCCTTGATCACGGCGGAGGCCGTCACTTTCGACAGCGCATAGGTGTCGTAGGTGAAATGCACGGTATTCGGGCTGCACAGCTCGTCGGTCAGCGAGCTCGCGCCGGGGCCGGAGAGCAGGGCGACCTTGCCCCGCTCGCGCACCATGTTGTGCACGGCGATCGCGATGCCGGAATTGGGGATGTCGACGACGGCGTCGACCTTGCCGTTGTCGAACCAGCCGCGCACGATCTGCACGCCGACGTCGGTCTTCATCTGGTGGTCGGCGCTGATGATCTCGATCGGCTTGCCGAGCACGGTTGGCCCGAATTCCTCCACCGCCATCTTCGCGGCTTCGACCGAGCCCGGCCCGGAGTTGTCGCGGCCCCAGCTCGACAGATCCGTCAGCACGCCGATCCGCACGGCGTCGTCGGAGACTTGCGCTGTCGCTGCTGAAGTCATGGCTGCCGAAGTCATGGCCGTGAGCATGGCGCAGGCCAGAAGCCCTTTCATTGTCGTTCCCTCTCTTATTGGCCGCTTGGCGCGGCGGGTCATTCTGGCGATAAATTAGATAATGGCGAATTAGTTTGTCAATTGCGAATGGAGCCCGCGAAGCGGTTCCCGATCGCTCCGCGGTGCCGTTCCAGTAGCGCTCCTGCCTCAACGCCCGTCATTGCGAGCGCAGCGAAGCAATCCAGAATCTCACCGCGGCGGCGTTCTGGATTGCTTCGTCGCTTCGCTCCTCGCAATGACGCGCGTGGGAGCAGCGGCTCTCAATCGTCGCGCTGTCGACCGTCACCATCATCGCCACGCTGCTGGCGCCGGAGACGGCCCGGGACCCGCTGAGGTCCTGAAGCCAGTGCCCCGCCGCGAGGCTTGGGCGACGCCCCCGGGGTCAAAAATTTTTTTGGCCGGCCCCTTGAAAGCCATTCCTGATTTTCTAAGTCGTTTTTCGCCGCGAGAGCGGTGTGTCGGATGCCTGACCGGGTCCGGCACGGGCGCTGGGCTGGTCTTTCGGACCCGTCTGAAATCCCGCCTTGCGCTCCTTCGTATCCATCTTGCTCTCAGGAGGACTTGGTTATGAGGACCAGTTTCGACTTCGCGCCCCTGTGGCGTTCCACCATCGGCTTCGATCACCTGGCCGACCTCGTCGACAGCACGCTGCGCCAAGCGACCGAGGACAACTATCCCCCCTATAACATCGAGCGTTCCGGCGAAGACCATTACCGGATCAGCTTGGCCGTGGCGGGCTTCGGCGCCAACGACATCACGGTGACCGCCGAACAGAACGCGCTGACCATCGAGGGCAGGAAGCCCGAGACGGCCGCGCGCGAATATCTGTATCAGGGCATCGCCGCGCGTCCGTTCCGGCGCGTGTTCAACCTCGCCGACTATGTCCAGGTGAAGCAGGCCTCGTTCCAGGACGGGCTGTTGATCATCGACCTCGTCCGCGAGGTTCCGGAAGCGATGAAGCCGCGCCGGATTCCGATCGCGGGCGCCCCTCCTGCGGCATCGCAGATCGAGCAGAAGAAAGCAGCCTGACGCTCGATCGAGCCAATGGCGGAACGCGGCGCGCAGGTGCGCGTCCGCGTTCCCCGATGCATGGAGGAGAGAACAATGGGTTTTCGTGATCTCATTCCCTGGTCAGGGAAACAGGAACTCGCGCCGGCGCGCGACAATTTCGATCCCTTCCTGACGCTTCATCGCGAGATGAACCGTCTGTTCGACGACGTCTTCCGCGGCTTCGGCGGGACCAGCCTGTCGCCGCTGATGGAGGGCCGTTTCGGCTGGCCGAAGGTCGAGCTCAGCGAGACCGACAAGACGCTGACCGTCTCGGCCGAACTGCCCGGAATGACGGAGAAGGAGGTTCAGGTCGAGATCGCCAATGGCGTCTTGACGCTCCGCGGCGAGAAGAAAGCCGAGCGCAACGGAGAAGGCAGATACTTCACCGAGCGCTATTACGGCGCGTTCGAGCGGCAGATTCCGCTGGAGGGCGTCGAGGAAGACAAGGCCGAGGCTTCGTTCAGGAACGGCGTCCTGACGGTGTCGCTGCCGAAATCGGAGAAGGCCCGCGAAGGCGTCAAGCGCATCGCGATCAACACGCACTGACATCAAGCGGGACGGCGGCGGTCGGCGCCGCCGTCCATCGTCCACAAATCGATCCCTTGGAAAGGAGCATGAGGGAGGCACGACCGATGACCAACGTGAACACCAATGCCGGCACTCTCAACCCGCTGTTTCACCCTGCTGCCCATTACGATTCGCCCGCCGACGTCCTGAATGCAGAAGAGCTCTCTGCGCCGGAGAAGCGGATCATCCTGTCGTCCTGGGCGTCCGACATGTATACGGTCGAATCCTGTCCGGCGTTGCGCGAGATACCGGGCATGAGCCACGCCATCCGGCTTGCCGATGTCCTGGCGGCCTTGCGCAAGCTCGACGGCGACAATGACAATGACGATCCGCCGCGCGGCGGTGGCGTCCCGATGCGGCTGCGGCGGCCCTGGGCCGCCGCGGAGAGGCGGGCCGCATGATCTTCACCCAGACCGTCCTGGCGCTCGTGCTGCTCGGCCAGGCCTCGGCGGCGCTCGCACTTCCTTATCTCGTCATGCACGGCCTCGTCGCCGCACCGCGTGACTGAGGCCTCGAAGTTCTTTCATATCCCCGGTTCAGCGGCAGGTGATCAAGATGAATGTCGTGCGTTTGCTTTCGCTGGCATTGCTGGTGCTCGCGCTTATGGCATCGCAGCCGGCCGCTGGCCAAATTCCAGACCTGAAGACAGGCGGCCCGGTGCCGACCCTGGCGCCATTGGTGCGCCAGGTGACGCCGGCCGTCGTCAACATCTCCGTGCATGGCCGTGTGCGCGAGGACAATCCGCTCTATCGCGACCCGCTCTTCCGCGAATTCTTCGACGTCCCCCGGCAGATCGAGAAGGAGGTCAACGCGACCGGGTCCGGGGTCATCGTCGATGCCCAGCGCGGCTATGTCCTGACCAACAATCATGTGGTCGAAGGCACCTCCGCAGTTCAGATCACCACCAAGGACGGCCGGCAGTTCTCGGCCAAGGTCATCGGCCGCGATCCACCGACTGACATTGCTGTGCTCCAGATCCAGAACCCATCCGGGCTCAAGGCGCTTGCCTTCGGCGACAGCGACGGGCTCGACGTCGGCGATTTCGTGCTGGCGATCGGCAACCCTTTCGGCCTCGGCCAGACCGTGACATCAGGCCTCGTCAGTGCGCTTGGCCGGACCGGACTCGGCAAGCAGGGCTATGAGGACTTCATCCAGACCGATGCTGCGATCAATCCAGGCAATTCCGGCGGGGCCCTGGTCAGCCTGCGCGGCGAACTGATCGGTATCAACTCGGCCATCATCTCGCCCGCCGGCGGCAATGTCGGCATAGGCTTCGCCATTCCGGTGAACATGGCGCGGAAGGTGATGGAGCAGATCATCGCCAAGGGCCGCGTCGAGCGCGGCCGCATCGGCGTTTCGCTGAAGGACCTGCATCCCTCGGTCAACAAGGGCTTGAACCAGGGGGCCGTCGTCGCGGAGATCGCGGCGGACTCGCCTGCAGAGCAGGCAGGACTGCGCAAGGGCGATATCATCACTCGGGCCGACGACCGCCCGATCCGCACCGCCGCCCAGCTCCGCAACACGATCGGCCTCGCGCGCATCGGCGAGGAAGTGAAGCTCACCTTGTTGCGCAATGGCGCACCGCTCGCGGCCGTGGTGAGAGTAGCGCCCGCGTCCGAAACGAGCAGCGCCGTTGCCGGCGGCAATCGTCAGCTCCATTAGCAGGTTTGCGCCGCGCGGTGATCCAGGTCGCCAAGGAGGAGTCGCCACTCATCGAAGTTCCACCGGCCGATTGCCCCGCGATGGGCCATATCCAAACGTTCTGCCGCCATATTTGAGCGGGAGTGATCCACCTGAGGGAGGCACTCCGATGACCAAAGCTTTGATCGCCGCCATTGCAATGCTGGCTTGTGTGCCGGCGAGTGCGCTTGCGCAGGAGCGCGCGGGCTCGGCAGCGCTCGGTGCCTTGTCAGGCGCGGTTGTGCTGGGTCCGGTCGGCGCCGTCGCCGGAGCCTTGGTCGGCTACACCGCCGGACCCTCGATCGCCCGGTCCTGGGGCCTGAAGGGCTCGCAATCGGCAAGACACCGGCAGCCGCCTCGTCGCGCGGCCGCAACCCGCGTCCCGCCGCGCACGCGTGAGGCGATGAATGCCAATGGCCAGATGCGAGCTGCCGGCAATCCGCCGCCGGTTCAGGCCGCGCCGGTCCAAGCTGCGCCGGTCCAGGCCGCGCCAGCCGTTCCCGCTCAAGCCGCGACGCCGCCCGTTCAGGGATTCGACTGAGGTCTCAGGGCTGTCCGAGGATCTTCTTGGCGGCGCGGAGATGCGGCTTGTCGATCATCTGGCCGTCGAGCCGCAGCGTGCCGGAATTGGGATTGCTGGCGAAGGCCGCAATGACCTTCTCCGCCCAGATGCGCTCGGCGTCCGTCGGCGCAAATGCGGCGTTGACGACGTCGACATGCTTGGGATGGATCAGCGCCTTCGCCGAAAAGCCGTCGCGCTGGGCGGCCCGCGTTTCGGCCTCTAGGCCCGCGAGATTGTCGATGTCGGTATACACCGTGTCGATCGGCGCGACCTCGGCGGCGGCTGCCGCCATCAGGCAGAGATCACGCGCGAGGCGATAGGGGCTGTGAAACACGCCGCCCGAGGCTTTTTCGGTGGCGCCGAGCGAGGCCGAGAGATCTTCCGCGCCCCACATCAGGCCGGCGAGGCGAGGAGAGCAGTTCTTGTAGCTGCCGAGACCGAAGATCGAGCCGGCGGTCTCCGTCGCGACGCAGACGATACGCGTCGCGCCGATCGTGGTGCCGGATGCCGCCTCGAACGCTTCGAGCCAGGTGGCGACTTGACGGACGTCGTCGCCGCCTTGCGATTTCGGCAAGACGATGCCGTCGGGCTTGCCCGGCATCACGGCGGCAAGATCGGCGAGTGTCATCCCGGTGTCGAGCGCGTTGACGCGGACATAGAGCTGGTGCGGGCCGCGAGAGCCCTTCAGCATCGCCAGCGTCAGCGAACGCGCCTCGGGCTTCTTCTCCGTGACCACGGAATCCTCGAGATCGATGATCAGCGCGTCGGCCTTGCCTTCGCTGGCCTTCTCGAATTTGCGGGGGGAATCGCCCGGCACGAACAGCATCGAACGCATCAGACCGGCCTCTTGTGCATCATCGCCATGCGCCGGCACTTGCCGACGATCTCGTCGTTCTGGTTGAGGGCATGGTGCTCGAACTCGACGATGCCCGCTTTGGGGCGCGATTTTGATTCCCGCAGCGAAAGTACCTTCGTCGTCGCCCGCAACGTGTCGCCATGGAAGACCGGCTTCGGAAAGGTGACGTCGGTCATGCCGAGATTGGCGACGGTGGTCCCCATGGTCGTATCATACACCGTCATGCCGATCATGATGCCGAGGGTGTAAAGGCTGTTGAAAATGCGCTGGCCGAACTCGGTCTTTTCGGAGAAATGGGCGTCGATGTGCAGCGGCTGCGGGTTGAGCGTGAGCAGGCTGAACAGGGTGTTGTCCATCTCCGTGACGGTCCGGGTCAGCGGATGCCTGAACTCCTGGCCCACCGAAAAGTCCTCGAAATAAAGTCCGGCCATCGCGGTTTCCTCCCTGCGAAATAACGGCGCGCTCTTCGCGTCGCGCCGCATGACCCTATGCATGCTACACACACTCGAGGGACAAATTCACGTATCTGTACCCGGTTTTTCAAGTTAAGAACGCGGAGAGAGGGTACGTCCGGGCGCAGCAATCGGCCACGGCCTTTGAGTGGGAAACGCGAGAGGAGGGAGATTGCGCGGTCGCGGCTCCCGACAAAGGAGGTCACGGACATGGATTTCGCGCTCACCGATCAGCAGGAAGCCATTCGCGACGCCATCGCCAAGATCTGCGAGGGCTTTCCCGATGCCTACTGGCTGAAGAAGGATCACGACGGCGGCTTCCCGCACGACTTCCACAAGGCGCTGGCCGATGCGGGCTGGCTCGGCATCTGCGTGCCGGAGGAATATGGCGGCTCGGGGCTCGGCATCACGGAAGCCGCGATCATGATGCGCACCATCGCGGAGTCCGGAGCCGGCATGTCCGGTGCCTCCGCTGTGCACATCAACGTGTTCGGGCTCAATCCGGTGGTCGTGTTCGGCACCGAAGAGCAGCGCAGGCGCATGCTGCCGCCGATGGTCGAGGGCCGCGAGAAGGCGTGCTTCGCCGTCACCGAGCCCAACACCGGCCTCAACACCACCCAGCTCAAGACCCGCGCGGTCGCCAAGAACGACCGCTACATCGTCAACGGCCAGAAGGTGTGGATTTCGACCGCGCAGGTCGCGCACAAGATCCTGCTGCTGGCGCGCACCACGCCGCTGGAGGAGGTGCGCTCGCCGACCCACGGGCTCAGCCTGTTCTACACCGACTTCGACCGCAACAGGATCAAGGTCCACGAAATCGAGAAGATGGGCCGCAAGATCGTCGATTCCAACGAGCTGTTCTTCGAGGACTTCGAGATTCCGATGGAGGACCGGATCGGCGAGGAAGGCAAGGGCTTCGAATACATCCTCGAAGGCATGAACCCGGAGCGCATTCTGATCGCCGCGGAGGCTGTTGGGCTCGGCAAGCTCGCGCTGTCGCGCGCGACCGAATATGCCAAGACGCGCGTGGTGTTCAACCGGCCGATCGGCAAGAACCAGGGCATCCAGCATCCGCTCGCGGTGAACTGGGTCGAGCTCGAGGCGGCCTGGCTGATGGTGATGTCGGCGGCCTGGCAATACGACAAGGGCATGCCGTGCGGCGCGGCGGCCAATGCCGCGAAATATCTCGCGGGCGAGGCCGGCTTCTCCGCCTGCGAGCAGGCGGTGATGACCCATGGCGGTTTCGGCTACGCCAAGGAATTCCACGTCGAGCGCTATCTGCGCGAGGTGCTGATCCCGCGCATCGCGCCGGTCAGCCCGCAGCTTGCGCTCAGCTTCATCGCCGAGAAGGTATTGGGACTGGCGAAGTCGTATTGACGGCTTGCGGCGCTAAGCCAACTAGGCCTCCTACTCGGCGGCAATTCGCTCCATCGCCATGGCACGAAGCCGGGCGCGCTGGATCTTGACGCCGTTGGCACTATCTGTGACCGGGAAGGCGTCCACGACATAGATCCGCGCCGGCACCTTGTAGCCGGCGAGTCGTTCGCGCAGATGGGCGGTCAGCACTTCCTGCCGCGGCGGCTCTCCGGCCGCGATCACGAAGGCGACGCAGCGCGCCTGACCCTTGAGATCGACCGCGACGACCTGAGCATCGGCGACACCGGCGCAGGATTTGAGCTCGTCCTCGATCTCGCCGGGTGCGACCAGGAAGCCGCCGAGCCGCATCGCATCGCCGGCGCGGGTCTCGTAGACGAACGAGCCATCGCCGCGAGCCCGGCCGATGTCGCCGGAGCGAAAGAACCCGTCGGCGGTGATCGCCTCGCGCGTCGCCTCGGGATTGTTGAAATAGCCGAGGAAGCGTGACGGCGCGCTGATCTCGATCTCGCCGGAAACGCCGCTGGCCGCAAGCTCGCCGGTTTCGACGTCACGGACGCGGACTTTCGCGTCCGGCGACATCGGCCAACCGCCACCTTCGATGCGGTCGGCAAAGGGGTCGCTGCTACGGCTGATCGAGAACAGCGCTTGCACCTCGCTCGAGCCGTAGAGGCCGAACAGCTTCATGCCGCGCGCATCGGCCTCCACTGCCAGCTCGCGCCACCCGGGTTGAAACGCAGCGAAGCCGCAGACTTGGAGCTTGGGAAACGGATGTGGCGCGTCGGTGAGCGCGAGGATGCGGCGGAACATCTCGTCCGAGCCGAACGAATGCGTGATCCCATGCTCGCTGAGGATCTTCAGCGCCGGCGCTGCTTCGAAAGCGTCGAGGACATGGATGGTCGCGCCCGCCGCGATGAAACCGAGCAGGCTCGTCATGCCAAACGTGCCGCAGAACGGCAGCATGGCCAGCAGCGAATGGCGCTGCGGATCAAGCTTGAGCGCTCGGGCGACTGAAACAGCGTGGGTGGCCAGCGTCCGCTGCGAATGCGCGACGAGCTTCGGCCCCTTGGTCGTGCCCGACGTCGTGTAGAGCAGGACCGGCAGGTCGACGTCCTCCTGCGCCGGCGGGGCGGGCGAATAGGACCGGTCGAAGGCATCGAACCGAATACAGGGCCAGTGTGCCGGGATCGCATCCGCGCCGACCACCGCGAGCTGTCGCAGTGCGGGCACCTCGTCCTTGGCAACATCACCCAGAATGGCAGCAAAATCGATTGAACGGAACGCGGCCTCGACCACCATCAGCCTGGCCCCGGAGACGCGAAGCAGGTGCGCGACCTCCGCGCTGCGATATCGCGTGTTGACGGCGGCAACAACCGCGCCGAGGCGGGCGGCGGCGAACAGCAGCGCAATCCATTCGATCCGGTTGACCAGCCAGACCGCGACAACGTCGCCCTTGCCGATGCCCTGCGCGGCGAGCCAGGCCGCGGCCTGCTCCACCTTGCTCGAAAATTCCGCACGCGAGACCGCAGTGCGGTCGAACAGGAATGCGGCGGCAGCAGCAGGCTCCGTGCCGATCAGCGAGGGAAGCGAGAATGGATTGACGCTCATGGCAATCGGACTAACCGGATCGCGCAGGCCTGTCTACTTGGTGCCGAACATCCGGTCGCCGGCATCGCCCAGGCCCGGCACGATGTAGCCGTGACCGTTGAGCCGCTCATCGATCGCGGCGGTCCAGACTGGGACGTCGGGGTGCTCGCTCTGGAACTGCGCAATGCCTTCAGGCGCGGCCAACAGGCAGACGAAGCGGATGTCGCGGGCGCCGCGCGCCTTGAGCAGGGAGGCGCCGGCGCAGGCCGAGTTGCCGGTCGCCAGCATCGGGTCCATCAGGATCACGGTGCGGTCGGACAGGTCCTGTGGCGCCTTGAAGTAATATTCCACGGCCTGCAACGTCTCGGGGTCGCGGTAGAGCCCGATATGGGCGATGCGCGCCGACGGCATCAGCGCCAGCATGCCGTCGAGGAAGCCGACGCCGGCGCGCAGGATCGGCGCCAGCGTGAGCTTCTTGCCGGCGATCTTCGGCGCCTGCATCGGCGCGATCGGCGTTTCGATATCCACCAGCTCCAGCGGCAGGTCGCGCGTCACCTCGTAGCCGAGCAGCATCCCGATCTCGTTCAGGATCTCGCGAAAGCTCTTGGTCGAGCGATCCTTCTCCCGCATCAGCGAGAGCTTGTGCTGGACCAGGGGATGGGCGACGACGTTGACGTTGCTGGTGCTCATGAAACCGCTCTACACGGTTCCGTGAAGTTGCGCCAGATCGCCCGGGTCTTTTCCGCGGGATACGCGGTCTCAACCGGGCATCGCGACCGCGCTACGCGCCCGGTTGCTCGCCTCGTAGGCAGCCATGAGGTCGCCGCGGCAGAGCTAGCGCGGCTGATCGAGGCAGAGCGGAAAGCGACTTAGACGCCGAGCCCGCGCGCGACGAGCGTGATTACGACCGTCAGGATGGCGCCCCAGACCATGCTCAGCGTCATGGTCAGGACGGTCGTGGTGACCACGTGCTCGAGATTTCCTTTCAGGAGCTGCACGCTACTTGTCCGCACGCGGTGCGCCGAGGCGCATGCCGAGCAGCAATGCACCTGCCAGCGCAACAAGGATGGCGATCTTGATCTCGATCATGTCCGCGACCTCATGATCATGCGCGCGAGCAGCCGCCTCGCTCCGACCCAGAGCCTTGCGCTGTTGCGTCCGATGAAGAACGCGGGAATGGCGGCGCCGAGGACATCGGGGTCGAGCGGCTTGAGCGTCGCCGATGGCGACCTTGGCCCGGACCGGCGATGCGCAGCTTGAAGAGCGATCGCGGCCATGGCGGCCTCCTCACACATCTGCAAGGTCATGGTGGCCTCTCTGCCGGTCAGGTTTGGAGGCGCCAGACATGGATCGCGGTCTTGAGCGCGATCAGTGCGGTGAGCACGCTAGCCATCGAGAGCAAGGTCAGCGCTTGCAGCGCGATACGCTGGAGCCGCGCCTTGTATGCCTCGGAAATGCCCGCCGGGCGTTCGGCCTGGAAGGGCCGGTCAATGTCATGTGTCAGGGTCGACATTGTGGGAGTCCTCGTTCTTGGTGCGGCGCGACCGTCGCTCCAACCAGCCACTCATGATGTCCATGGCTGCGTAGGATTGCGAGATGGACGCCGGGACGCCGGTATAGGAATGTCATAAAGATGCAGACGCTCGCGACGGCAGTCCCTGAAGAGATCGGGGCGCTGCTTCGGCCGAACGGCCTGCGACGGCGCCGGATCGGACTGCGCAAGCCCGATCGCCGCCGCGAAGGCGAGCCGCAGTCGCGGCTCCTCGATCTGCTTGCAGAAGCATTCCAGCGTTGCATCCGCGTTCAGCAGCTGCCCGCCGATGGCCGCGCAGAGACGTGAGCTGGTTCGCCGGAAGAAGTGGAGCGTGTCGTCGGCGCTTCGCCGCCGGCCGATACGGTCGAGCTCCGCCGCGATTGCTGCAACGTTGAGCCTGTCGGCCTCATCCAGCGTCACGGCAAAGCGGAGCAGCGCCAGCTGCCAGGCGCGGAGCAGCCTGTGAGATTCGTCGGTCGATGTCGGCATGCGATGTCCTGAGAGCCTTGGCGTGTCAGGCCCCGACGCCGTCGATCAGTTCCTCGTCGGCGATCGCAGCGAAGGCGCGTACCACCTCCCTCTGCGCGGTGGCGTCCAGCGGCACGATCGGAAGCCGTGTGTCGGCGGACATCAGGCCAAGCACGCTCAGGGCGTATTTGAGGGCCGCCGGACTTTCCCGGGACAGGCAGCCGATCAGAGGCATCAGCCGCTTGTCGAGATATCGCGCCGATTGCATGCGGCCCTGCCTGATCTGCGAGAAGATGGTGCGGCAGAGATCCGGCGCGATGTTGGCGACCTCCGAGATCGCGCCATCGCCACCGTCCGCCATGAAGCCGAAGGCGGTGGTGTCGTCGCCGGACAGAATGCGAAAATTCGCCGGCAGGTGCCGGGTAAGGCGCATCGGCCGGGTGATGTCGCCGCCGCCGTCGCATAGGCCGACGAACTGGCGGGACTCGACCAGACGAAGCAGCGTCTCGTCGGCGAGCGGCCGCAGCGTGCGGGAGGGAACGTCGTGCAGGATCACGGGCAAGCCGATCGCGCCGGCAATCGCCCGGAAATGCGCGAGCATGCCCTCCTGCATCGGCTTGTTATAGGCCGGGACCACCGACATCACGGCATCGGCGCCGGCGGCCTCCGCGCGCCGCGCGAGCTCGATGGCGCGGCTCGTCGCGTTGGAAACCGCGCCTGCGATGACGCGTACGCGGCCGCGTGCGACATCGACCGCAGCGCGAATGACGAGCTCCTGCTCGGCCGGAGAGAGCGTCGGCGCCTCGCCGGCCGTCTCGCAGACCACGACGGCGGGAGCGCCGGCCGCGACCTGCCGCTCGCAAATTGCGGCGAACGCCTTGAGATCGATCGCATCAGCCGCGTCGAACGGCGTCGGCAGCTCCGGAATGAATCCGGTGAACCAGGCGGAGGGAGGGATGAACATGGTGCTTCGCGGGAAGTTGCCGGCTCAGGCGGCGCGCTGCGCGACGGTGATATCGGGAGTCTTGCCCATGTCGAGCTCAATCTCGCGCGGCAGCTCGACGATGGTCTCGGGATGCTGCCCGTTCTCGAACAGCGCATATTTGATCGCCTGCGCGCGGCTGACGAACAGGCCGCCATAGAGGCCGTTCTGTTCCTGGGCGACCCATTGTCCCCGGCGATTCCTGCCGATGAAGACGATGGTCGAAAGCGAGCTGCACGAGGGAGGTTCGACGAGTTTCACGGGATTATTCCTTCTGAACGACGCCCGGGTAAGACGCATGTCCTTGCCCGGCGCCTTTCAATATCCTCAGTCGCGAATATGATTTCGAGGGCGGCTGCGCGGCGATCTCATAGGAAGATCATAAAGCCAAAACGTTCAGGCCAGCTCATTGGCGATGTGAACCAGCGCAAACAGTGCGCCGAAGACGACGCACTCGTCCCAATGATTGAGCGAACTCTCGAACAGGGGCTCGCGCCTGACGAGGGCCGCGAGCGCGCACAGGATGATGGACATCCAGAGCAGGACGGCGAGGCTCCGGCCGAAACCGACGCCGCCGAATGCGGCGAAGCCGATGAGCAGTGCGACGCGGACCGCGAAACGTGCGATCACCCGCGACGGATTCGGCGTGCGCGGTATGTCGGGAGCTTGCGACACGGCATCGATCCGTCAGGCTGCGCTAGCTGAAATTGTCGCAGGCGAGGGGCTCGTAGAGCGAGTCCGGGACAGAAGGTACGCTTGGCCGCGGCGTCTCCGCAGCCAAGGCCCTCACCTCGATGAAGGCCGACAGCAAGGCCAGGGCGAGATCGGCGTGCCGCGCCTCGACCGCAGCGTCCAGCCAATCCGGCAGCTCACGTTCGCGCGACAGCGCACAATGCCACTCGCCCTCGTCATAGACGATGCGGCGGGCCTGCCACATCGGCAGTTCGAACTCCACCAGCGCCAGCGCCGCATCGACCCAGGCCTCGGCGTCGATCAGGCGCATGATGCGGCCGGTGCGCTCGCTTTGGCCCAGCAAAGGAAAGCGTCGGCAGGCGTGCGCGATGACGTCGAGCATCAACGGTCGTGTCGGCGCCGGTGCAGCGCGAAGCCGCTGGCTGAGGGATGGCGGGTCGAGGCGTCGGAGAGCGGCGGTCATGTCAGGCCTCCTGGAATTGGCGTCGGTCAGTCGGCCGGCATGGCCAAGATGATCAGGAGGGTATTTGAAAGCGAGATGAGGATCGGGCGAGAAATATAGGGGTTGCATAAATGCGCGGCGCCTTGCGATTGCGCGCGTCGGATCCTCGGCCATCGTTTCCGCCGAAGGTGGAGACTTATAAAGACAGGGCATTTTGAGAAGACCTCGGCCCCGGCTTGCCGTAACAGCGGTCGCGGGAACGATCGTGGAATGCGTCGTCGCGTGCCTGCCGGGAATGACGGCCGAAGGTTGTGCCCTGGTGCCGGCGCGCCGGCCTTTATGGAATTCCTATAACGTCGCCATAGGCCTCATCTCGAAAACCTATGGACGGGGTGGCACCTGATCGCGATCAAGTTCCCGATCGGGAGAGGCGCGCATTGCGTTCGCGCGTAGCAGGCCCCCCGCCGGGATCGAGAGACGGCCTATGCCGGATACCGTCTCGCATTGAGGAGTATCGCCATGATGGACATTCTGATGCTGGCGCTGGGCTTCGTCTTCTTTGCCCTTGCGATCGGCTACACCTACGCCTGCGAACGGCTGTGACGGAGCGGATCATGATCTTCGATTATGCGCTCGCGGGCGCCGTCTCGTTCGGCCTCCTGGTTTATCTCACCTACGCGCTACTGCGGCCCGAGCGGTTCTGAGCCGTGCTGCTGCTCGCAAAATTGCTGCTGGCCGACGCCGCGCTCGTCGCTGGCCTGCTTGCGCTGCTCCTGCCGCTCCTGCGCCGGACACAATGCCTGAAGGGTTAATGCCATGACTGTGATCGGTTGGCTCCAGATCATTCTTTTTTGCGTCATCATCGTCGCGCTGACCAAGCCGCTCGGCTGGTACATGACGCGCGTATTCAGCGGCGAGCGGACGTTTCTGTCGCCGGTGCTGCGTCCGATCGAGGCCGGCATCTACTGGATTTCCGGTGTCGACGAGAAGCGCGAGCAGCATTGGCTGACCTACACGGTCGCCATGATGCTGTTCCATGTCGGCGGCTTCCTCATCATCTACGGCGTGATGCGATTGCAGGCGATGCTGCCCTTCAATCCGGCCGGGCAGGGCGCGGTCGCCCCGGACCTCTCCTTCAACACGGCCGTCTCCTTCGTCACCAACACCAACTGGCAGAACTACGGCGGCGAGAGCACGCTGTCCTATCTCGTTCAGATGCTCGGCCTGACTCATCAGAACTTCCTGTCGGCGGCGACCGGCATTGCACTGGCAGTGGCGCTGATCCGCGGCTTCTCGCGCGCGTCGGTGCGGACCGTCGGCAATTTCTGGGTCGACGTCACCCGCACCACGCTCTACGTGCTGCTGCCGATCTGCGTGGTCTACACGCTGTTCCTGGTCTGGCAGGGCATCCCGCAGACGCTCGGCGACTATGTCGAGGCCACCACGCTGGAGGGCGCCAAGCAGACCATCGCAGTCGGTCCGGTGGCCTCCCAGGTCGCGATCAAGATGCTCGGCACCAATGGCGGCGGCTTCTTCAACGCCAATGCCGCCCACCCCTTCGAGAACCCGACCGCGCTGTCGAACTTCGTGCAGATGCTCTCGATCTTCGCGCTCGGCGCCGCACTGACCAACGTGTTCGGCCGCATGGTCGGCAACCAGCGCCAAGGCTGGGCGATCATGGCCGTGATGGGGGTGCTCTTCGTCGCTGGCGTCGCCGTCACCTACTGGGCGGAAGCCAATGGCACCTCGGCCATGCATGCGCTGGGCCTTGCCGGCGGCAACATGGAAGGCAAGGAAGTGCGCTTCGGCATCGTCGCATCCTCGCTATTCGCGGTGATCACGACGGCTGCGTCCTGCGGCGCGGTCAACGCCATGCATGACAGCTTCACCGCGCTCGGTGGCATGATCCCGCTCATCAACATGCAGCTCGGTGAGATCATCATCGGCGGCGTCGGCGCCGGCCTCTACGGCATGCTGCTGTTCATCGTGCTCGCGATCTTCGTCGCCGGCCTGATGGTCGGCCGCACGCCGGAATATGTCGGCAAGAAGATCGAGGCGCGCGAGGTCAAGATGGCGATGCTCGCGATCCTGGTGCTGCCTCTGATGTATCTCGGCTGGACCGCCGTCGGCGTCGTCTATCCGGCGGCGGTCGCCTCGATGGCGAACGCCGGGCCGCACGGCTTCACCGAAGTACTCTACGCCTTCACCTCGGCGACCGGCAACAACGGCTCGGCCTTCGCAGGCCTCACCGGCAATACCCTGTTCTACAACCTCACCCTTGCCAGCGCGATGTTCGTCGGCCGGTTCTTCATGATCGTCCCGGCGATGGCGATTGCTGGCTCGCTCGCCGCCAAGAAATCCGTCCCGCCGTCGGCAGGCACCTTCCCGACCACGGGAGGGCTGTTCGTCGGCCTCGTCGTCGGCGTGATCCTGATCATCGGTGGCCTGACCTTTTTTCCGGCGCTCGCGCTCGGCCCGATCGTCGAGCACCTCGCGATGAACGCTGGCAACCTGTTCTGACTGTTTGGAGTGACCTCCATGGATACGATGAAACTGCAAAAACGTGCGCCGATGTCGGCGATGCTCGATCCCAAGATCGTGCTCCCCGCGATCAAGGCGTCCTTCACCAAGCTCGATCCGCGGCTGATGGTGAAGAACCCCGTGATGTTCGTGGTCGAGGTCGTGGCCGCGCTCACCACCGTGATCTTCCTGCGCGACGTCGTCACCGGCGGCACGAGCCTCGGCTTCACCTTCCAGATCATCCTCTGGCTCTGGTTCACGGTGCTGTTCGCCAATTTCGCCGAAGCGGTGGCCGAAGGCCGCGGCAAGGCGCAGGCCGAGACGCTGCGCAAGACCCGCACCGAAAGCCAGGCCAAGCTGCTCACTGGCGCCGGCCAGGCCTTCAAGCTCGTGCCGGGCACCAGCCTGAAGGTCGGCGACGTCGTGCTGGTCGAAGCGGGCGATACCATCCCTTCCGACGGCGAGGTGATCGAGGGCGTCGCCTCGGTCAACGAGGCCGCCATCACCGGTGAATCCGCGCCCGTGATCCGCGAGTCCGGCGGTGACCGCTCGGCGGTAACAGGCGGCACGCAGGTGCTGTCGGACTGGATTCGCGTGCGTATCACAGCCGCTCAGGGCTCGACCTTCATCGATCGCATGATCAAGCTGGTCGAGGGCGCGGAGCGGCAGAAGACGCCGAACGAGATCGCGCTCAACATCCTGCTGGCCGGCCTCACCATCATCTTCGTGTTCGCCACCGTCACCATCCCGAGCTACGCGGCCTATGCCGGCGGCTCGATCTCGGTGGTCGTGCTGGTCGCGCTGTTCGTGACGCTGATCCCGACCACGATCGGTGCGCTGTTGTCGGCCATCGGCATCGCCGGCATGGACCGCCTGGTGCGCTTCAACGTGCTGGCGATGTCCGGCCGCGCCGTCGAGGCGGCCGGCGACGTCGACACGTTGCTGCTGGACAAGACCGGCACCATCACGCTCGGCAACCGCCAGGCGACCGCGTTCCGTCCCGTGCGCGGCGTCACCGAGCAGGAGCTGGCGGATGCGGCCCAGCTCGCCTCGCTGGCGGACGAGACGCCGGAAGGCCGATCCATCGTCGTGCTGGCGAAGGAGAAGTACGGTATCCGCGGCCGCGACATGGCGGAGCTCGGCGCCACCTTCATCCCGTTCACGGCGCAGACCCGCATGAGCGGCGTCGATGCCGGCGGCTCGTCGGTGCGCAAGGGCGCGGTCGATGCCATGCTCAATTATGTCGTCGGCGGCGCGCCGCTCGCGGTTGCGTCCGGCAACACGGCGCGGGCGATGCAGCCTGCTGCGCTGTCAGAGGTCGGACGTGAGATCCAGGCGATTGCCGATGAAGTCTCGAAATCCGGCGGCACGCCCCTGGCCGTCGCCAAGGATGGCAAGCTGCTCGGAATCGTTCAGCTCAAGGACATCGTCAAGGGCGGTATCCGCGAGCGCTTCGCCGAGCTGCGCCGCATGGGCATTCGCACCATCATGATCACGGGTGACAATCCGATGACGGCGGCGGCCATCGCGGCCGAGGCGGGCGTCGACGACTTCCTGGCGCAGGCAACCCCCGAGGACAAGCTCAAGCTGATCCGCGACGAGCAGGCCAAGGGCAAACTGGTCGCGATGTGCGGCGACGGCACCAACGACGCGCCGGCGCTCGCCCAGGCCGACGTCGGCGTCGCCATGAACACCGGCACGCAGGCCGCCCGCGAGGCCGGCAACATGGTCGACCTCGATTCCAACCCGACCAAGCTGATCGAGGTGGTCGAGATCGGCAAGCAGCTCTTGATGACGCGCGGCGCGCTGACCACGTTCTCGATCGCGAACGACGTCGCCAAATATTTCGCGATCATCCCGGCGATGTTCCTGGCGTTCTACCCGCAGCTCAACGTGCTCAACGTCATGAACCTGTCGAGCCCGCAAAGCGCCATTCTGTCGGCGATCATCTTCAATGCGCTCGTCATCATCGCGCTGATTCCGCTCGCACTGAAGGGCGTCGCCTATCGCGCGGTCGGTGCCGGCGCGCTGCTCCGCCGCAACCTCTTGATCTACGGCCTCGGCGGCATCGTCATTCCCTTCATCGGTATCAAGGCGATCGACCTCGTCGTCACCGCCTTGCACTTGGCTTAATTGCGTCATTGCGAGCGAAGCAAAGCAATCCAGAGATATCTCCGTGGTTGACAGCCTGGATTGCTTCGTCGCTCCGCTCCTCGCAATGACGGGAGAAACTGGAGAAAGCACATGCTCAGAGAAATCCGCCCCGCCATCGTCCTGCTGCTGGTGCTCACCGCCATCACTGGTCTCGCTTATCCGCTGGCGATGACCGCCATTGCCGGCACACTGTTTCCCGTGCAGGCACAGGGCAGCCTGATCGAAAAGGACGGCAAGGTGGTCGGCTCCGCCCTGATCGGGCAGGAGTTCAAGGACGACAAATATTTCCACGGCCGCCCGTCGGCGACGGTTGCGCCGGACCCCAATGATTCCAGCAAGACGGTGCCGGCGCCCTATAACGCCGCCAACTCCGGCGGCTCCAATCTCGGCCCGACCAGCAAGGCGCTGGCCGACCGGCTCAAGGATGATGTGGACAAGCTAAAGGTCGAGAACCCGAACGCGGCCGTGCCGGTCGACCTGGTCACGACGTCGGCCAGCGGCCTCGACCCCGACATCTCGCCGGAAGCGGCGCAATTCCAGGTGCCGCTCGTGGCGAAGGCGCGCCATATGTCGGAAGAGCAGCTCAGGCAGCTCGTCTCCGCCAACACCAAAGGACGGCTGCTCGGCCTGCTGGGCGAACCCCGCGTTAACGTACTGGCGCTGAATCTCGCGCTCGATCAGGTCGCGGCGAAGTAGCGGTCTAGGCCCGCAGTGCAGAGGTGACTATATTGGGACTATGGTCCGAGAGCGCCGCGATCCCGAACAACGTCCGTCGCCCGAGGCGCTGCTGGAAGCGGCGCGGCGGGAGGAAGGTGCGAGCGGGAAGCTGAAGATCTTCGTCGGCGCCGCCCCCGGCGTCGGCAAGACCTACGAGATGCTCCAGAGCGCCCACGCCAGGCGCAAGGCCGGCATCGACGTGGTGATCGGCTTCGTCGAGACCCATGGCCGCGCCGAGACCGAGGCGCTGGTGCGCGGGCTCGAAGTCGTCCCGCGCAAGAGGCTGGAGTATCGCGGCCAGATCGTCGAGGAAATGGACCTCGATGCCGTGATCGCGCGACGGCCGCAGATCGCGTTGGTCGACGAGCTCGCTCACACCAACGCGGCCGGCAGCCGCCACCCCAAGCGCTATCTCGACGTCGAGGAGTTGCTCTCCCACGGCATCGACGTCTACACCGCCGTCAACATCCAGCACATCGAGAGCCTGAACGACGTCGTCGCCCAGATCACCCATGTGCGGGTGCGCGAGACCGTGCCGGATTCGGTGTTCGACCGCGCGGACGCCATCGAGCTCATCGATCTCACGCCGGACGATCTGATCCAGCGGCTGAAGGAGGGCAAGGTCTATGTGCCCAAACAGGCCGAGCGGGCACTGGAGCATTATTTCTCGCCGGGCAATCTGACGGCGCTGCGCGAGCTTGCGCTTCGGCGGACCGCCGAGCGCGTCGATGAGCAGCTGCTCAGTCACATGCAGGCCAACGCCATTGCCGGGCCCTGGGCCGCGGGCGAGCGCATCCTGGTCTGCGTCAGCGAGGATCCGCGCGCCGCCGGCCTCGTGCGCTACACCAAGCGGCTGGCCGACCGCCTGCATGCACCGTTCACCGCAGTGTCGATCGAGACGCGCCGCTCGCTCCAACTCTCGGACGAGGAGCGCGATCGTCTCGCCGATACGCTGCGCCTCGCGGAATCGCTCGGCGGCGAGGCGCTGACCATTCCCGCCGTCGGCCGCCGCATTGCCGACGACGTCGTCAACTTCGCGCAAGGCAACAACGTCACCCAGATCGTGATCGGCAAGTCGAGCCGCTCGCGCTGGTTCGAGATGACGCGCGGCTCCGTCGTGCACGACCTGGTGCGCCGCGCCGGCAATATCACGGTCCATGTGATCGCCGGTGACGAATTGCCGGGCGAGGCGGCGCCCAAGACGGCGGTGCAGACCGCTGCGCGGTCGGAGCCGTTCAATCCGCTGCCCTATCTGAAGGCGCTCGGCTTCGTGCTGATCGGCCTCGGCGCAGCGGAGCTGCTCCAGCCGCGCTTCGGCATCGAGAACGTCGACCTCGTGCTGCTGACGGCGGTGGTCGCGGTCGCGGTTCGCTATGGACTATGGCCGTCGCTGCTCGCGACGGTCGCGGCCTCGCTGTCCTACAATTTCTTCTTCCTGCCGCCGCTGTACACGTTCACGATCACCGATCCGACCAATGTCGCCGCCTTCCTGCTGTTCCTGGTGGTGGCGATGATCGTCTCCAATGTCGCGGCGCGCGTGCGCATCCAGGCCGATACCGCCATCGGCCGTATCAGGATGACCGAGCAGCTCCATGCCTTCAGCCGCAAGCTCGCCGGCACCGCCACCCTCGACGACGTGCTGTGGGCGACCGCTTACCAGATCGCGTTGATGCTGAAGGTCCGCGTCGTGCTGCTGTTGCCGGAGGAAGGTTTGCTCACGGTGAAGTCGGGCTACCCGCCCGAGGACGAACTCGACCAGGCGGATCTGGCGGCCGCCAACTGGGCCTGGAGCAACGACCGCCCTGCAGGTCGTGGTTCGGACACGCTGCCGGGCGCAAAACGGCTGTTCCTGCCGATGCGCACCGGGCGCGGCCTGATCGGCGTCATCGGCATCGACGACGACCGCAGCAGCCCGCTGCTGACGCCGGACCAGCGCCGGCTTCTGGACGCGCTGGTCGACCAGGGTGCGCTCGCGATCGAGCGCGTGCTGCTGGTCGAAGACATGGACCGCGTCAAGCGCACCGTCGAATCCGAACGGCTGCGCTCGGCGCTCCTGACATCGATCTCGCACGATCTGAAGACGCCGCTCGCCTCCGTGCTGGGTGCAGCGTCCACCATGCGCGACCTCGCCGGCGCGCTCTCGGACACAGAGAAGCGCGACCTGCTCGCGACGGTGATCGACGAATCCGAGCGGCTCAACCGCTTCATCGCCAACCTGCTCGACATGACCAAGCTCGAGTCCGGCGCCATCGTGCCGAATACGGCCTTGCACGATCTCGGCGAGATCGTCGGCAGCGCGCTGCGGCGGGCGGCCAAGATCCTCGCTGCCCACAAGGTCGAACTGGTGCTGGCGGCCGATCTGCCGATGCTCGAGCTCGATGCCGTGCTGTTCGAGCAGGCGCTGTTCAACCTCCTCGACAATGCCGCGAAATATTCGCCTGCTGAAACCACGGTGTCGATCCGCAGTCGGCGCGAACGGGATCAGGTCGTTCTCGATATCGCCGACGAGGGCGGCGGCATTCCCGCCGACGAGCTCGAAAGCGTATTCGACAAGTTCTATCGGGTGCAGAAGGGCGACCATGTCCGACCCGGCACCGGGCTCGGCCTCGCCATCTCCCGCGGCTTCGTCGAAGCGATGCGGGGCACGATCTCGGCCGCCAACCGCAGCGACCGGAGCGGCGCGGTCATTACCATCCGTCTGCCGGTTCCCGTGCAGACCCACGCATTGGATACCGCCGCATGAGTGCTGCTCCGATCAAGGTCCTGGTCATCGACGATGAGCCGCCGATCCGAAAGCTGCTGCGGATGGGGCTTTCGACGCAGGGTTATGAGATCCTGGAGGCGCCGAACGGCAGGACCGCACTGGAAAAGCTTGCCGAGGAGCCGGCGCTGATCATCCTCGATCTCGGCTTGCCCGACATCCAGGGGCATGACCTGCTGCGCACCATCCGCGCCCGCAATGAGGGCGTGCCGATCGTCGTGCTGTCGAGCCGCGGCGACGAGGCAGGCAAGGTGCAGGCGCTCGATCTCGGCGCCGACGACTACCTCACCAAGCCTTTCGGCATGGACGAGCTCCTCGCCCGCTTGCGCGCGGCGCTGCGCCACCAGCTTCAAGTCAAGGGCGAGCGTCCCGTGTTCCGCACCGGCGATCTCTCGGTCGATCTCGTACGCCGCATCGTCAAGGTCGGCGAGCGCGATGTGAAGCTGTCACCGAAGGAATACGATCTGCTTCGCGTACTGGTGCAGCACGCCGGCAAGGTGCTCACCCACCGCTTCCTGCTCAAGGAGCTCTGGGACGAGCTGACCGACGCGCAATACTTGCGCGTCTATGTCCGGCAGCTCCGCCAGAAGATCGAGGCCGATCCGGAACGGCCGCAGTATGTGCTGACGGAGACGGGGATCGGCTATCGGCTGAAGGCGGGGGATTAGACGGCCGCGTCGTCAGCATCGAGCGCTTTAGGCACACTCGTCATGTCCGGGCTTGATCCGGCCATCCACGTTTGTCGGCATGCGAGGGCAGGCGTGGACGCCTGGGTCAAGCCCCGGGGCATGACGACCGAGGATTGTGGTGCGATTTGGCTCCGCATCGTCATTGCGAGGAGCCCTTGCGACGAAGCAATCCAGACTGCATCCGCGGAAAGTTTCTGGATTGCTTCGCTGCGCCCGCAATGACGGAAGTGGTTACCCAGCCTTGCGATGCCTCGCCGTACCCCGGTGCGTCTTCTTCGCGCTTCGATGTCGTCCCGTCGCCCGGCGCGCGTAGGACTTGGCCGCCGTCTTCTTCCCGCCGCGTCCCTTCAGGCTCTGCTTCAGCGCATCCATCAGGTTGACGACGTTGCTCGGCCGTTCCTCGGGCTCGGGCAGCTCGATCTTCTTGCCGCTGGCCTTGCGCTTCACCAGCGCCTTCAGCGCGTTCTCGTACTCGTCCTTGAATTCGCTGGGATCGAAATGCGCGGCCTTGGTGTGCAGGATGTGCCCAGCGAGCTCGACCATGTCCTTGGTGATCTTCGGGCTCTTGATGTCCTCGAAGAACTGGTCCTCGTCGCGTAATTCGTAAGGAAAGCGCAGTGTGGTGCCGAGCAGGCCCTTGCCGAGCGGCTCGATCGCGATGATGTGCTCGCGGTTGGTCAGCACGATCTTGGCCAGCGCGACGCGATCCTGATCCTTCATGGCATCGCGAATGACCGCGAAAGCGTCGACCGCGGCTTTGCCGTCGGGCGCGATGTAATAGGGGTGGTTGAGATAGCGCTGGTCGATCTCCTCGCTCGGCACGAAGCTCTCGATGTCGATGGTGTGGTTGCTCTCGATCTGGACCGCTTCGAGTTCTTCCGGTTCGATCTCGACATATTTGCCCTTGCGCAGCTCGTAGCCGCGGCCTTTCTGGTCGCTTTCGACCACGTCGCCGGTCTCGGAATCGATCATCTGCTGCTTGAGCCGGTTCCCGGTCTCACGGTTGATCAGGTGAAATCGCGTTTTCTCGGCCGCAGTGGTCGCCGGATAAAGCACGACGGGGCAACTGACCAGCGACAGCTTCAACGTTCCCTTCCAATAGGCGCGCGGGGCCATTCCATTCTCCAGCGTTTTCAAGGCGTTTTGGAATTCAAGGCGTTTTGGAACCCCAACCCTCCCGCCGGGTTTTGGTTCCGGGCGGGACTTTGGCCGTGATAGGCTTGAATGGCGAAAGAGAAGCGGGACCGGTCGTGCTGCAAAAACTCTCCACCTACCGACAGAAGCGTGACTTCGAGAAGACGCCCGAGCCGTCGGGCAAGTCCGCGGTGGCGCCCTCGAAGCAGCGGCGCTTCGTGATCCAAAAGCACGATGCGACCCGGCTGCATTACGATCTCAGGCTCGAGTTCGACGGCGTGTTCAAATCCTGGGCGGTGACGAAGGGACCCTCGCTCGATCCGCACGACAAGCGGCTGGCCGTCGAGGTCGAGGACCATCCACTCGATTACGGTGATTTCGAAGGCACGATTCCGGAAGGGCAGTATGGCGGCGGCACGGTGATGCTGTGGGACCGTGGCACCTGGGAATCGGATGATCCGGAAGCCGGTTTCAAGAAGGGCGATCTGAAGTTCACGCTGCATGGCGAGAAGCTGCATGGCAGCTGGGTGCTGGTGCGCATGCGCAACGACCGCACCGGCGGCAAGCGCACCAACTGGCTCCTCATCAAGCATCGCGACGAGCATGTCCGCGAAGGCGCGGACAACGATATTCTCGACCAGGACAAGTCCGTCGCCTCCGGCCGCGCGATGGAGCAGATCGCCGAGGGCAAGGGCCGCGCGCCAAAGCCGTTCATGCTGGCGAAGGGCGCCAAGGGCAAGGCCGACGCGGTCTGGCAGTCCAACCGCGCGGAGGAGACGAAGGGGCGTACGGTCAAGCCGGCACCGCGCACGGCGTTGAAGTCCGGCAAATCGGCGCGGAAGAAGGCGACGACGGCGACGAACGCGAAGAAGGTCTCGGAGATGCCGGATTTCGTCGCGCCGCAGCTCTGTACGCTGGTCGAGCGGCCGCCGGGCGACCAGGGCTGGTGCCACGAGATCAAGTTCGACGGCTACCGCGTCCAGCTGCGCGTCGAGGACGGCGAGGCGACGCTGAAGACGCGCAAGGGCCTCGACTGGACCGAGAAGTTTGCCGCCATTGCCGAGGAAGCGGCTGCGCTGCCGGACGTGATGATCGACGGCGAGATCGTCGCCCTCGACCACAACGGCGCACCGAACTTCTCCTCGCTTCAGGCCGCCCTGTCCGATGGCAAGACCGACGAGCTGATCTTCTTTGCCTTCGACCTGCTGTTCGCGAAGGGGGAGGATTACCGCCGGCTGCCGCTTGGCGAGCGCAAGGCGCAGCTCAAGAAGCTGCTGGACTCGCGCAAGCGGAAATCGACCCAGATCCGCTATGTCGAGCATTTCGAAAGCGGCGGCGATGCCGTGCTGCAATCGGCCTGCAAGCTCGAGCTCGAAGGCGTGGTATCGAAGAAGCTGGATGCACCCTATCGTTCGGGGCGTACCGAGAGCTGGGTCAAGTCCAAATGTCGCGCGGGCCACGAAGTGGTGATCGGCGGCTACAAGACCACCAACGGCAAATTCCGCTCCCTGATGGCCGGCGTGCAGCGCGGCGATCATCTCGCCTTCGTTGGCATGGTCGGCACCGGCTTCGGCGCGGACAAGGTCAAGCGCCTCATGCCGTCGTTAAAGGCCATGGCGGCCAAGGAAAGCCCGTTCGGCGGCAAGAACGCGCCGAAGAAGACCCGCGAGGTGCACTGGTTGAAGCCGGAGCTCGTCGCCGAAATCGAGTTTGCCGGCTTCACCGCCGACGGCAATATCCGCCAGGCCGCGTTCAAGGGCCTGCGGCAGGACAAGTCTGCCGAGGAGGTCGAGGCCGAGACACCGGTCGATACTGAGCTTGCCGAACCGACAGCCAAGAAAACACCGGCGAGATCGCGTGCGAGGACGGGCCGCCAGCCGAAACAGGCCGCCCAGAACGCCGAGGTCATGGGTGTCGTCATCTCCAAGCCCGACAAGCAGCTCTGGCCGGACGATGGCGATCCCGTCACCAAGCTGGACCTTGCGCGCTATCTCGAAGCCATCGGCGAATGGATGATCGTGCACCTCAAGGGCAGGCCCTGTTCGTTGATCCGCGCCCCTGACGGCATCAAGGGCGAGTGCTTCTTCCAGCGCCATGCCATGCAGGGGACGTCGAACCTCTTGGAACTCGCCAGAGTCTCCGGCGACCGTAAGCCGTATTTGCAGATCGACCGAATCGAAGGGCTCGCAGCGGTGGCGCAGATCGGCGGTGTCGAGCTGCATCCTTGGAATTGCGCGCCCTATGCCTATGATACGCCGGGCCGGCTGGTGTTCGATCTCGATCCGGCACCCGACATCGAGTTCGCCGACGTCGTCGAGGCCGCCAAGGAGATGCGGCAGCGGCTCGCCGACATCGGCATGGAGAGCTTCTGCAAGACCACCGGCGGCAAGGGCCTCCACGTGGTGGTGCCGCTGCTGCACGGCGCGCGCGACAAGGTGAGCTGGAAGGAGGCCAAGGCGTTTGCGCAAGGCGTCTGCCAGTGGATGGCCGATGACGATCCGGAGCGCTATCTGCTCAACATGTCGAAGAAGCTGCGCAAGGGGAAGATCTTCCTGGACTACTTGCGCAACGACCGCATGTCGACCGCGGTTGCCCCGCTGTCGCCGCGCGCGCGGGCCGGCGCCACCGTGTCGATGCCGGTGACCTGGGCGCAGGTCAAAAGTGATCTCGATCCGAAGCGATATACGATGCGCACAGTGCCGTCGCTGCTGGCGCGATCGAAGGCGTGGGAGGGTTACGATGATGCCGCCGTATCGATCAAGGCGGCGATCAAGAAGCTGGCGGGGAAAAGTAGGGTGGGTTAGCTCGGCGGCGCGAAGCGCGGTCGGCGAGCGTAACCCACCATTTCTGTCTCCGCGGAAACCAAGAGGTGGGTTACGCCTCGCGGCTAACCCACCCTACTAATCCGTCGCTAGATCCGTCCCATCAGGAGCAGGATCAGCAGGATGACGATGACGAGCCCGAGGCCGCCGCCGCCATAATAGCCGGTGCCGTAGAACGGGCCGCCGCCGATGCCGCTGAAGCCGCCGAGCAGGGCGATGATCAAGATGATCAGAATGATCGTGCCGATAGACATGCGAATCTCCTCCAGCCCTTTCTCGAAAGGGTCGTTGCACCTGTCCCTTGTGCGGAGGCAACTTGCCGCAGGTTTTAAAGTTCCGGCCTTGCAACGCAGGCTTGGACTTCCACATGCATGGAACTTTTGACCTGCCATCGGGCATGATGGAATGAGGATCAGTCAGCAGGGGCCACGGCCATGTCAGCACCGCTCGTCGTCTCAATTCCGCATCGCCTCGGCCGCGAGGAGGCGGTACGCCGGCTCAAGACGGGGCTCGGCCGCGCCGCGGCGAGCATTCCCGTGATGCAGGTCGAGCAAGAAAGCTGGAACGGGGATACGATGAATTTCCGCATCCGCGCGCTCGGACAGATCGCCAGCGGCCAGGTCGACGTCGGCGACGATCAGGTCCGGGTCGAGGTGGTGCTGCCCTGGCTTTTGCAGCGCTTTGCCGAGATGGCGCAGGCCACGATCAAGAAGCGCGGCCAATTGCTGCTCACCAAGGACGGAGGCAAGTAACTTCAGGCGTGCGCACGTCGGCGCACCGGCTTCGCTGCATTCGTGGTGTGCGCCTCGATGACCGCCACGGGAAGGTCGCGCAAGGCTTGCGCGAGTGGCAGTTCGTTGCCGGCAAGTCCTGCCGCGGTGTAGCCGGCGATGTCGATGGTTGCATCGATGCCTTCCAGCGCCGGCCATTCCCGGCCTGCTTGCGTGAACGGTGCAAAGTGACGCCCGACCACGACGATCACAGCCGCGCGGCCATGGCTGCGGGCGAAGGCGATGGCGCGGTCGGCATGTGCCCCGCGCACCTCGAGCGGCTGGTAGTCACCCCGGATGAAGACGTCGGGAAGCTGGTTGCGAAGCTTGATCAGATGGCGCGTCCAGGCCAGCTTGAGCCGGCCGTCGGGCCAGCTCTGGCTCAGGCCGCTCCAGTCCGGAGCGTCCAAGGATGTCAGCGCCGCATGGCGCGCGGCAAAATCCACGGGGCGACGGTTGTCGGGGTCGACCAGCGACAGGTCCCAGAACTCGGTGCCTTGGTAGAAGTCCGGCACGCCCGGCAGCGTCGCCTTGAGCGTGAGCTGGCCGAGCGAGTTCAACATGCCGAGCAGTGCGACGCGGCGGGCCAGGGTCTGCAGCGCCTCCAGGAATTCCGCGGACTGGGCGGGATCGAGGATCTTGCCGATGAAGCTGTTGACGCCGTTCTCATACGCTTCATGCGGATTGAGCCAGCTCGTCTCCTCCTTGCCTTCGCGCGCGGCCTTGAGGGCATAGGCCTGGATGCGTTCGACGAACCCAGGATCGACCGGAGCCTGGAGTGGCCAGGCCCCGAGCAGGGTCTGGTAGAGCATGTATTCGAACGTCGCCGACGGTGCGCGGAAATTGCCCTGGTGCGTAAGATGCGGCGCGTTCAGCACCTTCCAGCGCGCCACCGCGCTGGTCCATTCGCCAGGAATTTCGCTCAGCGCCGCGATGCGTGCGCGGGCATCCTCGCCGCGCTTGGTGTCGTGGGTCGCGGTCGCGGTCATGCCCTGCGGCCATTCCTTGGCACGGACCCGCATGGCCTGGTGGAAGGCGGCAAGGGACATGCCGTTGCTTGCGGGATCGCCGCCGACCTCGTTCAGCGCAAGCAGCCGGTGGAATTGATAGAACGCGGTATCCTCCAGCGACTTCGCCATCATCGGACCGGTGAATTGCTGCACCTTCAGCGCGAAGCGGCGCACCCGCGGTGCGCTGTGCGGCGGCCGACCGGGCTTGAGCAGGTCCATGGTCAGGGCGTCGCGCAGGAAATCGAAGATGCCTTCATCCGCGGCGAACCATTCGGAGCGGGCGCGTTCGATGGTGTCGTCGATCAGCTTGCGGTCCGGTGCAGTCGGACCGCTATGCGTCAAATACGTGCGGTAAACCGGGAAATGCAGCACATAAAGCTCGAGCGCCTGCCGCAGGCTGTCGGCGGAGAAATCGCGGGTCGAATAGTGCCCGTTGGCGATGCGCGCGAGCAGGCGCGTCAGCACGGTGAACTCGCTGGTGAGCAGGGTCTCCAGCACGCGCCGCTTGGCGTCCTTGACGTAAGGCGCGAGCTGCGGCGGCCGGTTGCTGATCTGTCGCCAGGTCTCGTCCAGCGCGGCCAGGCCGTTGGCGTCGACCAGAACCTGGGTGATGACGTTCATCCACTCATAGCCGGTGGTGCCCTGGACGCCGGCGAAATGCGGCAGGCGTTCATGCTCGCACAGGATCTTCTCGATCACGGTGTAGAAGGGCTTCGCGTTGCCTTGCGCGTCGCGCACCAGGCGGCGCAGCCGCTGGCAATATTGTGCGGGATCACGCAGGCCGTCGATGTGATCCAGGCGTATGCCTTGCAGCCTGCCCTCGACGATCAGCTGCTTGACCAGCCGGTGGGTGGCGGCAAACGTGCCGGGATCCTCGACGCGCAGGCCGGCGAGCCCGTTGACGTCGAAGAAGCGGCGATAATTGATATCGCTGGAGGCGAGCCGCCAGTGGCCGAGCTTGTAGTGCTGGCGCTCAAGCAGATGATGCAACGCCAGCGTTTGCGCCGGGCGATCCTTGCCGGCGCGATAGGCGGCAAGGCCGCGCGCGATGAGATCGGCCGCGCCCGCGATCTCCTTGAGTTCTGACTTGAAGGCGGGAGCTTCCTTGCGGTTGGGCCGGCGCAATCCGGTGTAGCGCGCGGCGAGCGCGAGCATGCGCTTGCCGGGCTCCGTGTCCGCCGCATCGGCTTCCTTGACGATCATGCGGAGCACCTCGCCGTAACGTTCCGGCGCGATGGGCAGGCGATGCTCGAAATACCAGGCGGAGAGACTGCCCTCGTCGGGATCGTAGCGCAGCTCGATGTCGCCGCGCTCGAGCGCCTCGCCGTAGGACGAACCGAGGATCGGCAGCAGCACGCCGCCGCGGGCGCGGAAGGCCAGTTGATCCCAGTCGATGTCGAAGGAGACCGCATGCGGCGAGGCCTGGCCCCATTCCAGCACGTCGAGCCACCAGGGATTGTCGGCGAAATGCACCCCGACATGGTTGGGCACGAAATCGATGATGAGACCGAGATCGTTCTTGATCAGTGCCTCGCTCAGCCGCGCGAAACCGGCCTCGCCGCCGAGCTCGGGATTGAACTGGCCGTGATCGACGGTGTCGTAACCATGCGTCGAGCCCTTGCGCGCCTTCATCACCGGGGAGGCGTAGAGATGCGTGATCCCGAGCGCCTTCAGGTAAGGAATGACCGCGGCGGCCTTGTCGAAGTCGAAATCCGCCGTGAGCTGGAGCCGATAGGTCGCGAGCGGAATGGCGGGAGGCATGCTAACCTCCGAGGCGCCAGACCACAGACCAGGGCGGAAGTCGCTCGCCGGCCTCGCCGCCCCAGATCGGCGTGCCCGCATTGCCGTTGGAATAGGCCACTTCATCGTCCGAGAGATTGGCGATCAGGTGCAGCGCCGCGCCGTCCCCCATGCGCCATTGTGCGGTGAGCAGGCCGGTATCCGCGGCCTCGGCATCGCCGAACCTTGCGCCTTTCAGTCGCGGCATGATCACCTTGCGGCGGAGCGCGAGCAGCTCTCGCACCAGCGCCAGTCGTTCGTCCTCTTCTGGCGTGCGGCTGATCCAGTCGAGCACGGCCGATTGCAGCGTTGCCGGATCGAGTGGATCGGGCACCTCGTCACCGTATTTCTCATAGGCCCAGGCATATTCCTGCTTGCGCCCCTTGCGCACGGCGTCGGCCAGCTCGCCCTGGAAATCGCAGAAGAACGGGAAGGGCGCCTTGGAGCCCCATTCCTCGCCCTGAAACAGCATCGGCACCATCGGCGCGAGCAGGGTGACCGCGAGCGCGGCCTCGATCTGTTTTGGCGACGCCAGACTTTCGAGCCGGTCGCCGAGCGGGCGGTTGCCGATTTGGTCATGGTTCTGCAGGAAGTTGACGAAGGTCGCCGGCGGCAGCTCCCCGCTCGACTCGCCGCGCGGCTTCTTGCCCCAGAATTCCGAGATTTCGCCCTGGTAGACGAAGCCCGAAGCGAGCGCGCGCGCAAGATCCATGCGCGGAGTTTGGTAGTCGGCATAATAGCCGGCGAGCTCGCCGGTCAGCATCACGTGCCAGACGTGGTGATAATCGTCGTTCCACTGCCCGCGATATTTGCCGTTCGGCGGCTCCTGCGCGGCATCGAGCAGGCTCGCGCGGTTATCGCCGTTCTCCAGCACGAGGTGGATGTGGCGGCCCGTGGCCTTGGCGAGCTCGCCGGCGGCGACGCTGAGGTCTTGCAGCATCGATTGCTCGCCGGGGACCGCCATGATGTGGTTGGCGGCATCGAGCCTCAGGCCGTCGAAGCGATAGTCGGTGAGCCAGGACAGCGCGTTCTCGACCGCGAAGGCGCGCACCTGCGGAACGCGATAATCGATCGCGCTGCCCCAGGGCGTATGCGCGTCGGTGAAGAAGGTCGGCGCATAGCGGCCGAGATAGTTTCCCTCCGGACCGAAATGATTGTAGACGACGTCGAGGAACACGATGAGCCCGCGCAGATGCGCCTCGTCGATCAGCGCCTTCAGGTCCTCGGGCCGGCCATAGGCGCTGTCGGGCGCATACCAGAGCACGCCGTCATAACCCCAGCCGCGGCGCCCGGCGAAATCGGCCAGCGGCATCAATTCCAGCGCGGTGATGCCGGTTTCTACGAGATGATCGAGCTTGTCGATCATGGCGCGGTAAGTGCCTTGCGGCGTGAAGGTGCCGACATGAGTCTCGATCAGCACCGTCTCTTCCCAGGGACGGCCGCGCCAGTCGTGCGCGCGCCAGACGTAAGCGTCGTGGTCGATCACCTCGCTCGGGCCAAACACGTCCTGCGGCTGAAAGGCTGAGGCTGGGTCGGGCACGTCGATCTCGTCGTCGATCCGAAATTTGTATTCGCTCCCGACGGTCAGGCCGGCAATCTCGGCGACGTACCAGCCATCCTGCCGGCGTTGCATCGCGTGCCTTCGCTCGAGCAGGAGATCGACACGACGTGCGCCGGGCGCCCACAGCCGGAACGACACGCCGTCCTTGGTCGGCTTCGCTCCGAAGGATGGCCTCATAGCGCACCCGCGAAGGCGAGCACGGAGCGCGGCGGCGCTTTGCTGTCGCTTCCGGGGAGGAAGTCGATCGAGTTCAGCCTGGCTTCGGTCGTGTTGAGGATTTGCTGCCAACTCTTGTATTCGGTCATTTTGGGCAATTTGAATGCGATCTCTTCTGGCGCGGCGTTCAGAACGATAAAGATCGCGGCGCTGCCGGGTTCCATCGGCCCCATCACATAGGAGAGAAACCGCCCTTCGGGGAATTTCCAGTCGTTCTCCGTCATCTCGTCACCGGCAGGCGTCAGCCACAGCGCGCCGTAGGAAATCCCGTCCTTGGGACGGCCGTCGAGCCAGCGATGGCTGCGCAGCTGCGAGAAACGGCGGCGGATGTCGCCGAGATGGGCGACGAAATCGACCATGTCGTCGCCTTCCTTGCCGAGATTGTCCCAGCCGACCCAGCCGACCTCGTTGTCCTGGCAATAGGCGTTGTTGTTGCCTGATTGCGAATTGCCGACCTCGTCGCCGGCGAGGAGCAGCGGAACGCCTTGCGCCAGCATCAGGCAAGCCAGCACGTTCTTGCGAAGCTGCCGGCGCAGGCCGAGGATCTTGGGATCGTCGGTCGGACCTTCGACGCCGCAATTGTTGCTGTGGTTGTCGTTGGAGCCATCGCGATTGTCCTCGCCATTGGCCTCGTTGTGCTTCTCGTTGTAGCTGAAGAGATCGGCGAGCGTGAAGCCGTCATGTACGGTGATGTGGTTGATGCTGGCGCGTGGCCGCCGGCCGTCGTGGTTGAAGAGGTCGGAGGACGCCGTCATGCGGCTGGAGATGTCGCCGATCAGGCTGCCTTCGCCGCTCCAGTAGCGGCGCATGGCGCTGCGATAGCGGTCATTCCACTCCGACCATTGCGAGGGGAACGCGCCGACCTGGTAGCCGCCGAGCCCGAGATCCCACGGTTCGGCGACGAGCTTGACGGTCGCCAGCACCGGATCCTGCCGGACCGCGGTCAGGAACGAGATGCCGCGATCAAAACCGTTCGGGCCGCGCGCCAGCGTGGTGGCGAGGTCGAAGCGGAAGCCGTCGACATGACAGACCTCGACCCAATAGCGCAGCGAATCCATCACCATCTGGAGCACCCGCGGATGGGTGAGGTTCACCGACGAGCCGCAGCCGGTGAAGTCGTCGTAATAGCGCGGGTTCTCGCGATTCAGCCAGTAATAGGAGGCGTTGTCGATGCCGCGATAGCACAGCGTCGGACCAAGGTGGTTGCCCTCGGCGGTGTGGTTGTAGACGACGTCGAGCATCACCTCGATGCCGGCGTCGTGCAGCCGGGCGACCGTGGTGCGGAACGAATCGAGCGCGTTGTCCTGGGCGTAGCGTAGCTCGGGCGCGAAGAAGGACAGCGTGTTGTAGCCCCAATAATTGGCGAGCTTCTTCTCGACCAGAATGCGGTCGTCGACGAAGCTGTGGACCGGCAGAAGCTCGACCGTGGTGACGCCGAGCCTCTTCAGATGCTCGATCATCGCCGGCGACGACAGTCCGCCATAGGTGCCGCGCAGATTCGGCGGGACGTCGTCCCGCTTCTGCGTCAGGCCCTTGACGTGGGCCTCGTAGATGATGGTGTCTTCCCAGGGGATGTTGGGACGGATCTCGCGCCGGCCCCAGTTGAAGGTCTCGTCGACGACGACGGCCTTGGGCATGCCGCGCGCATTGTCGCGCCGGTCGAACGACAGGTCCTCGCGCGGTGAGCCGGTGCGGTAGGCGAAATGCGCGTCGCTCCACACCAGCCGTCCGGCAAGCCGCTTGGCATAGGGATCGAGCACCAGCTTGTTGGAATTGAAGCGGTGGCCGTGCTCGGGCTCGTAGGGGCCGTGCACGCGATAGCCGTAGAGTTGGCCGGGCGAGACGTCGTTGAGATAGCCGTGCCAGACGTCCTCGGTCTTCTCCGGCAGTTCGATGCGCTCGAGCTCACGACGGCCTTGCGTATCGAACAGGCAAAGCTCGACCTTCTGCGCGTTGGCGGTGAACAGCGCGAAATTGGTGCCGCGTCCGTCCCAGCTTGCGCCGAGGCGTGCGGGCGATCCAGCAGTCAGGCGCATCGATCAACTTTCCGGAATGAGGAAGATCGCGGCAAGCGGTGGAATGGTGAGGCGCAGCTCACCGTCAACCGCGTGAACTTCCCCGATGTTCCCAACGTTGCTGCCGCCGTAATGGGCGGAATCGGAGTTGAGCACTTCCTTCCACTTGACGCCGATCGGCACGCGAACGCGATAGTTCTGGTAGACGTTCGGCGAGAAGTTGACGATCACCAGGCACCGCGCGTGCTCGTCGAAGCCCTTGCGCAGCCACGCGAACACGTTGCGATTGGCATCGTCGGTGATCAGCCATTCGAAGCCGGCTTGGTCGCAATCCATCTGGTGCAGCGCCGGCACCGCACGATAGAGTCGGTTGAGATCGCGGATCAGCGCCTGGGTGCCGGAATGGTACTTGTATTCGAGCAGGTGCCAATCCAGCGACTGGTCGTGGTTCCATTCGCGGCTCTGCGCGATCTCGCCGCCCATGAACAACAGCTTCTTGCCTGGGTGTCCGAACATGAAGCTGTAATAGGCGCGCAGATTGGCAAAGCGTTGCCACTCGTCGCCGGGCATGCGGCCGAGGATCGAGCGTTTGCCGTGCACGACCTCGTCATGCGACAGCGGCAGGATGAAGTTCTCCGAGAAGGCGTAGTGCAGGCCGAACAGGATGTCGCCGTGGTGATGCTTGCGGTGAATCGGATCCTTGCTGATGTAATTCAGCGTGTCGTGCATCCAGCCCATGTTCCACTTGTAGCCGAAGCCGAGCCCGCCGAACTCGACCGGGCGCGAGACCTGCGGCCAGGCGGTGGACTCCTCCGCGGCCGTGGTCGCTTGCGGGAAGCGGGCAAACAGCTCGGTGTTGAAGCGACGCAGGAAGTTGATGGCCTCGATGTTCTCGCGGCCGCCATACTGGTTCGGAACCCAGGCGCCTGGCGGGCGGCTGTAGTCGAGGTAGAGCATCGACGCGACCGCATCGACGCGCAGCCCGTCGATCGCGTAGCGCTCGAGCCAGAACAGCGCGTTCGACACCAGGAAGTTCGTCACTTCGGTGCGGCCGTAATTGTAGATCAGCGTACCCCAGTCGAGGTGGCGGCCCTGGAGCGGGTTGGCGTGCTCGTAGAGCGCGGTGCCGTCGAAATGGCCAAGGCCATGCGGATCGTCCGGGAAATGGCCGGGCACCCAGTCGAGCAGCACGCCGATGCCCTCGCGATGGCAGGCATCGACCAGCGCCGCAAAATCCTCGGGGCTTCCGAAGCGGCTGGTCGGCGCATAGAGGCCGGTCGGCTGATAGCCCCAGGAGCCGTCGAAGGGATGCTCGCTCACGGGCAGGAATTCGAGATGGGTGAAGCCCATGTCGCGGGCGTAGGCCGGCAGCTGCTCGGCCAGCTCGCGATAGGTCAGCCATTCGTTGTCGTTCTTCCGCCGCCACGAACCGAGATGGACCTCGTAGATCGACATCGGCGCGGACAGCGCGTTGATGCCGTCCGGCGCCGGCCGCGGCCGCGGCAGACGCGTCTCGTCGAGCACGATCGACGCGGTCTTCGGCCGCACCTCGCTCGCAAAGGCCATCGGATCAGATTTCAGCGGCAGCAGATGGCCGTGCGGGCCGATGATCTCGAACTTGTAGTGATCGCCGACCTTTGCGTGCGGGATGAACAGCTCCCAATAGCCGTTGCCGCGCACCCGCATGGGATGGCGTCGCCCGTCCCAGAAATTGAAATCGCCGACCACGGAGACGCGCCGCGCATTCGGCGCCAGCACCACGAAGGCGATGCCGTCGACGCCTTCGAGCCGCATCGGATGCGCCCCGAGCTTGTCGTAGAGGCGCTGATCGGTGCCTTCGCCGAGCAAATAGAGATCGAAGTCGGTCAGGATCGGTGGAAAGCGGTAGGCGTCCTCGAACTCGACGACGTTGCCGCCGAATTTGGCGCGCAGCTGATAATGCTTCGAGCCATTGGGCAGAGCCCCGATGAACAGGCCGGAATCGTGCACCCGGTCGAGCGGGGCGACCTCGCCGTGCTCGCCGACCGCCTCGACATTGGTGGCTTCTGGGAGAAAAGCGCGCACGACGCTTTTGCCGCCTTCGGGATGCAGACCGAGATAGTGGAAGGGGTCGGAGTGGCGGCCCTCGATGATCGCGTAGGCTTCGGCGGGCAATTTAGGCATGGGCTTCGCTCCCGGCACTGGACAGAATGCGAAGCAGTCCGGTCAGCGGCGCGTGCAGCCCCTCAGGCCGGTAGGACAGCTCGTACTCTACGTCGTTGAACGCTTGATCAATCAGGAAGAACCTCAACAGGCCTTCCGCGGATTGCGAATCGTCCGGCCACAGCTGTCGGTCGGTCATGGCTTCGCGATAGGCGGACAGGAAGGTCGAGGTCGCGCGCTCGCGCCATTCGTCGAGCGCGGCAACGAGCCGGCCCTGCTCGTCGGATGCGCCGGTGAGTGCACGACGGAGCGCCGCATTGACCGAAGCATCGATCGAGTGAATCAGGCCGGCGACGTCGCGCGCGGCCGGCGCCTTGCGCCGTTTGTCGGCCAGCGGCACATGCGGATTGCCGTCGAAGTCGATGATGAAGATATCATCCTTCACGATCAGAGTTTGCCCGAGCCGGAAGTCGCCATGATGACGGATGTTCAACCCACCGATACCGGAAGGCAATAGCGCATTCAGGTGGCCGGACAAGGCGGCGCGGGCTTCCATGAGCTGGTCGATCAGGGGCCGGTCCGTCTCCCGCAGGCCGTCGCGGCTGTCGGCCAGTCGCTCGAAGATCCGCTCGGCGCGCGCCTTGAGGTCGGACACGAGGTGCTTGACGTAGGTCGATCCGATCGGCTCCGGCGCGAGATCGTCCGGCTTTGCCGCGGTCAGCGCGACATGCAGCTCGCCGAGCCGCCGGCCGATCTGCGCTATGAAGTGCAGGTATGGTGCCTGCTCCTGGGTCTCGCGCAGCGTTTCGCCCGCCGGCAGGACGCGCTGCTCGTCGATATAGCGGTCGAGATAGCCCGTCGTCACCGTCCAGCCGTCGCCCTGGTTCTCGACATAGGCATGCAGCACGCCGAGCGCGCTGCGTTGCTCGCCCTCGACCAGCTCGACGCTGCCCAGCAGCGCCGGCGTATTGGCAAAGCGGGCAACTTCCGTGAGATAGTGGCCGATCTCGATCTCGGGACTGATGCCGCTTTCGAGCCGACGATAGATCTTGGCAACGTACTGATTGTCGACCAGCGCGGTGCTGTTCGACTGCTCGATCGCCCGGATGCGTTGGGGTTCCTTGACGAGGTAGTCGGCGAAGCGGCTCGTCGCCTTGAATTCCAGCCGCAGATTGTTCTCTTCCACCGCCAGGTTCTGCGACAAGTTGCGCAGGAACAGGCCGATGAAGATCTGCTCGGTCGCGACATCGAGCAGCGTGCCTTCGCGCGCACCCTGACGCACGGCGGCGAGCGCCTTCGGATTGAAGCGTTCGCGATCGAAGCGTACCCACTCGATCTGCAGCGGCATCACGTAACGTGTCGCCCGGTCACCCTGCCTGGTCTCGAAGAATGCGATCCAGGGCCGATTGTCGCCGATGTCGCAGAACGGCACCGCCGAGGTCAGCGCGGTCTTGATGTGCTTGGGATTGTGCTCGGGATACCACCGTGTCCGCGACAGGAATCCCGGCAGCACGTCGCGCTCGAACACGCCGCGCTCGCGGGCGAGCGAGACCCAGTTCGAATTCACCGGCACCACCAGCGTTTCGAACTCCGGCACGGCGCGCGGAATCACCGGCTCGGACTTGTCGCGCTCCTGCAGCTGGAACCAGTAGAAGCCGTAGGGCCCCAGCGTGATCATGTAGGGCAGCTCGCCGATCGGCGGGAAGCGGGTGCGGCCGAGCATTTCCTGCGGGATGCGGTCCTTCCACGGCGACAGATCGAGCTCGGTTGCCTGCGCGGCGCGCGACAGATTGGCGACGCAGAGGATCACCTCGTCCCGATATTGCCGGACATAGGCCAGCACGGCGCGGTTGGCCGGGCGGATGAAGGTCATGGTGCCGCGGCCAAAGGCGAGCGTCGATTTGCGCACCGCGATCAGCCGCTTGGTGGCGCTGAGCAGCGAGGACAGGCTGCGCGACTGCGCCTCCACGTTCACCGACTCGTAGCCGTAGACCGGGTCCATGATCAGCGGCGCGTAGAGCCGGGCCGGGTCGCAGCGCGAGAAGCCGCCGTTGCGGTCCGGACTCCACTGCATCGGCGTGCGCACGCCGTTGCGGTCGCCGAGATAGATGTTGTCGCCCATCCCGATCTCGTCGCCGTAATAGATGATCGGCGTGCCGGGAAATGACAGCAGCAGCGAGTTCATCAGCTCGATCTTGCGCCGGTCGTTGTCCATCAGCGGCGCGAGGCGTCGGCGGATGCCGACATTGATGCGCGCGCGGGGGTCGTTGGCGTAGGTGGTCCAGAGATAGTCGCGCTCGACGTCGGTGACCATTTCCAGCGTGAGCTCGTCATGGTTGCGCAGGAACAGCGCCCATTGGCAGCTCGCCGGAATGTCCGGGGTCTGGCGCAGGATGTCGGTGATCGGGAAGCGATCCTCCTGCGCGATCGCCATGTAGATGCGCGGCATCAGCGGGAAATGATAGGCCATGTGGCACTCGTCGCCACGGCCGAAATATTCCTGCACGTCCTCCGGCCATTGATTGGCCTCGGCCAGCAGCAGCTTTCCCTTGGAATAGGCGTCGAGCTCCTGGCGCAGCCGCTTGATGATCGCGTGCGTCTCGGGCAGGTTCTCGTTCGAGGTGCCCTCGCGCTCGCACAGATAGGGAATGGCGTCGAGACGGAAGCCGTCGACGCCGGCATCCAGCCAGCGCTTCATCACCTGGATGATGGCGCTCACCACGCGCGGATTGTCGAAGTTCAGATCCGGCTGGTGCGAGAAGAAGCGGTGCCAGTAGAAGGCGCCGGCCTCGGGATCCCACGTCCAGTTCGACTTCTCCGTGTCGGTGAAGATGATGCGCGTGCCTTGGTATTTCTGGTCGGTATCGCTCCAGACGTACCAGTTGCGGGCGCTCGAGCCCGGATGACTGCGACGCGCGCGCTTGAACCATTTGTGCTGGTCCGAGGTGTGATTGACCACCAGCTCGGTGATGACGCGCAGGCCGCGCTTCTGTGCCTCCTGGATGAAGCGCTTGAAATCCTTCATCGTCCCGAAATCGGGATTGACCGCGCCATAGTCGCCGATGTCGTAGCCGTCGTCGCGGCCCGGCGAGGGATAGAACGGCAACAGCCACAGCGCCGTGACGCCGAGCTCCTGGAGATAGGGCAGCTTCTCGGTCAGGCCGGCAAAGTCGCCGATGCCGTCATTGTTGCTGTCGGCAAAAGCCTTGACGTGGAGCTGGTAGATGATGGCGTCCTTGTACCAGAGCTCGTCCACGATCTCGGCAGCCTCGGCTTTCTTGGTGTCGACGGAAGACAGAACATTCATGGCGTGACCCCTTACGCCACGGCGCGGAACAGCAGCGCCGGATCGCGCGCGGGATCGATACGCAACCTGATCCCGCCCCATTCGATGCGGGACTGTTCGCCGGTGAGAAGGTTTTCGAGGCCGGTCACATGGTGTCGCCGGCCGCCGGCGTCAACGGTGACGTCGCCAAGCGGCAGCCAAAACTCGCGCACATGGCGCGACAGCGCGATCACGACGATGACGGTGTTGGCGGGATCGGCGGCGTCCTTGACGAAGGCGATGGTCTCGCCGTCCTCGACGCCGAGGAAGCGTAAACTGACCGTCTGCTGGAGCGCTGCATTCTCGTCGCGAATGCGATTGAGGGCGGTGATGTAGGGCTTGATGTTGCCGGGCTTGTCCCAGTCGCGCTGCTTGATCTGGTATTTCTCGGAATCCAGATATTCTTCCCAGCCCGGGATCGCCTCGTGCTCCAGGAGCTCGAATCCGCTGTAGATGCCGTAATTCCCTGACAGCGTCGCCGCCAGCGCGAGGCGTGATTTGAACGCCCACATTTCGCCGCCCTGGAGATGATAGGGCAGCAAATCGGCGGAGTTGACGAACAGGTTCGGCCGATAGAACTCGCGTTCGGGATAGCGCGTCAGCTCGCCGAGATACTGCTCCAGCTCCCACCTGTCCGTGCGCCAGGGAAAATAGCTGAAGGACTGCGCAAAGCCGAGCTTGGCGAGTCCCTTCATCAGTTTTGGTCGCGCAAAAGTCTTGGAGAACAGGATCACCTCCGGGTGTCGGCGGCGGATGTCGCGGATCAGCCACTCCCAGAACGGAAGCGGCGCGGTGTCGTGATTGTCGATGGCGAAGATGGTCACGCCATGGTCGATCCAGAACAGCATGGCGTCGCGAAACGCGTTCCACAGCCCGGCCCGGTCGACGGAGTTGAAATCGGGAATGACGATGTCGGAATAGGGGCCGTCCGCCGTCCGCACCGAGCGATCCGGCCGCCATTTGAACCATTCCGGGTGCTGCGTCAGCCAGGGATGGTCCGGCGAGCATTGCACGGCGAAGTCGAGCGCCAGCTCGAGGCCATACTCGAGACAGGTTGCGACCAGTGCGCGGAAGTCCTCGATCGTGCCGAGCTCGGGATGCAGCGCGTCGTGTCCGCCGTCCGCCGTGCCGATCGCATAGGGCGAGCCGGGATCGCCTTCATTCGCCACCGGCGCATTGTTGCGGCCCTTGCGGCGGGTTTTGCCGATCGGATGGATCGGCGTGAAATAGAGCATGTCGAAGCCCATCGCGGCGATATCGGGCACGCGGGCGATGCAGTCTCTCAGCGTGCCGTGCCGGCCGGGGACCCGACTCTGGCTGCGCGGCATCATCTGATACCAAGCGCCGAAGCGCGCCTTGTCGCGATCGACGATCAGCGGGAATAAGGGCGAGCGGGTGAGGTCGGGGCGCTGTTGGCTCTCGGCCATGGCTTGCCCGAGTTCGGTCGCGAGCAGGGGGCCGACGTCGCCGCTCTGGAGATAATCCTCGCACTGCCTGATGATGATCGCTGCTGCGTCCTGCGGCGCGCCATGTGCCTTGGTCAGGAGGCCAGCGCCTTCGATCGCATCGAGGCTGACGTCGGCGCCGGAGCGCTGCTTGCGCGTGACGCCGTGAGACCATGTGGCGAATTCATCGGTCCAGGCTTCGATCGCATAGAAATATTGGCCCGGCTCCATGGGCGTGAATGTCCCCGACCAGCGGTCATTGCCATGATGGGCCATCGGCTCTCGCTGCCATTCGCGGTCCTGCTCCCGGCGCCACAGCAGCGCTGCGCCGATCACGGCGTCGCCGTCGCGGTAGATGTCGGCCCAGACCTCGACCCGGTCGCCCGCGATCCGCTTCACGGCAAAGCGGCCGCCATCGATCAAGGGATAGACGTCCTCGATGAGGAAAGCGCTGCCGGCTGCGGCACTTTCGACAGTTTGAATTGTCTTGTTCACGGTGATGCCATTGACAAGAAAGCAGGAGCCCGTTTCCCTTGTCGGGAACCCACGCTTGGTACCTATATAGAAAGCCGGTTCTGTGTCATTAGTTCCCTTGGGAACGGCTGGCGCCGTTGGCGAGTTAGGCCAGACTAACGTCTTCCACCGCCTCGTTAAAATCGAAGCCCCCGGCAAGTGGGTGGCCTGCAAGCTGCGTGCCGAATGGATCTTTTAGCTCAAGCCCGGATCAAGGGCGTTCAATCCGAATTCGTCGATGCCCTGGGAAAGCTGCGGGTCACTGACCCCGTGGCCCTCAAATCCATCCTGGACGCCCTGCCGGAAAAGCGGGTCTACCGCTTCGTCGGGGGGCCGGTCGTGGTGCGCGCCCTCGGGCATCCGCGCACGGAATTGGCGGCCATCGGCGCGCCACCGCTGCGATGGGCATTGAGCGCGAACGGCAAATCGGTCGCCCAAGGCGAGACGCGCGAGCCCGTGATCGCCTGGCCTGCCGGCCTGCCGCTCGGTTATCACCGGTTGACGCTCACCGATGCCGAAGGTGTGAGCGAAGACGTGCCGATGATCGTGGCGCCCGAGCGCGCCTTCGGCGGCGATTTCGACCGCGGCTGGCTGCTCGCCGTGCAGCTCTACAGCGTCCGCTCCAACCGCAATTGGGGCATCGGCGATTTCACCGATCTCGCCGATTTGGTCCGGCTCGCCAAGCAATTGGGGGCTGACGGCGTCGGCCTCAATCCGCTGCATGTGCTGTTCGACGATTATCCGGCCGATTGCAGCCCCTATTCGCCGAACAGCCGGCTGTTTCTCAACCCGCTCTATATCGACGTCGAGGCGATCCCGGAATTCTCCGCCGACCTCGTGCCGGATGCCGCCGCGACCGCCGCGCGCCTGCGCGAGGGCGATCGCGTGCCCTACACGGACATGGCGGCGTTGAAATGGCTGGGCTTGCGCGCCGCCTTCAACAGTTTCGCGACGAGCGCGGGCGAGGCGCGCCGCCGCGAGTTCGACGCCTTCCGCGCCGCCCGCGCGCCGTTGTTGTCGCGCTTTGCCTGTTTCGAGGTGCTGCGCCATCGCTTCAACGCGCCGTGGTGGGAATGGCCGGTGGAATGGCAAAAGCCTGACGATACGAAATGCGCCGCGCTGCGCAAGGGACCCGACAAGCGCGAGCTCGAGTTCGTCGAGTTCGTGCAATGGACAGCCGACAGCCAGTTGCATGCCGCCAAGGAGTTGGCCGGCCAACTCGGGATGCGGGTCGGGCTCTATCTCGACGTCGCTGTCGGCGTGCAGTCCAACGGCTTCGATGCCTGGAACGAGCAGATGGCGATCTCCCGTCATCTCGCCGTCGGCGCGCCGCCCGACGTGCTCAACACCGTCGGCCAGGATTGGGGCCTCGCCGGCTTCAACGCGGGCGGCCTGGAAGCTCAATCCTTCGTGCCGTTCGCCGACATGCTCGCGGCGTCGATGCGCCATGCCGGTGCCATCAGGCTCGATCACGTGCTCGGCTTGAAGCGGCTCTATCTGGTGCCGCGCGGCTTCAAGCCCGACAACGGCGCCTATGTCCAGATGCCGTTCGAGGCGTTGCTGGCGGCGGTGGCCAGCGAGAGTGCCAGGCATAAGTGCATCGTGATCGGCGAAGATCTCGGCACCGTGCCGGAAGGTTTCCGCGAGACCATGCAGGATTTCGGCATCTGGTCTTACCTCGTCATGATGTTCGAGCGTGACGAGACCGGCCGCTTCCGCAGCGTCGATCACTACCGACCCAACGCGCTGGTCACGCTGAACACGCACGATTTGTCGACCTATGCCGGCTGGCGCTCCTTCAGCGACCTCAAGATGAAGCTTTCACTCGGGATCGATCCAGGAGAAAGCGACCAAGCACGCTGGGACGCGCTCGGCATGCTGGACCAGATCTTGCGCCAGAACGGCATCACCGCCAACGATCTTTATTCGGTGCTGGCCTTCCTGTCGCGCACGCCGTCGCGGCTGCTCGCGGTGTCGATGGAGGATCTGCTCGGCGTGGTCGACCAGCCCAACATCCCCGGTACGATCGACGAGCACCCGAACTGGCGCCAGCGGCTGCCCGTCGCGCTCGACCAGATCGCCGCGAAGGTCGATCTCACGGCCTTGCGAGCAGCGACGCGGGAACGTTCGTTGAACGGCGGGAGTTGATCGACCGGGGTTTTTCAGGCTGGCAAAGCATTGTCGCAGAAGATCGAAGACTATGCGCTGATCGGCGACTGCGAGACCGCTGCACTTGTGGGGCGCAACGGCTCGATCGACTGGCTGTGCTGGCCGGCCTTCGATTCCGATGCCTGCTTTGCCGCGATCCTCGGCACCCACAAGAACGGCCGCTGGCTAATCGCGCCGCGCAAGGATGTCACGAGCATCTCGCGCCGCTATCTCGGCAATACCCTCATCCTGGAGACCCGCTTCGAGACGAAGAGCGGCACCGTCGCGCTGGTCGACTTTATGCCGCCGCGCGGCAAGGCGTCCGACATCGTGCGTCTGGTCCGCGGCGTCAGCGGCAAGATCAACATGCGGATGGAGCTCGTCATCCGCTTCGGTTTCGGCATCGATATCCCATGGGTGCGGCGGATCGACCATTCGCTGATGGCGATAGCCGGCCAGGACATGACCGTGCTGCGCACACCTGTGGAGACCCGCGGCGAGGACCTGACCACGGTCGCCGACTTCGAGGTGAGTGCCGGCGAGACCGTACCCTTCGTGCTCACCTACGGCCCCTCGCATATCGAGCCACCCGCCCCGATAGACCATGAGGTCGCGCTCCAAGAGACCGAAAAATTCTGGCAGGAATGGTGCGGCAATTGCACGCGCGACGGTGACTATGAGGATCTCGTCATGCGCTCGCTGATCACGTTGAAGGCGCTGACCTTTGCCCCGACCGGCGGCATTGTCGCGGCGCCCACGACGTCGCTGCCCGAGAAGCTCGGCGGCTCCAGGAATTGGGACTATCGTTTCTGCTGGCTGCGCGACGCCACCTTCACGCTGCTGGCGCTGATGAACTCGGGCTACACCGAAGAAGCTTTGGCCTGGCACAATTGGCTGCTGCGCGCCGCCGCCGGCTCGCCCGCGAACATGCAGATCATGTACGGCATCTGGGGCCAGCGCCGCCTGCTGGAATGGGAGGCCGGTTGGCTCGACGGCTATGAGGGCGCGCGGCCGGTGCGCGTCGGTAATGCCGCGCACGCGCAGCTCCAGCTCGACGTCTATGGCGAACTGATCGACGCCTTCCACCAGTCGCGCATGGCCAAGCTCAAGCTCGACGACGAGGCGACATGGGCGCTGGAATGCGCGGTGCTCAACCATCTCGCCGAGGTCTGGGATCATCCCGACCACGGCATCTGGGAGCGGCGCGGCGAGCCCAAGCATTACGTCTTCTCCAAAGTCATGACCTGGGTCGCGTTCGATCGCGGCATCAAGAGTGCGGAGACCTTCGGCTTGAAGGCGCCGCTGCTGCACTGGCGCGCCTTGCGCGAGGCCATCCATCGCGACGTCTGCAACAGGGGATTCGACGCCGAGGAAAATACCTTCGTCGAGTCCTACGGCTCGAAGATGCTCGATGCCAGTGTGTTGCTGCTGCCGGCCGTCGGCTTCCTGCCGCCGTCGGATCCGCGCATCCGGGGCACCATCGCTTCCGTGGAGACATGCCTGATGCACGACGGCTTCGTGCTGCGGCACGATCCGCGTGAGCTGCCTCTCGGGCAGCCGCCGCTCGAAGGCGCGTTCCTGGCCTGCACCCTGTGGCTGGCCGACGCCCATGTGCTGGCCGGCGATCTCGACAAGGCGCAAGTCCTGCTCGATCGCGTGGTGGGCGTTGCGAACGATGTCGGGCTATTGGCCGAGGAATATGATTCAGTTGCCCGGCGTCAGACCGGCAATTTTCCGCAAGCGCTGACGCACATCGCGCTGATCAACACCGCGCATAATCTCTCCGCGGCGAGGCAGGAGAGCGAGAAGCCGGCTGTGCAGCGGTCGAAGTAGTGAGCTAGACCCCGAACCATTCCAGGCCGCCCGGAAGCTTTCCCACGGCAAAATCCACCTGCAGCACACGGCGATGCATAGGCTTAATCGCAGCGTCGGATGCATGGAGAATGGGCGTCGCATAGAGCCAGATGTCGCCGGGCTCAGCCAGGCACGCGACTGTGCCGCAACGTTTGACGACGTCCTTTACGTCTTCCTCTGGAATCCGTCCAAGCTTGTGGGAACCGGGTGCGATCAAGAGGGGCGCGTTGCTGGACGGGACCGGATCGAGATGCACTCGCAACGTCACCATGCCTGACAACAGCGCAAATGGCGGCTCGACGTGCTGCATGCCGCTCTTGACGCTCCAGGTCTCAAAGCCGTCGACCGGGACGCGCGCCTTCACCGCGATGGTGCGATCCTGATGCCAGCCCAGGGCCCAGTTCGTGGCGGCAGTCTTGTCGAACAAGATGGCCCTGACCGGACGGCAGGCTTCTCCCAGCACGGACGCGGCACAGTGTCCGATATCTCCGCTCGCGGCCAGGAACGGCGGAAGACCCTTTACGCCTCTCAGCCTCAGCCCGGCGTGATCAGGCGGCAGATCGGACAGGATTTCCTCAAGCTGGTGCAATCGATCGGATTTCAGCGCCTGCCGGAACAGCTGCGCGCCGTCCGCCGGAAGGGTGAGATGTTGAACGGCCAAAGTCGTACCAACAACTCAGCCCGCCCCATTCCGCTTCAAGATCATCTCCATCGCCTCGGCAAATCCGTCCTGCTCGTTGCTCGCGGTGACGTGCGTCGCCTGGTCCTTGACGTTGTCCGCGGCATTGCCCATGGCGATCGACATGCCGCTGACACGGAACATCGCGAGGTCGTTCTGCATGTCGCCGATGGTGGCGACCGAGTCGGTGGTAATGCCGAGGCGCTTGGCCATGGCCTCGACGAACGTGCCCTTGTTGAAGCCGGGCGGGGTGATGTCGAGATAATAGGTCTGCGAGCGCACCGCGGTCGCCGCGCTGCCGAGCGCGCCCTGCATGACTTTCTCGCAAGCCTCCAGGCGCGCGGCATCTGCACTGGCGCCGACGATCTTGCAGGCACTCGCAAGGTACGGCGAAAAGTCCGTCACGATGGTCGGATCGGAGCGGATGGTGTGCCGCTCATGCGCGACGTATTTGCCGCTTGGGTTGTCGATCAGCCATTTGTCGGTGGTGAAGAGCCAGACGTCGGCGCCGAACTCGCGCAGGATTTGGAGGGACCGCTCGGCCGCGCTCGCCGGGATCAGGTGCTGCTCGACGGCTCTCATCTCGGGATCGACGATCGAGGAGCCGTTGAACGGACCGACCGGAAGCCAGAGCGACAGCGGCTCGATCAAAAAGCGCATGCCGATCGCGGGGCGGCTGGAGGTGATGGTGAAGCCGATGCCGGCCTGATGCAGCCGCTGAACGGCGGACCTCGCTCGCTCCGTCAGCGTCTTGTCCTTGGTCAGGAGCGTGCCGTCGACGTCGGAGACGACCAGCGAGATCTTCGTCATGGCAGGACCTCAAGGCTCAGTTTTCAGATTTCGGTTTTCTTGCTCAGCGCTTCGCCCCGCTCAGCTTCAGCTGCCGCACCACGCCGTCCACGATCGCCTCGACGGATTCGTCGATCGACACGGTGATGACGTGCTCGCCCGCTTCCGGTGGCTCCAGGGTGTCGAACTGGCTCTTCAACAGCCCGGGTGGCATGAAATGGCCTTTGCGGTTTGCGAGCCGCTCCGCGATCAGTTCCTTGGTACCCTTCAGGAAGACGAAGCGGACGTCGTCGCGTCCGCGCAGCAGCACGTCGCGATAGGTGTGTTTCAGCGCCGAGCAGGCGATGATGACATGCTCGCCGCGCTCGCAGACCCGCCCGATCTCGTCGGCAATGGCGTTGAGCCAGGGCCAGCGGTCCTCGTCGGTGAGCGGCTGCCCGGCCCGCATCTTTTCGACATTGCTGGCGGGATGAAAGCTGTCGCCGTCCTCGAAGCGCCAGCCGAGGCGCTGGCCGAGCGCTTCGGCGATCGTGCTCTTGCCCGAGCCCGACACGCCCATCACGATCAATGCACAAGGTGCTTCAACGCGGCCCACGAAATCCCTCCGGAAGCGCGGCCTGGTCGACCAGCCAGACGGTCTCACCATTCGAGCGCGCGCGTGATGCCGGCAGAGTCTCGCCATTGAGGAGGCGCGTCAAGATCGGCTGCTTGTCGTGCCCGGCGATCTCGAACAGCATTTCGTGGCAGGATGCCAGGACGGGCAAAGTGAGCGAGACCCGCGGCACGAAGGGCGCGACATTGGCCTTGGGAACGCCAATGACCCAGCGGGTAGTCTCCTCGATCTCGGGGTAGCCCGGAAAAAGCGAAGCTGTGTGGCCGTCCGGGCCGACGCCCATCAGGACGATGTCGAACAGCGGCCGGGATGGATCGAGGCTTTCAGCGCCGTAGAAGCCTTGCAACGTGCGCGCATAGGCTTGCGCGCTTGCCTCCGGACTGTCGGCTGCCGTCGGAATCGGGTGGATATGGCCTGCGGGCGCATTGCGATCGAGGAAGGTCGCGCGCGCCACCGCCATGTTGTTGAGGGGATCGCTTTCGGGGACGAAGCGCTCGTCGCCGATGAACCAATGCACGCGGTCCCACGGGATTCTCTCGCGCCAAGTGTCGCTGCCGAGCAATTGATAGAGCTTCTTCGGGCTGGAGCCGCCGGTCAGGCAGATCGCGATGCGCGAGGAGTTGGCGGCGATCCGCGCCATCACCCGTTCGGCCGCGGCCTGAGCCAGGGCCTCTACATCCGCCGCGACGATTAGCTTCGGCTGGTCGGCGGCCGTCATCACGAGTATTTCCGCCAGCTTCGTCCGTCGCGCCGAAGCAATTCGTCGGCGCAGGCCGGCCCATCGCTGCCGGCTTCATAGGTTTCGACGCCGTTGGTGCCTGCGCCTTTCCAGGCGTCCAGGAACGGCTGCACCGCCTGCCAGCCTGCCTCGATACCGTCGGCGCGCTGGAAAAGGATGTTGTCGCCGATCATGCAGTCGTAGATCAGCGTTTCGTAGCCGGTCGAGGGGTCAGCGCGGAAATAATCGCCGTACTTGAATTTCATCTCGACGCCGTCGATGGTGATGCTCGGCCCCGGGATTTTTGCGTTGAACTGAAGTTCGATCGTCTCGGTCGGTGCGATGCCGATGGTCAAGAAGTTCTGCGACAGGCGATCGATGTCCGTGCCTGAAAACATCGACAGCGGCGCCTGCTTGAACTTGATCGCCACTTCCGTCCGCTTGTGGCCGAGCGCCTTGCCGGTACGCAGATAAAAGGGAACGCCGGCCCAGCGCCAGTTGTCGATCATCAGCTTGAGTGCGACAAAAGTCTCGGTCGTGCTGCCGGGCTTGACCTCTTCGGTCTTGCGATAATCCGGGATCTCCTCGTCGCCGACACGGCCTGCCAGATACTGCGCTCGGACCGAATTTCTCAGCGCCTCTTCCCGGCTTGGCCGCTGGATCGCGGTGAGCACGTCGGCCTTCTCGGAGCGCACCGAATGCGCGTCGAACCGCGCCGGCGGCTCCATCGCGACCAGCGACATCAGCTGGAATAGATGGTTCGGCACCATGTCGCGCAACGCGCCGGTAGCGTCGTAGAAGCCGCCGCGATGGCCGACGCCGAGCTTCTCCTCTACCGTGATCTGGATGTGGTCGATGTGGTTGCGATTCCAGATCGGCTCGAACATGCCGTTGGCAAAGCGCAGCACCAGGATGTTCTGCACCGTCTCCTTGCCGAGATAATGATCGATCCGGTAGATCTGGTGCTCCTCCATGATCTTCAGCAGCTCGGCATTCAGCGCGCGCGCCGAGGCGAGATCGGTGCCGAACGGTTTCTCGATCACGAGACGACGCCAGGCGCCGTTCTCCTTCATCATGCCGGTGCGGCCGAGCTCGCGTGCGGTCGGCGCGAATGCGGCGGGCGGCGTGGCCAGGTAGAACAGCCGGTTGCCGCCGGTGTCCTGCGCGCATTCCAGCGAATCCAGATGCTCGCGCAGGCGATCAAAGGAGGGCGGATCCTTTGCGTCCGCCTCGACGAAGGTGACGCATTCCAGCAGCTTCCTGGCAATGTCGTCGTCGACGGGGCGGGTTGCAAACTGACGCAGGCCCTTCAACAGACTGTCGCGCAGCTCGTCGTCCGACTGGCCCCTGCGCGCTACGCCGACGACGCAGAACTTTTCCGGCAACAGGTGTTCGGCCGCCAGATTGTAGAGCGAAGGCATCACCAAGCGGTGAGTGAGGTCGCCTGTAACGCCAAAGATGACGAAGGCGCAATTTTCCGGCTTGCGCTTTGATTGCGGGTCTTTTGTCACGAACTGTCGGCCTTCGCTTTGTTACGCTTAGCTTTGTCAGCTCATTTGGGCTTAGAAGCGCCCGGCTGCTTCGGCTCCTTGTGGCCGCCGAACCCCGCGCGCATCGCGGAGAGAATTTTCTCGGCAAAGGTGTGTTCCTTGCGGGAACGGAAACGTGTGTAGAGCGCGGCCGTCAACACTTCGGCCGGCACGGCCTCGTCGATCGCCGCGTTCACGGTCCAGCGCCCTTCGCCGGAATCCTCCACGAAGCCGGAATATTCCGCGAGCTGCGGGCTGTCGGCGAGCGCGTTGGAGGTGAGGTCGAGCAGCCAGGACGGGATCACGCTGCCGCGCCGCCACACTTCGGCGATGTCGGCGAGATCGAAATCGTAGCGGTGGTCCGCGGGCAATGCGTCGATGTTCGCATTCTTGAGGATGTCGAAACCTTCGGCATAGGCCTGCATCAGGCCGTATTCGATGCCGTTGTGGATCATCTTGACGAAATGCCCGGCCCCGACCGGGCCGGCATGGATGTAGCCCTGCTCGATGCGGGGATCGCGGCCCTCGCGACCCTCGGTGCGCGGAATGTCGCCGGCGCCGGGCGCCAGTGCCGCAAAGATCGGATCGAGCCGGTCCACCACCTGCTTCTCGCCGCCGATCATCATGCAATAGCCGCGCTCGAGCCCCCAGACGCCGCCGGACGTGCCGACGTCGACATAGTGGATGCCGCGCTCCTTCAACGCCTTGCCGCGCCGGACGTCGTCCTGCCAGAAGGTGTTGCCGCCGTCGATGATGACGTCGCCCGCCTGCATCACGCCCGCGATGGTCTCGATCGTGGTCTCGGTGATGCGCCCCGCCGGCAGCATCACCCAGGCGGTGCGCGGCCGCTCGAGCTTCGAGATGAACTCTTCGAGCGTCGCCGAGCCAACCGCGCCGTCTGCGGCAAGGCCGGCGACGGCCTTGGCGTCCTTGTCATAGACCACGGTCGAATGTCCGTGACGCATCAGGCGGCGAACGATGTTGCCGCCCATCCGGCCGAGGCCGATCATGCCGAGCTGCATGTGAGAGATTCCCTTAGTTCAGCGCGTCGTTGAGCGCTGCATTGAGCGCGGCGAGACCTTTCTTGACCCCGCCCTTCAGATGCACGCGCAGCGCACGCCGGCCACGTTCGGTGAGCACGTCGAAATCGCCGCGCGCCTGCGCCGCCTTGATCACGCCGAAGCTGGCCTTCTGACCCGGCACGGGAAGGTCCTTGCCGTCGTCGGCGGTGATCTGGAGGAACACGCCGCTGTCGGGCCCGCCCTTGTAGGCTTGTCCGGTCGAGTGCAGGAAGCGCGGGCCGAACTCGGCGCAGGTGGCGACATGCCGCTTCTCGCGCACCTCGAGCCGCATGGCCTGAAGCGCGTCGATCGTGGCCTTGTCGCGCTCGACGTAGCCGAGCAGGGCGACATAGTCGCCATCGCCCGAGCGCGACAGATGCGCCTTCAGCCAGGAGGTGAGGTCGCCATTGGCGCCCGCGGCGCGCAGTGCCGTGGCGTTGGCCTCGTCGGTGTAGAGATCGGCGTCCTTGGTGCTGACCACCGGCTGCTCTTCCGGCAGCGCGCCGGTCTTCTCGAAGGCGGAGGTGAGCTCGCGGGTCTTGATCTTGGCCGCTTCCACGTCCGGCTGGTCGAACGGGTTGATGCCGAGGATGCTGCCGGCCACGGCCGTCGCCATCTCGAAGCGGAAGAACTCCTGACCGAGATGCTCGATCGACTTCATGACGATACGCACCACGGGATGGCCGGCCGCCTCGATGGCGGCAAGCTGGGAGTCGTGGGCCGCATCCGCCTCGCCCTCGATGCGGATGTCGATGAAGAAGCGATCGTTGCCGTAGACGGAAGGGTCGCCCAGCGGCTCGCCCTCGATCGGGATAAGGCCCTTGCCCTCTTTGCCGGTGGATTCCGCGATGAGCTGCTCGGCCCAGGCGCCGAAATCGGCGATCTTCTTCGAGGCCAGGATCGTCACCTTGTCCCGGCCTTCCAGGCCGGCGAGGCCCATGGCAAGTCCGAGCTGCACGCCGGGGTTTTCGGACGGCGGCACGTCCGGCCCGCAGGAGCGGGCCATCGCCAGTGCGTGCTTGATGAAGGTCTTGACGTCGATGCCCGCGGTCGCCGCCGGCACGAGGCCGAACGGCGACAGCACGGAGTAGCGTCCGCCGATCGAGGGCTCGCCGTGGAAAATGCGGGCGTAGTTCAGCTTCTTCGCCGCCTTCTCCAGCGATGAGCCGGGATCGGTTACCGCGATGAAGCGATGGCCGGTCTTCACCTTGGTGCCGACCGCCTTGGCGACCTGCGCATGGAAATAGTCCTTCATCGCATTCGGCTCGGTGGTGCCGCCGGATTTGCTGGAGACGATGAAGACGGTGTTGGCGATGTCGATCCGGGCCTCCATCGCCCGCACCTGCGCCGGATCGGTGGAATCAAGCACATGCAATTTCGGGAAGCCGGGCTTCTTGCCAAAGGTTTCGGCCAGCACCTCTGGCCCGAGGCTGGATCCGCCCATGCCGAGCACGACGGCATCGGAGAATTTTTGGCCTTTCACGCGGCCGGCATAGTCCTCATAGTCGGCGATGTCGGCCTTGGCCGCGCTGTCGAGCCAGCCCAGCCATTTGTCCTCGTCCGCGCCGGTCCAGACCGATTTGTCGCGCTGCCACAGCCTGCGGATCTTTGCGGCCGCCCGCCATTCCTCGGTGCTCTTGGCCACCGCCTTGCCGAGCCCATCGCCGAGCGAGAGAGACTGGCGGTCGAGCGCAGGGCCTAGCACGGTGGCACGCTTGTGAGCGACGGCGCCATAGAGCTTGTCGGCGGCGTCGGCGAACAGTTTTACGCCGTCCTTGACCAGCTCCTCGGTGATCGCATCGAGCGAGATGCCCGAGCGATCTAGCTCCTCCAGCACGCGCTGCGCATCCTCGATATTCTCTTCCAGGCTGTCGCGCGGCTTGCCGTGGTCGCGGAAGGCGTCGAGCGTCGCCGGCGGCACGGTGTTGACGGTGTCGGGGCCGATCAGCTCCTCGACATAGAGGACGTCGCTGTAGTCCTTGTTCTTGGTGCCGGTGGACGCCCACAGCATGCGCTGCGGCTTGGCCCCCTTGGCGGCGAGCTTCTCCCAGCGCGGTCCTGAGAACAGGCGCTTGTAGTCCTGATAGGCGAGCTTGGCATTGGCGATCGCAACCTTGCCCTTGAGCGCGGCAAGCCGCTCCTTTTCGGATGGGTCGTTGGCGCGGGCGATCTTCTCGTCGAGCTGCTTGTCGACGACCGAGTCGATGCGGCTGACGAAGAAGCTCGCGACGCTCGCCACATGCGAGGGATCGCCGCCCCCGGCGACGTATTTTTCGAGCCCGGCGATGTAGGCCTCGGCGACCTGGAGATAGACGTCCTTGGAAAACAGCAGCGTGATGTTGATGCTGATGCCGTCGCCGATCAGCTGCTCGATCGCCGGCAGGCCCTCCGGCGTCGCCGGCACCTTCACCATCAGGTTCTTGCGACCAACGTCCTTCCAGAGCCGCCGTGCTTCGGCGACCGTGCCTGATGTGTCCATCGCGAGATAAGGCGAGACTTCCAGGCTGACATAACCGTCGCCGCCCTTGAGGCGGTCATAGACGGGGCGCAGCACGTCTGCGGCACTCTGGATGTCCTCGATCGCGACCGCCTCGAACAACTCTGCCACGGTCCGGTCGCCGCGCTTCAGCGCCTTGCCGATCGGCGCGTCGTATTCGTCCGAACTGCCGATCGCCTTCTCGAAGATCGAGGGATTGGAGGTGACGCCCTTGACGCCGTCCGTATCGATCAGCCGCTTCAAATCGCCATTAGCGATGAAGCCCCGGGCGAGGAAGTCCAGCCAGACGGCTTGTCCGTGCTTTTCCAGTTCTTTGACGGGATTCATGATGTTTATTGTCTCCAAGCCTGCGGGCGAGGGGTTTCCGCGCCGGTCCTGACGCGCTATCCTGTAGCCTACATGCTTCCTTGTGGGAACCAATCAAGGGCATGGGCGTCATACCCTGCGGGGCAACTCCGTCGCGATCATGGCGATCCAGGCGGCTTTGCCTAACTGGGAGGGTAGCGTTCGTCATTCCGTTAGTATCGGCGATCGTCGCAGCGGCAACGGTCGCGTCGGCAACGAATGACTGCTGTACGACCTGACAGAGGAAGTTTTGACCGAGCCGTGACGCAAGTCGCAGGAGGATCCTGCTGACGCCGTCCTGCGGCGGCAGAGCCGAGCGTGTCGCGTCATGCGCGGGGCGTCGTATGGTTCGTTTGTCGCAGGGCTTGGCGGCCGATTTCGATGCATCGCTGCGCTTGCCATGATCGTCGCACCGTCGGCGGTCTGCGCACTGCATTGCAGCAGGAAGATGAACGAGCGCTCAAGGCTTCGCCGTACTAGCGTCATAAGATCGCCGCCGGCAGATCGCTATGCTGCAGCGCCGGATGAACGCATCCCCGGTAATGCCCGGATGTTGCGAGCGAGTGACATTTTCTGGAAATGAGCCAATATGGATGTAGATTCGCTCAAATTACAGGCATGTGCCTGTTCGTAACTCAACGAGTGCCTACGTTGTGCGTTGCGTCGAGCCGGCACCAAGGTGTCCAATGATCGTCATGTGCTCACGCTGATTCGAAACGGCCTGAGGAACGGTCCGGTAACTGCTTTCGTTTCAGCTTGTAGCGGAACTTCACGCGGAGAGGGATCATGTACAACGATTCTCTATTCAACGCTTTCGCTCGGTCGTTCGAGGCGAGAAGCCAGCACGACATGTCGATGGCGGAATATCTGGAATCGTGTCGAAGCGATCCCATGAAATACGCGAACGCGGCCGAACGACTGCTAGCTGCCATCGGTGACCCCCAGACGATTGACACGGCCAAGGATACCCGCCTTGGCCGTATTTTTTTGAACCGCACGATCCGTACCTATCCGGCCTTCGCCGGCTTCTACGGCATGGAAGAAACCATCGAGCGCATCGTCGGCTTCTTCCGTCACGCAGCTCAAGGTCTCGAAGAGCGCAAGCAGATTCTCTATCTGCTCGGCCCGGTCGGCGGCGGCAAATCCTCGCTCGCCGAGCGGTTGAAGTCGCTGATGGAAGTGCATCCGATCTACGTGCTGAAGGCCGGCGACGAACTCTCGCCCGTGTTCGAGAGCCCTCTCAGCCTGTTCGATCCCGATCATCTCGGCCCGATGCTGGAAGAGAAGTACGGCATTCCGCGCCGCCGCCTCACCGGCCTGATGAGTCCGTGGTGCTACAAGCGGCTCGAAGCCTTCGGCGGCGATATTTCCCAGTTCCGGGTCGCAAAAATCCAGCCGTCGCGGCTACGCCAGATCGCGATCTCCAAGACCGAGCCAGGTGACGAGAACAACCAGGACATCTCCTCGCTGGTGGGCAAGGTCGACATCCGCAAGCTCGAGACCTACGCGCAGAACGATCCCGACGCCTACAGCTATTCCGGCGGCCTCAATCGCGCCAATCAGGGCGTGCTCGAGTTCGTCGAGATGTTCAAGGCGCCGATCAAGATGCTGCATCCGCTGCTCACTGCGACGCAGGAAGGCAACTACATCGGCACCGAGAACATCGGCGCGATTCCCTTCACCGGCGTCATCCTCGCGCACTCCAACGAGGCCGAATGGGCGAGCTTCAAGGCAAACAAGAACAACGAAGCCTTCATCGACCGCATCTGCGTGATCAAGGTGCCGTACTGCCTGCGCGTCACCGAGGAGCAGAAGATCTACGAGAAGCTGATCCAGGGCTCCGAGCTCGCGGCCGCGCCTTGCGCGCCCTCGACGCTGGAGACGCTGGCGCGGTTCTCGGTGATGTCGCGCCTGCGCAAGCACGAGAATTCCACGCTGTTCGGCAAGATGCGGGTCTATGACGGCGAGAGCCTGAAGGAGTCGGATCCGAAGGCGCGCAGCGTCCAGGAATATCGCGACGCCGCCGGCGTCGACGAGGGCATGGACGGCGTCTCCACCCGTTTCGCCTTCAAGATCCTGGCTGCGACCTTCAACCACGATCCGCAGGAGGTCGCCGCCGACGCCGTGCACCTGATGTACGCGCTGGAGCAGGCGATCCGCCGCGAGCAGCTTCCGGAGGAGACCGAGAAACGTTACCTCGAATTCATCAAGGCAGAGCTCGCGCCGCGCTATGCCGAGTTCATCGGCAACGAGATCCAGAAGGCCTATCTCGAATCCTACTCGGATTACGGCCAGAACCTGTTCGACCGCTACGTCGATTATGCCGACGCCTGGATCGAGGATCAGGATTTCAAGGATCCCGACACCGGCCAGCTGCTGGATCGCGAGCTTTTGAACCAGGAGTTGACGAAAATCGAGAAGCCGGCGGGCATCGCCAACCCCAAGGACTTCCGCAACGAGGTCGTCAAATTCTCGTTACGCTCGCGGGCCCAGAACGGCGGCAAGAATCCGACCTGGACCTCTTACGAGAAGATTCGCGACGTGATTGAAAAGAGGATATTCTCCCAGGTCGAGGACCTGCTTCCGGTCATCTCGTTCGGGTCGAAGAAGGACGGCGAGACGGAGAAGAAGCACGGTGAGTTCGTTGCACGCATGGTGGAGCGCGGCTACACCGAGCGTCAGGTTCGCCGGCTCGTCGAATGGTACATGCGCGTGAAGCAGGCCGGTTGAGGCGGGATGGGAGGCGAATGGTCAAGTGCCCACTCACATCATTGACAGGCGCCTGAATCCAGGCGGCAAGAGTCTTGAGAACCGGCAGCGGTTCTTGCGTCGGGCCAAGTCCCTGGTGCAGGGCGCCGTCAAGAAGACCTCGCAGGAACGCGACATCAAGGACGTCCTGGAGGGTGGTGAGGTCACGATCCCGCTCGACGGCATGCATGAGCCGCGCTTCCGCCGCGAAGGCGGCACGCGCGACATGGTGCTGCCCGGAAACAAGAAGTTCATCGAGGGCGACTACCTCCAGCGCTCCGGCCAGGGCAGCGCCAAGGATTCAGGTCCGGGCGAAGGCGACAGCGAGGATGCCTTCCGTTTCGTGCTGAGCCGCGACGAGTTCGTCGACCTCTTCCTGGACGATCTCGAACTGCCGGATCTCGCCAAGCGCAAGATCGCGCAGACCGAGAGCGAAGGCATCCAGCGCGCCGGCTACACCACCTCGGGCTCCCCCGCCAACATCTCGGTGAGCCGGACGGTGCAGCTCGCCCTCGCCCGCCGCATCGCGCTCCGCCGTCCCCGCAAAAGCGAGATCGAGGAGCTCGAGGCCGAGATCGCCGCGTGCACCGATGAGGATGTTCGCATCGAGCTGCTGGAGAAGCTCGCGAAGCTGAAGGCGAAGTCCAAACGCATTCCCTTCATCGACCCGCTCGATATCCGCTACCGCCGCTACGAGAAGGTGCCGCGGCCCGTGGCGCAAGCCGTGATGTTCTGTCTGATGGACGTCTCGGGTTCGATGTCCGAGCACATGAAGGACCTGGCCAAGCGCTTCTACATGCTGCTCTACGTGTTCCTGAAGCGACGCTACAAGCATGTCGAGATCGTCTTCATTCGCCACACCGACCGCGCCGAGGAAGTGGACGAGCAGACCTTCTTCTACGGCCCGGCCTCCGGCGGCACGCTGGTCTCCAGCGCGCTCCAGGCGATGCACGAAATCGTGCGCGAGCGCTTCAATCCGTCGGACTGGAACATCTACGCCGCGCAAGCCTCGGACGGCGACAATTCCTATTCCGACGGCGAGCTCACCGGCATGCTGCTGACCGACAAGATCCTGCCGGTCTGCCAGTTCTTTGCCTACCTCGAGGTCGGGGAATCCGGCGGCAGCGCTTTCGATCTCTCCGATTCCTCGCTCTGGAGCCTGTACGACCGCCTGCGCAACAGCGGCGCGCCGCTGTCGATGCGCAAGGTCTCCGAGCGCAGCGAGATCTTCCCGGTGTTCCACGACCTGTTCCAGCGCCGCGAAACCACTCAGGAGAAAGCCGCTCCATGACGGAACGCTTGTTCGAAGGCGCGGATTGGGACTTCCACACCTTGCAGCGCATCACCGATGCCTGCGAGGAGGTGGCGCTGAAGGATCTCGGTCTCGACGTCTATCCGAACCAGATCGAGGTGATCACCGCCGAGCAGATGCTGGACGCGTACTCCTCGGTCGGCATGCCCCTGTTCTACAAGCACTGGTCGTTCGGCAAGCATTTCGCGTTTCACGAGGCGTCCTACCGCAAGGGCCTGATGGGCCTCGCCTATGAGATCGTGATCAATTCCTCGCCCTGCATCTCCTACCTGATGGAGGAGAACACGGCGACGATGCAGACGCTGGTGATCGCGCACGCCGCCTTCGGGCACAACCACTTCTTCAAGAACAACTATCTGTTCAAGCAGTGGACCGACGCCGACGGCATCCTGGATTATCTCGATTTCGCGAAAAACTATGTCGCGACCTGCGAGGAGCGATACGGCCGCGTCGAGGTCGAGCGCACGCTCGACGCCGCGCACGCGCTGATGTCGCACGGCATCGACCGCTATCCCGGCAAGAAGAAGCTCGATCTGCGCGCCGAGGAGAAGCGGGCAGGGCGGCGCCGCCAGCACGAGGAGGAGGTCTTCAACGATCTCTGGCGCACCGTGCCCAAGGGCACCGCCAAGAGCCGGTCCGCGCTCAGCATCGAGCGCCGCCGTAAGCTGCTCGGCCTGCCGCAGGAGAATCTGCTCTATTTCCTGGAGAAGAGCGCGCCGCGGCTGGCGCCCTGGCAGCGCGAGCTGTTGCGCATCGTCCGTCACATCGCGCAATATTTCTACCCGCAGAGCCAGACCAAGGTCATGAACGAGGGGACGGCGACCTACGTCCATTATCGCATCATGACCCAGCTGCATCAGCAGGGCCGCATCACCGACGGCAACTTCCTCGAATTCCTGGGATCGCACACCAACGTGGTGTTCCAGCCCGAATTCGACGATCCGCGCTTCTCCGGCTTCAATCCCTATGCGCTCGGCTTTGCCGTGATGCAGGACATCGAGCGCATCGTCACCCGTCCGGAGGACGAGGACTGCGAATGGTTTCCGGATATCGCCGGCAAGAACGACGTGATGGGCGTGCTGCGCGACGTCTGGGCCAATTACCGCGATGAAAGTTTCATTGCGCAATTCCTCAGCCCGAAGCTGATGCGGCACTTCCGCATGTTCCATTTGCACGACGACCCCGAGGAGCGCGCCGGCATCCGCGTCGATGCCATTCACGACGAGCGCGGCTTCCGCCGCGTCCGGCGCGAGCTGGCACGGCAGCACGATGTCGGCTACATCGACGCCAATATCGAGGTGGTCGACGTCGATCTCTCCGGCGACCGCCGGCTGATCCTGCATCACCATGTCATCAAGGGCTCGCAGCTCAACGAGACCGACGCCAAGCGCGTCCTGCAGCATCTCGCCGACCTCTGGACCTACGACGTCGCGCTGATCGAGGTCGATGCCAACGACAAGGTCCTGCGCGAATACGTCGTGAGCCCGCGCCCGATCCCGGCCGCGGTGGCGTGAGGCGGTCGAAGCCGGGTGATTAGGCGGCTGGTTCGCCCTCGGCCCATCCTTCGAGACGCCCGCCTCTGGCGGGCCCTCAGGATGAGGACGGAGTGTGCGGCAGCACTTTCGGCGGACCAAGATGCTGCTTAGCCTCATTCTGAGGAGACCGCGCAGCGGTCGTCTCGAAGGGCGAGGCGCTCGCTCCGGCCGCCGCCAAGAATGACTTCGAGTTGGCGTGTTGCACTAAGCCGACCGCTTCGCCGCCTTCTTCTTCGACGCATTCAGCTCGACCGCCGCGCGGATCAGCGCCTTCAACGCTTTCTCGTTGATCTTCTCGCCCTCGCGGATGTCGATCGCCCGCCGCACATTGCCGTCGAGGCTGGAGTTGAACAGGCCCGCCGGATCCGCAAGCGCTGCGCCCTTGGCAAAGGTCAGCTTCACCACCTCCTTGTAGGTCTCGCCGGTGCAGATGATGCCGTCGTGCTCCCACACGGGAACGCCACGCCATTTCCACTCTTCGACGATTTCGGGATCGGCCTCTTTGATCAGGCCGCGGACCCGCGCCAGCATCTCGCCGCGCCAGTCGCCGAGCTCCTTGATCCTGCCGTCGATCAGCTTTGCGGGGGAAGCCTGCTTGGTGTCCTTGGCACCAGGCTTCTTCGCCATCACAGCTTTCTTCATCGCCGCGCCCTCGTTCACGCGTTGTGGCGATTGAGATAGGGCAGCGCGAACAGATAGAGCCCGGTCGCGAGCAGCGGAATGAGCGGGACGAGCGCCAGGAAACCGATCCACACCGCCTGGACCTGCATGGTCATCGCCACGATGTTGGCGATGACGGCAAGGGTGAAAGCCATCGACAGCCAGCGATGAATCTGCCGAATCCACATAGGCGTGCTCATTGGGACCTCCTTGAGAACGATCGCGACGGCTAACTGGCCCGCGCCAGGACTTCGTCCAGCTTGGCCAAAAACTGCTTCCAGCCCGCATGCGCGCCGCCAAAGGCCTGCTTCTGCGTCGGGCTGAAGCCCGCCTGCTCGACGCGCAGATGCGTGCCCGTGCCGGTCGGCGTCAGCGTGAAGGTGACGACGCTTTTCAGGTCGAACGCGGCATCCTCGTGCGAGAAATTCCAGGTGTAGGCGAGACTCTTCTGCGGCTCGATGGTGAGCACTTCGCAGTCCAGCACGCCGCCCCATTCGCCGCGAAGATTGAAGCGATGGCCGACGACCGGCTTGAAGTCGTTCTTCATCAACCATTCCTCGATCAGATGCGGCTGCGTCAGCGCGCGCCAGATCCGCTCGGACGGAAAGGCGAATTCACGTTCGATCACCACGGAGCGCGTCTCGTTTGAGGCTTCGATCATTGGTCCATCCTCTTCAGCAGATTGTCGAGCGCGTCGAGCCGCTTTTGCCAGAATCCGGTCATCTGGCTGGTCCAGTCGACCAGCGGATCGAGCGCGCCCGGCTGCGCGCTGTAGTGGGTCTGGCGTCCCTCGTGGCGGTCGCGCACGAGGCCGGCCTGCTTCAAGGCGCCGAGATGTTTCGAGACCGCCGGCTGGGACACGCCCGACCGCAGCGTCAGGGCCCCGACCGTCTGCTCGCCCTCGCGGCATAGCCGCTCGAAGATCGCCCGCCGCGTCGGGTCGGCGAGCGTCCTGAACAACAGGTCGGGGGCAGCGGACATGCGGAATCCATAACCGGAGAGTTATGGGTATACTCATAACCGTGGAGTTATGGGTAAGTCAAGTGACATTGGGAGGATATGGCCGTCGCCGGCGCAGCTCGCTCCGCCGTCATTGCGAGCGCAGTGAAGCAATCCAGGGTCTCTCTTCGGAGGCAGCCTGGATTGCTTCGTCGCAACGGCTCGTCGCAATGACGGAAAACGTGGCGGCGCCTCGCGCACTCCTAAGGCCGCAGATACAAATACCCCTGCGATTGCAGCTCGGCGATGCGCACGACGCCGCCTTTCTCCGCGTTGACGAAGCCCGGCAGCAGGTCCGTCAACGTGACGTTCTGCGCCTTCATCGTGTTGCCGCATGCCGCGAGCTCGACGCCGCCCCTGGAGGAATCGCCGACGCGCCTGCTGACATCAGGATTGGCTTGCGCCAAGTGAAACGCCTTCAGCGCCGGGCCGTGGATGACGAGCGCGATCGTGACATGCTCGGGGCCTCCGACGCCCTCTATGTGGTTCTGGATGTTGCCGAGCACGAAATTGACCTTCTCGGCGTCGCTGAGGTGATAGACGACCTTGAGCTTGTTGCCCGGACCTGCCTCGGTGGCAGCCTGCGCACGCGAGGCGCCGAAAGCTGCGCCCAGTGCCGAGATGGCGCTCCACAAGATGTTCCGGCGGTTCATGGCGACTCCTGGCCTGGCTTCGCCGGACACATATCACTTGGAGCGCAGCGCGGCGAGTTCCTTGCGGTCGGTCACCAGCGAGGCGCACTCGCTGTTGTCGGTGCGATCGATGCGGAAGATCTTGTCGTCGGCGCCGCCGATCAACGAATGCTCGGCCTCCTCGTCCGGCTTGTTGTTCTGCCAGACCCTGACACGTTCGAGCCGCACGATCGCCGACTTGTCGTCCTTGGAGAGCGCAACGCCGATGCCGCCGCCGTCGCAGTCGACGCCGCAGCCGAGGCGCACCTCGCTGCCGCTCTTGGTGAACACAGCGTGGTTGCAGGAGCCGCTGGAGTCGAAGTCGCCGCTGCGGTGACGGTATCTGAAACCGAGGCGGAAGGAGTGGTGCAGCTCCTTGTCCTCCTTGTCGAACTCCGCCGAGATCAGCAGCTTCATCGCGGCGACCTTCTGCTTCGGGTGCCGTGCCAGATGCTCGGCATCGTAGCGGCGGACGAAGCAGGCATAGGCCTTCTCGCCCGGCGGGCCCGCATACATGCGTGCGTTGAAGGTTTCGGCTTCGGCCTTGCCGGCCTCGCGGATGTCGTCGCCTTCGTCGGCCGAGGCGACGCTGGTCAGCGCAGCCAAGGTGAGGGCAGCAAGGATGACGAGCTTCATGAGGACCCTCGCGCGCATGACAAGCTTTGCCGCAGCAGGACAGAGCTGCTGTCTGTTAGACGCAGACGTGATGCCTCGCGTTCAACCCTCGCATGCCGCTCGAGCAGCGATCGCGGTGCGGATTCGCGCCAGTGGCTTCACGCCGCGCCTTAGTCACTGATGGGATCCAGAAGGTTCAAGCGGTGAAGCGGGAGGTCCTTCGGAACTCGACGCCTGCGATCGCTGCGACATTGTCTCGGTTCGTCAATGTGATAGCCTTCACAGACGACCGCCTTCGGCGGTCGTAAGCTGGGGCTGCCTTGTCAGTGTGTGGAGTCCCCCGCAATGGGCGAAATTCGCAACTTCAGATCCGGCAATGATGAGCCGCCTCCGCACGGCTCCATGCCTCGTCGCCTCGCTGCGATCATAGTCGGTGACATCGCTTCGTACAGCCGCATGATGCAGGCCGATGAGGAGGGGACGCATGTCCGCGTCAAGCGGATCGAGCGTGATCTCATCTATCCCAGCATCGTCGAGCACCATGGAACGCTGGTGAAGACAACAGGCGATGGCTTCATCGCCATTTTCGACAGCCCGGTCGAGGCCGTTCGATGCAGCATCGTCATCCAGCAGAACCTCATCGGCCGCAATGCTTCGCTCCCCAAGCATTCGCGGCTCGAATACCGGATCGGCGTCAATCTTGGCGATGTGATCGTTGAGTCGGACGATGTCTACGGCGACGGCGTCAACATCGCCACACGCATCGAGGGCATTGCCGAGCCTGGTCAGGTCTATATCTCGGGCGCGATCTACGAGCAGATCAAGCACAAGGTGGTATGCGGCTATGAGTCGCTCGGCGACCGCAAGGTCAAGAACATCACCGATCCGGTGCGGGTCTATCGTGTGCTGCCGGACGCGGATGCCGTCGGCAAGACAAGGAGCCGGCGCGAGAACGCGCTGATCTTTCTGTTGGCAATAACAGTGCTGATAATTGCCACCGGCGTGCTCTGGTATTTGCTGGCGCAGCCCGGCAGGAGGGGCGAGCAGGCCGCCGCGCCGCCCGCAGCTCCGGCCGCATCACCGAGTCCTCAAGCGTCGCCAAGCGAGGCGGCGACCCAGACGCCGCAACCCTCTCCTTCATTGGCTTCGTCGCCTTCGGCCCCGACTCCAACTCCGGCTCCCAGCCCATCGGCGACGCCGCTTCGCGAGCCCGAGATGATCGCCATTCGCGGCGGCAGCTTCGCGATGGGAAGCAATGATGATCCGACCGAACGGCCCGTCCACCAGGTCACGATCAAGCCGTTCTCGATCGGAAAATATCCGGTGACAGTGCAGGAGTGGAATGAATGCGCTGCCGCCAAGGCGTGCGGATTCACCGCCACCGGCAAGGAGGATGCCCCGGTCAGCAATGTGAGCTGGACCGATGCGCAGCAATATGTCGCCTGGCTCGCGCAGGCCACGAAGAAGCCTTACCGGCTTCCGAGCGAAGCCGAATGGGAGTATGCGGCGCGCGGCGGGACACAGACCAAATATTGGTGGGGCGACAAGCTCCAGCCGGGCATGGCCGGCTGCAAGGATTGCGGTGAACTTGCCGCCGAGCAGCCGGCCAAGGTCGGCAGCTTCAAGGCCAATCCATTCGGGCTCTACGACATGGGCGGCGGCATCGATCAGTGGGTCGCGGACTGCTGGCACCGGACGTATCAGGGCGCGCCCAGCGACGGCTCGGCATGGACGACCGCTGACTGCAGTGCTCACGTCCTGCGCTCGGGCTCCTGGAAGAACGATTCGAGATATGTGCGGCCGTCAAACCGCGGTGGATACGATACTGGTGTCCGTTACCCCACGCATGGATTCCGGATCGCGCTCAGTCCGTAGGTGCTGGAGTCAATTTGATGAAGATCGTTTCCTGTATCGCGCTGGCGGCTGCAATTGCTTTGCTCCCCAGCGCGGCCTATCCGCAAGGCAAAGCTGCGCCAAAGGACGCCAAGCTCTATTTCATCTCGCCGTATAATGGCCAGAAGATCCGTGGTGGGTTTTGGGTCCGGTTCGGCCTACGCAACATGGGCGTGACGCACGCCGGTGACGACTACCACAATGCCGGTCATCATCATCTGTTGATCGATGTGAAAGACCCTATCGATCCCAAGGAGCCGATTCCGCAGGACAAGTCCCATCTGCATTTCGGAGCAGGACAAACCGAGACGTTCCTCGAGCTTCCGCCGGGCACGCACACGCTGCAGCTGGTGCTTGGCGACGCCAAGCACTATCCGTTCGAACCACCCGTCGTGTCGGAGAAGATCACGATACGCGTCAGGCCGGCGGCGTCGGCGCGAAGATGATCACCGTAGGCTGGCGTTGATCTTGTCCAGCACCGCGGAGCCCGGGCAGAGCGTATCCGCTTCCAGCGCGTTGAGCGGCGTCTCGACGGTGTTGAGGTGCTCGTGCAGATCGTCCGCCTCGGGGTCGACATAGAGCAGGCCGGTGACGATCTGGCCCTTGGCGGCGTGCCGGGCAAGGAAGGTCTGGGCCCCCAGACGGTCGTGCGGATCGTAATCGGCATCGATCTTGCGCAGCGCGATCTTGCTGCCATCGTGCTGCTCGACCACCTGCACCGTGCCCGGCGCATAGTCCACCGCGATGGGATCGCGGCCGACCAGCACGTCGAGCCGGTTCACCGCGTCATTGTGCTCGCGGACATAGTCGAAGCTCTTGGTCGAGCCGGCATGGTTGTTGAAGGCGATGCAGGGGCTGATGACATCGATGAAGGATGCGCCCTTGTGCCGGATGGCCGCCGCGATCAGCGGTACCAGCTGGGTCTTGTCACCGGAGAAGGAGCGCGCGACGAAGGTGGCCCCCAACTGCAGCGCGATCGCGACGAGGTCGATGGCGTTGTCGGTGTTGGTGACGCCCTTCTTGCTCTTCGAGCCGCGGTCGGCGGTCGCGGAGAACTGGCCCTTGGTCAGGCCGTAGACGCCGTTGTTCTCGACGATATAGGTCATGTTGACGCCGCGCCGGATCGAATGCGCGAACTGGCCGAAGCCGATCGAGGCGGAATCGCCGTCTCCGGAGACGCCGAGATAGATCAGATCGCGATTGGCGAGGTTGGCGCCGGTCAGCACGCTCGGCATGCGGCCGTGCACCGAGTTGAAGCCGTGCGAATTGCCGAGGAAATAGTCCGGCGTCTTCGACGAGCAGCCGATGCCGGAGATCTTCGCCACCCGGTGGGGCTCGATCGACAGCCCGTAGCAGGCTTCGATGATCGAGGCTGTGATCGAATCGTGACCGCAGCCGGCGCACAAGGTCGAGATCTTGCCCTCGTAGTCCCGATGCGTGTAGCCGAGCGCGTTCTTCTTCAGCCCGGGATGATGGAATTTCGGCTTGGCAATATAGGTCATAGAAGCACCTGCGATCCCAAGGCCGTCATGGCCGGGCTTGACCCGGCCATCCACGTCTTGGCGGCAGGGAAGAAAGGCGTGGATGCCCGGGCATAGGCGAGCGAAAGCGACGCCGTTCTTCGAACGGCTATGCGCGGGCATGACGGCGGAGAGGGCGAAGCGTGTATCATGACACGGCCTTGCGGAGCGGGGTCACCTTGAGGTGATCCTGATGGTCGCCGATGGCTTTTGCGATGAAGCGGGCGGTGATCGGCGTGCCGTCGTAATGCACGATCGGCACGAGCCGCACGGGATCGATACCGTTCTCGTTGACGATGAGCTGGCGCAGCTGGCTGTCGCGGTTCTGCTCGACCACGTAGACGAAATCGTGCTCGGCGAGGAAGCTCGCGACGCTCGAATGGAACGGGAAAGCGCGGATGCGCAGGCGGTCGAGCTGATGCCCGCGCGCCTCGAGCAGCCCGATCGCCTCGTCCATAGCCGGTGAGGTCGAGCCGAAATAGATCACGCCATACTTGGTCGGCCGTTCCGCATTGGCCTGCAGCGGCCGCGGCACGAGGTCCTGCGCCGTCTCGAACTTGCGCACCAGGCGCTGCATGTTGTCGGCGTAGACCGAGCCTTCCTCGGAATAGCGCGCATAGCGATCACGCGAGGTGCCGCGGGTGAAGTAGGAGCCCTTGGTCGGATGCGTGCCGGGATAGGTGCGATAGGGAATGCCGTCGCCGTCGACGTCGAGATAGCGGCCGAAGTCGCGGCCTTCCTCCAGCATCTCCGTGGTCATCACCTTGCCGCGGTCGTACTGCCGCGCATCGTCCCATTTCAGCGGACGGCAGAGCCGGTGGTTCATGCCGATGTCGAGGTCGAGCATCAGGAAGATCGTGGTCTGCAGCCGCTCCGCGAGGTCGAACGCGGCCGCCGCGAACTCGAACGCCTCCGCTGGATCTTCCGGGAATAGCAGCACATGCTTGGTGTCGCCGTGCGAAGCATAAGCGCAGGCGATGATATCGCATTGCTGGGTGCGGGTCGGCATGCCGGTCGAGGGGCCGGCGCGCTGGATGTTCATGATCACGGCCGGGATCTCGGCGAAATACGAAAGGCCGATGAACTCGGTCATCAGCGAGATGCCGGGGCCTGATGTCGCGGTGAAGGCGCGGGCGCCGTTCCAGGACGCGCCGATCACGATGCCGATCGAGGCCAATTCGTCCTCGCCCTGCACGATCGCGTACTTCGCCTTGCCCGTTTCAGGATCGTGCCGGTACTTCTTGCAATGGGCGGTGAAGGCCTCCGCCACCGAGGAGGACGGCGTGATCGGATACCACGCGCACACCGTGGCGCCGCCATAGACGGCGCCGAGCGCGGCCGCGCTGTTGCCCTCGATGAAGATGCGGTCGCCGACCTTGTCGGACTTCTTCACCCGCAGCCCGATCGGGCACTTCAGATTTTGCAGCGCCCAGTCGCGGCCGAGATGCAGCGCGTGGACGTTGGAAGAGAGCAGCTTCTCTTTGCCCTTGTACTGCTCGCCGATCAGCTGCTCGATCACCTTCGGATCCATGTCGAGCAGCGCACTGAGCGCGCCGAGATAGATGATGTTTTTGAACAGCTGGCGCTGGCGCGGATCGGTATAGGTCGAATTGGTGATCGCGGTGAGGGGAACGCCGATCACGGTGATGTCGTCGCGAAATTTGGTCGACGGCATCGGCTTGGTGGAATCATAGAACAGATAGCCGCCCGGCTCGATGCCGGCGACGTCCTTGTCCCAGGTCTGCGGATTCATGGCGACCATCATGTCGACCCCGCCGCGGGCGCCGAGATGGCCGTCCTCCGTCACCCGCACCTCATACCAGGTCGGCAGGCCCTGGATGTTGGAGGGGAAGATGTTGCGCGGTGATACCGGAACGCCATGGCGCAGGATCGCGCGCGCGAACATCTCGTTGGCGCTGGCCGAGCCCGAGCCGTTGACGTTGGCGAAGCGGACGACGAAGTCGTTTACGCTGCTGAGCGGCTTTTTGTCGGACATGTCGAACCTGCGTGGGTCATCTCGATGAAATATTTCTGCATGTCCCAGGCGCCGGTGGGACAACGCTCGGCGCAGAGCCCGCAATGCAGGCAGACGTCCTCGTCCTTCACCATCACGCGCCCGGTCTTCAGATCCGAGGAGACGTAGAGATCCTGGTCCGGATGCAGCGAGGGCGCCTTCAGACGCTGGCGCAGATCGTCTTCCTCGCCATTATCAGTGAAGGTGATGCAGTCCATCGGGCAGATGTCGGCGCAGGCATCGCACTCGATGCAGAGCGAGGTCGAGAACACGGTCTGGACGTCGCAGTTCAGGCAGCGATGCGCCTCGCCGAGCGCGAGCTTGACGTCGTAGCCGAGCTCGACCTCGGCGCGGATGTCCTTGAGCGCGATCACCTTGTCGCGATGCGGCACCTTGAAGCGCTTGTCGATCGAGATGTCGTTGTCATAGCTCCATTCGTGAATGCCCATCTTCTGTGAGGAGATTTCCACCTCGGGCAGGGGGCGTTCGGTGACGTCCTCGCCGGAGAGCATTTTGTGGATCGACAGCGCGGCGTCATGGCCGTGGGCGACCGCCCAGATGATGTTCTTGGGGCCGAACGCGGCGTCGCCGCCGAAAAACACCTTCGGATTGGTCGAGACGAAGGTCTTGGGGTCGACCTCCGGCATGTGCCATTTGTCGAACGCGATGCCGCAATCCTGCTCGATCCAGGGGAAGGCGTTTTCCTGGCCGACCGCGACCAGCACGTCGTCGCAGGGAATGGTCTGATCGGGGTCGCCCGAAGGCACGAGGTTACGGCGGCCCTTGTCGTCGTATTCGGCTTTGACGTGCTGGAAGGTGACGCCGATGAGCTTGCCGCTGACATGCTTGAATGCCACCGGGACCATGTAGTTGAGGATCGGAATGTCCTCGTGGAGCGCGTCCTCCTTCTCCCAGGGCGAGGCCTTCATCTCCTCGAAGCCGGAGCGCACGATCACCGTGACTTTCTCGCCACCGAGGCGACGCGCGGTGCGGCAGCAATCCATTGCGGTGTTGCCGCCGCCGAGCACGATGACGCGCTTGCCGATCTTGTCGACATGGCCGAACGACACGTTGGCCAGCCACTCGATGCCGATATGGATGTTGGCGGCGGCCTCCTTCCGGCCGGGAATGTCGAGTTCGCGGCCGCGCGGCGCGCCGGAGCCGACGAAGATCGCGTCGTATTTCTCCGCGAGCAGCGCCTTCATGCTGTCGATGCGGTGACCGCCTTTGTATTCGACGCCGAGACCCAGGATGTAGCCGGTCTCCTCGTCGATGACGGAATTGGGCAGGCGGAATTTCGGGATCTGCGTGCGCATCATGCCGCCGGCTTCGGGATCGGCATCGAACACGGTGCAGTGATAGCCGAGCGGTGCGAGATCGCGCGCCACGGTCAGCGAGGCCGGGCCGCCGCCGACCAGCGCGACGCGCTTGCCGTTCTTCGCCGCCGGCTTCGGCAGGCGCTGCTTGATGTCGTCCTTGAAATCGGCCGCCACGCGCTTGAGGCGGCAGATCGCGACCGGGGTTTCCTCGACGCGCCCGCGCCGGCACGCCGGCTCGCATGGACGATCGCAGGTGCGCCCCAGAATTCCGGGAAACACGTTCGACTTCCAATTGATCATATAGGCGTCGCTGTAGCGGCCTTGGGCGATCAGACGGATGTATTCGGGAACGGGGGTGTGCGCAGGACAGGCCCATTGGCAATCGACCACTTTGTGAAAGTAGTCGGGGGCCGCGATATCGGTCGGTTTCATTCCTACCCTGTCCGCGCAGGCCCAAAGACCCCGCGGCCTTTTTTGTTTGAGCTCGGCGAGCGCTTAACGCGCTTCAATCTGGTTTCTGAATGACGTCATTGGGTTAGCTTATTAGAACCGTTCCGAAGTACAACGGCAAATTTTCGAGATCACCGCCTTTCATAGGAGCTGCGCGCGTACAGCATTAACGCCGCCGCATCGATCATGCGGCAGTGCAGCATGTTGCGATGAATGTGAGCGCGTCAGCCGTGCGCGATGTCGCTCTTCGCGAGGTCCCACATCAGGCAGTAGGTGCCGACGGACACGGGCGGCGGCAGCGGCGATGCGGCGGGACCCGTGAAGCGTTCGGCGATCACGGCGGAGACCGCGCTGACATGCGTGCCGTCGATCAGCACGAACCAGTCGCGCGCGCCTTCGTTGCGCACCGCCGGAATGCCCGCCGTTGCACCCGACAATTCCGGCTCGCTTTCCAGAAGATGCATCGAGATGATGCCGTCGTGTGTTTCGGGCCTCAGTCTGTCTTGCAGTGCATCACGCCAGGACGTCGCATTGTCCGGCGTCGGCCGCAGCCGCACCAGGCCCAGCGCAGCGCCACGTCCGGTGCCGTTGCTGATGGTGATGCGCGCGACGACGCGGAGCATGTCCTTGAAGCGCGCCATGCTCCGTCGCGACCAGTCGGTCTGGTTGGCCAGACGCGCCCGGTACGCGGGGCTGTCGAGCACGTCCAGCGTCGTTGTCGAGTACAGCGAGAGATATTTGGGATTGGCGGCATGCGCGACATAGCGCCGCGCCTCCAGGAATCCCTCGATCGCGACGCGCTCTTCCAGATGTTCGCGATCGTACCAGCGGTTGAAATCGGCCTCATCGGCTGCGTCGATGTTCATCGACGTCAGCAGCATGCCTTTCCCGGCGAGCGGCATTCTTCTTGTCCTCTCATCGCCCGATCTTCGATGCGAGGTCCGCGATCGACTTCATGACGGCGTCCCGCACACCGGTATCATAGAGCGAATGTCCCGCGCCTTCCACGACGCGAAGCTCGGAACCGGGCCATACTTTCGTCAGGGCCTGCGACGTCTCGGGCGGACACAACAGGTCGTAGCGGCCTTGGACGATGATGCCCGGGATGCCTTCGAGCCGATCCGCATTCCGCAGCAGCTGGTTGTCGCTCATGAAGCTGTCGTTGACGAAATAATGCGCCTCCATGAACGGCGTCGCCGGCAGCGTGCGCCAGACGTTCAGCGAGGCGAGGTCCAGCCGGGTCTTGGCGGGCTTGTGCTCGGACAGGGCGCGCTCGGTGTCGTGCCAGGCCCGCGCGGCCGGACCGTGCACGGCCGGATCGGCATCGAGGATGCGGCGCCAATAGGCGTCCACCGGCTGCGCCCGCTCTTCCGGCGGCAGAACGCTGAGAAAATCCTCGTACAGCGCGGGATAGAATTGCGCCAGGCGCGAGGTGAAGGCGGTCTCGACCTCCGCCCGCGTGCCGAGGAAGGTCGCGCGCAGCGCGATGCCGGACACGCGCTCGGGATGTGCCTCCGCATAGGCCAGCGCCACCGTCGCGCCCCAGGAGCCGCCGACCACCATCCAGCGGTCGATGCCGAATTTTTCGCGGATCTTCTCCATGTCCGCGATCAGATGCGCCGTGGTGTTGTGCGCGCGCGACCCCTTGGGCCGGCTGCGGCCGCAGCCGCGCTGGTCGAACAGCACGGCGCAGAAGCGGTCAGGGTCGAACAACCGGCGATGGTCGGGCTGGCAGCCGCTGCCCGGTCCGCCGTGCAGATAGATTGCAGGAATACCGTCGGCGCGGCCGACGCTTTCGACATAGAGCTCGTGGCCGTCGCCGACGTCGAGCATGTCGGAGGTCAGCGGCGCAAAGGGATCGGCACGTCTAGCGGAAGCGGCCGCGTCGGCGTCAGGTCCCATGCTCGGATTCCAGGGTGCCGCCGGCGAAGTTGCGATAGAGGAAGCGGCTGGTCTCGCCCTCGGCCTCGGCTTCCGCCTGCTTGAAGATGGTCTCGTGCAGCGGCGACAGCGCGCAGGCTGGATCGGTGTTGGCGGCATCGCCGGTCAGCGCAAAGGCCTGGCAGCGGCAGCCGCCGAAATCGATCTCGCGGAATTCGCAGGACTTGCACGGCTCCTTCATCCAGCCGGTGCCGCGATAGCGGTTGAAGGCGTCGGAGTTCTGCCAGATCCAGGCGATCGAATGGTTGGAGCGCACCGATTCGAAGTCGAGCCCGGTGATGCTCTCGGCGGCGTGGCAGGGCAGCACCTTGCCGGCGGGCGAGATGTTGAAGAACTGCCGGCCCCAGCCGCCCATGCATTTCTTCGGCCGCAGCGCGTAATAGTCAGGCACGACATAGTCGATCGTCAGCCGGCCCTTCAGCCGCTCGCGCGCCTCCTCGACGATGCGGGTGCATTCGTCGAGCTGCGCCACCGTCGGCATCAGCGCAGCGCGGTTCTTCAGCGCCCAGCCGTAATATTGCACGTTGGCGACCTCGAGCCGGTCCGCGTCGAGATCGAGCGACATCTGGATGATGTCCGGGAGCTGATGAAGGTTCTGCCGGTGCATCACCGCGTTCACGGTGAGCGGCAGATCGAGCTCGCGCGTCCACTTTGCGACCTCGAGCTTCTTGCGGTGGCCGCCCTTGTAGCCGGCGACGCGATCGGCGAGGCCTTCCTCGATGCCCTGGAAGGAGATCTGCACGTGGCAGAGGCCGGCATCCGCGAGATCGCTGAGCTTGTCGCGCGTCAGCAGCACGGCCGAGGTGATGAGGTTGGTGTAGAGCCCGGCGTCGCTGGCGTGCTTGACCAGTTCGACCAGGTCCTTGCGCGCGGTCGGCTCACCACCGGAGAAGTGCACCTGGAGCACGCCGATCTCGGCGAGCTCGCTCAGCACCTTCTTCCATTCGTCCGTCGTCAGCTCCTTGCCCGAGCGGTCGAGCTCGACAGGATTGGAGCAATAGGGGCATTGCAGCGGGCAGCGATGGGTGATTTCGAGCAGCACTGCGAGCGGAATGCCGAACGTCTCCGCCGTTGAGCGCTGCTTCTCCAGCACCGCGAGACTGTCGCTCGCAACGGGAGGATTTCCAAGTACCTCGCTCATGACGTCTTCTCCCTGATCTCAGTGAGAAAACCCTTGTCGGCGAGGTCCTGCAGCATGACGATGACATCTGCGAGGATCGCCTCGCGCGGGGCGGCATATTTCGCGGCGAGCTGATCGGCGACGTCACCGACATTGCGCTCGCCATTGCAGAGCTGCAAGACCTCGACTGCGATTTCATCAGGCGCCAGCACCCGTTCCGGCGCCAGGATCACCCAGACTTTCCGCGTCTCGTCGTATTTCAGCTTGGCATGCCGCGGCAGCACGGGGCGGCTTGCCTCGCTGACGCTGATATTGCGCGGCCCGGCCATGGCGTCCCTCAGCTCGTTTTGGGCACGAACGCGCCCGGCGGAATGTGGCCCTCGACGTAGGCGTGATAGAGCGCATCGAGCTGCACCCACAACACGTTGGTCTTGAAGATCAGGGCATTGCACACCAGCGCGCGCTGCTCCGGCGTCGTGGCATGCGCCTTGACATAGTCGAGCGCAAAGCCGGCATCGCGCGGCGCTTGCGCCAGGCGGCGCTTGAAATAGCTCATGATGTCGGGGTTGACGAAGTCGTAATGCTCCAGCATGCCGGAGATGCGCTCCTCATGCAGGTTCGGCGCGAACAGCTCGGTGAGCGAGGAGGCGATCGCCTCCAGCGGGCTTTTTTCGCGGCAATAGTGCACGTAGGCTTCCACCGCGAAACGCGTCGCCGGCAAAATGCCTTCGGTCGATTCGACATAGGCCGTGTCGAGGCCGAGGCCCTCGGTCAGCTTCAGCCAGCGCTCGATGCCGCCCTCGCTGCCGACATCGCCGTCATGGTCCTCGATGCGGTGGCGCCATTCCAGCCGCGTGGCGCGGTCGCGGAAGCGCGAGATCACCACAGCGTCCTTGATCGGGATGGTGCTCTGGTAATAGTAGCGGTTGAGCGCCCAGGCCTGCACCTGGCCCTTGTTCAGCTTGCCGCCGTGCAGCAGCTTATGGAACGGATGCAGGCTGTGATAGCGCGTGGCACCGATATGGCGCAGCGTCGCCTCGAGCTCCTCGGCGCTGGTGAGCTTGATGTCCTTGCCGATCGAGAGCGCGGTCATTCCTGTCAGTGACGCGGCATTCACAGCACGATCTCCGTTCCATCCGCAGGTATCTGCCAACCCGCCGCTTCCGTGGCTTTCCGCTCGGGTGACGTGGGCAGCAGCGCCGGATTCGAGTTATTGATATGCAGAAATATCTTCGTGTCGATATCGAGGTCGGCCAGCCGCGCGATCGCGCCGTCCTCGCCCGACATCGCGACATGGCCCATGCTCTTGCCGGTCTTCTGGCCGAGCCCGGCCTTGATCATCTCGTCGTCGCGCCACACCGTGCCGTCGAAGAACACCAGTGCCGCGCCGTCGATTTCGGCTTTGAGTGCGTCGGTGACCTCGGCGCAGGCCGCGATGAAGTAGAAGCACTTGCCGGTGGTCTTGTCGGTGATCTTGAGGCCCAGCGTGTCGCCGTCACCGGTCTCACCGCCGGGATGCGCCTTGCCCTCCAGATACCAGGCCGACTTGCCCGGCACTGCGAACGGCAGCACCTCGATGCCTGAGCGCGCGCCATCCGGCAGCCGCGGCTCGAACGGCTCGTTGATTTCAGTCGGCTGACGCCGCACGGTCTTCTCGTTCAGCACGTTGAAGATGCTGTTGCTCCCAAGGATCGCCAGCACCTTCTCATGCGCATAGATCGTGAAGGGCGAGCCTTCGCGCATCGACAACAGGCCCGCGACCGCATCCACCTCGCCGTTGGTCAGGATCACGCCCGCAATGGGCGTGTGGCGCAGCGCGCCTGTCTTTGGATGCAGCTGCGGCGTGGCGTTTAATTGCTGGCGAAGATCGGGGGAGGCGTTGATCAGGAACCAATGCTCGCCGTCGCCGCTGAAGGCGACCGACGCCTGGGTTCGCATGAGGTCATGGCCGCTGGCACGGGCCGCTCGGCAGCCCTCGCAACCGCAATTCCATTGCGGCACTCCGCCGCCGGCTGCGGCGCCCAGGACGACGACACGAAGCATGATCCGTCTCCTGGAGGGAACGCTGCGAGGTGGATCTCGGGCCGCCATCGCTGCCGACAAAGATCATGTCTTCCGGCAATCGATCGTGACCGAAAGATCCACCTGCGCTGAATGCAGTCGCCGCCGCTTACTTGCGGGTGGCGCTTACATACATGTTGATTTCCATGCCGCAGGGCACTTCGACGATCTTCGGGGCTTTCCAGGCCATTTGGCTCTCCATTTTCGCGAATTCGGACGTATCCGCCCATGGGTTAAATTAATGCGGGCGCAGAAGTTCGCCAGTGAAATTTTCCCGATCTAGGTCGGTAGGCCGCGGATTGTTGCACTGCGAAGCGAGCGCATTACGGCCGCAAAGATGGGCGAATGACCTACGCGAAAGTGCCGATAGGTCGTGATCCCTGTCGGTATAAACGAGTTGTGAGTGAGGAACGGCTTCCCCTCGGCGACAGGCGACCCATTGGATCAGGCATGCCCAGATATTTCTTCAACACCCGCATCGGCGACGAATTGATCGTGGATCCTGACGGCGAGGACCTGCGTAATCCCGACCGCGCCTGGGAGGTCGCCCGCCAGATGATCCTTGAAGTCGTGAAATCGGAAGGCACGCAACGGGCCCTGCTGGAGGCGGTGATCGAGGTGACCGATGCCGACGGTGAGATCGTACTGGAGTTCCCCTTCACCGAGGCGTTGCTCGACATGCCGGATCAGTCCGCGACCAGGCATTAGCCTCAGTCTCCTCGCAATGACCAGGCATTGAGGCGTCACCGGCGCCGGACCCGCCGGCCGCCCCCGCGAAATCCGCATGGCTTTGCCCCGTTCCCGGCGGTAAAAGACGCCGGTCATACGGAGCAAGTCATGCAAGATCTCTGGCGCCTGTCGGCCGCCGACCTCGCCACCCTCGTCAAATCCAGAAAAGTGTCCGCCAGGGAAGCCGCCAAGGCCGGTCTTGCCCGCCTGGATGCCGTCAATCCCCAGCTGAATGCGGTGATCGACCACCGGCCCGACGACGTGCTCAAGCAGGCCGATGCCGTCGATGCCGCCATCGCGCGAGGCGAGGACCCGGGCGTGCTCGCGGGCGTGCCCGTCACCATCAAGGCCAATGTCGACCAGGAAGGCTTTGCCACCACCAATGGCCTCAAGCTCCAGCGCGATGTGATCGCGCGCGAGGACAACCCTGTCGTCGCCAATTTCCGCAAATCGGGCGCAATCCTGCTCGGCCGCACCAACTGCCCGGCCTTCTCGTATCGCTGGTTCACCACCAACCTGATCCACGGCGACACCAAGAACCCCCGGGATGCCTTGCTGACGCCGGGCGGCTCCTCGGGCGGCGCCGGCTCGGCGGTCGCGGCGGGCATTGGCCACATCGCCCATGGCACCGATATCGCCGGCTCGGTCCGCTATCCCGCCTATGCCTGCGGCGTACATGGCCTGCGCCCGACCCTGGGACGCATCCCCGCCTTCAATCCGGCGCTGCCGGAGCGTCCGATCGGGCCGCAGATCATGGCCGTCTCGGGGCCCCTGGCGCGCACCGTCAACGATTTGCGCATCTCGCTCGAAGCCATGTCGGCCCGCGACATCCGCGACCCCTGGTTCGTGCCGGTGCCGCTGCAAGGCCCTGACAGGGACAAGCGCGCCGCGCTCTGCCTCAATCCGGGTGGTCTTGCCACCACGCCGGAGGTGAAGGCGGCGGTGAGCGATGCCGGCAAGCGGCTGGAGCGCGCCGGCTGGACCGTCGAGACAATCGAAGACACGCCGCCGATGCGCGAAGCGGTCGAGTGGCAGATCAAGCTCTGGCTCGGCGAAGGCTACGAGGCGCAGCTGGAAGCGGCCGAGCGCGAAGGCGATCCCGGCGCGCTGGCTTGCCTGCGCGGCAACCGCGGCAGGGTCACGCCGATGGACCAGGCCAATTACGCCAAGGCGCTGACGCGACGCGCCTCGCTGACCCGCGAATGGATGCTGTTCTTCGAGAAATACGCGGTGCTGCTGACGCCGGTCTCCGGCGAATTGCCGTTCCCAGATCATCTCGACCGCAAGGACGATGAATCCTTCAAACGTGTCTGGGAAGCGCAGCTGCCGCAGATCGCGATTCCCTTCATGGGATTGCCGGGCCTCGTCGTCTCCACCGGTCTCGTCGGCAAGGCGCCGGTCGGCGTACACGTGGTCTCCGGCCGCTATCGCGAGGATCTGTGCCTGCTCGCGGGCGAGGCGATCGAGGCGGGCGGCGTGCCGCCGTCGCCGATCGATCCCGTGGGCTAGCGATGAGCGCCATCTACGACTTCAAGGCCAACTCGCTTGCCGGCGAGGAGGTCGCCATGCGCCGGTTCGAAGGGCAGGTGCTGCTGATCGTCAACACCGCCAGCAAATGCGGCTTCACGCCGCAATATCGCGGTCTCGAAGATCTCTATCGCGATCTCTCCCCGCGCGGCTTCGCGGTGCTCGGCTTTCCCTGCAACCAGTTCGGCGCGCAGGAGCCGGGGCAGGCGGACGAGATCCAGGCGTTCTGCTCGACGCATTACGACGTCACCTTCCCTCTATTCGCAAAGATCGACGTCAACGGCGCCAATGCGCATCCTCTGTACGAGTACCTGAAACGTCAGCAATCCGGGCTTCTCGGCGCCGCCATCAAATGGAATTTCACCAAATTCCTGGTGGACCGTGCCGGCAAGGTGGTCGCGCGCTACGCGCCGACCGCGCGGCCGGAAGGATTGCGCAACCAGATCGAAACACTGTTGTGAGCGAGACAATCATGAGCGACGAATTTCCTGATCGACTGTCGGTCGATCCGAACAGCCCCTATTACAACGCGGACATCCTGTCGCGCGACGTCGGCATCCGCTTCAAGGGCATCGAGAAGACCAATGTCGAAGAATACTGCATCAGCGAAGGCTGGGTCCGCGTCACCGCTGGGAACGCCAAGGACCGCCACGGCAACCCGCTGACCATCAAGGTGCACGGGCCGGTCGAGCCGTATTTCAGGGATAAGAAGTAGCTATTCCGCTTCGGGACGCACCACACCCTCCGTCGTCATGCCCGGGCTTGACCCGGGCATCCACGCCTCCGAACTCGCTCCGTAGCAAAGGCGTGGATGGCCGGGTCAAGCCCGGCCATGACGAGTGGAGAGTCAACCAGAAAGCCAAATCCCATGTCCGTCCGCATCGTCGACGTCCGCGAGATCACCAAGCCGATCTCGTCCCCGATCCGCAACGCCTATATCGACTTCACCAAGATGACGAGCAGCCTCGTCGCCGTCGTCACCGACGTGGTGCGCGACGGCAAGCGCGTCGTCGGCTATGGCTTCAACTCCAACGGCCGTTACGGTCAGGGCGGTCTGATCCGCGAGCGCTTCGCAGCGCGCATCACGGAAGCCGATTCCAAGTCGCTGCTGAACGCAGCCGGCGACAATCTCGACCCCGACAAGGTGTGGGCCGCGATGATGACCAACGAGAAGCCGGGCGGCCATGGCGAGCGCTCGGTCGCGGTCGGCACCATCGATATGGCGGTGTGGGACGCGGTGGCGAAGATCGCCGGCAAGCCGCTGTTCCGCCTGCTCGCCGAGCGTCACGGCGTCACCGCCAATCCGCGCGTCTTCGTCTACGCCGCCGGCGGCTATTATTATCCCGGCAAGGATCTCTCGATGCTGCGCGGCGAGATGCGCGGCTATCTCGATCGCGGCTACAACGTCGTCAAGATGAAGATCGGCGGCGCGCCGATCGAGGAGGACCGCACGCGCATCGAGGCGGTGCTGAAGGAGATCGGCAAGGACGCGCAGCTCGCCGTCGACGCCAACGGCCGCTTCGATCTCGAGACCGGCATCGCCTACGCCAAGATGCTGCGCGATTATCCCTTGTTCTGGTACGAGGAGGTCGGCGATCCCCTCGACTACGCGCTGCAGGCCGCGCTGGCGGAATTCTATCCCGGCCCGATGGCGACGGGCGAGAATCTCTTCAGCCACCAGGACGCCCGCAATCTGATCCGCTACGGCGGCATGCGCCCCGATCGCGACTGGCTGCAATTCGACTGCGCGCTGTCCTATGGCCTCTGCGAATACCAGCGCACGCTTCAGGTGCTGAAGACCTACGGCTGGTCCCCAAGCCGCTGCATTCCGCACGGCGGCCACCAGATGTCGCTCAACATCGCAGCCGGCTTGGGTTTGGGCGGCAACGAGAGCTATCCCGACCTGTTCCAGCCCTATGGCGGCTTCCCCGACGGCGTGCGCGTCGAGAACGGCCACATCACCATGCCCGATCTCCCCGGCATCGGCTTCGAAGGCAAGTCCGATCTCTATAAGGAGATGAAGGCGCTGGCGGAGTAGGGGCCGCTGGCGCACCCGCGCCGTCATTGCGAGCGCAGCGAAGCAATCCAGACTCTCTCCGCGGAGGCAGTCTGGATTGCTTCGTCGCAAGGGCTCCTCGCAATGACGGCGTGGCGGGCACGCTACGACAGCCGCATATCCAGCAACCGTCGCCCTTCGCCCTTGAGCAGCTTCTTCACCGCGCTGGACGCCACGACCTCGCCGTCATTGGCGTAGGCTTCGTGGTTCTTCTCGATGTCGTCGAGCCGGTAGAGGTAGTTGACCATCACGCCGGCGGATTCGCGCACGCCCTTCGGCGAGAGATCGCCGAGCCAGTTGATGCGCTCCAGCCGCGCGCCGTTGCCGAGATGGAAGCGGGCGACGGAGTCGATCAGCTTGCCCTTCGGCGTCCGCGCCTTGAGGAAGTAGTGCGCCGCGAGCGGCTCGATCACGCCGCGCAGCAGCGCGGTCGTCTCGGGGCTCTCGAACCATTTGGGATCGTCGAGGCGCTTCAGCGTCTCGCGGTCCTCGTCCGAGAGCGGCAAATCCTTGTCCTGCTTCACCCAGGCCATGAAGCCGGGCACCGGTGACAGCGTCACGAAGGTGTCGAGCTTCGGCGTTTCGCGGCGCAGCTCTTCCACCACCTGCTTGATCAGGAAGCTGCCGAAGGAGATGCCGCCAAGGCCGCGCTGGGTGTTGGAGATCGAATAGAACACGGCGGTGCGCGCGCGCTCGATCGGCAGATGCTGGCGGTCGACCGCGAGCAGGGGTTGAATCGCGCCGGGCATGGTCTCGGTCAACGCCACTTCGACGAAGATCAGGGGCTCGTCGACCATTGCGGGGTGGAAGAAGGCGTAGCAGCGCCGATCGACCGGATCGATGCGGCGGCGCAGATCGTCCCAGTCGGAGATCTCGTGCACGGCTTCGTAACGGATGATCTTTTCGAGGATGTTGGCCGGGGTCGACCAGTCGATCCTGCGCAGCACGAGAAACCCCCTGTTGAACCACGAAGAGAGAAGATGCGAGACGTCGCGATCGAGCGCGGCGAGATCGGTGTGCCCGTTCATCATGCCGAGCAGGTCGGCGCGCATGTTGACGAGATCGCCGGTGCCGCCGGGCGCGCGGTTGAGGCGGCGGATCAGCTCCTGCCGCCGCGGCTCGGAGGCGAAATGCAGCGAGCTCGCGTCCTCATCGGTCGGCCTGGCGCGCCATTTCTCGATCGCCCTCGAAAGCCGTTCCCGGTCGGGGCCGAAATCGCGCACCAGCCCTTCGAAGAAGGCGCGGCGTCCGGCCACATCCAGCTCGCGGTAGATGTCGAGCACCTCACGCGCCATCGCCGTGCCAGAGGCTTCGCCCCGGCCCGACAGCAGTGCATCGCAGAGCTCGATCAGCCCGTCGGCATCCCGTTTGGTATCGGCGGAATCTCCACGACGCAGCAGCGTGCGGCCGCGCTCGGAGATGGTGGCGAGCAGGTCGGAGAAGAAGGCATTGGCCATCTGGGCTTTCGTATCAGGTTTGTGCGATGCGGGAAGCTTACACGTGATTTAGGTGGAAGCCGATCACAATCAAGCGTCATTTTGATGGTGTGGCACGGCTCGTCCGCAGTCTCTTTCGTCATGGCCGGGCTTGACCCGGCCATCCATCCACTGGAGAAAGGGATGGACACGCGGGTCGAGCCCGCGTGTGACGAGCTACCCCTTCCCCGCAAACTCCGTCGGCGTCCGACCCGTCACCTGGCGGAACGCCGCCGAAAACGCCGGCACGCTGGCATAGCCGAGCGATGTCGCGAGCTGCTTCACCGACACATTCGCATTCGTCGATATCAGTTGGATCGCCGCCGCAATCCTCGCGCGCTGGCACCAGCGCTTGAAGCTCAGCTGCGTCTCGGTCGAGAACAGCCGCGACAATGTCCGCGCGGAGGTTCCGACCTCGCGCGCCAGCGTGTCGATGTCGTGCAGGCCCGTGGGATCGTCGAGCACGATCATCGCGGCGCGGCGGCAGCGCGCTTCACGCGGCAGCGGCACGAAGGTCGCGGAATCCTCGGCCTGGTGCAGCTCCAGCATCACGAGCCGAACCAGCAGCTCGGTGCGCTCCTCGGTATTTCGCGCGTCGAACAGCGCCAGGATCGCCTGATTGAGCAGCGGCGACACCCGCACCACGAACTCCCTGGTCAATCCCTCATAGCGCTTTTCGCGCTTCAGCCAGGCCAGGTCGAAATACAGCGTCCGCATCTCGATGTCGGCGAGCAGGTCAATGGCATGCTCGAGTCCGGCGGGTACCCAGACCGCGCGGTCGGGCGGCACCAGCCAGCGTCCCCCTGGTGTCGTCACCTGCATCGTGCCCTTCGCCGCGTAGATCAGCTGCGCCTCGCGATGCAAATGCGGATCGATCCGCATGCCCTTGGGATAGTCGCGCGCGACCAGGTGCACGCCTGCGGGCGAGCGGTGGTTGCTCCGGACCTCCCGAAGGATTGGCGTTTCCAAGACAGTCATTGGCGGCATCCCGTCATGGGCACGACATATAACTCATTTCGGAGCAGGAGAGGATTCGTATGAACAGCCCTAGCCGGGTCATCAGTTTCGTCAATGCCGGCCATTTCATTGATCATTATTCGATGCTGATCTTTGCAGCTGCGGTCATCATCATGGGGCCGGCGCTCGGCATGGCCTATTCGGAACTCCTGCCCTACGCAACGCCGGGCTTCGTCGCCTTCGGCGCAGGCTCGCTGCTGACCGGCTGGCTCGGCGACCGCTGGAGCCGCCGCCACATGATGCTGATCTTCTTCCTCGGCATCGGGGCCTCCATGGTCGCGGTCGGCTTCGTGCAGACCCCGGCGCAGCTCGCCGCCGCGCTGCTCGCGATCGGCATCTTCGCCTCGATCTATCACCCCGTCGGCACCGCGATGATCGTGTCCTATGCCGACAGGCTCGGCCGCGAGATGGGCATCAACGGCGTCTGGGGCAATCTCGGCGTCGCTTCGTCGGCGCTGGTCACCGGGGTAATTGGCCAATATTTCGGCTGGCGCGCTGCCTTCATCGTCCCCGGCATCGTCACCATCGGGCTCGGCATCGCCTTCGCAATGATGGTCGTGCACGAGGACCGCAAGGGCTCGAAGCAGGCGGCGGCCCAGGCCCGCGTCGCCAAGCAGGACATGTGGCGCGTGATCTTGTCGCTGCTGATCGTCGTGATCGCGATCTCGACCACGTTCAACGCCGTCACCGTGGCGCTGCCAAAGCTGTTCGCGGAGCGGCTCGCGGACCTCACGAAGAGCCCGGCGCTGCTCGGGGTCATCGCGGCCGGCGTCTACGTGTTCGGTGCGATGACGCAATACACGATCGGCCGGTTGCTCGACCGCTATTCGCTGAAGACGGTGGCGCTGCCGCTGTCCTTCATGCTGGCGCCGTTCCTGTATCTGGCCGCGAGCCTATCCAACCTGCCGCTGATCGTGGTCTCGATCGGCATCGTCATGGGCGCGTTCGGGCAGGTCACGGTCAACGACGCCATGGTCGGCAAATACACCACCGAAGAGTGGCGCTCGCGCGCCTATGCGGTGCGCTATTTCGTCGGCTTCACCGCGGCCGGCGCCTCGGTCGGCCTGGTCGCCTGGCTCTACGAGCAGGGCGGCTTCGTCACCATGCTGCACGCCTTCGCCGCCCTCTGCCTGCTCGCCATCGCCGCCGCTCTGATCCTGCCGCGCGAGATCAGGGCGCCGCAGGCGGCGTAAGAGCGGCGGTCTCATGTCCCGGACAAGCTGCAACGTGTAAGCGTTGCTGCGGCGGCACGTCACCCATGCCACCCATGATGCCAATATGCCGGTGTTTTGCCCGACGACGCAAGTTGCTTCGGCAAGGCCGAAATTTCGCGAGCATATTCAATCCCATCGCTACTGTGCATGGGGTTGTTTTCGCATGTCGTGTTGAGCTTGCGGAATAATTAGGGCTTCACCTCCGCCACGGGCTGCGCCTTCACCGGCTTCTTCCCGGCGCGCCAGTTCTCGAAACGCTGCACCACCACGAAGAAGGCCGGCACGAACAGCACCGCGAGGCAGGTCGAGGCCAGCATGCCCGAGAACACGGTGATGCCGATCGACTTGCGTGCGCTGGCGCCGGCGCCGGTGGCGAGCACCAGCGGCACCACGCCGAGGATGAAGGCAAACGAGGTCATCAGGATCGGGCGAAAACGGGCGCGCGCCGCCTCGATCGCGGATTCAACGATCGGTTTGCCGTCGCGGCCGTGCAGCTCAAGTCCCACCTCGACGATCAGGATCGCGTTCTTCGCCGACAGCGCGATCAAGAGGATCAGGCCGATCTGGCAATAGAGGTTGTTGTCGATCTTGAGCGCGCTGAGGATCAGCATCGGCCCGAGCAGCGACAGCGGCACCGCGAGGATCACCGAGATCGGCGCGTACCAGCTCTCGTACTGGCCGGCGAGCACGAGATAGACCAGCAGCATGGCGAGGCCGAACACCCAGTAGATCTGGTTGGAGACCGCCTTCTCCTGGTAGGACATCGCGGTCCATTCATAGCCGGTGCCCGGCGGCAGCGTCTTGTCCGCGATCTCCTCCATCAGCTTCAGCGACTGGCCCGATGAATAGCCCTGCGCCGGCAGGCCGATGACGGTCGAGGACGGATAGAGGTTGTAGAGGCTGATCAGCGACGGGCCGGTGGCCGGCGTGATCTTGGCGATGGTGCCGATCGGGATCATGTCGCCGTTCGAGTTGCGCACCTGCATGTTGGCGATGTCGCGCTCGGTGACGCGGAAGGCCGGATCGGCCTGAGTGTAGACCTGGAACACGCGGCCGAACTTGTTGAACTGGTTGACGTAGGACGAGCCGAGATAGGTCGACAGCGCCGAGAACACCTGGTCGGTGGTGACGTGCAGCGTCTGGGTCTTGACGCGGTCGATCTCGACGTTGAATTGCGGCACCGACGATCGGAACGAGGACTGCACGCGCTGCAGCGCGCTCTGGCTCTCGGCGTTGGAGACCATTGCCCCGGTGATTGCCTGCAGCTTGGCGAAATCGCTGTTGCCGTCGCGGAGCTCGAGCTGCATCGAGAAGCCCGCGGCATTGCCGATGCCCTGGATCGGCGGCGGCGGCAGCACGATGGTGCGGGCTTCCATGATTGTCGAGAGCTTGTCGTTGAGCCCGAAGACCAGCGAGCGCAGATCCTCGCCCGGCCCTTTGCGTGCGTCCCAGTCCTTCAGGATGATGTAGGCGACGCCGGCATTGGCAAGGCTGGCGCTGTTGTCGAGCGCGGAGATGCCGGCGATGGTGATGACCTGCGCCACGCCCGGCGTGTCCTTGATCAGCCCGCTTGCTCGGTCGAGCACGGCTTGCGTCCGCTCTAGCGCGGCGCCGTCGGGCAGCTGCACGGCGGCGATCAGATAGCCCTGGTCCTCGATCGGCAGGAAGCCGGTCGGAACCCGCGACAGGCCATAGCCGCTGGCGCCGATCACTAGCAACGCGAACGCGACCGAGATGGCGGCGTGCTTGACGAGAAAGGTGATCAACCGCGTGTAGCCGCGCTCGACGCGGTTATAGACGGCGTTGAAGCCGCGATAGAAGACATTGCGCTGCTCCGGCGGCACCGCCGGCCTCAGCCAGAGCGCGCATTGCGTCGGCTTCAGCGTCGCCGCGTTGATGGCGGACAGCAGCGCGGTCGCGGCGATCACCAGCGCGAATTGCGAATAGATGCGCCCGGTCAGTCCGGCGAGGAACGAGGCCGGCAGGAACACCGAGATCAACACCAGCGTGATGCCGACGATCGGCGCGAACAGCTGGTCCATCGCCTTGATCGCGGCGTCGTGGCCGTTCATGCCTTGCTCGATGTTGTGGGCGGCGCCTTCGACCACGACGATGGCGTCGTCGACCACGATGCCGATCGCGAGCACGATCGCGAACAGCGTCGACATGTTGATGGTGAAGCCGAGCGCCGCCATCGCGGCGAACGCGCCGATGATGGTCACAGGCACGGTCGTTGCCGGCACCAGCATCGCGCGCCAGTCCTGCAGGAACACCAGGATCACGACCAGCACGAGCAGGCCGGCCTCGATCAGGGTCATGTAGACCTCGTGCACCGAGGCCTCCACGAACTTGGTGGTGTCGAACGGCGTGTCGTATTTGACGCCTTCCGGGAAGCGCTTGGCGATCTCGGCCATCTTCTTCTCCACGGCCTGCTCCACCTGGAGCGCGTTGGCGCCGGGCGACTGGAACACGCCGATGCCGACCGCCGGCTGCTTGTTGAGGGAGAAGATCTGGCTGTAGGTCTGCGCACCCAGCTCGACCCAGCCGACGTCGCGCACGCGCGTGACGTCGCCGCTGCTGCCTGATTTGACGATGATGTTCTCGAACTGGCTGGTGTCGTCGAGCCGTCCGTTGACGTTGAGCGTGTACTGGAACGCCTGGCCCGGCGGCGTCGGCGGCGCGCCGACCTGGCCGGCCGAAACCTGCTGGCTCTGCTGCTGGATCGCGTTGATGACGTCCTGCGGCACGAGGCCACGCGCCTGCAGCTTGTTCGGGTCGAGCCATACCCGCATCGAATATTGACCCGCGCCGAACACGGTGACGTTGCCGACGCCGGGCAGGCGCGAGAGCTCGTCGCGGATGTTGATGGTGGCGTAGTTGCTCAGGTACAGGCTGTCGTATCTGGAGTCCGGCGAGGTCAGCGTCACGAACAACAGGATCGAGGTCGATCGCTTCTGCACGGTGACGCCCTGGTTCTGCACGGCCTGGGGCAGCTGCGACAGCGCGCTGGAGACGCGATTCTGCACCAGCACCTGTGCGAAGTTGAGGTCGGTGCCGATCTTGAAGGTCACCGTCAGTGTGTAGGTACCGTCGGAGGCGCTGTAGGACTGCATATAGAGCATGTCCTCGACGCCGTTGACCTGCTGCTCGATCGGCAGCGCCACGGTGTCGATCACGGTCTTGGCGCTGGCGCCGGGATAGCGCGTGGTGACCTGCACGGTCGGCGGCACCACGTCGGGATATTGCGCGATCGCGAGATTGAACAGCGCGACGCCGCCGATCAGGATCATCAGCAGCGCAATGACGTTCGAGAGGACCGGCCGCTCGATGAAGAATTTCGAGATCATGGCTGGCGCTCCCTCACTTGGCAGACGCCTGGGGCTGCTCGATCTTCGTCACCTGCGGATCGATCTTCTGGCCCGGGATCACCCGCAGCAGGCCCGCGATGACGACGCGGTCCTCCGGCTTCAGGCCGCTCTCGATCACGCGCAGGCCGTTGTCGACGGGGCCGATCTGCACCTTGCGCTGCTCGACCGTGTTGTCGGCGTTCACGACGAGGAGGTAGCGGCCGCCCTGGTCGCTGCCGAGCGCGGTGTCGGGGACGAGGAGCGCGCTCTTCTCCTGGTCGAAGGGCACGCGAACGCGGACGAAATAGCCGGGGAGCAGCACCCGCTTCTCGTTGGGGACGAGACCGCGCACCGCCAGCGTGCCGGTCGATTGATTGAGGGTCGGCGAGACGTAGTCGAGATGCCCCTCATGCGGATAGCCGGTGTCGGTCTGCAGGCCGATCTGAATTGGAAATTGCTTCATGTCTGCGGGCGTCAGTCCCCTGCGTGCCGCCTCGGCGCGGATGCGCAGCACGTCCTGCTCGTTGACGGTGAAGTTCACATAGATCGGATCCAACGCGACGATGGTTGCGAGCTGGGTCGGGGAGGAGACGCCGACGAGCTCGCCGATCGAGACCAGGTGGGCGCTGACGACGCCGTCGAACGGCGCCGTCACCTTGGTGTAGCCGTAATTGACCTCGGCGAGCCTGGTATTGACCTGGGCCTGCTGGAGACTGGCTTGAGCGTTGTCGCGGGTCGACGTTGAGGTGTCGAGCGTCGCCTGCGAGACCGCTTGGCGCTGCACGAGCTCGACCTGCCGTTTGAAATCGGCTTCGGCCTGCTTGAGCGAGGCCTGCGCGCCGGCCTCGGCCGCCTGCGCCTGCTCGAGCTTGAGCTTGTAGGTCTCGGGCTCGATCGTGAAGAGCTGGGTGCCCTGCTTGACGAAGCTGCCGTCCTGATAGTCGATCGATTGCAGAAAGCCTTGCACCCGCGCGACGAGGTCGACGCTCTTGATCGGCGCGGTGTTGCCGGTGGCCTCGATATAACGTGTCACGGCGCGCTGCACCGGCGTTGCAACGTCCACCTTGGGCGGCGGCGGGGCCACGAACGTGTTCTTGTCCTCGCAGCCGGCAAGCGCGATCACGGCGGCCGCCGTCGCCAAGCCTCGTCCTGCATGTCTCCACGCTTCCATGCGCCGTGCGGGAGATGCGAGATTCGCGCGCGTCATTCGGTGGCCCCCGATTGCTCTCTGTCGGTGCGGCAGGCTACCAACAAATGTCCGGTCGTGGAACACCATAGCCATGGCGGTCACGGGCCTTGCACTGCAAACGGCGGCGTGCCCTTTGACGGATTTGTCATGACAAATGGCTTTTCACTGGGCGCATGATCAACCAGAATTGTGTCAAAGGCCGTGTGATCGACGTGATGGGTCAAAAGAAGAAAAGGTGCGGAGAGCATGACATGCCAACGCCATTCCGGTCGGTCCTCGCCGGCCTCGTTCTCGCAGCGGCGGTCGCCATGCCCGCGTTAGCCGATGGCCTGAAGGACGAGATCGCGCCGACCGGCAAGTTGCGTGTCGCGATCGCGATCAGCCCAGCGGGCGGAGCGTTCTGGTCGACCAGGACCGACGCCGGCTATGCCGGCGTTCCCGTGGATCTCGGCAAGGAGATGGCGGCGCAACTCGGCGTGCCCGTCGAATACGTCGTGCACCAGAATTCCGGTGAGATCACCGATGCCGCATCAAACAGGACGTGGGACGTCACCTGGCTCCCGAAAGACCCCGAGCGCGAGACCAAGATGCTGTTCGGCCCGATCTACGAGGTCGCCGATGCCACTTACATCGTCAAGCCGGGGTCAAGCATCACCAGCTTCGCCACACTCGACCAGCCCGGCATCAAGGTCGCGGCCGTCAATGCCACCACCACCATGCGCGGCGCCATCGCGCATCTGAAGCAAGCGAAGGTCACGGGCTATCAGACCTATGATGAAATTGTCGGCCTGCTGAAGAGCGGCGAGATCGATGCCTTCGCGCTGTCGCGCGATCAGCTCAACAAGATGGCGCAGAAGATTCCGGGTACGAAGGTGCTGGACGAGACCTTCAAGAAGACCGTCACGGCCGTCGCCGTCCCGCTCGGCCACAGCCGGGCCTTGGCGTTCGTCACCAAATTCATGACGGAGGCGACGGCGAACGGCACGCTGCGCAAAGCCTACGACAATAACGGCTTGAAGGATGCGCCGATCCGGACGGAATAGCTCACGGGCCGGGCCGGATTGCGGCGGCGGTCACGCCGCGTGCGTGCCACGCGGAAAGCACCGCGCCTTCTTCATCGGCGCTGAGACCGACCACCGGCCCGTTGCTGGCGCGGAGCCAATGAAGCGTGTCCCGCGCCGTGGCCGCGAACGGCCGAGCGGTCAATCCGGCCTCGCGCGCCGGCGAGGTGTCGCGCGTCATGAAGCCGTCGAAGTCGGGCAGCGGCAGCCACAGCGGCAGTGATCGCGGACCCGCCCATCGCCGCACGTCATGCGCTTCCAGGAAAGCGCGATCGACCCAGGTGAACGTGCAGGATGCGTCCAGCGCCGAGGCGCACTCGGCCAGGAACTCGCCGCGGCTGCGCGCCGGTCCGATCCCGTCATAGATGCTGGTGAGACGCACCTCTGCGGCGTGCACGATCCATTGCGCAAGGTCACGCACGTCGATGAGCTGGACGGCGTCCTCCGGCGATCCCGGTGCCAGCACCTCGCCGCCGCGCGCGAGCCGCGCTGGCCAATAAGCAAAGCGCCCGGTCGGGTCCTCCGGCCCGGCGATCAGGCCGGCACGGCATATGAAGGCATCGCTGCCGACGGCCTGCTCGCAGGCGACCTTGGCCGCGCCATAAATGGCATCGGTGCTGTGCGCGATGTCCGCCGAAACAGGCTCGCGCAGTGGCGCCGAGTCGGCGCGTTGTCCCGGTATGCGATTGTCGGCATAGACGCTGACGGTTGAAACGAAGGTCCAATGCACACCCGGCCGCTTCAGCGCTGCGACCGCGCGGCGGACCTGGCCGGGATGACGCGAGACGTCCACCACGGCATCGAACGTCTCGCCGGTCAGCGGCGTGAGACCGTCCGCGACGTCGCGATCGATCCGCACGAAGCGCGCGCCTGCCGCAATTGGCCCTGCAAGCCCGCGGGCGGCACAGGTCACGTCATGACCGGCAGCGCAGGCATGGCTTGCGATCGCCCGTCCGAGAAACTGGCTGCCGCCGAGAATGAGGATGCGCATGGAAGGGTCCGTGCCGCCGACGAGGTCGAGAGCTTACAACGTCCGGTAGCGGTTGCAACCGAACCCTCAGCGGCCCTTGATTTCCGCGTGTTTCCCCATCGCTTTCTCGAACTTGCGGTTGAACAGCCACATCGCAGCGAGAATCTCGCGGAACCTCGCCGAGGTGCGCGACCGGTCGGCCTGTCCGAACGCGAAGATGCTGTTGTTGCGCAAATACTTCATGACCGTGGGACTGGACACCCTGTAGTTCAGGAGATCGCCCGATTTGAGCGCCGACCGCGTCGGGGTCGGAACGATCTGGATCAGCTGGAACAGCTTCATCTGGTCGATCGGGTCGGGCAGCGTCTTCACGATCCCCGGGATCTCGCGGAAAATTTCAGCGTGCGCATTCATCAGCCCGTCGCGCACATTGGTCCAGTGGTTGAAGCGATGATCGGTGCCGCGGGCCCGCGCCTCTTCCTTGTCGTCGCGCGCGCTCAGCTCGGGATCGATCGCCGCGATGTCGCCCTTGATCTTGTCCCATTTCTTCCGGCCGTTGCGGTCTTCGGAAGGGCCGGTCTGGAAGCTGCCCATATAGGTGTTCGAGCGCGCATTGCGGACGTTCTGCTTGCCGTTGGTTTCTGCATAGAACAGCCCGAGACTGATGCGCCCCGCGATTTCCGCGTGATGCGATGCCAGCCCCTTGGCGCGTGCAATCACGACGGCGAGATCGACGACGTCCTTGAACGGCGTCGGCGATTTCTGCGCGCCGGCGGGCGGCGCCTCCATGATCTCGAACAATGCGGCGTATTCGTCGATCAGCGGCTCGATGGCAGCGTCGAAATAGGCGGGAGGTATCTCGAACTTGTTGGGCTTTCCAATTCGGGAAGGAATGGCGTCCGTGAGATCCTTGTAGGTGCTGATGACGGCGACGCGCGCCAGGTAGAGCGCTTGTCCCGGCAGGTTCGGCAATGGTTCTTTCGCATCGATCTGGCGCCGCCGTTCGGCCAGGATGGATTTGAAATCGGCGAGCGCGCGATCATAGGCAGCGACCGCAGCCGCTTGCTGGGACGTAAGCCCAGCCTGCCCGACGGCGGGTGCCATGACGAGCAAGGCGAGCACCGCAAATGCTGCGGCGGCAAGGCGTCTCAATCCCATGGCCGGTTCCCATCGATTCGCTAGCCCGGGAGATCGTAAACATCGAAGCCGCAGGCTGGCGAGATGCAAATCCCGTTCAGCCGCGAATCTTCTCACGCCGCCCGGTAATCCGGCGCCGTGGCCAAGAACTTGGCATAGGCGTCCGCGTCGGGCGGCGAAAAGCGACCGGCAAGCCCGCCGCGCTTCTGGTTCTTCGCGCCGATGTCGGCCATCAGCTCGTCGAAATGGCGATAGTGATAGGGCGCGACGCACAGTCCGCCATAGACGCCCGCGGCCGGCCGTTCGACGCGCTTGAAGTGCAACATCATCTCGATGTTGTCGCGCATCTGCTGCGTCGTCGGCTGATTGGCGAGCCGGCCGTCGGCATAGCGCACCAGCCAGTTGGCGGCGAGGTCGGCGCAGAGCACGGTGCAGAACGACGAGTTGAAGCCGACGAAGCCGAGTTCGGGCAGGTCAGGATTGGCGATCAGGCGATAGAGCCGGTACTGCCCGTCGGAATCGACCAGCTTCTGCTGGTAGGCCGCAGGCAGGAATGGCACGCCGAGCTTGTAGCCGATCGCGAGCACCGCGAGGTCGGACGTGATGCGCTCGCCACCGCTCATCACGATGCTGTCGCCTTCATAGTGATCGAACGTGCCGAACACCGCCTTGATGCGGCCGTCGGCGACCATCGGGTAGAAGCCCGGTGTTGCGATCGGCACCGAGCAGTTGACGCCGTCCTCGATCCGCTCCCTTGGCAGCATGTTGCAGCGGCCGAGCTTGAGCTGCGCCTTCAACAGGCTCTCCAGCCCGCGCCAGTTCGCCCAGACCAGCGGCGCGGCGAGGCGGTGCGCCAGCCGCGCCATCGGGCCGATGCCCCAGCCCGGAAACATCTCCTCCTGCGCGCGGATGTAGAGGATGCGCTTGAAGTTCACGAGCCCGCCGATGAAATAGGGGATACGCCAGACCGGCTCGCGCATCACGATCGTCACCTCGCGTGCGCCCGCCTTCGCCGCGTTCACGGCGATGTCGGTCGCCGATTTCGAGCCGCCGAGGACGACGACGCGGCGCCCCTTCGCCAGGGCGGCATCGTTGTATTTCGATGAGTGCAGGATCTGGCCGCCCCGGGCCCGAAAGCCGTCCTCGCCGGGGCAATGCAACTCGCGTGGCTCGTTGAACTGGCCGGTGCAGACCGCGACGAAATCGAAGTCCTCGTTCGTGGTCGCGCCGTCCTTGCCGGTCAGCGCGAGCGTCCAGCCCGGCTTGCCGTCGGCGCGGCGCGCCATGCCGGCGACCGCCGTATTGAAACGCAGCATACGATCGAGGCCAAAACCCTTGGCGTAATCGGCGAGATAGGCATGGACCTGCGGCCCGGTTGGCCATTCCGGATAGGCCTCCGGCATGGCGCGGTCGGTGTAGCGGTAGAGCTCCTTCGGGCTCTGCGTCTGCACCTCGGGATAGGAGCGCGCCGGCTCCCAGACCCCGCCGAGATCGCCGCTGCGCTCGACGATGGTGACGCTGTGACCGCGGGTGGAGAACGCCTTGGCGGCAGCAAGGCCGGAGACGCCGGCGCCGATCACGCAGACATGTTTTGGGCTGACCATGGGTTTGCTCGCAATCGAGATGTTTCGCGCACAAGCAGTTGCGTTCGACCGCAAGGTGCGGCCGACCGAGCTGCCAGCAGGTGAAAGTAGACGAAGAGGCCGGACGCCTACTCGTTGGCCTCGGGCGGCAGAAAATCGACCTCGTGCAGCGCAGAGATGCGCACCACTTCGGCGGGGTCGGTCAGATTGTGCAACTGGTTGAACAGCGCCTCCAGCTTCTGCATCGGCGAGACCCAGAACAGCGCGCGGCACGGCTTGTCGGACTTGTTGAAATAGCCGTGCGGGATGCCGCGGGGCATGCGCACCAGATCGCCGGCATGGGCCTTGACCCATTTGCCGTCGAGCTTGAGGTCGAGCGTGCCCTCCTGCACCAGGATGAACTCGTCCTGGGTCGGGTGGATGTGCACCGGCACGAACTGGCCGGGATCGCTGTTGGTCTCGAATGCGAAGGTGGAGTCGGTGACGGCCTTGGGGAAATAGACCTGACCCAGGATATTCCAAGTCTTGCCGCCATAGCCCGTGCCGTTCGCGGTAATACCCTTTTCGAGTGCAGTCATGCTTACCTCCTCGTGAATTCCGGCGGGGATGGAGCATCAGCCGGGGACGGGGGCCCTGTCTATCCGCTAAACGAATCCGCAACCGCGCTGTTGCCATGCAATACGACGATTTTGCGGGCGCGGCCCTTTTCGCGTCCCGCGAACTCTTATAGGCTTAAAGTAATTCCTTGACGCGAAGCGTGGTCGACGATGTCCGCAGCCGTGCTGGAAGTGAGCGCGAGGGGCCCCGCAGCCGAACGGCTTGCGGGCTTTGCCCGCGTCACCACCGATGATGTCGACGAGGCGGCCGAAGCAATCGGGCGCATCTTCTGCCCGCATGATCTCAAGCCGACACAAGCGCGCGCGGACGGCTTCTCGGCGCGGCACAATTGCGCGGCATTCGCAGGCTTTTCCATCAACTACGTAGCCTATGGCGGATCGGTCAGCATCGATCCCGGCTGCCTCGATCGCTTCTTCCTGGTCCAGGTCCCGCTCGCGGGCAGCGCCCGCATTCGTGCCGGTGCCTGCGAGTTCGATGCCGCGCAGGAGCGGACGGCATCGCTGCTGTCGCCGACGATCCCGACCCGGATGACGTGGAGCGATTGTGCGCAGGCGATCCTGCTGCTCGACCGCCGCATGGTCGAGCAGCGCGCGGCGGCGTTGTCAGGCAGAGCGGCAGGCAGGGTCGAGTTCGATCCGGTGATCGACCTGGACGCGCCGTCCGGACGGGCTTTGCGGACCAGCCTTGCCGGGCTGATGACGCTCGCCGAGCGTCTCGGGCCCTCCGGCCGGCTGTCACCGGTCACGATGGCCGATTGGCGCGAGGTGCTGCTCGATCACCTCCTCAACGGCCAGCGGCATGGTCTGTCGGATGCGATTCGAACGTTCTCCGGTCGAGCCGAGCGTCTGCCGCGCGCGCTCCGCGCCGCCCGGGACCATCTGGCTGATAATGCGGGCGATCCGCTCGACCTTACGCAGCTCGCCTGCGCCGCCGGCATCGGCATCCGCGCACTCCAGCTCGGTTTCCGCCGTCACTTCGGCGTGTCGATCTCGCAGATGCTGCTCGATATGCGCCTCGCCGCTCTGAACGCCCGCCTCGCGAGAGCTGCGCCCGATGCGTCCATCACCGAGATCGCCTTCGATCTCGGCTTCACCCATCTCGGCCGCATGGCCGGCACCTATCGCGAAAAATTCGGCGAGACGCCCTCGGCGACGCTGCGGCGCAGGATGAGCTGACGCGGAAGACTTTCTTGCGCGGCAGCGTTGTCACCATCCGGGGCCAGATCCTGGATGGCGCCTGGCCACGTGGTGCAGGTGTGAGGCGGGAAGTGATCGGCCTGACCTGCGAGCTTCGCGCGTCCTCCGGAAATCGTGACCGGGCGCAGCGTCAGGAAAAAGTGGTATGTGAACCGCTTCATACTCGATCACTCTCTTTCTGAACTACCACTCCCGCAAGAAATTGCCGCACCCGGATCTAATTGACGAACGCGGGTGAGATGCAATGCCTGCGCAGCCGCGTGCTCGCAGCTTTGGATTGGCTCCTCGTCTTGCTCACGAGCAAGCTAGTCCCATCACTCAGCACAGCTTTTTCAGAAATTGGAATCAAGGGCATCAAGAAACGCGTCCTGGCAGCTCTATTCGAGAGCGGCCGGTCGGCTGCTACTTACTCACAAGGAGCCCCCAATGAAGATAAGCAGCGCAATTTCCAACACCTTTTCCTTAGCAAGGCGCCTCGGCAGTGTTCGGATCGCCCGTTCAAGTTTGATCAGGTCGGCCCACCTTCTTGAGCGAATTGGGCTGGGAGCCGTTGGGGCCTCTTGCGGCCTCTACGTGGGTGCGACCCTGTTGCGTCAGAAAGGTGGGCTGTTTGAAAGCGGCTGGATTGTGCTGATAACAATGGTCTATGGAGCGCTGGGCTATTATGTCGGTATTGATTTGTCCGGCAAAGTCGCACGGAATTCGTCATCGAGCATCTCGGAAGAATGGAACGGCTCCGAGCCGGCTGAGATCATGAGTGCGGCCGGAACATTCGGCGCGGCCATTGCGGCTACTCTGTCCGTCAGCATCCTTGTCCTTGATCAAAATCTGCCCAACGGCTTGATAGGCTTTGTTGCCGGCTGTTGGGTGGTGGGTTCTTCGCTCCAGGTTGCGGCGGGCACGATGGCTCGCAGCCACGATGCACCCACGAACGAGCAATGAAGGAAACACGCTCACGTGAGCACAAGCCGCCCTGTTGATTCGGTTTCGCGTCTGGAATGAGCAGTGATGACTCATTGCAACCTCGGCCGTCCACGTTGCGCGTGTGCGATGTTTGGTAGTGCAGTCGTTCGCATCGACAAGTGTCCTGGTACAAACCGTGCCGGTACCTAGTAACCTAAGTTTTCGCACAACAGACAAGACGTGCCATCGTGGTGATGTTGAGATATTGTTTCCGCGCGGCCGTGGTCCAACATTCTGCTAACCGCTAGCCACAAGATCGGTGGAGCCATGCAGATTGCGGAGTGGCTCGAGAAGTTGGGGCTTGGACAATACGCCGAGCGTTTTGCCCAAAATGGGATCGACGTGGGCGTCCTCCCCGAGCTGATGGACGAGGACTTTGACAAGCTCGGAGTCTTGCTCGGTCATCGCCGCAAAATGCTGCGTGCCATCGCCGATCTCGATCCGGCCGCCTTGATCGCATCGCCGGCTCCCTCTCATGACGCCGAGCGGCGCCATCTCACCGTCATGTTTTGCGATCTAGTCGGCTCGACTGCGCTCTCGGCACGTCTCGATCCCGAAGACATGTGGGAGGTGATCCGGGGCTACCGCGCTGCCTGCGCGAGCGTTGTTAAGGCCTATGATGGCAGGATAGCTCGGTTCGTCGGTGACGGAATCCTCGTCTATTTCGGTTATCCCCGTGCCCACGAAGACGATGCGGAACGCGCGGTGCGCGCGGGCCTTGATATTATCGCTGCAATCCGCCAGCTCAAGACGGGCGCCGGCGAACGGGCTGAATTGCGGATCGCAATCGCAACCGGACTCGTCGTGGTCGGCGACCTCGTAAGTGGAGATGCGTCGGAGGAGCACGCAACCATCGGCGATACACCAAATCTCGCTGCTCGCCTCCAGAGCCTGGCGGAACCGGGGGTCGTCGTCGTTGCTTCGTCGACGCGCCGACTGCTTGGCGATCTCTTCACTCTTCGCAATCTCGGTCGCCGGGAGGTCAAGGGAATAGCAGAACCCATCGCAGTCTGGGCGGTGGAAGGTCCGGCCGCATCCGAGAGCCGCTTCGAGGCAGTCCGCGCCGCGCGCTCGATCGGCTTTGTCGGCCGCAAGAACGAGATCGAATACATCCTCTCCCGCCAGCGGGAGGCCTGGCAGGGCCAAGGCCGGATGGTATTGATTTCTGGTGAAGCAGGCATCGGCAAGTCGCGCATCGTCGCAACGCTCTCCGAAAGCCCCGCACTGGGGGTGCACCGCCGGGTGCGTTATCAGTGTTCGCCTTACCATACCAACAGTGCGCTGCATCCGTTTGTCGCGCAGCTCGAGCGGGCCGCCGGTATCCGCTCGAACGACATGCCCGAGCAAAAGCTCGACAAGCTCGAGGCGATGCTAGCGCTCGGAACACAGCAGATCGTTCCAGCGACACAACTCATTGCGGCGCTCCTTTCGATTCCACCCGGAAACCGCTGTCTACCGCTCGCTCTGAGCCCAGCGCAGCAGCGTCGACAGACATTTGCTGTCCTACTCGATCAGCTTGAGGGGTTGGCACGCGATCAACCTCTGCTGATTATCTGCGAGGATATGCATTGGGCCGATGCCACGACACTTGAACTGTTCGATCTCGCGGTCGATCGGATCAGGGCCCTCCCGATACTCGTGCTCATGACCTCCCGGCCTGAGTTCGAGCCGTCCTGGTCGGGCCTTGCGAATGTCAGTCTGTTGCGGCTCGACCGGCTGGATCGGCAGGATACGCGCGCGCTGGTCGAACAGGTGGTCGTTGGTCGCCAGCTGCCAGGCGAGATGATGCAGCAGATCATCGACAAGACGGATGGCGTCCCGCTATTCGTCGAGGAGTTGACCAAGATGGTGCTGGAGTCCGGCCTGCTCGTCGAAGATGCCGGGCGCTATCGCTTGACCAGTCCGCTCCCGCCGCTAGCTATTCCCGCCACGCTGCAGGATTCGTTGATGGCACGGCTCGACCGGCTTGCTCCGGTCAAGGAGGTGGCGCAAATAGGCGCCGCCATCGGCCGCGACTTCTCATACGCACTCCTGAAATACGTGGCGGGACGCGATGATTCCACGCTGAGCGCTGCGCTAGGGCAACTTGAAGAGGCCGAACTGCTGCTTCGCCGCGGGGCGCCGCCGGAAGCAAATTACAATTTCAAGCATGCCCTTGTTCAGGAAGCGGCCTATGAGAGTCTGCTCAAGAGCAAACGGCAGCTGCTGCACACGCGGATCGGCGAGGTCCTGCGCGAGAGATTTCCAGTCGTCGCCGAGACAGAGCCGGAAGTTCTGGCGCACCACTTCACCGAAGCGGGGCTGAGCGAGGTCGCTTTCGAATGGTGGCGCAAGGCGGGCCAGCAGGCGCTGAAGCGCTCGGCCTATTCAGAGGCGGTCGCGCATCTCGGCAAGGCCATTTCGATCGCTGACGAGCTGCCTGACGAGCCCCGCCGAATGACGAGCAGGCTGCATCTTCAAATCTCGTATGGCCGTGCACTGAGGGGCAGCCTCGGGCACAGCGCTCCCGAAACGGTCGCGGCGTGGACGCGTGCGCGCCAGTTCGCGGCCGGCATCGATGATCCCGTTGAACTTGCGCCTGTTCATTCGGGACTCTTCAACGCCTGCCTGACCCATGGCGAACTCGCTCCGATGCGGGAGCTGGCGGATGCCATCAGGAGCGCAGCTGACCGACGACCGGACTCACCCGTGGCCGCCGTTGTCGCCCATTGGACGGGCGGCGTCACGTGCTGGTTCGGGGGCGACTATCTCAACGCGAGGACGCATCTCGAGCAGGCGCTGGCGATCTACAGTGTCGAGCCGGATCCCGCGACATTCCGGGCTTCGACGCTGGATCTGCCGTTCGTGATCATGAGATTCCTTGCTCTGGTGCTGTGGCCGCTTGGTATCATCGCTCGCGCGCGAAGGCTCGCCGCCGAAGCGGTGGGTGCTTCGGGCGAAAAGCGGGCGCTTTCCCGGGCTAACGCGCTGGTTCATCGCGCTGTGTTCGACGGGGTGTGCGGGGGCATGTTGCAGCAGACGGAGACGATCCTGGCACTCGGTCTCGCGCGCGACCACACGATGCCACTGTACGTGGCTGCGGGCACCTACCTGAATGGCCTGGCCAAGTGGCGTGCCGGGGATCGAATGGCCGGACTGGCGGACATGCGTCACGGCTGGACCTTGCTGCAGGAGAACGATTGCTACCTCTGCGAGCCGTTCTGGGGGATGCATGTCGCCGTGGCGAATGCAGAGGTGGGCCAAGTCGAAACCGGACTGGAGATCCTGAACGAATTGATCGCCCGGACCGAACAGACCGGCCAGCATTGGCTTGATGCCGAACTGCATCGTATCCGCAGCAACCTCCTGTCGCGCCACGGTTCTTCGGGTGAATCCAGTGCCGAAGACGAACTCACGCGAGCGCTGGAGATCGCGCGACACCAGCAGACGAAGACCTTCGAGCTGCGTAGCGCTCTTGGACTTGCCCGCCTGCACAAGACAAATGGCCGAACAGGCACGGTATCCGAACTGCTCGCTCCCGTGCTGGCCGCATTCGAGGTGGAGCAGAATCTTCCTGAATTCGCGGAAGCGAAAGAGCTGCTCGCGCAAGAGCATTAGGCATTCGCCCGTTTAACCGGCCGGCGACAAGGGCGTGTCGCTCACGAATTCACATGCACGAAATCCCGCAGCAGCGGATAGATCTCGTTGTTCCAGCGCTTACCCGAGAACACGCCGTAATGGCCGACGCCGGCCTGCATGTGGTGGACGCGGCGATAGGCGCGGACGCCGGTGCAGAGGTCCTGCGCGGCGAGGGTCTGGCCGATCGCGCAGATGTCGTCCTTCTCGCCTTCGACCGTCATCAGCCCCATGCGGCTCACGGCCTTGGTGTTCACCGGTCGGCCGCGATGCATCAGTCTGCCTTGCGGGAGCAGGTGCTCCTGGAACACGTCGCGCACCGTCTCGATGTAGAACTCGGCCGGAAGGTCCATCACCGCGAAATATTCGTCGTAGAAGGTCTTGATCGTCGCAGCCTTCTCCTTCTCGCCCTTGGCGATGTGGTTGGCGAGATCCATGTGCTGCTTGATGTGGCGCTCGAGATTCATCGAGACGAACGCCGTGAGCTGCACGAAGCCGGGATAGACCTTGCGCAAGGCGCCGCGGCATTGCACCGGCACGTAGTTGATCAGGTTGCGCTCGAACCATTCGATCGGCTTGCTCTTGGCGAACTCGTTGACCCTGGTCGGCTGTATCCGTGTGTCGATGGGACCTGCCATCAGCGTCAGCGTCGCAGGGCGCGAGGGATGATTGTCCTCGCACATGATCGCGGCGGCTGCGAGCGCTGAGACCGAGGGCTGGCAGATCGCCACCATGTGCGGGCGCGGGCCGAGCTGGCCCAGGAAATCGATCAGGTGCTCCGTGTAATCGTCGAGCCCGAAGCGGCCTTCGCTGCGCGGAATGTCGCGCGGATTGTGCCAGTCGGTGATGTAGACGTCGTGGTCCTGGAGCAGCGTCTTCACGGTGCCGCGCAGAAGCGTCGCGAAGTGCCCGGACATCGGCGCCACCAGCAGCATGCGCGGCTGCTCGCCCACACCGTCTTTCCTGAAGTGCAGCAGCGAGCCGAACGGCGTCGCATAGGCGATCTCCTCGGTGACCGCGATCTCGCGGTTGCCCACCATGACGCTGTCGATGCCGTAGGCCGGACGGTCGTAGGTGAGGGTGGAGCGCGAGATCAGCTCCAGCGCCGCCGAGAGCCGGCCGACCATCTGGTCCGACGCGCCCTGCGGCACCAGGTTGAGGAATCTGAGCGCGGAGGAAGCGCCGTCCCGCCAGGGCGCGGTGAGGTCCATATGGTTCTGAAAGGCCTGATAATACATCGACATCATACTGAAATACCCACCTATCGCCTGCGATGATGCAATATCGAAGCCAAGCGGGAGCTGGGCGCCCCCCGGAATTGGCACATCGCTTGCTCTTCATCTTGCCGGAAGCACGGCTCGCAGGCGCGCGCCGAGGGCCGAGCGGGTGCCGGGATCAGGGAAGGGCCAATGGCGAAGGCGACACTGACCATCAGCAGCAAGAACTATTCGTCCTGGTCGCTGCGCGGGTGGCTGCTGGCGAAGTTTTCCGGCATCGATTTCGAGGAGATCGTCACGGCGCCCGACGACGCATCCGCCCGCGCCGAAATCCTCTTGCTGTCGTCCTCGATCCTGGTGCCGTGCCTGCGGCACGACGGCGCCGTGATCTGGGATACGCTGGCGATCGCCGAATATCTCAACGAGGCGATGCCGGACGCCGGGCTGTTGCCTGATGACCGCATCCAGCGCGCGCATTGCCGCTCGATCTCCGGCGAAATCCATTCCGGCTTCACCACGCTGCGCGCCTCGCTGCCGGTCAATTTGAAGGGGCACTTTCCCGGCTTCAAGATCTGGTCGCGCGCGCAGGCCGACATCGACCGCGTCTGGTTCATCTGGCGTGATTGCCTGGAGAAGTCGGGCGGCCCCTTCCTGTTCGGCGAGAAGCGCACCACGGCGGATGCGATGTACGCCCCTGTGGTGACGCGCTTCGTGACCTATGACGTCAAGCTCGCGCCGCCGCTGAAGGCCTATGCCGACACCATCATGGCCATGCCCGAGATGCAGGAATGGATCGCGGCCGCGCGGGAAGAGCCGGCCGAGATCGAGGAGCTCGAGGTCGAATATTAGGCAGCCGTTGCGCCCGCCTGCCTGTTTCGGCGGCGGGGCACCGTCATCCCCAAGACAGGCGGCGAGTCCGGCTGATGTCGTTGATGCCGTTAACCTTTGTCGCCAAGCGTCAGCCCGAACCGAATCCTGCGCTGCGCAGATATTGTGCGAGCCGGTTGGTCGGCCGGCGACATCTAGCCGTGAACAGCTGCGTACGAAGCTTGGCAGCTGATTCGGACGTGATTCGTTCGGGCCGCGTTCCGAAGGTTAAAGCGGGGCGCGGCCCCGTCGCATTTTGAAACAAACACGATGCCTCAGGCTGCGCCCGAATGCTTTACACGCGGCAGGCGCCAGCCGATCACGGTCGCTTCGACCGCAATTCCGGCCTCGTTGTTCCGCCAGCGCCCCTCCACATAACGGCAGGCGAACGGCAGCTGATACGTGCCGCTGTGGTCTTCGCACAGCACTTCGACCGCAAGGCCCGGTGGCGGTTCTCCGGCGCCGTCGAATTCCGCCAGACGTCTATCGCGCGTTGCCATTCCAAAAATCTCCCCTAAACAAAGCCGCGGAAAGAGGGCCCACATCTTTCGCGTGCCGATCATCGTCCCCGTCCCAGGGAACAGGTGCAAGCTCAACGCGAGAATGCGGTACGAGTGTGGTAGCCTCACGCCGCTGCGCTCAAACAGCGCACATTGCCGTGATCGATTTGACGAGGAACCTGCATGCTGTCCCGAAGCGCCGGCGTCTGTTTCGCGATGTTGCTGCTCGCCACGCTGGCGACCGTGCCGGTCCGCGCGCAGGACGTGCCCGGTATCGAGATATGCACCGTCGAGAAGACCATGGAGCGGCGCACCAGCTGCCTCCAGAGCAATGTCGATTTCCTCCAGAAGACCATCACCAAGCTCACGCTCGATCAGCAGCAGAAGCTGGATGCAGCCAATCGCCAGATCGACGCGTTGAAGACGACGGTGGCCGGTTTGCAGAAGACGCTTGCCGATCTTCAGGCGGCCCAAGTGAAGCCGGTGGAGGATCCGAAGAAGAAGCAGGACGCGCCGCCGGCCAAGGATTCCAAGTAAGCGTGCCGGTCACGTCACGCGGTATCTCTCCATCACGCCGCGGTCGGGCTCGTAGCCGAGCCCGGGACCCGTGGGCACCGCGACATGGCCGGTCGCATCGACATCGGCGTGGCCGCCCCAGAGGCAGGCCTCGCGTTTCAGATAGAACATCTCGACCAGCCCGTCCTCGCGCGTTGCGAGCAGGTGCAGCGTCGCCAGCAGGCCGGGACCGAAATAGGGCGAGTGCGGCACGATCTTGATGCCGAGCCGATCCGCCAGCGCAGCGACCTTCAGAAACTCCGTGATGCCGCCGACCTTGGTCACTGATGGCTGGGCGTGGCTAACCGCGCCCGCATCCAGCATCTGGCGGAATTGATATTCAGTGCAGGCGTTCTCGCCAGCGGCAATGCCGAGCCCGCCCTTGCTGCGGACGTCGGCGAGCGCGGCAAAATCCTCCGGTGGCCACACCGGCTCCTCCAGGAACATCGGCCGCGCCTCCGCGCATGTCGTCGCGAAGGCGATCGCCTGCGCGGCCGTGAGCGGACAGTTCATGTCGACCATCAGTGGAATGTTCGGGCCGATCGCCTCGCGCGCGGCGAACACCGCGGGTGCCGTGGTCTCGTGCAGCTTGATGGCGCCATAGCCGAGCGCGAGCGCCTTCCTGCATTCGCTCGCGATGTTGTCGGGCGAGCCGATCCGCAGCAGGCTCGCATAGGCCGGGATGGCCGAGCGCCGGGTCTCGCCGAGCAGGCGGTGCAGCGGCACGCCCTCGATCTTCGCAGCAAGGTCCCACAATGCGATGTCGAGCCCTGAAATCGCGAACATGGTGATGCCGTAGCGGCCGAACAGATGCAGGTTGCGCTGGATCTGCTCCATGACAGCGGGGATGCCGGCCGCATCCGGCACCGTCAGCCCGCGCGCCTGCGGCGCGATCATTTCCTCGACGGCGCTGCGCGTGGTTCGCGGGCAGACATAGGCGAAGGCATCGCCCCAGCCGGTCAGGCCGGAATCGGTCGTGACCTCGACCAGCACCATGTCGAGCGCGCTGATGGCGGACGCGCCCTGGCGGAAGCTCGCGACGCCGGCGTCATAGGGAATGCGGATATGGTGCGCCCGCACATCGGTGATTTCCATGACGCGGTTCCTCCGTGCTTTCTTGTGAGCGGTTCAGAAACACGCGGAGTGTAGCCGCGAACGCGCGGACGTTGCCAGTGGCCATTCCCAGACTATCCTCATGCGGGGACAGCAACGCCGATCAAGCGAAGGGGGAATGACCGGCGCACCCTTGCAGCGCTTTGAACGAGGACGACCATCGTGAATCCAGCCCAGCGCGCGCTCTGGTATATCGAGAGCCATCTGGCCGAGCCGATGACGCTCGACGAGATCGCTGAGATATCCGGCGTGTCGCGGTTCCACATCGTGCGTGCGTTTGCCGCAGCCACCGGCCTCCCGGTGATGCGTTACGTGCGCGCGCGGCGGCTGACGGAAGCTGCGCGCAGTCTGGCAAAGGGTGCACCCGACATCCTGTCGCTGGCGCTGGAGGCCGATTACGGCTCGCACGAAGCCTTCACCCGCGCGTTCCGCGACCAGTTCGGCACCACGCCCGAAGCGGTGAGGGCGGCAACGTGCGCAAGCCATATCAAGCTCCAGGAGCCGATCCTCATGGACTCCACCATGCTCGACCATCTTGCCCCGCCGCGTTTCGAAATCGCAAAGGCCTTCCTCGTCGCCGGTCCGGGCGAGCGCATCGCCTGTGACAACGGCGCCATGATCCCGGGTCTGTGGCAACGCTTCCATCGGGAGATTGCCGACGTTCCCGCGCGCGTCGGCAACGTCGCCTATGGCATCTGTTGCAACGGCGATGATGCCGGCAATTTCGACTACATCGCCGGCGTCGAGGTGACCGATTTCTCCGACCTGCCGCGTCGCTTCAGCCGCATCCGCATCCCCGAGCAGCGCTATGCCGTCTTTACGCACACGGATCACGTCGCGTCGATCCGACGCACCGTGAACACAATCTGGAATCAGTGGCTGCCGGCATCTGGCCTCAAAGCTGCGGATGCGCCGAACTTCGAGCGCTACGATGAGACGTTCGATCCTGCAACCGGCAATGGCGGATTCGAGATCTGGCTGCCGGTGAGGGAGTAGAGCTTCCGCAAGGCTGGCATACCATCCCGCTTGCTTGGCAAGCCCCGGTGACTTTGTCATAACGCCAGGCAAAGCTTGCCTGCGGGGCCCATGCCGGACATCCCGTGCAAGTCATAACAAGCAGCCGGGAGGGTCCCACCATGTCCAACGTTCGCGTTCTCGCCACCGACCTCGAATTTCCCGAAGGGCCGGTCGTGATGCCGGACGGCTCGGTCGTGCTGGTGGAAATCCGCGGCCAGCGCCTGACGCGCGTTTATCCCGACGGCCGCAAGGAGATCGTTGCGAAGGTGCCGGGCGGCCCCAATGGCGCAGCCCTGGGGCCCGACGGCAAGATCTACATCTGCAACAATGGCGGCTTCTCCTGGCTTCAGGCCGGCAAGATGATCATGCCGGGCCCGCAGCCGGACGATTATCTCGGCGGCGCGATCCAGCGCGTCGACCTGCAATCCGGCAAGGTCGAGACCGTCGTGAGCAAATGCGGCGCGCACGATCTGCGCGGCCCGAACGATCTCGTCTTCGACAAGCACGGCGGCCTGTGGTTCTCCGACCTCGGCAAGCGCCGCGCGCGCGAGATGGACGTCGGCGCCATGTATTATCTCAAGCCCGACATGCAGGAGATCGTCGAAATCGTGCACGGCATCCTGCCCGCGAACGGCATCGGGCTCTCGCCGGACGAGAACACCGTCTATATCGCGGAGACGCCGACGGGCCGGCTCTGGGCCTATGAGCTCTCCGCGCCGGGCACACTGAAGCCGCGCGAGGTGATCTATCGTGGCGAGCGGGGCAAGCCGATCTGCGGCCTCGGTGGCTACCAGATGTTTGACTCGCTCGCGGTGGAAGCAGGCGGCAATGTCTGCGTCGCCACCCTCGTCTCCGGCTGCATCTCGGTGATTGCGCCGGATGGGACGCTGGTGGAGCAGGTGCCGACCGGCGACCGCGTCACCACCAACATCGCCTTCGGCGGCCCCGAGCTGAAGACCGCCTATATCACGCTGTCGGGCAAGGGTGAGCTGATCGCCATGGACTGGCCGCGCAGCGGTTTGCCGTTGAATTTTTTGAATAAGTGACGATGGCGTAGTACGCCATCGTCACCCCGGGGCGGCTCGGAGAGCCGAGCCCGGGATCCCGAGATTCCGGGTTCGGTCCTGCGGACCGCCCCGGAATGACATCAAGAGGAAACCATAGAATGCCCTGGCCCGATCCCGTCACCCTGCGCGGACAGCACGCCCGTCTGGAGCCGCTGTCGCACGATCATCGCGCGGGGCTGGTCGAGGCCGTCAGGGACGGCGAGCTGTCCAAGCTCTGGTACACCGCGATCCCGCTGCCGGACAACATGGGCAAGGAGATCGACCGCCGCCTCGGCCTCCAGGCCGCCGGCTCGATGCTGCCGTTCACCGTGTTCGATGCCGCCGGCACCATCGTCGGCATGACGACCTATATGAACATCGATGCCGCCAACCGCCGGGTCGAGATCGGCTCGACCTGGTATGGCAAGAGCGCGCAGCGCGGCCCGCTCAACACGCAGTGCAAGCTGCTTTTGCTGCGGCACGCCTTCGAGACGCTGAACTGCATCGCGGTCGAGTTCCGCACCCATTTCTTCAATCATCAGAGCCGCCGCGCCATCGAGCGCCTGGGCGCCAAGCAGGACGGCATTCTGCGCAGCCACCAGATCGCGCCGAACGGCACGCTGCGCGACACCGTGGTCTACAGCATCACCGCTGCCGAATGGCCGACCGTGCAGGCGCATCTCGAATTTCAACTCAACGACAAGCCGCGCTGAGAGGCGCCGAGGCACCATGGACAGATTTGATTATGTGATCGTCGGCGCGGGCTCCGCCGGTTGCGTGCTCGCCAGCCGGCTGAGCGAAGATCCGAACGTCAGCGTCTGCGTGCTCGAGGCGGGGCCTTCCGACTGGCATCCCTACATCCATCTGCCGGCGGGCTTCATCAAGACCTTCCACATGAAGAGCATCAACTGGGCCTACCAGCAGGAGCCGGGGCCCTGGACCGGCGGGCGCAGCATCTACGCGCCGCGCGGCAAGACGCTCGGCGGCTCGTCCTCGATCAACGGCCACATCTACAATCGCGGCCAGCGCATGGATTTCGACACCTGGGCACAGATGGGCAATCGCGGCTGGGGCTATGCCGACGTGCTGCCCTATTTCCGGCGGCTGGAGAAGCGGGTCGGCGAGGGCGAGGAAGCCTATCGCGGCCGCGAAGGCAGCCTCATCGTCACCACAATGGACTGGCGCGATCCGCTCTGCGAAGCCTTCATGGAAGGCGCGGTCTCGCTCGGCATCCCCCGCAATCCCGATTACAACGGCAAGACGCAAGAAGGCGTCTCCTACTGCCAGCGCACCATCAACAACGGCCTGCGCGTCTCCGGCGCGACCGCGTTCCTGAAGCCCGCGATGAAGCGGCCCAATCTGCATGTGCACACGCACGCGCACGCGACCGAGATCATCTTCGAAGGCAAGCGCGCTGTCGGCGTGCGCTACGCCAAGGGTGGCCGCGGCGGACATGCCGTCGAGGTGCGCGCCAACAAGGAAGTGATCCTGTCCGGCGGCACCTATAACTCGCCGCAACTCTTGCAGCTCTCCGGCGTCGGCTCGCCCGACCTGTTGCAGCAGCACGGCATCGCGGTGCGTCACGCGCTGCCGGTCGGCGAGGGCCTTCAGGACCATTACGCGCCGCGCACGGTGGCGCGGGTCAAGGACATCAAGACCATCAACGAGCTTCGCCGCGGCTTCTCGCTGTGGATCGAGGCGCTGAAATGGGCGACCGCGCGGCGCGGCCTGCTGTCGCTGTCGCCGACCATGGTCTATTGCTTCTGGCATTCCGGCGAGAGCGCCGAAAGCTCCGACCTTCAGCTCACATTCACGCCTGCAAGCTACAAGGAAGGGGTGCAAGGCCAGCTTGAGGACGAGCCCGGCATGACGGTCGCATCCTGGCAGCAGCGTCCCGAGAGCCGCGGCTATGTCCACATCCGCTCCAACGATCCGTTCGCGCCGCCGATCATCCAGACCAATTATCTCGACGCCGAACTCGACCGCCGCGTCATCGTCGGTGGCATGAGACTGGCGCGGCGTCTTTTGAAGAGTGCACCGCTGTCGCCTTATTACGCCTACGAGGATTTCCCCGGTCCCAACGTCAACACCGACGACGAATTTTTACACGCCGCGACTGAGCGCGGCACCACCACCTTCCACCCCGGCTGCACCTGCCGCATGGGCCCGGCGGATTCCACCTGGGCGGTCGTCGACGACCACCTCCGCGTCCACGGGTTGGAAGGGCTACGCGTGATCGATGCCTCGGTGATGCCACGGATGATCTCGGCGAATTTGAATGCGTCGACGATGATGATCGCCGACCGCGCCTCCGACCTGATCCGCGGCAAGCAGCCGATGGAAGCCGCAAGGATTCCGGAGGCCGCGGTGGCCTAGGAAGGTCTCTTGCCCCGGACGCAGCGCAGCGCTTCTTCAGCGGTGTGCTGCAGAGCCGGGGCCCATGTCGCCGCATTCTGCCGTGTCGCCTTCTGGGTCCCAGCGCTGCGCAGCAGCGTTGGACGCTGCAGCGCGTCCGGGACGCGTCCGCTCGCTCTTGGCTGTTTCGCTCGCCGTCAACCCCTCCCTGCAAAAATATTCCACTTTACCGAAATTCGGAATTGCGGCATAGATCGCGACAGCCCGGCCCGACGGAGAGGGGCGGTTCGCGAGTCGTTCGAAACGCGGGCCGGGTTGCGGTGGACGCGGCAGCGTCGGGCACGAAAGGCAAGGGCAGGGCGGATTGCTCTCCGTGAGCCCGAAGCCTCGTGCGGACGAACGGCGCTGACAGGTTCGTCCCGCTGGTCTTTCGATGGCAATGTGCACAAGGCCGTCGGAGCCGGCGGGGTCAAGCGAATCGCGCGTACGGCAAAACCGTGTGGTCCTGGCCGTCGTTGCTACGGTCAAGCCTTGGCGAATGCGGCAGTCGCGTCAACCGGCGCGATGCCGGCGGCTTTCGTCGGGGTGAGGGAGGCCAGAACGAACTCGGCTCCCGGGAGAGCACGGCATAAGCCGTCCGACCATCGCGCAGGGAAGGCCGTGTGTTCGGCACCACCTGTATGCTGCTGTGCGGTTTTCTGCGTGCACCTTTTGCGCAGCAGACCGCGGGTGCGAGGTCAGCACCCGGCCTTCCCTGCGCCCTCTGATCGAAGAGGGAGTGATGAAGCAAAGCTCGGGCGAAATGCGCCGCGAGGCTGCGAAAGTGCGTCTGCGATTCAAACGCGAATGGGAAGAGCGAGCTGTCGCCTCATACTCCGTCATTGCGAGCGGAGCGAAGCAATCCAGAATCTCTCCGCGGAGGGATTCTGGATTGCTTCGTCGCAAGGGCTCCTCGCAATGACGTGGAGAGCGCGTGCGCACACTCCGCTCTTGTGCCCCGGACGCAGCGCAGCGCCCTTGCGATGCGCTGCAGAGCCGGGGCCCATGTCTCCGAGCAATCCGTGCCGTCCTGGGTCCCGGCTCTGCGCAGCAGCGTTGCACGCTGCAGCGCGTCCGGGACACGAAAGGCCTAAACTTCCCGCCGGCTCAAGAACGCCAGCCGCTCGAACAGATGCACGTCCTGCTCGTTCTTGAGCAGTGCGCCGTGCAGCGGCGGGATCAGCTTGCGCGGGTCGCGCTCGCGCAGCTGCTCGGCGCTCATGTCCTCGTTGAGCAGCAGCTTGAGCCAGTCGAGCAGCTCCGAGGTCGAGGGCTTCTTCTTCAGGCCGGGCACTTCGCGCACCTCGAAGAAGATGCGCAGGGCTTCCTCGACCAGGCGCTTCTTGATGCCGGGGAAGTGGACGTCGACGATGCGGCCCATCGTGTCGGCGTCGGGGAATTTGATGTAGTGGAAGAAGCAGCGGCGCAGGAAGGCGTCCGGCAGCTCCTTCTCGTTGTTGGAGGTGATCATCATGATCGGGCGCTGCTTGGCCTTGATCGTCTCGCCGGTCTCGTAGACGTGGAATTCCATGCGGTCGAGCTCGAGCAGCAGGTCGTTGGGGAATTCGATGTCGGCCTTGTCGATCTCGTCGATCAGGAGCACCGGGCGTTGCTCGTCCGTGAAGGCCTCCCACAGCTTGCCGCGCTTGATGTAGTTCCTGATGTCGGACACGCGGGCGTCGCCGAGCTGGCTGTCACGCAGGCGCGACACCGCGTCGTATTCGTAGAGGCCCTGCTGCGCCTTGGTGGTGGACTTGATGTGCCAGGTCAAAAGCGGCGCGTTCAGCGCCTTCGCCACTTCCTCCGCCAGCACCGTCTTGCCGGTGCCGGGCTCGCCCTTGATGAGGAGCGGGCGCTCCAGCACGATCGAAGCATTGACGGCGACCTTGAGATCGTCGGTCGCAACATAGTCCTTGGTGCCGGTAAACTTCATCGCGCGTCCTTGTTTGGTCGTCGTCGCCAGGCATTGCCCATTCATTGCCTTGGTCACGACAAGCGAACGGCCGCTCGCGGCGGCCGTTCCTGGGTCGGTCAGGCTTTCAGACCCGTTTTATCAGCGAAAGGATGACGAGCACAATCACCGCGCCGATCGTGGCATCGACGATGGCGCCGATCGTGCCGGTTGCCAGCTGGATGTGCAGCTGTGGCAGAACCCAGCTCGCCACCAGCGCGCCGATGATGCCGACGACGATGTTGCCGACCAGCCCAAATCCCGCCCCGTGGACAATCTTGCCCGCAAGCCAGCCTGCGATCGCCCCGATGATGAGCGCTGCGAGAATTCCCATTGCAAACGTCCCCAAAACAACCCCGTCTGGCATCAATTCTAGAGCAAAATGCCTCTCGGTCCAGTGCGGAGCAGGAGCCTCCGCCCCTTGACGTTCGCCCCCCGACGGGCAATCTGTCACCCATGTTCCTGCAATTCTTCACCTCTCTGCGCGACGCGCAGGTCCCCGTGACGCTGCGCGAATACCTCACGCTGATGGAGGCGCTCGACGCCGACCTTGCGGACTACACCGTCGAGAACTTCTACTATCTGTCGCGTGCCTCGCTGGTGAAGGACGAGCGCAATCTCGACAAGTTCGACCGCGTGTTCGGCACGGTCTTCAAGGGCCTGGAAAGCCTGCTCGAGGCCATGGACAAGGCGGAGATCCCCGAGGAGTGGCTGAAGAAGCTCGCCGAGAAGTACCTGACCGAGGAAGAGAAGAAGCAGATCGAGGCCATGGGCTGGGACAAGCTCATGGAGACCCTGAAGAAGCGCCTCGAGGAGCAAAAGGGCCGGCACCAGGGCGGCAGCAAGTGGATCGGCACCGCCGGCACCTCTCCGTTCGGCGCGCACGGCTACAATCCAGAAGGCGTGCGCATCGGCCAGGAGAAGAACCGCAACAACCGCGCCGTGAAAGTGTGGGACAAGCGCGAGTTCAAAGATCTCGACGGCAATGTCGAGCTCGGCATCCGCAACATCAAGGTGGCGTTGCGGCGCCTGCGCAAATTCGCGCGCACCGGCGCGCCTGACGAGCTCGATCTCGACACCACCATCCGCGAGACCGCCAATCACGGCTATCTCGACGTCCACATGCGCCCCGAGCGGCGCAATGCGGTGAAGCTGCTGGTGTTCTTCGACATCGGCGGCTCGATGGACGCGCATATCGAGCAGGTCGAGGAGCTGTTCTCTGCGGCGAAGAGCGAATTCAAGCACATGGAGTATTTCTACTTCCACAACTGCCTCTATGAAGGCGTGTGGAAGCAGAACAAGCGCCGCTTCACCGACCGCACGCCGACCTGGGACGTGCTGCACAAATATCCGCACGACTACAAAATCGTGTTTGTCGGCGACGCCTCGATGTCGCCTTACGAGATCATGGTCCCCGGCGGCTCGGTCGAGCACGTCAACGAGGAGCCGGGCTCGGTCTGGCTCGATCGCATCATCCGCACCTATCCGCATACGGTGTGGCTCAACCCGGTGCAGCAGAAGCATTGGGACTATTCGGAATCCACCACCATCATCAAACGCATCTTCGCCAACCGGATGTATCCGATCACGATCGAGGGTCTGGAAGCCGCGATGAAGGAATTGACGCACTAGCCGTCATTCCGGGGTGCCCGAAGGGCGAACCCGGAATCCATCGGGCGGCAGAGTCGGTGAGAAATGGATTCCGGGCTCGATGCTGCGCATCGCCCCGGAATGACGAAAGAGAAGGGAATAATCATGCCCCAGACCATCACCCGCGGCATCAAGGCGTTGATCGACGAGGCCAATGCCGAGATCGAGACCCTCAACGCCAAGGACGCCATCGAGATTTCCAAGAACGGCGACGTCGTCATCGTCGACATCCGCGATCCCCGCGAGATCGAGCGCGACGGCCGCATTCCCGGCGCGTTCGCCTGCACCCGCGGCATGCTGGAATTCTGGATCGATCCGCAGAGCCCCTATGCCAAGCCGATCTTCCAGGAGGACAAGAAGTTCGTCTTCCACTGCGCAGGCGGCTTGCGCTCCGCGCTCGCCGCCAAGACCGCGCAAGACATGGGGTTGAAGCCGGTCGCCCACATCGCCGGTGGCTACGCCGCCTGGCGCGATGCCGGCGGCCCGACGGAGCAGTGGGCGCCAAAGAAGAAGGGGTGAAGTGGACGCCTCCCTCACCACATACTCCGTCATGCCCGGGCTTGACCCGGGCATCCACGTCTTTGCCGCGACGAAGAACGTGGATGGCCGGGACAAGCCCGGCCATGACGACTGAGACAATTGCCGGAGCATGCAATGACCGCCACCGACCCCCTCGTCTCCACCGAATGGCTCGCCGCACACATCAACGACGCCAACGTTAAGATCCTCGACGCCAGTTTCAAGCTGCCGGGCGTGCTGCCGCTGCCGAAGGACGACTATCTCGCCGCGCATCTGCCCGGCGCGGCGTTCTTCGACGTCGATGCGGTGTCGGATCATTCCAATCCGCTGCCGCACATGTATCCGAGCGCCGAGCAGTTCGGCCGCGACATCGGCAATCTCGGCATCGCCAACGCCGACACCGTCGTGCTCTACGATGCCGGCGGCTGGGTCGCCGCGCCCCGCGCGTGGTGGATGTTCCTGGCCTTCGGCCACACGAACGTGCGCATCCTCAATGGCGGGCTGAAGAAGTGGCGTGCCGAGGGGCGCGCGACCGAGAGCGGAGAGGTGAAGCCGAAGCCGGCGACGTTCAAGGCGAGCTATGACGCCAAGCGCGTGCGCAGCATGCAGCAGCTCATCGCCAATGTCGAAAGCCGTGCCGAGCAGGTGATCGACGCGCGCGCTGCCGACCGTTTCGAGGGGCGCGCGCCCGAGCCGCGGCCGGGCATCCGCTCCGGCCACATCCCCGGCGCCCGCAACGTGCCCTACAATCTGCTGTTCGATGCCGCGACCGGCGAGATGAAGCCGCTCGACGATCTCCGCGCTGCCTTCACCAATGCCGGCGTCAAGCTCGACGCCCCGATCGTGACGAGCTGCGGCTCGGGCGTCTCCGCCGGCGTGCTGACACTCGCGCTCTATCGTCTCGGGATTACCGACACCGCGCTCTACGACGGCTCATGGTCGGAATGGGGCCAGGAGAAGGGCCCGCCGATCGCGACCGGCCCGGCGTAAACTCGCTGTTTCCACATCGTCATGGCCGGGCTTGACCCGGCCATCCACGTCTTGAGGCGCTATTTCGAGACGATGGATGGTCGCAGGAAGGCGCGTTATCGCGTTCGCGTGGTCGTCGTCGCGAAGCTCCGCTGTCCGAACGGATCGAGTTGTTGCTGCAACTGCTGAGGCGGCGGACGGCGCACCACGCGCTGCCGCTTCTTGGCCTTCGCCTTCGCCTTGGGCTTGGTCGCCTTGCTATCCGCCTTGATGTCAGTGTTGGCCTTTGCCGGTGCATCCTTCACGGACGTCGCCGCCGGATCGTTCAGCGCGGCCAGCTTGGCGGACGCGACGTCGAGCGCCGAGGAGGCGAGGGCGGCATCGGGATCAGCCGGAATCGGCTCGTCGGCCGGCTTGGTCTCGGGGATCGCGGCGGTCGTGTCGTCCGGCGTGAGCGTGTCGGTGGGCGCCGCCGCTGCGACCTCCACGGTCGCGTCGAGCTTGGCCGGTTCGAGCGCAGGGACTTCGGTCGGCGGTGCAACGACCGTGGGCTGAGCGTCGGCTTCGGTTGCCAGCGCGGCGACCTGCTCCGGCTCGCTCACCGGAAGGCCGATGGTCGGTATTTGGTCGCGCAGGGAGAGCTCCGGCTCGGCCACCTCAGGCTCGGCCCGCAACACCGCGAGCACCGGCTGGGCCGGCTCGGGGGCCTGGGCAAACACTTTCTCCTTCGGGCCGTTCCGCCAGGAGGGGTTGCTGACATACTGCTCATGGCTCGCCCGCAGCAGCGCGGCGGCCCCTAGGCCGAACACCAGGATGGAGGTTGACAGCAGGATCGCGGCAAACAGGAAGCGAAAGCCGGGAAGCATCGGACGGGTTTGCGAATTTCCGCCCCGGCGGCGAGGTTGCCGGGGCCCATGAGCCATCTGAACGCGGTGACGGTACTGAATGCCGCGTTCGCCGCGCGGGATCGAAGCTCAAAGCAGTGGCGAATCAGGCTGATTCGACCATATCGCAACGTCTCACCGCCGCTTCCTAAATTCGGGGCCGAAGACTCCGGCAATTGACGGTGCAATGCGATTTCCGCCCCGTGATGCAACGGGGCAACGGTAGTCTTGCGGATCACAAATCGGCAAATCCGGCGCAAATAGGCCTGATATGTCTTGAATGTGCCGCTATCTTCCGTCATCTGGCCGTTAACGGTCCGGACGGGCTTGGGGACTATACAAGAGCGATGATGATCAAACATTTTCTGACGATATGCGCTGCCGCAACAGTCGCTGCGGCGGGAACCTCGCTCGCGCAGGCTCAGAGCTATCCGATCCAGCAGGTGCCGAGCTACGGCGCCCCGGCCGAATATCGGCCCGGCGACCGCACGCCGAATTTCGATGCGCTGGAGGATGACGACGACGCGATGCCGCAGGCCTCGTTGCCGCCGCCCGGCCCGGTCGATGATCCCCGCTATGGCCGCCCGATGGGCGCGCCGCCGGTCTATTCGGCGGCTCCGCCGCAGGGCCCGGTGATGTCGCCGGATGATCCGCGTTATGGCCGTCCGGCTGGCGCTCCGCCGGTCTATTCGGCCGCGCCGCAAGGCCCCGTGATGTCGCCCGACGATCCCCGCTACGGCCGGCCCGCCGGTCCGCCGCCGGTGATCTATGCCAACCGTCCGGGCCAGCAGGGCCAGGCTCCGGCCAATGACGGCCTGCGTCCGCCGGAAGCCGTGGGCGGTCCCGCCGCGACCGGAACGGTTCAGGCCGGCCAGCCGCCCGTCGGCACCGATGGTCGCCCGGTGCAGTTGGCCGCGCTGCCGCCCGAGGAGCAGCCCGATGCTGCGCCGGTGCAGCTGCCGCCGAACCTGCGCCGTCAGGAGGTCTCGTTCCAGACCAAGGAGCCTGCCGGCACGCTCGTGGTCGATACGCCGAACACCTACCTCTATTACGTGCTCGGCAACGGCCGTGCGATCCGCTACGGCGTCCGCGTCGGCCGCGACGGCTTCACCTGGACCGGCGTGCAGAAGATCACCCGCAAGGCCGAGTGGCCGGATTGGCATCCGCCCACCGAGATGATCGAGCGCCAGCCCTATCTGCCGCGCTTCATGGCCGGCGGTCCCGGCAATCCACTCGGCGCACGCGCCATGTATCTCGGCTCGACCGTCTACCGCATCCACGGCACCAACCAACCCTCGACGATCGGCAAGTTCGTGTCGTCGGGCTGCATCGGCATGCTGAACGAGGACGTCTCCGACCTGTTCGATCGCGTCAAGGTCGGCACCCGCGTGGTCGTGATGCCGGGCGGTCCGCCGCCGGGAACGGCCACGGCCTCCGCCGCGCCGACGCCGGGTGCTACTGCTGCCGCCGGTCCGGCCCCGATGGCCGCGCAGGCGGGCCCCGTCCCGGGCACGCAGCCGACCGTGGTGCCGCCGCTGCCTGCGCCGGTCACTGTGCGCTGAGCGCGCCGAGAATATTCAGATTGCAGAAGGGCGTGCCACCGGCACGCCCTTTGTCATTCAGGCCAGCTTGCGCGGCAGCTCGCCACCCTTGGTGAAGGCGTCGATCGCCTCGACCATCTGGCCGTAGTGAATACCCAGACCATCCTTGGTCGCGTAGCCGAGATGCGGCGTCAGCACGAGATTGTCGAGCTTGCGGAAGGGATGGTTGACCGGCAGCGGCTCGACCGAGAACACGTCGATGCCGGCGCCCGCGATTTTCCGCTGCTGCAACGCTTCGAGCAGCGCCTGCTCGTCCACGATCGGCCCGCGCGCGGTGTTGACGAGAAAGGCGGTCGGCTTCATCCGCGCGAGATCGGCCCGGCCAACCAGTCCGCGCGAGCGATCGCTCAGCACCACATGGATGGTGACGATGTCGGCCTTGGCGAAGAGCTCGCCCTTGGTGGCGTAGCCGACGCCGGCCTCCTTGCACTTCTCCGGCGTCAGATTCGGGCTCCAGGCGATCACGTTCATGCCGAACGCCTTCGCAATCCCTGCCATCTTGCTGCCGAGCTTGCCGAGCCCGATGATGCCGAGCGTCAGCCCCTCGATCTCGACGCCGGCGAAGGTCTGCCAGGGCTTGCCTTCATGCATGCGCGCATTCTCGCGGCCGATGCCGCGGGTCAGCTCCAGGATCAGGCCCATGGCCAGCGGGGCGGTCGGGTCGCGCGAATATTGCGTGCCGCCGACGGTGATGCCGCGCGCCTTGGCGGCCTCCATGTCGATCGCGGCGTTGCGCATGCCTGACGTCAGCAGCAGCTTCAGCTTCGGCAGGCGATCGAATAGGCTCCTCGGGAATGCGGTGCGCTCGCGCATCGCGCAGATGATCTCGAAATCGGCCAGCGCCGCGGCTGCGGCCTGCTCCGAGTCGAAGGGGTGGCTGAACACGGTGACATCGACGCGGTCGGACAATTTTTGCCAATCCGCGACGTCGAGCGCGAGGTTGAAATAGTCGTCGAGAATTGCACAGCGCAGCCGCGTCATCGGGATTCATCCATGGCGAGAGGTGCCGGCGCCATGCGAGGGCGCCATCGTCGGAACCGGGCCATGGTTGCGCGCAATCGCAGCTGTGCGCAAGCAGCTGGCGCGTTCAAAAATCCGATAGGGAAGGAGGGTTCAGAGGTCGCGCGGCTTCAGGCGGAACGGCGCATCCATGCCGTGCTTGGCGCGCCAGGCCGGGCCGGGGCCGCGCATGTAGTGCAGCTCGGGCCGGTAGGGGTTGAACGCCGTGGCGAAGAAGCGCTTCCAGAAGCCCTTGATCTCCGAGACGAAGCCGGAGGCGTGCCCGGTTTCTGCCGGCACAGGAAGCGAGTGGGTTTCGATCAGTGCCATGACGCTGTCTCGCCGTGCTCCCCGTTCGTTCTGAGCGGGCGCGCTGTTTCCGCGCGAAACCGAGCTTTGGCCTAATTTATTAAAAGATGGTTTCAATTGTCCGGATCGGCGGCGACATGGTGTCCAAACCGTATTCAACCGTGGTGAACGGACGGAAAACGTTGCCCTTTGGAGGCGGGATCGTTACATCGCTGGCGAAGCAAATTTCCTCAAATCGAAGGTTTCACGGGACCGATGGCGCGCCAGTTCATCTATTTTATGCAGGGCCTGACCAAGAGCTACCCGACCCGGAAGGTGCTCGATAACATCCATCTGAGCTTCTACCCGGACGCCAAGATCGGCGTGCTCGGCGTCAACGGCTCGGGCAAGTCGACCCTGCTCAAGATCATGGCCGGCCTCGACAAGGAATACACCGGCGAGGCCTGGGTCGCCGAGGGCGCCCGTGTCGGCTATCTCGAGCAGGAGCCGCAGCTCGATCCGAAGCTCTCGGTCCGCGAGAACGTCATGCAGGGCGTCGCCAAGCAGAAGGCGATCCTCGACCGCTACAACGAGCTCGCGGTCAACTATTCCGACGAGACCGCCGACGAGATGACCAAGCTGCAGGACGAGATCGAGGCCCAAGGCCTGTGGGATCTCGACAGCAAGGTCGACCAGGCCATGGATGCCCTGCGCTGCCCGCCCGACGATGCCGACGTGACCAAGCTCTCGGGCGGTGAACGCCGCCGCGTCGCGCTGTGCCGCCTCCTGCTCGACCGGCCCGAGCTTCTGCTGCTGGACGAGCCGACCAACCATCTCGACGCCGAGTCGGTGTCGTGGCTGGAAGGCCATCTGCGCAACTATCCCGGCGCGATCCTGATCGTCACCCACGACCGCTACTTCCTCGACAACGTCACGGGATGGATCCTCGAACTCGACCGCGGCCGCGGCATTCCCTACGAGGGCAATTACTCCTCCTGGCTGGTGCAGAAGCAGAAGCGCCTGGAGCAGGAGGGACGCGAGGACGCCGCGCACCAGAAGACGCTGGCGCGCGAGCAGGAATGGGTGGCGTCCTCGCCGAAGGCACGCCAGGCCAAGTCCAAGGCGCGCTACCAGCGCTACGAGGAGCTGCTCAAGCAGGCCAGCGAGAAGCAGACCCAGACCGCGCAGATCATCATCCCGGTCGCGGAGCGGCTCGGTGCCAACGTGGTCGATTTCGAGGACTTGAGCAAAGGCTATGGCGATCGCCTCCTGATCGACGATCTCACCTTCAAGCTGCCGCCCGGCGGCATCGTCGGCGTGATCGGTGCCAACGGCGCCGGCAAGACCACGCTGTTCAAGATGATCACCAAGCAGGAAACGCCTGACAAGGGCACGATCACGGTCGGCGAGACCGTCCATCTCGGCTATGTCGATCAGTCCCGCGACGCGCTCGACGGCAAGAAGACCGTGTGGGAGGAGATCTCCGGCGGCAACGAACTGATCCTGCTCGGCAAGAAGGAAGTGAACTCGCGCGGCTATTGCTCGTCGTTCAACTTCAAGGGCGCGGACCAGCAGAAGAAGGTCGGCGCACTCTCCGGCGGTGAACGCAACCGTGTGCATCTTGCGAAGATGCTCAAGTCCGGTGCCAACGTGCTGCTGCTCGACGAGCCCACCAACGACCTCGACGTCGACACGCTTCGCGCGCTCGAAGAGGCGCTGGAGGATTTCGCCGGCTGCGCCGTCATCATCAGCCACGATCGCTGGTTCCTCGACCGCATCGCGACCCACATCCTGGCGTTCGAAGGCGACAGTCACGTCGAATGGTTCGAAGGCAACTTCCAGGATTACGAGAAGGACAAGATGCGCCGGCTCGGCCAGGACAGCATCATTCCGCACCGCGTGAAGTACAAGAAGCTGACGCGGTGATCCCGGCATGATGCGGCGGGCGCTCATCGCTGCGGTGATCGTGGTCACCTGCGGCTGGTCGTCCGCCCGCGCCGCCGACGCTGCCTTCACCCAGTTCATCGCCTCGCTTTGGCCGGAGGCGCAGGCTGCGGGCGTGTCGCGCGCGACGTTCGAGCGAGAGACGCGCGGGCTCGAGCCCGACTACAAGCTGCCCGATCTGCTGCTGCCGGGTCGTCCCGCGAGCGGCGCACCGTCGCAGGCCGAGTTCGTGCAGGTGCCGGCCGACTACGTCAAGGAAGCCTCGATCGCGCGGCTTGCAAGCGAGGGGCAGCGGCTGCTGCAAAAATACCGCGCCTCGCTGAACGAGATCGAGAAGAAGTCCGGCGTGCCGGCGACCGTCATGCTCGCGATCTGGGGCCGCGAGACGGACTATGGCCGCCACACTCTGCCCCATGATCTGGTGCGCGTGCTGGCGACGCAGGCCTATGTCGGACGCCGCAAGGATCAGTATCGCAACGAGTTCATTGTCGCGCTCAAGATCCTCGGCGAGGGCGTCGTCACGCGCAAGGACATGCGCTCGTCCTGGGCCGGTGCGACCGGCCTGACGCAGTTCCTGCCATCCGAATATTACAAGCACGGTGTCGATTTCGACGGCGACGGCCGCATCGACGTCTGGCACTCGGTGCCGGATGCGCTGGCCTCCGCGGCGCAGCAACTCGTCAACAAAGGCTGGCAAAGCGGTGTGCGCTGGGCCTACGAGGTGCAGGCGCCGGCCAAGGTCGATTGCACCATCGGCGTGCCCGAGGTGACGAAGCCGATCGGCCAGTGGCTGCGCGAGGGGTTTGTGCCGGTGCGTGGGCAAAAGCTCAGTGCGGCCGAGCAGGCGCAGCCGGCCTCGCTGCTCCAGCCGGAGGGCATCTATGGCCCCTCGTTCCTGACCACGAAGAACTACTTCGTCATCAAGGAATACAATTTCTCCGATCTCTATGTGCTGTTCGTCGGCCATCTCAGCGACCGCATGACCAGCCCGCAGCCATTCGCAACGCCCTGGTCGGCTTCGAAGCAGCTGCGCACGACAGACGTCGAGACCATGCAGCGCGGGCTCACGCGCATTGGGCTCTACAAGGACAAGATCGACGGCAAGGCGGGGATGCAGACCCGCGCCGCGCTCGGCGCTTACCAGAAGTCGGCCGGTCTCAAGGTCGATTGCTGGCCGAGCGAAGAAGTGCTGCGCTCGATCCAGGGGGCGCGATAACGATTTCGACCAAAGAAAAAGCCCGGCCGATGGTCTCGGCCGGGCTTCGATCGTGGCGCGGGATGCGCGCGCAGCGATCAGATCAGTAGCAAACGCGGATCGGACGGCTGACCCAGCCGTAGCCGTCCCAATAGCGCTCACGACGCCAATAGCAGGGCGCCGGCGGCGGGGGCTCGGCCACGTAAACCGGGCCGCCATAAGCGGGGCGGCTCGAGGCGATGGCACCGCCGACGATCGCGCCGCCGATCAGGCCGGCTGCGATGCCGGCGCCGATGCCATCATGGGCCTTCGCGGACGGGGTGGCGGTCACCAGCGAACCGGCAACCGTCGCGACCGTGAGGGCAGCAACTACAGTCTTCTTCATGCTCTTGGCTCTCCTGGGAGAAGGGGCTCCCCTTGTGAGGGGCGGCCGGGTTTTCGAAGGTTCACGCACACTCTGATGGAATTGGCCGTTGGGCTTAGGAAGCGCGCAAATGGTCAACCCACGGTAAACGCACACGGAGCTGTGACGAGAAAAAGCGGTCTTTTTCAGGCTCCGAGATGAACGGCGCATCCGTAGTGAACCGGCCTGCGGCGCCTCAGCCGCAGACTCTGACGCGGCGGACGCGCCAGGCATAACCGTCCCAGAAGCGCTGCTTCTGCCAGGCGCAGCCGCCGTAATAATCGTCAGCAACATAGCCCGGGCTGGGGGCGTAGTAGCGGGGCGGATAATAGCCCGGTTCGTAATAGCCGGGTCCGGGTCCGTAATAATACGGAGAGGCCAGCGCGCCGCCGACAATGGCACCGCCGATGATCCCGGCCGCCACACCCGCAGCGACACCGCGCTGGGCTTGGGCCGGGGTCCCGGCCGTCAAGGCCAAGGCTGCGATGGCAGCGACTGCCAGGAGCGACTTCTTCATGGGGGCAAGACCTTTCGCACGAACACGCGGGAACTCCTTGAGGCGTAAGGTTCCATACTTTGCTTGAATGATCAATGAACGGCCCCTTTGCTGGCGGCGACCAATCGATATGGACCGCAACTCCACCGGGAGGCGATGATGGGCAACGCGACGGCATTGATTGCCGCTGGCATCGTATGCGCGATCGGCTACGGCTGGATCGTGCATCTCCGAGACGGCAGCCGACGCTCCCGCGCGACAGCCGGCGGCGACAGCGGGACTAGCAGTGGTGGCGGCTATTCCGGGACCAGCGACGGCTTCACGCTGGGAAGCTGGTTTTCCAGCGACCGTTCGGGAAGCTCGACCGACGGGGGCAGCTGTTCCAGCAGCGACGGCGGCAGCAGCAGCGGCGGTGGGGATTGCGGAGGCGGCGACGGTGGTGGTGGCGGAGGCGGCGACTAGATCCGCTCCAATCTTGATCCACCGCAACGCGCCGATTTTGAACCGTTCTAGGCTGTATCCGGGCCAGTTTGGAATAGCTTCAAATACTGGTTTTTCCTTTTGCATCCGGCCGGGCCCTTAAATATCGATGGTGACGCATCACCGAAGGGCCTGCCGCTTCCATGATCGTTTGTTCCTGTAACGTGCTGAGCGATGACGACATCCGCGCCGCCGTCGCCGAGTCCGACGACGCCGTACGCCATGCCAAACAGGTTTATGGGTGCCTCGGCTGTAACGCGGAATGCGGCCGCTGTGCCCGCACCATCAAGACCATCATCGACGAAGCGCTCGGCCCCTGCGCTCAGTCCTGCTGTGCCGGCTGTCCGCACAGCCACACGGTGGCGGCCAACGACGAGACCTCCGAACCGGCCCAGTTCGCGCTCGCGGCCTGCTGAACCTCCAGACGGTCCGCTGAGTTTTTCCCCGATTGCGGCTCCGCAGCCGGTTGCCCTCCCCCGCAAACTCATTTAGAAGCATTCTAAACTCGGTTTAGGGCCGATTTGGACTGCAAAGAGCTGGAGTGGACCATGCAGGGCGACGCAAAAGTCATCGATTATCTCAACAAGGCGCTGCGTCACGAGCTGACTGCGATCAACCAGTACTGGCTGCACTACCGTTTCCTCGACAATTGGGGGCTGCTGGACATGGCCAAGGTCTGGCGCAAGGAGTCGATCGAGGAGATGGAGCACGCCGACAAGCTCACCGCGCGCATCCTGTTCTTCGACGGCTTTCCCAACATGCAGGTGCTCGATCCCCTGCGCATCGGCCAGAACGTCAAGGAGATCATCGAATGCGATCTCGCCGCCGAGATGAGCGCGCGGGCGCTCTATCAGGAAGCGGCGACGTACTGCCACGGCGCCAAGGACTACGTCACGCGTGACCTGTTCGAGAAGCTGATGAGCGACGAGGAGCATCACATCGACTTCCTCGAAACTCAACTCGACCTGATCGGCCGTATCGGCCTCGAGCTCTACACCCAGAAGCACGTCGGCGGCCTCGAGGGCGAGGGGCACTAACTCCTTCGTCATGGCCGGGCTTGACCCGGCCATCCACGTGGTGCCGCACGACGAAGGCGTCGATGCCCAGGGGTAAGCCCGGGCATGGCGGCCCGTTTGAACAGAAACTGCGCCCGCCTATAGCTGCGTCTTGTAGATTTCTTCCACGACCTCCTGGCTCTGCCGTTCGCCCAGGCCAGTCTGGTCGTGGATGACCTCGATGATGCTCGGCATCACCGAGCGCTGCACCTTTTCCGATGACCATAGCTTCGAGCGCATCAGCGCCTTGCCGCAATGGAAATAGACTTCGCTGACCGCGACGTTCAGCACCGCGCGCGGCGGCTTGCCGAACTCCACCATCGAGGCCAGCAGATCCGGATCAGCCGACAGCGTGCCGCGTCCGCCGACGCGCAGGGTCTCGTCGATCCCCGGCACGAAGAATAACAGATGCACGAAGCCGGAGCCTTCGACGACGTTGCGAAAACTGTCGATCCGGTTGTTGCCGGAGCGGTCGGGCATCAGCAGCTGGTTGGGGCCGGCGACCTGGACGAAGCCGACGCCGCCGCCGCGCGGCGAAGCATCGACGCTGCCGTCCGCGCCTGATGTCGCGAGCACGCAGAACGGCGACATCTCGATGAACTTCCTCGCATGCGCATCGATCGCTGGCCGTGCCTTCGCGATCACGCGCGGGGTCGGCTTGGCATAGATCGTGGCGAGGTCTTCGGCGCTCAGTTTGGTCAACGGCGTGCCTCCGTATCAGCGTAGCCTCAAGCTACCCGATCGGGCGCCTGCAGCCAACGAGATCCATGATGCTTTATTTCTCGAGCGTGATTTCTCGGAAGACGGCTGCGCACTTTTCCGGATCGTGCTCTACACCGCATCCGCCGGCACGAAGCAGCTGATGATGATGGCGCCGCGGTGGTGGACGTACCACACCACGGCCTGACCAACTGGATTGCCGCGATCGCGGATGATGGCGCGCTCGGGCACCTCGATCCATTGTCCTTCGATCGGCACCCAATAGCTGCCGCCGCGCACATTGTATTCGGTGCGATGGCCGTCCGAAATGTCGCAGCAGGGCACGCCGTTCGGCGCGATCACGCTCTTGAACCAGGCGCGGATGTCGGGCGGAACATGATCGTATTGCCCGTTGTCGACTGCGAACGCTGCGCTCGTCAGCACGGTCAGCCAAACGCACAGTGCTAGCCTGTGCATGCGATCCTCCTCGTCGCCTGTCGTGCCCTTCGCGCGCGATTGTCTGCGCGTCGATTCGTATCGTTGGCGCGATTAAGCCCGAGCTGTCAGCGCAATGCATGCTCAAATAATATGCGGCATTGACGGCCGTTGACGCGCTGCAAAATCAGCGGCGCGCCAGTTCCATGCTTTGTTGCGTTCGGCGGCCGCGTTGCCGGGGAACTTAACAGACGTGCGGGGAGGGATGTAGGATTTCGTCGCCGCCGATCGTCCTTGGGTCATATCCGGAGAGACTGCATGTGCCGCAACATCAAGACGCTGTTCAACTTCGAGCCGCCGGCGACGGAGGACGAGATTCATGCTTCCGCACTTCAGTTCGTGCGAAAGCTGTCGGGCTTCAACAAGCCGTCGCAGGCCAATGAGGAAGTGTTCGAGCGCGCAGTGGCGGAAGTGTCGGAGGCAGCGCGAAAGCTATTGCGCTCGCTGCACACCCATGCGCCGGCGCGCGACCGCGAGGTCGAGGCGGAAAAGGCAAAGGAGCGTTCGCGGCTTCGGTTCGGTTAGCTCTCCCCGAAGGCCCTTTACGTGATCTGGCTCACGGAAAAGTCCGCCAGACTGCGCGATGATGCTCACCGGGATTTCGACAGCCCGGAGCAGGAACATGAGCCGCCCCCTTCTTCCGCTAAAAGCAGGTGCCGTCACCTTCACGGTGCTGTGGACCGCCTGGATGATGTGGTGGAGCGGGTCTTCTAGCAGCGTCAACCTCGTCATCCTGACGCTGGTCGGCACGCTGGTCGGCTATCTCTGGTATCGTGCTATGCGCTGGCAGTTCGAGCGCATGGGCATGCTGCCGCGCAAGGATGATTCCTCTAGGGCCTCTTGATCAGGTTCGCGTCTCCTGGACGCCGTTGGTGAGATCGGCCTCCGCTCAGCAACGCAGCATGACATGCCGCGCTGCGTCCGGGGCAGAAGCACGTCGCTAAGCCCGCTGCTTCTTCTTTTTCTTCTTTTTCTTGTAATCGCCGCCGTCGCCGTCGTCGCCCTCGCTGTCACCATCGACGATCGGCGCGTCCGTCTCCTGCACCGCGGCCTCGAGCGCCTCTCGCTCGGCGGCCTCACGCTCGCGCTGGCGGCGGCGTTCGTCCCAGGCATCGAACAGTTGCTCGAGCCAGGGCAGCACCTGCTCGATCGACGGCAGTTGACCGGCAGGCCCCGGCTCGCCGCGCGAGCCTTGTGGTCCTGCCGGACCTTGCGGCCCGACAGGTCCCTGCGCGCCGATAGCCCCGCGCGGGCCGACTTCGCCCTGCTTGCCTTGCGGACCGGGCTTGCCTTGCGGTCCCGCCTTTCCGATCGGCCCCGGCTTGCCCTGCGGACCCGGCTTGCCGCGCGCGCCATCGGGGCCGCGCCGGCCCGGATGACCCTGCGGTCCCGGCCGTCCCGGCTCGCCCTGCCGCCCGCGCGGTCCCTGAGGCCCCTGCCGTCGTCCCTGATCGTCTGCCACGCCGCTGCTCCCTGGTCACGGAAGCAAGCTACTTAGCGGCGTTTGACGACAGCAGCAATTCCACCCGCGCTTCGTACAGGATCGGTCAACATCAATCGGCGCGCCGTCTTGCCGCGCTAGTCCTGATAGGCGGGCACGTCGATGCCGGATGCCGCATAGATCCGGATCTTGTTGCGCAGCGTGCGCACCGACAGGCCGAGCACGCGCGAGGCGCGCGTTCGGTTGCCGTCGCAGCGCGCCAGCGTCTGGAGCACGAGCTCACGCTCGACCTCGTCGACGGTGGCACCGATCAGCAGCGGAACGATCTGGTTGGGTGCAAGGAATTGGGCGCCCTGCTCGGGCGCAGCGACATGAACAGTGGTCATCAATATACTCCCCGACCAACGCCCGCTTCCATCGTTGGAAGCGGATCGAGAACAAACGACCCCCAAGCCGTAGATCTACGGTGGGCGGGTTTGGTTAACGAAAGGTTAACCGCGGGCGATCGCACCAATTGACCTCAGGAATGCCGCGAAGCCGCCGCGATTGGCGGCGGATGCGAATTGATGCGAACCTATCTCGCGCCGGATCACACCGTCCGGTAGCCGCCGTCCACCATCACGATCGTTCCCGTGACATAGGCCGACAGATCCGACGCCAGGAAGATCGCGGGGCCGACGATGTCCTCGGGCTTGCCGGTGCGCGCCAGCGGGGTGTGATCGACGAAGGCCTGCACCAGCGCCGGATTGGTCGCGCGCACATTGGCGTTGATGTTGGTCTCGATGAAGCCGGGCCCGATCGCGTTGACGCGCACGCCTTCCTTGCCGAGCTCGACGGCGAGCGCCTTGGTGAAGCCGAGCACGCCGTGCTTCGAGGTGGTGTAGGCCGCCGAGCTCGGCGTGCGCAGATGCACGAAGGACTGGATCGAGCCGATATTGACGATGCGGCCCTTGCTCGCGCGCAAGGGCGCGAGGAACGCCTGCGTCACGTTGAAGACGCCATTGAGGTTGAGCGAGATGATGTCGTTCCAGTCCTTCGCCACCGTTTCGGTCTCGGCGGTGAAGGCGTTGCGACGGGTGATGCCGGCGTTGTTGACGAGGATCGAGACCTGCCCGACCTTGTCGGCGACTTGCTTCGCCAGCGCAAAGCAGTCCTCGCGCCTGACAACGTCGAGCGCAAAGCTCTCGGCCTTGCCGCCGGCTTTGCGGATCTCCTCCGCGGCTTCCGCGACGGTGTCGGCATTGACGTCGAGCAGCACCACTTGCGCGCCTTCCCGCGCGTAGCCGGCCGCAATGGCCCGGCCGATGCCGGAACCGGCGCCGGTGACGACGGCGATGTGATTTGCGAGCAATGCCATGACAGTTTCCTCCCGTTTTCTTTTCGAAGTTTCACGAAAAGCTAACTCGAAATTAAGGGGTCGGAAACGGCGGCCTTGGCATACTGATCTTCATTGCTAAACGTTGCGCGCATGATGGAACGGCTCGAATCTTGGAAACTCGCTCTGGAACGGCCGCGGTCGGCGCAGTCGGCCAACTGGGCCGAGGCCGGCCGGATCGTCGCTGAGATCGTGCGGATGAGCACGGACGTCACGCTGCGGCAGGCGGCGGAGCAGGCGCTTCCCGTGCTGCGCCAGGCCGTGGACAATGACGATCACAGCGTCACACTGGCGGCGCAGCGCCGCATCGGTGTGGTGCTCGAGGTCATTCATGATCTGAGCGCGCCGCGCTTCGGCCGCCGCAACGCCATGCCGAAGAAACTGTCGAGCGAAGACCGCGCCCGCAAGGTGCTCGGCCTGCCGCTCGCGGTGCAGCTCACCTGCGAGGACATCAACCGGGCCTATCGCCGCGCCGCCAAGGGCATGCATCCCGACCACGGCGGCAGCACGGAGGCCTTCATCGATCTCGCCGCCGCGCGCGACATCCTGATCCATCCCGGCGCGCACAAGGACGTGTGAGGGTCAGCGTCCGTTGACACAAACACCAACAACAAAACCGGGCAAGGACGCTGGTCCTTGCCCGGTTCTTCGTCCGCCGATCGAAATCTTACCAGGTGCAGCTACCGCTCTTGAGCGCGGCGTCCTTCACCGCGAGGGCGTCAATGAAGGTCGGCACGCTCGCGCTGGCGCGATGATAGCCGGCCGGCCACGGCGTCGTCGGAATGCTCTCGTCCCAGATCTGGCAGAAGCCGCTGTCCTGCCAGCGGATCAGGTGATAGCTGGCTTCGGCAGGGCTGGCGGAGACGAACGCAGTGACGGCGAGACCGGCGGCAGCGCACAGCATGGAAATACGACGCATGATCAGCTCCTCAAAATGAAAGATGGATGCGCCTCCCGACAATGACGGGGAGGGATGGTGCGGGACGCGCTTGGCAGGCGCCCCGGACAAGATGTGAGTAGTTCCGCCTGCCAACGAGGTTCAAAGCAGGGCCGCGGAAAGTGCGTGAATTTCGGCCGCAAAACGCAGGCGCCGCCCGCAAAAGCAAAGGGCGGATCGCCTGCGCGACCCGCCCTTCGAACTCGATCCGTCGTGCCGTGCTCAGAGCGTGCAGCGGCGCTCTGTGCGCATCTTGATCTGAACGTCGGAGGCCTGCTGGAAGGTCGGGAACGGTTTGCTGACCACCTTGTAGGTCGATACGCCGAACTGGAACGGCTTTTGCTGAAGGTCCTCGTTCCAGATCTGGCAGATGCCGGTGTTGTCCCAGCGGATCACGTAATAGCCAACCTTGGCCGAGGCGGGCACGGCGAACACGGAACTGGCGATGCCGGCAACGGCACAGAGGGCGAGAACGCGACGCATGAAGTATCTCCTTTGGGGATGTGGGATGCGAAAATTCGTGCGGTAAAAGCAAGCCCTTTGCAAGCCGGGGGAAGCGGCCGTTCACGGACATGTCAGGTGCAGCCGGCAATTTGGTTTGCCTGCGTGCCCGTCGGGTCACACGTAGCAGGTTCACGGTGATAACGAGGCCACCGCCTCGATCTCGATCAGCATCTTCGGATCGGGCAGCGCCTGCACCACGCAGGTGGTGCGTGCGGGATACGGCGGCGGGCCGAAGGCGCCGGCATAGAGCGCGTTCATGGCGGCGACATCGCCGGCGCGGGTCAAGAGCACGTTGACCTTGACGAGGTCGCCGAACGTCGCGCCAGCTTCGTCCAGCACGCGGCGGATGTTGACGACGACGTTGGCGAACTGCGCCTCGAAGCCGTCGGGCAGCGCGCCATTCGCATCGAAGCCGGGAATGCCGGAGACAAACAGGAGATCGCCGACGCGGGTGGCAAAGGACAGCGGCGGCGCCTTGACGTGCGGCGGGGGTGCGAAATGTTGGATCGGCATGGGATCACCTCGGGGATGGTCGCTGACGGATGAGCGTAGCGGCAGGCAAGGGCTTCTCAAAACACAAAGTGCGAAAACAACCCCATGCACAGTAGAAAAGATGAGGCTTGTCAATGCGTTCTGAAAATCGGAATTGGATGTTGCTCCGTCGGGCAAAACAGGGGCAGAATGGCATGATTGGCGATGGGGTAGCTCAAGGCTCTGCCGTCATGCCCGGGCTTGTCCCGCCTGCGCGGCCCAGGCCGCTTCGGCGAGGCGAAGGCCCGGGGCATCCACGTTCTTTGCGCCGAGAGGAAGACGTGGATGGCCGGGTCAAGCCCGGCCATGACGCTGCGGCGACACGGTGCGCAACGCGAGCTCGTATGAGACTACGCTGTGTGACCCGTCGTCTCCCCACGTCTCACCTCCGCCTCCATCATGTTGCCGCCGCGATCGATCGGATAGATTCGTCGCATCTGATTCGAATCCTGCCTTGAAAAATAGCCCACGGAGACACCCATGAAGCTCGCATCCACCGTCAGCGCCGCGCTCGTCGCCATCGCCGCTCTTGCCGGCCTCTCGACTGCGGCGCAGGCCGACAGCGGCTTCGTGACGCTGACGATCTACAAGGCGGGCTGGATCATCGGCGGTTCCGGCGGCTCGGGCGTGCTCAACTTCCGCGGCCGCACCTACGGGCTCTCCACCGGCGGTCTCGATTACGGCCTCGTCTTCGGCGGCTCGAAGACCGTGCTGCGCGGCCGCGTCTCCAACATCAACCGTCCCTCCGACGTCGCCGGCGTCTACGGCGCCGCCGGCGCCGGCATCGCCGTCGGCTCCGGCGCCCGCGCCATCGTGCTGACCAACCAGAAGGGCGCCGTGCTGGAGCTGTCGGGCACGCAGGTCGGCCTGATGGCGAATGCCGATCTCAGCGGGCTCGCGATCACGATGCGGTAGCAGACGGTGCCGTAGGGTGGGTTAGCCGAACGCTTAACCCACCTCTTTGGTTTCCGCAGGAGCAGAAGTGGTGGGTTACGCTGCGCCAACCCACCTACGAATACGGCCTACGCGCTCACCATCGCATGAATCCGGCCGCAATGCGCGACGAGGTTGGCGTGCGCATCGACGAAGGCCTTCAGCGGCGTCGGGATCGGAAAGTACTAAATGTTGGCGATGAAGCCGTAGATGCCGGCATCGACGCTCGTCGGCGCCGCGCCATGCACGAAGCCGGCCGCCGGCACGATCTCCGCCAGCGCCTGCAGATCGGCGAGCCCTCGCGCGTAAGCCTGCTCGGGCGTGTAGCGGCCAATGCCTTGGAAATGATACCGCTGCGCGTTGGTGGCCTTGGCCTTCTCGAAGCCGGCAGCGTCGATCTGCGGATGCTGCGCGATGAAGGCATCGCGGAACGCCGGATAGAAGCGCTCGTCCTTCCAGCGCGAATAGGACATCACCCAGTAGAGATCGTCCAGCATGCGCGTGACGAAATGGTTGGTGCGGCGCTGGTCCGGTGACAGGCCGGCATCGATCGAGAGGCGATATTTCGCGGTCGCGTGCGCGATGATGGTCTCGCTGTCGCCGATGGTCTCAAAGTCGTCGATGATGTAAGGCAGTTGCCCGCGCGGCGCCGCTGAGGCATCGAAGACGTGCTCGTGCACGAACGGCACGCAAGCGAGCTTGAGGAACGCGTAGACCTTGAGGCCGTAGCCGTTGTTGTCGGCGACGCCGAACAGTTCCGGGTAGGAGTAGAGGGTCAGCATCGTTGCGCCCCTTAGCGGGTTGGTTCCTTGGCGCGCGTCTCGGTCGTAACCGCCTGCGCAGGCTTACTGGCGCGGATCATCAGGAACGATCCGGAATACCCCGACACGCGCCAGCGCCCGTCGATCTCGGTCGCGTCCGCGTTCACCGTGCCCTCATAGGTGACGCGGTCGTAGCCGAAGCCGGGCGGGTCGTAGCGCTTGACGAAGGAGACCGCGCTGCCGGAGCGATGACCGGCAATCCAGGAATTGTGCGTGCTGAGCGGGCAGCCCGGCATCATGCAGGGCTCGGTCACGCTCCCGCCGAGCGCGCCCCCGGTCTCGACCAGCGTGGCCGTGAACGTGATCATTCCGACACCCGGCTGGATGTAGCTGCCCTCCCAGACGCCGGTCAGATTGTCGCTCATCGCGGTGGTGTCCTGGCTTATGCCGGCCCATGATATCGGGGACGTCCACCTCAGTCGTATCGCCGCAGCCGCAGGCTTGCAACCGTCGCGGGCTACGGACGCGACGTGGCCGTGAACACCGCCAGTTGCGCAGCGAATGCCCGCCTGAAGGCAGGCCGCGCCTCGCCGCGGGCGACATAGGCGGCGATGTCGGGAAATTCGTCCAGCAGACCCGACGTGTTCAGCCGCCGCAGCACCGTCACCATCATGAGATCGCCGGCGCTGAACGCGCCGTCGAGCCAGTCGGCACCACCGAGGCGGCGAGAGAGCTCGCCGAGCCTGACGCGGACGCGCTCGTGCAGCATGGGCAGGCGCTTCGTACCAGTCCTTGTCGCGCTCGAACAGCATCGCCATGGTGAGCTCGACGATCGGCGGCTCCATTGTGCTGACCGCGGCGAACATCCACGCGATGGCGCGGCTTCGTGCGTTCGGCTCACTCGGCAGCAGCCCGGCATGACGCTCGGCGATATGGAGCACGATCGCGCCGGATTCGAACAGCGCGAGATCGCCGTCCTCATAGGTCGGGATCTGCCCAAACGGATGCAGCGCGAGGTGCGCCGGCGCCTTCATCGCGGCGAAGGAGAGAAGGCGAACGTCATAGGGCTGGCCGACCTCCTCCAGCGCCCAGCGAACCCGCATGTCGCGCGCCTGCCCGCGGCCGCGGTCGGGGGAGTTTTCGAAGGCGGTGATGGTGGGCATGGGATGGCTCCGGGGTGATCGTTTCCAGAGGACGAACGACGGATGCGGGCTGCCGACAGACTGTGTGCAAAATATCGGTGGTGGTGCCCCGGACGCAGTGCAGCGCTCCGCCATTTGCGGCGTGATGCGCTGCAGAGCCGGGGCCCATGACGAACGCGTGCCGGAGCTTCTGGGGCCCGGGTCTGCGCTACGCTTGCCCGGGACACGAGAGCAGATGCAATTCGGCAAGTGCCGTTCAGGGTGCGCGACCAATCCACTTCGCCAGCTCCCGCCACGGCTCCAGCGTCCAGCTCCCCGACGCAGCCCCCGATGGCGACGACAACACGAAAATCTCCGGCAAGCTTTGATCCCGAATCTGCCGCCCCAGCGCAATCCCGCGCGACGGCCTGCCGTAAAACAAGCTCGCCGCCTTCTTGCTCGTGAACGCAATCGTCCGCGGCCGGTACTTCTCCATCTTCGCCCTGAAGCCCGATAGGTCGATCGCTTCCGCCGCGATCTGGTGATCCATCCCGGCGCCCGTCTTGCAGAGATCGGTGAAGCCGATCCCGAGCTCGATCAGCGCGGCAAACTCGCTTGGCTGATAGCGCCGCGGCGTGATCCCGGCCTCATGGATCGCGCGCCAGAAGCGGTTGCCGGGATGGGCGTAGTAGTGCCCGAGTTCGGCAGAGCGCGTCGAGGCGGCGGTGCCGACGAAGACGAGACGGAGGTTGGGACAGAGCTGGTCGGGGAGGCGATGGAGGTCGAGCGCGGGCAAATCATCTATCCGCAGATTTTAGGTCGCATGAGCGGCAGCTGTGTGCCAGGCAATTGTCAATCCGAGATATCGCTTTGCTCATCCGGACTACGCTTTCTACGATAGATCTACCCTTGGCGTAGCGCGCAACGACCGAGTCATATCCGCTTCATAGATTGCGCCGGTGCAACGGCCGGTCAGAAGATCGAGGGCAAACGGCACCCACGCATCTCCGATCGGAGTCCATGCTTCGCCGGTAAGCTCGGTTTCAACAACATTGATATCGCGGAAGCTATCCCACGAGATCCGCGGACTCCTCCATCGCGAACCATCTGACCGAACAGCGTTGAAGCCGACGAGACCTTGGAAAAGGACGAGCCCAAGAGCTGGTACGGGAATTGCTCGCTGAGTATCACTGGCAAGGTGCTCTCGAATCGCGCGGTGCCCCGGATCGATAATAAAGGTCTCGCCCCAAGCGACAACGATCACGTCCGTCCCGTTGGGGTGGTCAAACACATTGGTATAATCGGACATGCCACCGAGGAAATTACCGATCCACGGCTCGGACATCTTTGGATAGAAGCGAACAACCAAACCTTCACGAAACTCGCTATCGCCACGTTCTGTGAACGATACGGCAGGCGGGCCGTAAGGTGGTAGTCCTGGCAATACTTCAAACCGCATGGACTGTTCGCATCGTGTTGCGACTTTCGGGACGACAATGTCGTCCCGAAACCCCCAGACGCCCTCACAACACCCGATTACTCTCCTTCACCTTCTCCGCATCCAGATACAAGCTCTCGCCCATCTCCTTGAACTTCGCGCTCATCTTCGCCATGCCGTCCTCCGCGGTGCCGCTCATCGACATGCCCACGCTGTTCGGATCGTTCAGCGTCGCCGCGTAGTCCCGCACGTCCTGCGTGATCTTCATCGAGCAGAATTTTGGGCCGCACATCGAGCAGAAATGGGCGACCTTGTGGGCTTCCTTCGGCAGGGTCTCGTCGTGGAAGTTCTTCGCGGTATCAGGATCGAGGCCGAGGTTGAACTGATCGGTCCAGCGGAATTCGAACCGCGCGCGCGAGAGCGCGTCGTCGCGCAGTTGCGCGGCGGGGTGGCCCTTGGCGAGGTCGGCGGCATGGGCGGCGATCTTGTAGGTAATGACGCCGGTCTTGACGTCGTTGCGATCGGGCAGGCCGAGATGCTCCTTCGGCGTGACGTAGCAGAGCATGGCGCAGCCGAACCAGCCGATCATGGCGGCGCCGATGCCTGACGTGATGTGGTCGTAGCCCGGCGCGATGTCGGTGGTCAGCGGTCCAAGCGTATAGAACGGCGCCTCGCCGCACTCCTTGAGCTGCTTGTCCATGTTGATCTTGATCTTGTGCATCGGCACGTGGCCGGGGCCTTCGATCATGACCTGGCAGCCCTTGTCCCACGCGATCTTGGTGAGCTCGCCGAGCGTCTCCAGCTCGGCAAACTGCGCGCGGTCGTTGGCATCGGCGATCGAGCCCGGACGCAGGCCGTCGCCGAGCGAGAACGAGACGTCATACTTGCGCATGAGATCGCAGATCTCGTCGAAATGCGTGTAGAGGAAGCTCTCCTTGTGATGCGCCAGGCACCACTTCGCCATGATCGAGCCGCCGCGGCTGACGATGCCGGTGACGCGGCTGGCAGTGAGGTGGATGTATTGCAGGCGCACGCCGGCGTGGATGGTGAAATAGTCCACGCCCTGCTCGCACTGCTCGATCAGCGTGTCCTTGTAGAGCTCCCAGGTCAGCTTGACGGGATCGCCGTTGCACTTCTCCAGCGCCTGGTAGATCGGCACGGTACCGATCGGCACCGGCGAGTTGCGCAAAATCCATTCGCGCGTGGTGTGGATGTTGCGGCCCGTCGAGAGGTCCATCACGGTGTCGGCGCCCCAGCGGATCGCCCACACCATCTTCTCGACCTCTTCCTCGACCGACGAGGTCACGGCCGAGTTGCCGATGTTGGCGTTGATCTTGGTCAGGAAGTTGCGGCCGATGATCATCGGCTCGAGTTCACTGTGGTTGATGTTGGAGGGGATGATGGCGCGGCCGCGCGCGATCTCGTCGCGCACGAACTCCGGCGTGATGAAGGCGGGCACCGATGCACCAAAACTCTCGCCGTCGGCAAGAGCTGCTTCCGCGCGCTCGAGCTGCTGCTTGCGGCCGAGATTTTCGCGGGCGGCGACGTAGATCATCTCCTTGGTGACGATGCCGGCGCGGGCGAATTCGAGCTGGGTGATCTTGTGGCCGTCGAGGCCGCGCAGCGGCTTGTGATAGGCCGAGAAGGCGCGCGCGGCCTTGTCGGTGGAGACGCTGCCGTTGTCTTCCGGCTTGATCTGGCGGCCCTCATATTCCTCGACGCCGCCGCGCTCCAGCACCCATTGCTTGCGATGGCGGGCAAGGCCGGCGTTGACGTCGATGGTGACGGACGGATCGGTGTAGGGGCCGGAGGTGTCGTAGACCGGCAGGTTGGGCTCGCCCGCGCCTTCGGAGAGGATGATCTCGCGCAAGGGCACGCGCAGATCGGGCGCGGCATCGGGCGAGGCGAAGATCTTGCGCGAGGAGGGAAGGGGGCCGGTGGTGACGGCGGGCACGGTCTTGTCGGGATTGGAGCGGATGTTCATGGGGATCCTCCGGTTTAATTCGTATGTGTGTGCGTCTGGGCGACGCTGATGACGTCTTGCTCCGTCATTGCGAGCGCAGCGAAGCAATCCAGAAATGCTTCCGCAGAAGCAGTCTGGATTGCTTCGTCGCAAGTGCTCCTCGCAATGACGAGTGGTGAGAGCGGAGCGAGCATCATGCAGCCTCCTTCGACAGGCCGAGCCATTGCCGCACGCGGGCATCGGGATCGGGGTGTTGCGTGACGTCCGAGACCACCGCGATCGAATCTGCGCCGGCGGCGAAGATCTCGGCGGCGTGCTCGAACTTGATGCCTCCGATCGCGACCAGCGGGATGTCGCCGATGCGCTGCTTCCATTCCGTGATCTTTGGAATGCCCTGCGGCTCGAAGCGCATGGACTTCAGCGTCGTGAAGAAGATCGGGCCGAGCGCGACGTAATCGGGCTTTGCCGCGAGCGCGGTCGCGAGCTCTGCGTCGTCATGGGTGGAGATGCCGAGCGACAGCCCGGCCTCGCGGATCGCCTTGAGGTCCGCTTCGGCGAGGTCCTCCTGGCCGAGATGCAGATATTTCGCGCCGGCGACGACCGCCGCGCGCCAATAATCGTTCACGACCAGCTTGGCCTGCGTGCCCTTGGTGATCGCCAGCGCATCGGTGACGACCTGCAGCGCGTCGGCGTCGTTGAGCTCCTTGGCGCGCAGCTGGATGGTGCCGACGCCGAGCTTGGTCAGCCGCTCGACCCATTTGAGGCTATCGACGACGGGATAGAAGCGATCAGGATACGGCATGCCAGAAGGGTGTCCCGACGACAGGGGTTGAGGGGGAGGCGAAATCGCGAGAATTCATCAGCCCGGCTTCGTAAGCGGTGCGGCCGGCCTCACAGCCGAGGCGGAAGGCATTCGCCATCGCGACGGGATCGGCGGCTTTGGCGATGGCGGTGTTGAGCAGCACGGCGTCATAGCCGAGCTCGAGCGCGTGGGCGGCGTGGCTCGGCGCGCCCAGGCCGGCGTCGACCACCAGCGTGATGTCGGGGAGGCGGTCGCGCAAGAGCTTCAGTGCGTCGCGGTTGATGATGCCCTTGGCGCTGCCGATCGGCGCTGCCCACGGCATCACCACCTTGCAGCCGGCATCGACCAGGCGGTTCGCGACCGAGAGGTCCTCGGTGCAATAGGGAAACACTTCGAAGCCGTCCTTGATCAGGATGGTCGCGGCTTCGACCAGGCCGACGACGTCGGGCTGCAGCGTGTCGTTGTCGGCGATCACTTCCAGCTTGATCCAGGACGTGCCGAACAATTCGCGGGCGAGCTTGGCCGTGGTGACGGCTTCCCGCACGGTGCGGCAGCCGGCGGTGTTCGGCAGCACGGTGACATCGAGCTCGCGGATCAGCTTCCAGAACGCATCGCCGGTCTTGCCGCCGGCGGATTCGCGCCGCAGCGACACCGTGACGATGCTGGAGCCGGAGGCGCGGATCGCCGCCTGCATGATCGCGGGGGATGGATAGAGCGCGCTGCCGATCAGCAGGCGCGAGGCGAAGGTCTTGCCGTAGAAGGTCACCATGTCGGTGTTTCCTTGAATGACGGTGTCAGCCCAAATGTCGTTGTTATCCCCGCGAAGGCGGGGATCCAATACGCCGCGGCGGAGCGGCTGGAAACCTGAAGCCGCGGCGTACTGGATCGCCCGGTCAAGCCGGGCGATGACAGCGGAGCGTGGAGCGACATCACCTCACCCTCCCTGCCGCGGCGTGATGATCTCGATCTCGTCGCCGGCTTTCAGCTGCGTCTCCGCCCAGCGGCTTTTCGGCACGACGTCGTAGTTCAGCGCGATGGCGAAATGGCTGCCCTCGTAGTCGAGCTCGCTGAGCAGCGCGTCCACGCTGGCGGAGTTCACCTCGCGCTGCTCACCGTTCACGATCACGCGCATTGCATCACCTCATTGTCGATCTGGCCGCGCTGGACATAAGCGAGCGTCAGCTCGGCGAGAACAGGCGCGAGCAGGAAGCCATGACGGTAGAGCCCGTTGACGCTGATCCGGCCGCCGCGGACGCCGATGCGCGGCAGGTTGTCGGGGAAGGCCGGACGCAGGCCCGAGCCGAATTCGACGATGCGGGCCTCGCCGAACGCGGGATGCACGGCATAGGCGGCACCTAACAGCTCCAGCGCGGAGCGGACGCTGACGCCGGTGTCTTCCGCCTCGATCGAGGTCGCGCCCAGCATGAACAGGCCGTCCTCGCGCGGGATGACGTAGAGCGGCCAGCGCGGATGGATCAGCCGCACCGGGCGCGACAGCTGCACCTCGTCCGTCTCGATCAGGATCATCTCGCCCTTGACGCCGCGCAGCTCGCTTTGCTCGTCGCGCGCAGAAAGACCGCGGCAGTCGATCACGATGCCGTCCAGATCCTTGGCGGCGACATCGCTGGAGAACTTGATGGTGCCGCCGGCAGCCTTGATGCGCTCGTGCAGCTTGGGCAGCACGCGGCGCGGCTCGACATGGCCTTCAGTCGGAAAGAACAGCGCGTCGCGGAAGCGGCCCTCCAGCGACGGCTCCAGCGCGGCGAGGCCGGCGGCATCGAGCCGCTGGTGGCCCTCGGTCATCCGGGCGAAGCGCTCGAAATCGTTGCGCTCGCGCGGATGGGCGACGACGAGCGAACCGTTGAACGGCGTATCGGGCAGCTCGCGCCGCCAGATATCGAGGGAGCGCAAGCCGAGGCGGCTGATGATGGGCTCGGCGACCTCGGCCTCGCAATAGGGCGCGAGCATGCCGCCGGCCCAATGGCTGGTGGCATCGGTCATCGCGGCGTCACCGCGCTCGTGTAGGGTCACGGCATGGCCGGCCTGCGCGAACAACAACGCCTGCCAGGCTCCGGCAATGCCCGCGCCGATGATGGATACCGGTGAATCCGGTCGCTTGGTCGTCTGCAACATCCCTGTCCCTTCGCCGGCATGACCCGGATCAGGTTCAAAGGGTCACCGCGGTCCCGGGCGTTATTGCCCGTTTAGCGGTATCTCAGCTCCTCCTCGGAGCACCCCTCGGAACGGCTCTAATGTATGCCAGTGACGGACGGTGTCAACGCGTACGGCTCGTCATGCCCGGGCTTGTCCCGGGCCTCCACGTTCTCGCTGCCCGAAAGGCCGTGGATGGCCGGGACAAGCCCGGCCATGACGGCGATCATTGACCGGGAACCTGCGCCCGCGCGTTGCGGACGCGTTGCGCCAGCTTGCGGTGCGACGGCGCGCCGAACATCGGCTGCGGGTTGCCGTTCGGCTCGAGCCAAGGCTGGCCGAAATTGCCCTGACCCATATTGGTCTCGCCCATATTGGCGACCTGCACCATCTCCTGGCGCTGGCGCTTTGCAGCGTAGTAATAGCCGCCCGCGAAATAACGCACGGCTCGGGCGTGGTCGCCATTGGCGGCGCGGTAGGCGCCGGCGAGGTACTTCACGGCATAGGTGAGGTTGGTGTTGGGATCGCGCAGGCCGGCGGCATCGCCGGTGTAGCCGACGCCGCGGGCGGTCGCGAGCTTGATCTGCATCAGCCCGATGGTGCCGCCGCGGCCGACGAGGTGCGGCTGATAGCGGCTCTCGCGCATGATGACGCGGTGCACCAGCGCTTCCGGCACGCCATTGGCACGCGCATGGGCCGCGACCATCTCGGCGTATTCGGCCTCGCCGGCGAAGACGGCCTGCGGCAATGTCAGTGCGGCCGCGAGCAGCGCGGCAATGCGTAAAATCTTCATCGAAATGTTCCTCGGTCGAACGGACCTGCACCCTTGTGCGTTAGGCCGTGGGAAGACGGCGATGATGTGGCGAAAAGTCGCCGGCGGCGATTTTCGCCGAGCGGTCGCTTTTACGACTTAAACCCGAGTCACGATCCGAACCGGTGGTGCGCGTCGACGCGACAGCAGGTTTGTCCCTTCGCGCATCCGCCCAAAAATCGCTCTTCGAAAACAGCATTTGGGAGGACGTCCATGACCCGAGCAGACATCGGCGACATCCCCAAGCAGAACCCCTGTGCGCAATGTGGCACACCGATCCCGTTCCCTGACTGGATCGAGCCGGGCGAAGGACGCGTATCTTATCTTTGGGCCTGCCAGGCCTGCGGCTATCGCTTCGAGGCGGTGGCGATCTTCGAGCGCGAGGCCATCGCGCATCCGCCGCTCGCGGCTTGATTACGCCGCCAGCCGCGGCTCCTGCCAAACCGGCAATTGCATCCGCACGATCAACCCGTGCGGGGCGCGATCGTGTAGCGACAGCTCGCCGCCATGGGCGAGCGCGATCGCGCGCGCGATCGACAGGCCGAGCCCGAAGCCAGTGGACTCGTCCATCGTGCGCGCATCGTCGCCGCGCACGAACGGCTCGAGCATTTCCTGCTTGCGCGCATCCGAGATGCCGGGGCCGTCGTCCTCGACGTCGATGACGAGCGTGGTGCTGGAGACGTCGAGGCGGATCGTGACCTCGGCGCCGAAGCGCACCGCGTTCTCTACGAGGTTGGTGACACCGCGATGCAGGTCGTCGGGCCGCGCGGCGGCGGTCGCGGAGGCCGGTCCCTCGTAATGCACGACATGGCCCATGTCACCGAACTGGTCGGCGACGAGCTGGAGCGTGCTGGCGATGTCCACCAGCGTCACCGCCTCGACCTTGCGGTCGTTGCGCAGCAGCGACAGCACCGATTCCAGCATCGAGCGCATCTGGTCGAGGTCGATCAGCATGCGCTTGCGGTTGCCCTCGTCCTCGATGAACTCGGCGCGCAGCCGCAGGCGCGTGATCGGCGTGCGCAGGTCGTGGCTGATCGCGGCGAGCATCCGCGTGCGGTCCGACATCAGCCGCGCGATGCGCTCCTGCATGCGGTTGAGTGCGCGCGCCACCGAGCGGATCTCCTCCGGGCCGCGCTCGGGCAGCGGCTCGGCGGCGCCGTCAAGACTGAAATTCTCCGCGGCCCTGGCGAAGGACGACAGCGGCGCGGCGAGCGCATAGGCCGCCCACAGGCCGAGCATGGTGACGCTGATCAGCGCGAACAGCAGCGTGATCATCCACGGTCCGCCCCAGAATCGCGGCGGACGGGGGCCGTGCTCGACGCGGCCCGCGATCATGGTGCCGTCAGATAGTTCGACCGCGACACGCTGCGCGCCGTCCTGCGGCGCCAGCGCGACCACCCTGTACTGGGGACTAAGATGCCGTCGCACATTGCGCAGGTGGGGACTCTCACGATCGGCGGCGAGGGCGGCCGTTTCCGGCGCGAGGATCTCGATGTTCGCTTTGGGAAACGCGCGAGCGATATCGGCGAGAAGGCGCGGCCGCTCGCCTGCATCGGCACCGTTGAGCAGCAGGGCGGCATCGGCCAATTGGTGCGCACTGTCGGGCGGCTCGGCGCGGTCCGGCCGGCTGATCAGGAAGCTCGCGGTGAGGATCAGATGCAGCGCGACGATCGAGGCCACCACCAGAGCGGCGATCTGCCCGCCGATGCTCTTGAGGTGGAAGAAGCGGAACGGCATCATGACGGCCGTTCCTCAGCTGCTCAGGGGCGCGGTCACCGCTTCGGGACTTGCCGCTTCGGTTCGCGGCGTGAACAGATAGCCGCCGGAGCGCACCGTCTTGATGATGGTGGGGTCGGACGGATTGGGCTCGATCTTGCGGCGGATGCGGCTCACCAGCACGTCGATGGAGCGCTCGAACGAGCCGGTGTTGCGCCCTTGCGTGAGGTCGAGCAGGCTGTCGCGCGACAGCACGCGACCGGGCCGCTCGCAGAACGTCCTCAGCAGATCGAACTCGGCGCTGGTCACCGCGACGCGCGCGCCTTCGGGATTGCGTAGTTCGCGCATGCGCAGATCGATACGCCAACCTTCGAAGGCAAGCGTGGAAGCGCCTTCGATCGAGCTCGCCGCCTGAGCCGCGGCCTGGCGGCGCAGCACCGCGTTGATGCGGGCGAGCAGCTCGCGCGGGTTGAACGGCTTCGGCAGATAGTCGTCCGCGCCCATCTCCAGGCCGACAATGCGGTCGACGTCCTCGCCGCGCGCGGTCAGCATGATGATCGGCGTCTGCGACTCCGCGCGCAGCTTGCGGCAGAGGCTGAGACCGTCCTCGCCCGGCAGCATGACGTCGAGGATGATCAGGTCGACGCGATGGTCGGCCATCGCGCGCGACATCTCGCGGCCGTCGCTCACGGCGGTGACGTTGCAGGCGTTGTTGCGCAGGTATTTCGCAATCAACGTCCGGGTTTCGCGGTCGTCCTCGACGACCAGGATGTTGGGATTGGGAATGGTCATGCGCTTTGTTTGTCCAAGATTTGGGCCGAATGGCGAAGAATTTTGTTTCAGGATGTTTCTGGAGGTCTTGCCGCAATGCCGGGACACGACCGGGCCGTGGAGCGGCAAGTTCTCGTTAAGGCCGTAAACCATACCGTGGCGCCGCTCGCGACGAAACCCGCAAGATCCACGGAGCCATCATGACCTCGATTTCGGCGGCCTCCGCCGGCAGCCACCAATCGCCGCTGCAGCGGCTACAGCAGGAGTTGCAATCGCAAGTCTCCGCCGGCACGATCTCGTCGTCGGACCAATCCGCGCTTTCGACGGCGCTGACCGACATCGACACCGCACTCCAGCAGAGCCGCGCGAGCGACCAGTCGCGCGGCACGCGGCCCTCCAAGGACGAGATGCAGTCGAAGATCGACGACCTGATCTCGAACGAGGTGTCGAACGGGACGCTGACCGCCGACCAGGCCGAGGAGCTGAAGAGCGTGTTTCAGTCCGCCTTCGCCAGTGGCCCGGGCGGGGCGGGTGGCCCCGGTGGAGCTGGCGGTCCCGGTGGAGCAGGCGGACCGCCGCCGGGCCCGCCGCCGGACGACAGCTCTTCGGATTCTACGACGACATCGTCGACCAGCAGCACGTCGACCGGGTCCACGACGGCCGAAATACTCCAGCAATTCCTCCAGGCGCTCCAGCAGTCCCAATCGTCGGCGTCGTCCTACGGCGCGAGTGGCAGCGCGTCGAGCGGCTCGAGCTTCTCCGCGCTGCTGATCGACTACAAGAGCTGACCCCGGGCGACGCCAGGTCGGCGCGTGTCCTCGCCGCGATCATGCTTCACCCAGGGCGCATGATCGTCGGCGGGGAACCGTGCGCCGCAAAATGTTCCTGAGTGACGCAGGAACATCTCCCACTCGATATCGCGCTCGCGCAAAGCGCGACGAAATTGCCGCGCACAAGGAACTGCGCGTGATCAGCGCTGTTTTCTCCGCACGAGTTTTTTGCTGAAGGAGAGGACAACATGATGAAGTCGATCGTTGCCGGCCTCGCCGGCACTGCCCTGCTGACGACCGTTGCGTTCGCGCAATCGCCGCCCGCCACCACCGACAAGGCGGCCCCTGCGGCCACCACCGCCACGACGACGTCCACGACCGCGTCCGGCCAGTGGCGTACGTCGAAGATGGACGGCCTGAAGGTCTACAATGAAGCCAACGAGAACATCGGCACGATCAACGACCTGCTGATGGACAAGAACGGCGACATCAAGATTGCCGTGATCGGCGTCGGCGGCTTCCTCGGCATGGGCGAGCATCTCGTCGCCGTGCCCTATGAGAAGCTGAAGTTCGTCAACGAGGCCGTCGCCTACACCGGTACCGGCGCGAACCCGGGTGCCAAGCCCGCGGCGACCACCACCACGGGCGCTGCGACCGGCACCGACAACAAGCCGGCTGCGACCTCGACGTCGTCCACCTCGAAATGGTACCCGGACCACGCCGTGTTCAATGCCAGCAAGGACGAGCTGAAGAACATGCCGCAGTTCAAGTACTCGGAGTAATGCGGCTCGACTGACGACCCAAACGACGGGCGCCCGGTTTTCACCGGGCGCGCTGTCGCGTCTTTCACCTCGCATGCGGTCATGCCCGGGCTTGTCCCGGGCATCCACGTTCTTGGCGAGCCTAGGAAAGGCGTGGATGGCCGGGACAAGCCCGGCCATGACGCTGTGGAAGCTTCGGTAGCTCAACACCCTAGGCTTGCAAACGCTCAGTGCGTCACCAGCGGGCAGCCGCCCTTGTCGAGCGGCCGGAAGGCCTCGTCGCCGGGCACGGTTGCGATCAGCTTGTAGAGGTCCCACTCGCCCTTGGATTCCTCGGGCTTCTTGACCTCGAACAGATACATGTCGTGGACCATGCGCCCGTCGATGCGGATCTTGCCGTTCCTGGCGAAGAAGTCGTTGACCGGCGTCGCGCGCATCTGCTCCATCACTTTCGGCGCGGCGTCGGTCCTGATGGCGTCGATCGCCTTCAGATAGTGCATAGTCGCCGAATAGAGCCCGGCCTGGATCATGGTCGGCATGTGCCCGACCTTGTCGTTGAAGCGCTTCGAGAAGGCGCGCGTCTCGTCATTCATGTCCCAGTAGAAGGCGTCGGTGACGATCAGGCCCTGCGTCGCGTTGATGCCGAGCGCATGGGTGTCGGTGATCTCCTGCAGCAGGGCGATCATCTTCTGGCCGCCCTGGGTCAGGCCGAATTCGGAGGCCTGCTTCAGCGCATTGGTGGTGTCGCCGCCGGCATTCGCCAGCGCGACCACCTTGGCCTTGGAGGCCTGGGCCTGAAGCAGGAACGACGAGAAATCCGACGAGTTGAGGGGATGGCGGACCTCGCCGAGCACCTTGCCGCCGCTCTCCTTGACGACGTTGGCGGCGTCGCGCTGCAGCGCCATGCCGAAGGCATAGTCGGCGGTGACGAAGAACCAGGTATCCTCGCCGCGCTTCACCATGGCCTTGCCGGCGACGTTCGACAGCGCATAGGTGTCGTAGGTCCAATGCACGGTATTGGGCGAGCAGGCGACGCCGGTGATGTCGGACGAGCCGCCGCCGGAATTGATGTTGATCCTGTTCTTCTCGCGCGTCAGCGCCGAGACCGGCAGCGCGACCGAGGACGTCGGCACGTCGAAGATCGCGTCGACCTTGTCGTTGTCGTACCAGTTGCGGGCGATGTTGACGCCGACGTCGGGCTTGTTCTGGTGATCGGCCGCGACGACCTGGACCGGCTTGCCCGCGACCCTGCCGCCGTAATCGGCTACGGCCATCTCGACCGCGACGAGCGAACCCTTGCCGGTCGCGTCCGCATAGAGGCTCGACATGTCGGTGAGCACGCCGATCTTGACGACATCGTCGGAGATCTGGGCCTGCGCCGCGCCTGACGTCGCGGCGAGGGCGAGGCCGGCCGCGACGGCGGCGATGAGTTTTTGCATGGTTGTTGCTCCCTGTGTGTTGTTGTTGGGGCGTTGTTTGCGGGAGAAATCCTAACGTCTAACCGCAGCCGCAGTTAAGCGATCCGCGCCGTAGCAGAATGCAAAATAAGAGGGGGCGGGTGATGTTTCCGGGAGAAGGAGCAGTATCTCAAAGGCACGATGCCCGTTGCTGCCACCTTCTCACAAGGGGAGAAGGAGGAACGTGTCGCTCAGCCGCCCTTGAGCCGTTCGTTGCGCCGGCGCAAGGCTTCCAGCGTGGCGAGGAGGATGACCGAGACCGTCGTCAGGATCACCGCCGCCGCCGTGATGGTCGGGCTGATGTTCTCGCGGATGCCGCTGAACATCTCGCGCGGCAATGTGCGCTGCTCGGGACCTGCCATGAACAGCACGATCACGACCTCGTCGAAGCTGGTCGCGAAGGCGAACAGCGCGCCGGAGGCAAGGCCCGGCAGGATCAGCGGCAGGATCACGCGGCGGAATGCGTAGAGTGGCGAGGCACCGAGTGAGGCGGCGGCGCGCGCCAGATTGGTGTCGAAGCTTTGTAGTGTCGCACCGACCGTGATCACCACGAAGGGCGTCGCCAGCGCGGTGTGGGCCAGGACCAGGCCGAGATAGCTGCCCGTCAGCCCGATCGGGGCGAAGAAGAAATACAGGCCGACTGCGGTGATGACGCCGGGCACGACCACTGGCGACAGCACGAAGGCCAGCACCAGCGGCTTGAACCGGCTCTTCCACTGCGCCAAGCCCAGCGCGGCGAGCGTGCCGAGCACCATGGACAGCGCCGTCGAGGCGACCCCGATGATCAGGCTGTTCTTCAACGCATTCATCCAGCGCGGCGAGTTGATGAAGTCGTCATACCAGCGCAAGGAGAGGCCCGGCAACGGATAGGTCAGGTACGAACCCGAACTGAAGGACAGCGGCATGATCGCAAGGATCGGCGCGATCAGGAAGATGAACACCAGCGTGGAGACGATGATCGTCGTGCTCCACGCGATGCGCTGGCTGGGCGTGCGAAGGGAAGACAGATCGCTCAATTCTTCATGCCTCCGGTGACCTGCTGTCCCTGCACCAGCTTGCCATAGACGAGCGCGAGCAGAACCGTGGCCAGCAGCAGCACCGCGCCCAACGCCGAAGCAAGGCCCCAATTGGCCGTCTCGGTCGTGTAGAGCGCGATGAAGTAGCTGATCATCTGATCGGCGGCACCGCCGACGAGGGCCGGTGTGATGTAGTAGCCGAGCGCCAGGATGAAGACGAGCAGGCTTCCCGCACCGATGCCGGGCAGGGTTTGCGGCAGGTAGATGCGCAGGAAAGCTGTGACCGGCGGCGCCCCGAGCGATGCGGCGGCACGCATGTAGGCAGGGGAGATCGCCTTCATGCTGCTGTACAGCGGCAGGATCATGAACGGCAGCAGCACGTGGGTCATCGCCACGCAGACACCGAAGCGATTGTAGATCAGGCGCAAGGGCTCGTCGATGATGCCAAGCCAGTGCAGGCTGTCGTTGACGACGCCCTTGCTCTGCAGCAGCACGATCCAGGCGCAGGTGCGGACCAGAAGCGACGTCCAGAACGGCAAGAGGACGAAGATCATCAGCAGGTTCGACCGGGCGGGCGGCAGCGTCGCCAAGAGGTAGGCGACCGGGAAGCCGAGGATCAGGCAGAGTACGGTGACGCTGAGGCTGATGAGGAAGGTGCGGGCGAAGACGTTGCGATAGATCGCCTGATCCGGCGGGGCCGAGACGATCGCGCCGTCCGCGTTCCTGACGAGGTCAAGGGCGGCCAGCAAATAGAAGCTGGTCACGGGACCACCGGCGTCCCTGATCGCGGTCCATGTCGCACGTTCGCGCCAAGCCGGGTTGATCCTGGTCAGCGTCTCCTTCGCCGTTCCTCGTTCCGGCGCGCCCTTCAGATTGCGGCCCGTGCTGGTCAGGATGGTGCGAAAGCCGTTGAGTGCGTAATTGAGCCGCTTGGCTGCGACGGCGAGGGTGCCGGCGGCGCGTGCCGCCTGGATATCACTTACCAGCGCAGCAAAGGCCTCCTCATCCGGCAGGTTCTTGCCGTCCCAGCCGGCGAGAGCAGCGATGGTGTGAGGCAGGACCTGACGCACGTCCCTGTCTTCCACCGAGCGCCACAGCATACCGGCGATGGGCCCGGCAAAGGTGAAGAGCAGGAAGACGAGCAGCGGCAGGATCAGCCCAAGTGCCTTGAACTGACGCGCGCGCTCGACGCGCTTCAATTGTCGTTTCAGCGGCATTTCGATCGACGCGTTGGCGCTGGTCGCGGACGGGGCGGTCATCGGGCGAGTCTCTGTGGGGAAAGGCCTGAGCAAACGCCTCGTCCTTCGAGACGACCGCTTCGCGGTCTCCTCAGGATGAGGCTCTCTGGCGTCGCTGCCTGCAAAGTCGCTGCCACAGACTCAGACCTCATCCTGAGGGCCCGCCATAGGCGGGCGTCTCGAAGGATGCGCCGCGCGGGAGCCATCCACCATCCTCTACCTGCTCTAGGCGTCGGTTGCTCGCGCGCTACTTCGCCGCCCATTTGTTGAAGCGCTCGGTCAGGCGATCGATGTTCTCGAGCCAGAAGCCGACGTTGATCTCGACCGCGTTCTTGATGTTGTCGGGCGCGGTCGGCAGATCCTTCAGAACGGCAGGCGCGAGCCGTCCCGCTGCGTCCTTGTTCGAGGTGCCATAGGCGATGTTCTCCGACAGTTTCGACTGGTTCTCCGCCTTGCCGACGAAGTCCAGGAACTTGTAGGCCGCGTCCTTGTTCGGGCTGCCCTTCAGGATGACCCAGCTGTCGATGGTGAACAGCGCGCCGTCCCACACCATGCCGAAATTCTTCTTCTCGTTCTTGTTCGCGGTGTCGATGCGGCCGTTGTAGACGGAGGTCATCGCCACTTCGCCGGAGGCGAGCAATTGCGGCGGCTGGGCGCCGGCCTTCCACCAGACGATGTCGCCCTTGATGCTGTCCAGCTTCTTGAAGGCGCGATCGATGCCTTCGTCGGTCGCCAGCACCTTGTAGACGTCGTTCGGCGCGACTCCATCGGCCATCAACGCGATCTCCAGCGTGGTCTTCGGGCCCTGGCGCAAGGCGCGCTTGCCCGGAATCTTCTTGGTGTCGAAGAAGTCGGCCCAGCCTTTGGGGGCGTCCTTCAGCTTGTCCTTGTCGTAGCCGAGAACGAAATCGTAGAGGATGGCGCCGACGCCGCATGGATTGACAGCTGGCGGGATGTAGGCGGCCTCGCCGCCGATCTTCGAATAATCCAGCTTCTCGAACAGGCCTTCTTCGCAGCCGACCGCGAGCTCGTCGCTTTCGACCTGGACGACGTCCCAGGTGGCGGCGCCGCCCTGCACCTTGGCGCGCAACACGCCGACGCCGCCATCCCAGGATTCGTCGTTCATGGGAAGGCCGGAGGCCTTCTTGAACGGCTCGAAATAGACCTTCTTCTGGGCCTCCTGATACGCGCCGCCCCACGATACGACGGTGAGGTCACGCGCCTGCGCGGCGCTCGCGAGCGCGGCGCCGGCGCTCAATGCCGCGGCCAAGCCCAGAGCAATCTTGCCAATCTTGCGCTTCAGCATGGTTTTGTCCCTTCTCTATCTAGTTGCGTTGAAATTGGTGCTGGTCGGATCAGACGGGATCGAGGGCCATGCAGTCCTCGGGGCGGAAAGTGATGAACACGCTTTCACCATGGCTCAGCCTGTCATGAGCCCGCGGCTGAAGCTTGACCATGAACTCCCCGTTGCCGGCGACATCGAGCACGGCGAGCGCGTGGTCGCCGAGATAGATGGTGTTCTGCACCTTGGCCGGCAGCCGGTTCGGTCCTTCGCTGGACGTGCCGTCCAGGATGATGGAGACCCGCTCCGGCCGCACCGACAGGGAGGTCGATGCGCCCGCGCCCGAGACGTTGACAGCCCTCGCGGTCACGGCGCCGCCGCCGGCCAGCGTGACGCGGCAATAGTCCCGCTCGACCGCCTCGACGGTGCCGGAAAGCACGTTGTTCTCCCCGATGAAGTGAGCGACGAAGCTGTTGACCGGATGCTCATACAGCGCGTCCGGCCTGTCGATTTGCTGCACGATGCCGTCGTTGAACACGGCGATGCGGTCCGACATGGTGAGCGCTTCGCTCTGATCGTGGGTGACGTAGACGATGGTGATGCCCATCGTCTCGTGCAGCTGCTTGATCTCGAGCTGCATCTGCTCCCGCAGGCGCTTGTCCAGCGCGCCCAGCGGCTCATCCATCAGCACGAGCTGCGGGTTGAAGACCAGCGCGCGGGCCAGCGCCACGCGCTGCTGCTGGCCACCGGACAATTGCCCCGGCCGCCGGTGCGCCAGATTTTCCAGCTTGATCATGCGCAGCGCTGCCATCACGCGCTCCTGCGCTTCCGCCTTGCTGATCTTGCGAACGGACAGCGGGAAGGCGATGTTCTCCGCGATCGTCAGGTGCGGAAACAGGGCATAATTCTGGAACACCATGCCGATGTCGCGCTTGTGCGGCGGCACGTTCTTGATCGGCCGTTCCGCGAGGTAGATCTCGCCATGGGTCGGAACCTCGAAGCCAGCCAGCATCATCAGTGTGGTCGTCTTGCCCGAGCCCGACGGGCCGAGCAGGGTGATGAACTCGCCCTTCCTGATGTCGAGATCGAGGTTCTTCACCACGAGTTGCTCGCCATCATAGGTCTTCTGAATGCCGGAAAAGCGCACCAATGCCGGCGCGGGCGTCACCATGCCGGCTTCCATGCTCGTCCTCTCTTGCCTGCCACAGCTTAGCATCCTCGGGCGAGAATGCCAGCGGCGCAAGCGATGACGCGCGGGACCGGGGGAAGCGACGGCGCGCTACATTCCCGACAGCTTCGTCACTGCTACGTTCAGCGTGCCGCCGGCTTCCGCGACGACGCGCAGCGTCTTGGAATCGAAGGCGATGTCGGCAAGCGTCAGGCTGTCGATCTTGGCATCGACCTTGAGACCGTCCTCGCTCTTCTGATAGTCGGCGATCGCGGCGGCGATCTTCTCGCGCGCATTGGCGGCGATCGGCTTCAGATCCAGCGTTGCCTTCTGCAGCAGTGCCTGCTGCATCTGCGGCACGACGGCGCGCGCCGCGGCGCCCAGCAGGCCGAAGGCCGCCTCGGATTCCACCGCGAGCTGGATGTCGGTTAGCCGCAAGGTCTGCTGCGCCTGGTCGAGCACCGGCCGGCCCCAGATGTGCACGGTTGCTTCCGCGCCGAGGCCGAACCAGCTCTTCTTTTCCTTGGCTCGCACCAGAAGCGAGATCAGCAACTGGTTGCCCGAGGGGGTCACGTTGGCGCTCTTGACGGTGACGTCGACCGGACCGGAGCCGTCCTCGGGATAGGTGCGGCCGACCATCTGCGCCGCGATCAGCTTGTTGATCTCGGTGAAGGGCACGTCGATCGGCACGCCAATGTTCACGCCGGTGCCGGTCGGCGGCACAATGGAGATCTTGTCGGGGAATGGACAATCCGGCTTGGTCTGCGTCGAGGTCACGCGTGTCTCGGCTTCCAGGCCGAGCAGCAGCGTCACGTTCTGCGCGTCGACGCGTGGTTGCGCCGCGATCGCGCGCACCGGCTTCATCTCGAGCCACAGCGGCGGCAGCGCGGAGCCCGAGCCCTGCAGTGGGATCGAGCGACAGGCCTTGACCCATTGTGCTTTCGCATTCTCGCGCAGCGAAGGATCGTTGCGGATGCGCTCGGAAACGGCGTTGATCTGCTCGCCCACGTTCTTGTCGATCAGCGGCTTCACCTGCGCCGGCACGTTGACCTTGGCGCCGGCGACGTTGAGGTTGGTATCGCCGAGATTGACCTGGGCGCCGAGATTGGGCTCGAGATGCCAGTTGGCCGCGAGCTTCGGGCGCGAGGTGACGACGACGTTGCCCTTGATCTCGGCGCTGGCGTTCAGATTCTTGATGTTGACCGCGCCGATCCGCTTCGCCGCATCGCCGCCGAGCACGCTGCCGAGGGCGTCACCGAGCGCGCCGGTGGCCTTCGCGGACACCGAGCCCGTCACGTTCAGCTTGCCGGAGAGCGGCGTCGAGATCGTCAGCACGTCCTTGTCGCCGGCGGCCGCCATCGGTCCGCGCACGGCGGACCAGCCGATATCGGCGTTCTCCAGGATCTGCGAGATCGGGTTGTCGGCCTTCCCGGCGAAATTGCGCGGGGCCGCCTTCTCGGCCTGCTCGCGGATCGCCGACAGCGCGATCGCAACCGGCGCGATTACGATCGAACTCTTCGAGGCCGGCGGCAGCGGCGGCAGTTGCGCGACCGGCGGCGCCGGATTGGTCGCGCGCGGCGACAGCAGATCCATCGCCTTCAGGCTGATGAAGAACGACGCCGCGAGCACCGCGACGGCGATCAGGATCGTCCTCAGATTCAACGTCAGTCGCATCAATCCCCCAAGCCGCCCCACGGAGGGTTTTACAGGGCGGGCGAGGAGGGCGCTAGAGCGCACCGGTGGGGTGGAATTGGGGCGAACAGGTTAACGGCTGCGAACGCGCTGTTGCCACACATTCGCGCCGTCGTTGGGACTAGCTGCGCCGGGGACGGCGAATTGCCCGAACATTGCCGCGACCGCCGCCGCCGCAAAAAAACTGATCACCGCCGTCGGACTCCAGCCCTGAGACCCCCGTCCCCGCGGGCAGATCGAGCTGCTCGAGCACCTTGCCGGTCTCCGGGTCGATCCGTCGCACATCACTTTCCTCGTTCTCCCAGGTGCCGTGCCAGAGCTCGCCGTCGACCCAGGTCACGCCGGTCACGAAGCGCTTGCTCTCGATGGTGCGCAGGATCTTTCCCGTTTCGGGATCGACCTGATGGATCTTGCGTTCGCGATATTGCCCGACCCAGAGCGAGCCCTCTGCCCATGCCAGGCCGGAATCGCCGCCGGCGCCAGGTGAGGGGATCGTGCCGAGCACCTTGCCGGTGGCGGCGTCGATCTTCTGGATGCGATCCTCGGCGATCTGGAACAGGTGCCGGCCGTCGAACGCCGTTCCCGCATGCGCGGCGACATCGATCGAGCGCGCGATCTTGCCATCGGCCGGATCAAGCGCGTTCAACTTGTCGCCGGACGCGAACCAGACATGCTTGCCGTCATAGGTGACGCCATGCACGGCTTCGATCCCTGCAAAGGGCCCGTATTCCCTGACGATCTCGGCGGCTGAACGCTTCATGTGTACGATCCCTCGTGGATGTGACCTGATTTCATCCTAGGTCTTCAGGAGCGGGGCGGGGAGTAACAAGCCTGTCGGGAAACCCGGAACGGGTGGCGTCATCCAGCGCCGCGCCCGGCCGTGCCCGAAAAATTGCACCTTGCTCGATCGCGCCAGCTCATCGAGCGCGCGCTGCACGGTCCGCGCGCTCGTGTCGAGCGCGAGCGCGAGCGCCGAGCTCGACCACGGCTCGCCGTCGGAAAGCAGGGCGAGGATGCCGGCGTGCTTCTCCTCGATTGGCCGCGCCAGCACGAGCACGTCTCGCGTCTTGTGCGGCGTCAGTGCAAACCCCTGTTTGGTCGCGGTGACATCCGCGAGCGGCTTGAGCTTGGCGCGCAGCCGGCCCATCTCGACCCGCAGCCGGGCACGATGCGATTCATCGGCGTGCCTTGCCCGAAACGCCGCGGCGATCAGCGCCTCCCGGGACACGTCGGCGGGCCACGATTGCGCCAGATGCCGCGCCAGCGCGAACAGCACCGGCCGCGTTCCGAGCGATACGAAGATGCCTCCGTTGCGAACGCTGTAGTGGAAGGTGTCCACGACCAGCGCCTTGGATGCTGCCAGTGCCTCGACCTCGCCAAGCAACAGCGGACGCTCCTTGCCGCGCGCGATCAGGCGCGCCGCGGGTGTATCGAGCACGAGGCTCGCACTCTCGACCTCCGCAGCAAGCGCGGGAATGCGGGCAAGGTGCGCCGCACCGGCTGCGCGGCCAAGCGCTGCGCGCGCCTCTTTCGTCCTCAGCCGCCTGATGGCGATGCCGGCGACCACGAGCTCGCGAACGACCTGCGATGCCGGTGGCAAGATTAAGGCGCCGAGCTCGGCCAGCGTCCGTTCGGCTTCGTCGGGACGTCCGAGGAGGAGAAGACGGCGTGCCTCGATGTGTCCCGCATGGGCGGCATTGGCGAGATCGCCGTGCTTTTCGAGCGTGGCGCGTGCTGCTGCGAGCGCCTTCATCGGCCAATTCAGATCGCGCGAGACCAGCGCAATCTCAGCCTCGGCCACCACGCATCGTGCGCGCGCCACCGCCTCTCTCGGACCGAACGCGCGCGCGGCGCTGCGCAGCAACGTCTTCGCCTTCGCGAGATCGCCGAGCTGCGCCATCGCGATGCCGCGCAGCGCCAGCGACGGCGCATCGTTGCGCAGCGCAATGCGGTTCAGCGCGCCGAGCGGATCGCCGGCCTCCAGCGCACGCGCGGCGGCGGTGATCAGTGATTCCATGCCAATCCCGCCACACTTGTTACTCCCGCCGCGCAACCGCGCGGTGGCAGAAATCGTTGACGGCCGAAGCAGGAGATGAGGAGAGCCATCATGACATCAATTGAAAACGCAGGGACGAATGAGCAGCCCGCCATGCAGACGCCGCCGGTGGTGTCGCCGCAAGACTGGGAGGCCGCCCGTCTGCAGCTGCTCGTGAAGGAAAAGGCCCATACCCGTGCCCGCGATGCCTTGGCCGCCGAACGCCGGCGCATGCCGTGGATGGCGGTGGACAAAACCTATGCGTTCGAGGGCCCCGGCGGCAAGGTCAGTCTGGTCGACCTATTCCAGGGCCGGCGGCAGCTGATCGTCTATCGCGCCTTCTTCGAGCCGGGCGTGTTCGGCTGGCCCGATCACGCCTGCCGGGGCTGCTCCATGGTCGCCGACCAGGTCGCCCATGTCGCGCACCTCAATGCCCGCGACACCACGCTCGTCTTCGCCTCGCGCGCGCCGCAGGCGGACATCGCGAAGCTGAAGCAGCGGATGGGGTGGACCATGCCATGGGTCACCATCACCGACAGCTTCGATGCCGATTTCGGCGTGGACGAATGGCACGGGACGAACGTGTTCTACCGTGACGGGGACCGGGTCTTCCGCACCTATTTCGTCAAGAGCCGCGGCGACGAGCAGATGGGCGGCACCTGGAACTACCTCGACATCACGCCGCTCGGCCGGCAGGAGGTGTGGGAGGACTCGCCGCAGGGCTATCCGCAGACCCCGACCTACAAATGGTGGAATTGGCACGACAGCTACGCCGAAGGCGCGGCGCCCGACAAGAAATGGGTCGAGATCTCGGACGCAGGCGAGAAGGCTTTTCGCGAGGAGGCCGCGGGAGAGAGGAAATGAGCTGCTCCGTCGGCGCGGCCGCCGGCAGCCGTGATGGCGTCGCGGCCGCGCGTCATCTCGCCAGATGGCTGGGGCTGGCGGCAACGCCAACCTTCGCGATCATGGCCGCGGCGACGGCTCTGTCCGGCAGCGACGCGGCGGACACGCTCTGCGCCACCGGACACGGGTCCGTGCTGGTCGGGATGGTGCCGATGTATCTCCTGATGAGCGCGCTTCATTCGGCAGCGTGGCTGCGGCTGATTGCGGGGCGGTGGCCGCGAGGAGCTCCCGCCGGTGTGAACGCCTCGTCCTTCGAGACGCGCGCGAGGGCGCGCTCCTCAGGATGAGGCTGAGCAGCACCATGCCCGTTGAAGCTGCCGCGATACACTCAGCCCTCATCCTGAGGGCCCGCCGCAGGCGGGCGTCTCGAAGGATGATGCGATCCGCGCTTTGCCAGCTCATGAAGCCGGGCAAATCGCCCCGCATGAAAGCTTCCTTCTTGGCGCGGCTCCATTTCTTGAGCTTGCGTTCGCATTCGATCGCATCGGTAATGCGATCGAACCATTGAGAGAAGATGAGGGGTCACGGGGCGACGCGACTTTGTGTAGCCCTCGAACGCACCAGCATTATGCTGCGCGACCCTGATTTCGAGCTCGGTGCGCGTCGTGCCGATAGTAGCTGCCGTCGGCGCATCTGAGAATGTAGAGGTACGCTCCTTCAGTCATCCTGAACGCCCCATCCTTTGAGACGACCGCTTCGCGGTCTCCTCAGGATGAGGCTAACTGGTAGCCGTGCCTTGGCGCAAGCGTCGAAGAATTGGCGGCCACGAAATCCGACCTCATCCTGAGGAGCCCGCCGCAGGCGGGCGTCTCGAAGGATGCGCTACACCAAGAATTGCGCGGCGTATCCGAGTCTTATTGCCCGCCCGCCGCCGCCAAATAAGCCACCACCTTCGCCGCCTCATCCGCCGAGATGCCGCCATAGGGCTGCATCTTGTGACCGGACACGACCTCGTCCGGCTTCACCATGAAGCGCGTGAGCTTGTCCTGGTCCCAGTTGAAGCCGGCCTCTTTCATCGAGGACGAGTAGTTGTAGTTCGGCAGCGAGCCGGCCTTGCGGCCGACGATCTTGTTGAGGTTGGGGCCGAGGCGGTTGTCGCCTTCCTTCATGGAGTGGCAGGTGCGGCAGGAATTGTTGAAGGCTTGGTGACCGGCCTCACCGCTCGCCGGCTGCTGCGCAAGCGAAGAGGGCGCGAACAACAGCAACGCCAGTGCTCCGCCGGCGATGGCGTGCAGCCATGGGCTTGGCGAGGATTGCGGGCGTGATTGCATGTGCGCCTCCATTGCGGACCGCGCCGCAGCAAGCGCGTCTCGGCGTGTCGAGGGCAAACGAAAACGGCCCCGGTGGGTTCCGGGGCCGCTCGCGTCAGAATGTCCTGCTGCTCAGCGCGTTGCGCTGCCGAGTTCCGCCCTGCGTTCCGTCATCGGCAGCACCACGACCTTGGTGCCGACGTTGACGCGGGCGTAGAGATCGGTGACGTCCTCGTTGGTCATGCGGATGCAGCCGGAGGAGACGCGCTTGCCGATGGTCTCGGGGGCGTTGGTGCCGTGAATGCGGTAGATGGTGCCGCCGAGATACATGGCGCGCGCGCCGAGCGGATTGCCGGGGCCGCCGGCCATGTGGCGCGGCAGATAGGGTTGGCGGGCGATCATCTCCGGCGGCGGGGTCCAAGCCGGCCACTCGGCCTTGCGGCTCACCGACTGGATGCCGGACCAGGTGAAGCCGTCGCGGCCGACGCCGATGCCGTAGCGCAGCGCCTGTCCGTTGCCGAGCACGTAATAGAGATAGGTGTTGGGCGTATCGATGATGATGGTGCCCGGCGCCTCGCGCGTCGCGTAAGCGACGGTCTGGCGGCGGAAGCGGGCCGGCAGTTCGACCGCGTCCTGATCCTCGGACGGCTCGGTCTGGTAGGTCGGCGCCTGATAAGGCTGATAGGGCTGGAACGGCTGCGGCGCGGCCATCGGCGGCAGCGGCTGGAAGAACGGAAAGATCTGCACCGGCGCGGCGTTGGCCGCACCTGCGAACGCGATGGCGGAGATCGTCACTGCACCGACGACAACGGCGCGCGAATAGGTCTTGAAGGTGTCCAGATTGAACATTTGATCGCCCCTGTTTGCTCGGTGTTTTGCTCACCGCGGCACCGTTTCGGTGCTCCGTTGCGTAAGATCATTAACGACAAGTCGTTTCGGGACATTTGCGCGGAAAACCGAAAACGGTTTCATCGCGGCAAGAATTGTTTCATGACAGTTTCGTGGCCGCGCGGCGCCGTTAACGAACAAAACAGCCCGCAGACACTTCTATGACGTCACACGCCTGAAATATCCTTCGTTGATGGTCGATGCCTGAGAATCATCAAACTCTCGGGATTTTCCCATGCGGGTATTAATCGCGACTGACGCCTGGCATCCGCAGGTCAACGGCGTGGTGCGGACGCTGACCTCGCTGGCGAACGCGACCAAGGCCCTCGACGTCGAGATCGACTTCCTCACCCCGGACGGCTTTAGGTCCTGGCCGCTGCCGACCTATCCCGGCCTGCGCTTCGCGCTGCCTTCGGCGAAGGAGATCGCGTGGCGGATCGAGAAGGCGGCCCCGGACGCGCTGCACATCGCCACCGAAGGGCCGATCGGCTGGGCCGCGCGGGCCTATTGCCGCCGCAACCGGCTCGCTTTCACCACCTCCTATACGACGCGCTTCCCCGAATATGTCTCGGTGCGGACCGGCATCCCCGCGAGCGTCGGCTATGCCGTGCTGCGCCACTTCCACGATGCCGCCGCGATGACGATGGTGGCGACGCCTTCGCTGCGGCAGGAATTGTCCGAGCGCGGCTTCAAGCGGCTCGGCTTCTGGACCCGCGGCGTCAACACCGAGCTATTCCATCCCGATGCTCCGGCCCAGCTCGACCTGCCGCGCCCGATCTTCATGACGATGGGGCGCGTTGCGGTGGAGAAGAATCTCGACGCGTTCCTCTCGCTCGATCTGCCCGGCACGAAGGTCGTCGTCGGCGACGGCCCGCAGAAGGCGGCGCTCGAAAAGAAATATCCCGCCGCCGTCTTCCTCGGCGAGAAGAAGGGCGCGGATCTCACCGCGCATCTCGCCGCGGCCGACGTGTTCGTGTTTCCGAGCCTGACCGACACTTTTGGCGTGGTGCAGCTCGAAGCGCTCGCCTGCGGCACGCCGGTTGCGGCGTTCCCGGTGACGGGTCCGAAGGACGTCATCGCCGATCATCCGATCGGCGCGATCGACCATGATCTGCGCACCGCGTGCCTGCGTGCGCTCACGATGTCGCGCGCGACCTGCCGCAACTTCGCGCTGGAGCGCTCTTGGGAGAACAGCGCGCGCCAGTTCGTCGGCAATCTCACTTCACTTCAGCCCAGCCGCGCCTTGCGCGCCTCGCCACGCATGGCGCGGCGGCCGGTCCGCGGTTGATCTCCCGTTTGAACCACAGCGAGAACCTCATCGATGGCTAAGATCATGAACTTCGACGGTACCCAGCAGCTCGATCTCACCCGTGGCACGGTCGAGCAGGCCTATGACCGCTGGGCGCCGGTCTACGATCTCGTGTTCGGGGGCGTGTTCGCCAAGGGTCGGCAGGCGGCGATCGCGGCGACCAACAAGATCGGCGGTCGCGTGCTCGAGGTCGGCGTCGGCACCGGCATCTCGCTGCCGCTCTATGCGCCGAACCTGCGCATCTTCGGCACCGACATTTCGGAAGCGATGCTGGACAAGGCGCGTCGCCGCGTTGCCGAGGGCAATCTGAAGAACGTCGAGGGCCTCGCGGTGATGGACGCCGAGAAGCTCGAATTCCCGGACAATTCCTTCGACGTCGTGATGGCGCAATATGTCGTGACCGCCGTGCCCAACCCGGAAAAGGCGCTCGACGAGTTCGCGCGCGTGCTGCGCCCGGGCGGCGAACTGATCATCCTCACCCGCGTCAGCGCCGATACCGGCATGCGCCGCTTCATCGAGCAGAAGCTCCAGCCGGTGGTGCGTCCGCTCGGCTTCCGCACCGCCGAGTTCGCCTGGTCGCGTTACGCCAAGTGGCTTGCCGGCGCGCGCGGCATGGAGCTCGCCGAGCGCCGCCTGATCCCGCCGCTCGGGCACTTCTCGCTGGTGCGCTTCCGCAAGGTCGACGTCGCCAAAGCGGCCTGAGTTTACGCGTCCCTCGTGCGTCATCCCGCCGCTGCGCATCGTCACATGACAAAATGATGATGTCACACGGCCTACATCGAATCCCTGTAAATCCTGAACCCGAAAGCATTTTGGGGGAGAGCATGATCAAGAATTACCTCGAGCAGCTGCGGATCCAGCGCTGGGACGACCATCGCTACTATCACCACAGCCGCATCAATCAGAGCCTGCACTTCGTCAGCGCGCTGAGCTTCCTCTTCGCCTATGTCTGGCTCTTCATCGACCCCGTGATCTCGGCGCTGGTCGGCTGGCTGGTCTCGATGACCTCGCGCCAGGCCGGTCACTTCTTCTTCGAGCCGCACGATTACGACCACATCAACCAGGCGACGCACGAGTACAAGGAAGAGATCAAGGTCGGTTACAACCTGCAGCGCAAGGTGGTGCTGATGGCGATCTGGGCACTCTCGCCGCTGGTGCTGTTCGTCGATCCCACGCTGTTCGGCCTGTTTACCCCCTGGGCTTCGGCGACCGACTTCATGCGTCAGACGGCCAAGATCTGGCTCTTCATCGGCGGCGGCGGTCTTCTGTTCCGCACCGTGCATCTGTTCTTCATCCGCGATGTCGAGACCGGCCTCGTCTGGATGACCAAGATCCTGACCGACCCGTTCCATGATCTGATGCTCTATCGCGGAGCTCCGCTGGCCCTGATGCGCGGCGAATTGATGGACCCCGGCCTGCACCTCAACCCCGAGCACACGCTGGGCCTCGTCGGCGAGCCCACGCTCGAAGAGCAGCACGCCTGAGCGCGCTGCGCATATCAGATCCTCCGATGTTGATTGGCTACGTCATGCCCGGCCTTGTGCCGGGCATCCACGTCTTGGAGCAATCGTGTGGAGACGCGTGGATGGCCGGGACAAGCCGGGCCATGACGGTATTGCAGAAATCAGCCTCAGCGCCCGAAGCGCTTGGCCAGCATCTCTTTCAGGATCTGACGCTTGATGTTCTTGTTGGTGAGCACACCGTCGTGCCACCAGAAGCCGTCAGCCTTCATCTTCTCGGCGGCACGAACGAAGCGTTCGGCGACCTCGGTGAAGTCGGCGTCGGTGTAGTTGAGGCTGAAGATCAGCCGTCCGGTGCCGACCCAGCTCAGCGCCAGACCTTCGGCGCGCAGGTAGTATTGCAGCATCCAATTGTAGCGGGACGGCGTGGTGTATTTCACCGTCCAGATCGAGGAGAAATTCGCGAAGCGCACCGGCAGGCCGGCATCGGTCATCATCCGGTTGAGCTTTTCGACGCGGCCGTTCCAGGTCTCGTCGAGGCCCTTATAGACCGCGCGGAAGTTGGGGCTGGCGAGACGGCTCAGGAACTCGTCCATCGCCGTCATGACGTAAGGGTGCGAGTTGAAGGTGCCGCGGGCGAAGCAGATGTCGGCGGGGCGATCGTCGCGGAAACGGCGCATCAACTCGCGTTTGCCGCAGACGACGCCGACCGGCAGGCCGCCAGCGAGGCTCTTGCCGTAGGTGACCATGTCGGCGCGCACGCCGAAATAGTCTTGGGCGCCGCCGGCGGCAAGGCGGAAGCCGACGAACACCTCGTCGAAGATCAGCACGATGCCGCGCTCGGTGCAGACTTCACGCAGCTTCTTGAGCCACTCGGTGTAGGCCGCACGATCAAAATTGCCGCCGCGGGAGGAATCGACCAGCGAGGAATCACCGGGCGCGTTGCCGTTCGGATGCAGGCCCTGGAGCGGGTTGACCAGCACGCAGGCGATGTCCTTGCGCGTCTTCAGGACGTGCAACGTCTTCTCCGACATCTCGGCGAGCGTGTAGGTCTCGTGCGCGGGGATGGGATTGCCGACGCCGGGCTGCACGTCGCCCCACCAGCCGTGATAGGCCCCCGCAAAGCGGACGAGATGGCTGCGCCTGGTGTGGTAGCGCGCCAGCCGTACCGTCTGCATCACGGCCTCGGTGCCGGACATGTGGAACGAGACTTCGTCGAGGCCGGAGATCTGGCGGAGCCGCTGCACGTTGTCCAGAATGACGGGGTGGTAGGGGCCGAGCACGGGACCCAGCGCATGCGCGCGCTTCTCGGCGCCCTCGATGCACTCCTTGTAGAAGTCGTTGCCGAAGATGTTGACGCCGTAGGATCCGGTGAGATCGTAGAAGCTGTTGCCGTCGACATCGGTGACGGTGACGCCGCTGGACGATTCCATGAAGGTCGAGGTGCCCAGATGCTCGCGGACGAGACGCGAGAACTGGAACGGCACGCGGTAGCTCTCGGTGAAGTTCAGGTCGGAGATCGTCTCCGCCGCCTGCTTCGTCATCGCGCGCCCCTTGGGGTAGCGCTCGGCGTAGAGCCTGGCGAGGCGGAAGAACGCGTCCTTGCGTTGCATCACGACGTTGGCGGGCGCGCCGTCACAGCCGAAATATTTGTCGCCCTCGAACTCGTAGAACGGCAGCAGTTTTGCAACCCGCCGCGACATCTTGGAGTGCCCGGCGAGCGAGCGATGCTTGGCGCGGGAGAGTTCGAACCGCGCCTTGAGCTTCGGGAAGACGGCGGCAGCGGAGGCTGCGGCGGCCACGGACATCGAGAGAATCGGGAGTGTCGTTTCCATGACAACAAGCGCTAACCCTGCGAGCTGACAGATTCATGACAGTCAAAGCCCTCATCGCCTCTTTCACCCAGCAGGAAGACCTCAACTTCCTGTTGACCAACCGTATCCCCCGCGCCGCCCTGACCCGCTTCATGGGCTGGTTCTCCAAGATCGAGAATCCCATCGTCCGGGATTTCTCGATCGCGCTGTGGAAGCTATTCTCCGACCTCGATCTGTCGGAGGCGCGCAAGACGCATTTCAGCAGTCTGCACGACTGCTTCACCCGGGAGCTGAAGCCGGGCCTGCGCCCCTTTGATCCCGACCCCGCCATTGTGGCCAGCCCGTCCGACGGCATTGTCGGAGCTCACGGCAAGATCGCCGACACCGAGCTGTTTCAGGTCAAGGGCGCGCCGTACTCGCTGCTCGATCTGCTCGGCGATTCGGCTCTGGTCGATCAGCACCGCAACGGATCCTTCGTCACGTTGCGGCTGACCTCGAGCATGTATCATCGCTTCCATGCACCCTATGACGCGCATATCGAACGCGTGACGCTGATCCATGGCGACGTCTGGAACGTCAACCCGATCGCGCTGAAGCGCGTCGAGCGTCTGTTCTGCAAGAACGAGCGCGCGGTGATCCGCACGCATCTGGCGACCGGCGAGCCCGTGACGCTCGTGCCGGTTGCCGCCATCCTGGTCGCGAGCATCCGGTTGCACTTCCTCGACATGGTGCTGAACGAGCAAACACGCGGCCCGGTCAATTTTCCCTGCGACGTCAACGTGACCAAGGGGGAAGAGCTCGGCTGGTTCGAGCACGGCTCGACCATCATCATCCTGGCGCCTGGCGATTTCACCTTCTGCGACGGCATCGCCGAGGGCACGCGCATTCGCGCAGGTCAAGCGCTGTTGAAGCGAAACTAGCCTTCAATCCGCCGCGTCCGCCGCCTATATCCTCGGCGGGGGCGATTCTACGACGACGGGTTTGAGATGGCGCGGGCGCCGGTGATGGCGGCGGGTGGTATCGTACTGCGGCGTGGTTCGACGCCGCTGATCGCAGTGGTGCGCCAGCGCAAGCGCAACGAATGGGTCTTGCCCAAGGGCAAGCTCGACGACGGCGAGACGCCGAAGGAGGCCGCGCATCGCGAGGTGCTGGAAGAGACCGGCCACGACGTCGCCATCCACGAATTCCTGGGCACGCTGGTCTACCAGTCCGGCGGGCGCAGCAAGGTCGTGCATTTCTGGCGCATGGAGGCCGATGGCGGTCCGGTCCGCAAGCTGATGAACGACATCAAGGCGGTGGATTGGCTGACGCTCGACGACGCCATCGCGCGCCTGTCGCGCGAGTACGAGCGCGCGTTCCTCACACAAATTGGCCCGATCGCGCTCGCGGCGGCCGGGCTGGTGCCGGCGGCCGCACCCGAGCCGACGCCGGCGTCCGATGACTTCGATGCGGCCTTGCAGACCCTGACGCCGGCGGAGGCCGCCTCGGTCGACGAATTGCGGCACGGCCTGTTGCAGAAGGTGCGGGCCTGGCTGCGCGGCGAGGCGTGAGGTCTCTCCACGCGTCATTTCGCGCAGCGAAGCAATTCAGAGTCCCTTGCGGAAACATCGCCGCCTTGTTTTTGCGACACCAAGAACGTGGATGCCCGGGACAAGCCCGGGCATGACGAAGAAGAGGATAGCGACTACGGCATCAGCTCACGCGCTTCCAGGTCTGGCCGCCGCAGAACATGCCGCCGAAGGCGCAGCCCTGCACGCGCATCGTATTCGGGCCCTTCATTGCGATGGTCGAGTCGTAATTGCGGCCGGAATTGGGATCGCGAATGCGGCCGCTCCATTTCGAGCCCTCGGGCTTCATGTTGATCAGGATGCGCTCGTTGGTCTTCTCGGCGTAACCGCAGAGATTGGCGCCGCACTGTTCGACGCGGACATTGCCCTTGTTCTCTTCGGTCGCCCACACGCCGATCGGCGAGTTCGCGGCCGCCACGGGCGCGGCAGCAACCGGAGCCGCGGCGGGAGCAGCAGCGACGGGAGCAGGCGCGGCGACGGGAGCGGGCGCGGCGACAGGTGCGGGCTGCGTGTTGTCGACGCTGGCGGACGGGGCGGGAGCCGTCGCGATCGCCTGCACCGGCGCCTGCGGCGCAGGCTGCTGCTGCACCGGAGCGGGTGCGGGCTGCGCATTGGTCGCCGGAGCCGGCGCGGGCTCGACGTCATCGTCCTTGGAGCCGCTGAGGCCCTTGAGGTTGATGTTGTTCAGCTTGATCGGCTTGTCCGAGAGGCCCGGCGCGACGATGGTCACGCAATTGAGCGAGGCGCAATTGCGCGGCGTCTCGATGCGGATGTGCTGGCCTTCGATCTGGAACGAGATCGTGTTGCCGGCGTGTGCGGCAGCCGTGGATGCGAGGAAGAGCGCAGTGGCGGCGATGGTGAGCTTGCTCATGACAACCTCCGAAAATGGCGCGGTCCCGATCTGGACTGAAGTCGCCGGTGGATGAAGCGTGGTTCGACCCTACGCCTGGGACGTCCGGTCTTCTGTGACTGGCGTCACAAGGGCTTGCAGCCGTCTGCGTGAGCCGGCGCACATTCGGCTGGCCCTCATGGCTAACGTCGCCGCGACAGAGAGGGAGAGGTCGATGAAGCGGCTTGCTGCGAGTTCGCTTGGCGCATTGATCGCCATAATGGCGATCGCGCCCGCAGCCGAGGCCGGTTCCTATTCCTTCTCGATCCGCGGCCACCGCTTCCATGTCGAAGCCCCGCGCCATTGCCGGTCCGCTTCCTGTGTTTCGATTTCCGGCCGCAGCCTTCGGGCGTCGGGGAACGTCAGCACGGCACCAGCCGCGCAGCCGGCGCCCGCGCCGGCTGTCCAGCCGCCGCAGCCGATTTGCGCCGAGCCGGTCCGGCCGCCGCAGGCGATCATGGCCGTGCCGCCACCGGCGCCTCCCGTTCTGGCCGCAACGAATTCGCAGCCCGTCGTGCCCTCGCCGGCGGCGAAATTGGAGCCGCCGAGACTTGAGACGCCGAGCGCCAACCCGCCGCGGATCGAACTGGAGCGCATCGAGCAACCACTCATCGCGCCGAAGCCCGAGATCGCGCAGACCGCAGCGCTTGCACAGGCCAACGATGATGAGCGCTATACGCCGCTGGGCGAATGGGAGAGCTCTGGCGCCAAGGGCACTGTTCGCATCGAGCGTTGCGGACCGGCGCTGTGCGGTTTTGCGCTCACGGAAGCATCGAGCAAGGGCGAGAGCGTGCTCGTCAACATGAAGCCGAGGAAGCGCGACGTCTGGATCGGCAGCATCTACAGCCGCTCCAGCGGCAATACCTATTATGCGACGATGACGCTGAAGAGCTCGGGCAAGCTGCACGTCGAAGCCTGCGCGCTCGGCCGCTTCTGGTGCTCCGGCAACGATTGGACGCGAGTCGAGGCGCCGCGAGGGCAGATGATCACGACCTCGCGGCAATGGAGCGCGCGGTCGTAGCTCTTCGCGATATGCCGCGCATTGAAGGGAAGGAGAGCCAGCACTCGATGGATCGCTAGACCATGCCGAGCACGATGGCGCCGACAAAGGCCATGGCGAGGTAGGCGGTGATGACGCTCAGTCTGCCGGCGAACGTCATGAGATCGCTCCCGCTGTCGCGCTGCCTTGCGCGAGCTTTATGGTTAACAGAAAGTCTCCTGCCGAAAAAGACAGGCTTGCTGTCGCTCGATCTTGGCCGCGTTTCGGCGCGCAAGGGCCGGCATGGTTAAGGAAAGCTGAAACCGACACGTTGAAGAGTCTTTAAGTAAATTCACCGAACGTGCGTTCATGACGCGCGGAGTTCGTTTGTATCTCGTCGGCTCCATCGTCCTTGTTTCGCTAGCGGGTTGCGGACGCGGCTTCTTCCAGGCCGAACGTGAACCATGGCGGGCCGAGGCGGAGGCCGCGTGCCTGAAATCGGGGGCGGTCAAGGAGAGCGCGGACATCGTCCGCATCGACCCGATTTCCGGCCCTGGCCAATGCGGCGCCGAATATCCACTCAAGGTCGCAGCCATCGGCGAAGCCTCGAGCACCTATGGCTTTGCCGACGAGCAATTGCGTCCGCCCGGCAGCATCGGCAACCAGCCGCGCTGGCCGGTGACGCAGCCGCGATCGAACTATCCGCAGAACCGGGACTATCCGGCCTCCTCCTATCCGCCCCAGTCGAATTATCCCGGAAGCGCGGTACGCCAGCCGTCCGGCTATGGGTCCTCGACCGGACCGATGTCGCTGAACGCGCCCGGTGTCGCGCCGCAGGAAGACGAGATCGATCTGCCGCCCGAGGGCACCGATGCCGCGGGAGCCTCGCGCTACATGAATGCGCCGAGCTATCCGGCGCGGCCGGCAGGTCCCGCGCCTTACTCGCAGGCGCCCGCGCAACACCCGGTGCCGCGTCTTGGCCCCGCGCAGGGCAATGCCGTCGCCGCCGTCGGTCCGGTCGCGATCAAGCCCACCGCGACGCTCGCCTGCCCGATCGTGTCCGAGCTCGACCGCTGGCTCGCCGATACCGTGCAGCCCTCGGCCATGCGGTGGTTCGGCGTCCGCGTCGCCGAGATCAAGCAGATCTCGGCCTATTCCTGCCGCGGCATGAACGGCAACTCGCGCTCCCACATTTCCGAGCACGCCTTCGGCAATGCTCTCGACATCTCCGCCTTCGTGCTCGCCGACGGCCGCCGCGTCACCGTGAAGGACGGCTGGCGCGGCATGCCGGAAGAGCAGGGATTTTTGCGCGACGTGCAGGCGGGGGCCTGCGCGCATTTCACGACCGTGCTCGCGCCGGGCTCAAACGTCTTTCACTACGATCACATCCATGTCGATCTGATGCGCCGCGCCAGCCGCCGCCTGATCTGCCAGCCGGCCGCGGTGTCCGGCGACCAGGTCGCGGCGCGGGCGCAATCGCGCAGCCCTTACGCCAATGCGCGGGATCCCTCCGTCACCGGCTCGCTCGGCGCGCGCAAGAGCACCTCGCGCAAGCGCGAGGAGGACGACTACATCGACGAATAGGCGGCCGCTTCCTGGTAGCTCGGATGAGCGCAGTGACATCCGGCACAGTCCCCGCATATCGCTACGCTCATGCGGGCTACGAGCTACGTCCGCCTCGACGGCGTGGGGCCCAGCCCCATGCATCGCTGCACCTCGGCCGGGACGTTGTAGGTCCGCATGATATGGCGGCTGTCGCGCAGGCCGGATGCCTCGCGTTGCACCACGAACATCCAGAGCGCATGGCCGGCTTCCGCGACCAGCTTGCGCCGCGCCGGCTGCAGCGAGGCCGGCATCTCCGCGTGCGCATGCGCGGCATCGAATTCGCGCAGGCGCGTCAGCGTCTGTTCGAGCGCGCGGCCCATGCGTCCAAGCGCCGAGGCTTGTTCCTGGACGATCTCGTAGTGGAGGATATCGACCGGCGGGCGAAGATCACGAGACATGGCCGCAATATAGGGCCACGGCCTTGGCCTTCGCAACGCGTGGCTGCTTGCTGCTACTTCGCCCGGTAGGCCGCGAGGAACATCCGCGTCGCGCTGTCGATCACCTCGGTCATCCGCTCGTCCGACGGCGCAGGCGCGGCCTGGAAGACGAAGGGCAGGAACAGCGAGGCCTTGCACAGTTCCATAAATTGCGAGGCAGCAAGATCGCAATTGTCGATCTTGAGATCGCCGCGAGCGACATGGACCCTGAGATATTCGGAGAGACGGTTGATGGTCTTGTCCAGCACCCGCGCATAATAGCGGCGGCCGACATCGGGCATGCGCTCGGCGATCGCCATCACGGTGCGGATCGCCGATCCGCCACCGGGGCGGCAGAGCAGATGGATGTAGGCGCGGCCGAACTCCTTCAATGTGGTTTCGGCATCGCGCGCGGGATCGAAATTGAACACGACCTGGCCGTGCTGGAGCGCCTCCTCTTCGAGGATGGCTTCGAACAGCGCGCATTTGTCGGCGAAGTAGACGTAGAGCGTGCCCTTGGAGACCTGCGCCGCGCGCGCGATCTCGCCCATGCTGGCACCGTCGAAGCCGAGCGCCATGAACACCTTGCGGGCTCCGTCCAGGATCTGGCGGCGCTTGGAACTGTCCTCCTCCGGGACGACGTGCAGATGTTCGTTGGCAGTTACAACCATTGGTTTAGGGTCTCGGAAGGTTTCTGCGTGGATGTCGAACGCTGAAACGCAAATCTAGGATCGGGCCCGTATGGTGCGACCCGGGCGATTATGTAGATTGACCGAACCGTTCGGTCAATGGTATTTGGAGTAGCGAGGGCAATCGGCCGCAAGGAAGGCCGAGCCCAGTCGCGTGTTTGTGGGGAGGCCTTTATGGCCCTATCGAGAGACCAGGCTGCACGCGTTCTTCGCCAGGAAACGGTGGAGCAGGCGGGCCGCGATCCTGCGTCCGAGACATCGCCACCCCCTGCCGAGCAGCTGCGCGCTCACGCGGCCGACGAGACCAAGCTTCGCACCGGCGAGGTGCCGGAGAAGCCTGTGACTGACAAACCGGCCGCACCTGCGCAGGCGGCGCCCGCGACCGGCGCTCCCAAATCCGGCAAGCGCAAGTTCGTCATGATGGGCCTCGCCCTTGTGCTCGCGATCGCCGCTGCGAGCTATGCCGGTTACTACACGCTGGTCGGCCGCTTCTACATCTCCACGGACGATGCCTATGTCCGCGCCAACAACACCATGCTCGGGGCGCGCGTCGCCGGCCACATCTCCGCGGTCCTCGTCGGCGACAACAGCCCGGTGCGTGCCGGCGATGTCGTCCTCCGCATCGACGACGGCGACTACAAGATCGCGGTCGATTCCGCCACGACCCGGATCGCGACCCAGCAGGCCACGATCGATCGCATCGGCCGCCAGGTCGCTGCGCTCGACAGCCAGGTCGCGCAGGCCAGGGCGCAGCTCGTCTCGGCTGAAGCTGGCCTCAAGCGCGCCGATCTCGACTACGAGCGTCAGCAGGCGCTGAGCAACAAGGGCTTTGCCTCGCGCGCGGTGTTCGAGAGCTCGGAGGCCGGACGCGATCAGGGCGCAGCCGCGGTCAAGGCCGCGCAGGCCGCCTACGATGTCGCCATCAGCAATGTCGACGTCGCCAAGGCGCAGCAGGCCGAAGCGCAGGCGCAGCTCGCCGAGCTCAAGACCACGCTCGCCAAGGCCGAGCGCGACCTCGGCTTCACCGCGGTGCGCGCGCCGGTCAACGGCACGTTCTCCAATCGCCTGGTCAATACCGGCGACTTCGTCGCGGTCGGCCAGCGCCTCGGCAACATCGTGCCGCTCGACGACGTCTATATCGACGCCAATTTCAAGGAAACGCAGCTCAAGCGCATCCGTCCCGGCCAGCCGGTGACGATCAAGGTCGATGCCTACGGCATGCGCAAGTTCTCCGGCGTGGTCGACAGCATCGCGGCAGGCGCGGGCTCGGTCTTCACACTGCTGCCGCCCGACAACGCGACCGGCAATTTCACCAAGATCGTGCAGCGCGTGCCGGTCCGCATCCGCGTGCCGAAGTCCGTCGCCAAGCAGAACCTGCTCCGCGCCGGCATGTCGGTCTACGCGACCGTCGACACCAACAAGGGCGCGGCCGACGCCGACAGCGAGGTCGATCTCGACGATCCCGCCGTCCATCCGCAGTAGCGCCAACCCGAGCACTGCGAGGTCGGACGATGGCCGACGCCACCACCGCTTCACCTGCCATGATGGCGGATCCTGCTTCGGAGCGGATCGCGCCGAAGCGGCTGTTCGCGTTCATCATCATGGTATTCGGGATGTTCATGTCGATCCTGGACATCCAGATCGTCTCGGCGTCCCTTAGCGACATCCAGGCCGGATTATCGGCGAGCTCGAGTGAAGTCTCCTGGGTCCAGACCGCCTATCTGATCGCAGAAGTGATCGCGATCCCGCTCTCGGGATTCCTGTCGCGCGCCTTCGGCACGCGGCTGCTGTTCGCGATCTCGGCCGCTGGCTTCACCGCTGCGAGCCTGCTCTGCGGCTTTGCTTCCACCATCGAGGAGATGATCCTCTGGCGCGCGCTCCAAGGGTTTCTCGGCGCCGGCATGATCCCGACGGTGTTCGCTTCGGCCTATACCGTGTTCCCGCGCAGCAAATTCCACATCGTCGGGCCCATCATCGGTCTCGTCGCAACGCTGGCGCCGACCATCGGGCCGACGGTCGGCGGTTACATCACCGATGTGATGTCGTGGCACTGGTTGTTCTTCATCAACGTGCTGCCCGGCATCGGCATCACCTTGGGCGTGCTGGCGCTGGTCGATTTCGACGAGCCGCATTTCGAGCTGCTCGAACGCTTCGACTGGTGGGGCCTCCTGTTCATGGCCAGCTTCCTCGGCACGCTGGAATATGTGCTTGAGGAAGGCCCGCAATATGAATGGATGCAGGACACCTCCGTGGCGGTCTGCGCCTGGATCTGCGCGATCTCCGCGATCGCCTTCTTCTGGCGCGTCTTCACCGCCGCCGAGCCGATCGTCAATCTGCGGACCTTCTCCAACCGCAATTTCGCGATCGGCTGCACGCTGCAGTTCTGCATCGGCATCGGCCTCTACGGCCTGACCTACATCTATCCCCGCTATCTCGCTGAAGTGCGCGGCTACAGCGCGCTGATGATCGGCGAGACCATGTTCGTCTCGGGCATCACCATGTTCCTGGTCGCGCCGCTGGTCGGCCGCCTGATGGCGAAGGTCGACATGCGCTACATGATCGCATTCGGCCTCATCGTGTTCGCGATCGGCTCCTACCAGATGACATGGATCACGCGCGACTACGATTTCTACGAGCTGCTGGTGCCGCAAATCCTGCGCGGCATCGGCATGATGTTCGCGATGGTGCCAACCAACAACATCGCGCTGGGCACGCTGGCACCTGAAAAAGTGAAGAACGCCTCGGGCTTGTTCAACCTGACGCGCAATCTCGGCGGCGCGGTCGGGCTCGCCGTCATCAACACCATGCTCAATGACCGCACCGACCTGCACATCACCCGGCTCCAGGAGCGCGTGACCTGGGGCAATGCCACCGCGACCGAAACCCTGACCATGTTCATGCAGAAGTTCCAGGGACTGGGTGACTCCACGCTGATGGCGATGAAGCAACTCTCGCAGCTGGTGCACCGCCAGGCCGTGGTGATGAGCTTCGGCGATGCCTTCTTCATGATGGCGGTGTTCTATCTCGGCCTCAGCCTGCTGGTCGCGCTATTGAAGAAGCCGCCTTCGCCGTTCGGCGCCGGCGGCGACGCGCACTAATTTGCAACACTCGTTCGTGATCTCGCGTGAGGCCCGTTGCAAATCGCAAACGGCACATCTATAAAGCGCACCTCATTCATTCGAACCGGGGAGAGATTTGCATGATTTCGTCGCATTCGCAGATCGTACGCCCGCGCTCGATGGTGACCTCGATCACGTTCTGGCTCGGTATGTACGCGGCCTGCTAGAGGCCTCTTCCGCCAGTTTCGATTGGGCCAGGGTTTCGACCCAGCGCCCCGATCGCTCAGCTTCCCAAGTCAAAGTCAGTTTTAAGTGACGCCGTCTCGGCCTTCGCGGCCGACCTGCGCCCATCGATGGAGCCGGCCCGCGCGTGCGGCCGGATGATGTCATGACCGCTCTGTCAAAAAAGCCAGCCGCGATTCGCGTGGTGCTGCCCTTCGTCTTCCGGCACTGGCTGAAGCAACCGGGGCGCGGCCTCGTCGTGGCCGGCGGCCTGTTGGGTGCGACCATCGCCGACCTGTTCATGCCGGTATTCTCGGGCCATCTGGTCGACGCGCTGACGCGCGGACCTTCCGATCCCGATGCGCGCCACGCGGCGCTGGTGGCGTTCGGCGCCATCGTGGCGCTGGGCGCGGCCTCGATGGTGCTGCGGCTGATCGGCCTTCAGGCCATCGTACCGTTCACGCTGAAGATCATGTCCGACGTCGCGCAGGACGCGTTCACGCGCGTGCAGCGCTTCTCGACCGATTGGCATGCGAACTCGTTCGCCGGCTCCACGGTGCGCAAGATCACCCGCGGCATGTGGGCGCTCGACCTGCTCAACGACACCATCCTGATGGCGCTGGCGCCGTCGCTGCTGGTGCTGGTCGGCTCGATGATCCTGCTCGGCGTGCACTGGGCGTCGCTTGGCCTCGTGATCGCGGTCGGGGCGATCGTCTACGTCACCATCACGGCGGTGCTCTCGACGCGCTACATCGCGCCAGCGGCACGAATCTCCAATGCCTGGGACACCAAGGTCGGCGGCACGCTGGCGGATGCATTGACCTGCAATGCCGTGGTGAAGTCGTTCGGCGCGGAGGCGCGCGAGGACGCGCGGCTCGCCCGCGTCATCAACCGCTGGCGCGTGCGCGTGCGGCGGACCTGGTATCGCTACAATTACACGGCGATGTCGCAGCTGTCCTTGCTGCTGTGCCTGCGCGCGTCGGTGATCGGCGGCTCGGTGCTGCTGTGGATGTCGGGGCACGCCTCGCCCGGCGACGTCACCTATGTGCTGACGAGCTATTACGTCATCCACGCCTATTTGCGCGACGTCGGCATGCACATCAACAACCTCCAGCGTTCGGTCAACGACATGGATGAATTGGTGGCGATCCATGACGAGCCAATCGGGATTGCGGATGCGCCCGATGCGCGGCCGATCGCCATCGAGGGCGGCGAGATCGTGTTCGACGACGTCACGTTCCACTATGGCGGCCATCGCGCGCCGCTCTATGACAGGCTGTCGCTGACGATCCGCGCCGGCGAGCGGGTCGGCCTCGTCGGCCGCTCGGGCTCCGGCAAGACGACCTTCGTCAAGCTGGTGCAGCGGCTTTACGACGTCACCGGTGGCCACGTGCTGATCGACGGGCAGGATATCGCACTGGCGACGCAGCACTCGCTGCGCAGCCAGATCGCGATCGTGCAGCAGGAGCCGATCCTGTTCCACCGCTCGCTCGCCGAGAACATCGCCTATGGCCGGCCGGGCGCCAGCCTCGAGTCGATCGAGCAAGCGGCGCGGCTCGCCAATGCGCATGACTTCATCCTGCGCCTGCCGAAGGGCTACGGCACGCTGGTCGGCGAACGCGGCGTGAAGCTGTCCGGCGGCGAGCGGCAGCGCGTCGCGCTGGCGCGCGCCTTCCTGGCGGATGCACCGGTGCTGATCCTGGACGAGGCGACCTCGAGCCTCGATTCGGAATCGGAGGCGCTGATCCAGCAGGCGATGGAGCGGCTGATGAAGGGCCGCACCTCGATCGTGATCGCGCACCGCCTGTCGACGGTACGGAGCCTCGATCGCATCCTGGTGTTCGATCGCGGCGAGATCGTCGAGCAGGGCACGCATGCCATGCTCGCGGGCAAGCGAGGGGGCATCTATCGCGGTCTGTTCGAGCGCCAGGTGGTGGAGCTCGGGCATATCGCAGCGGCGGAGTAAGGCGCGCGGCGGCGGGCAAATTGCCCGAAGCCGGGTCGCCAAGGATGGACTGACATGAAAGATCTGACGAACGGCTCCATCGTGAGACACATCCTGGCCATGGCACCGCCGATCATGGTCGGGATGATCACGATCATGATCTGCCAACTGGTCGATCTCTATTTCGTGTCGGGATTGGGCGACGCGGCGGTCGCCGGTGTCGCCGCGGCCGGCAACGCCGGCTTTCTCGTCAACGCCCTGATGCAGGTGCTCGGCGTCGGCACGGTAGCGCTGATCGCGCATGCCGTGGGGCGCAAGGATCGGGCGGACGCCAATCTGATCTTTAACCAGGCGATCGCGCTGTCGGTGCTGTTCGGGTTGCTGACCTTGGTTGCAGGCCTTGCATTGTCGCGCCCCTACATGCGTGCGGTCGCGGCCGACGACGCCACGGTCGAGGCCGGCACCATTTATCTGCTCTGGTTCATGCCGGCGCTGGCGTTGCAATTTGCCACGCAGGTGATGGCGTCGGCGTTGCGGGCCACCGGCATCGTGAAGCCGAGCATGCTGGTTCAGGCACTTTCCGTGATCATCAATATCGCGCTTGCGCCGGTGCTGATCGCGGGCTGGGGCACGGGCTACGCTCTCGGCGTTGCCGGAGCAGGCCTTGCAAGCTCGCTGGCGGTCTTCATCGGCGTGCTGATGCTGTTCGCCTATTTCCTCAAGCTGGAGCGTTATGTCGCCTTCCATCCCGCGCAATGGCGGCCGCGGCTTTCGCAGTGGAAGCGGATCCTCAATGTCGGCCTGCCCGCCGGCGGCGAGTTCGTGATGGTCTTCATCATCATGGGCGTTGGCTTTTACGTGCTGGGCGTTTTCGGCCCGGCGGCGCAGGCAGGATTCGGCATCGGAACGCGCCTGCTCGGCCTGATCCAGATGCCGGCGCTTGCCATCGCCCTGGCTGCGGGACCCATCGCCGGCCAGAATTTCGGCGCCGGCAATGGCGCGCGCGTGCGGGAAACCTTCGTCAAGGCGGCGCTGATCGCGACCGCCGTGATGATCGTGTTCCTGGTCCCCGCGCAACTGGTGCCGGGTCTGTTGCTTGCCGGCTTCGCTCAGGATCAGGAGACGATGGCGGTTGCCTCGCTCTTTCTGCGCATCGTCTCGCTCAACATGCTGGTGCAGGGGCTGATCTTCACGTGCTCCAGCATGTTTCAGGGGCTTGGCAACACCAAGCCGGTGTTGTGGACCTCGGCGGTGCGGGTCCTCACCTATTCCCTGCCGTCGATCTGGCTCTCGACCCGGCCGGGCTTCCGGATGGAGCATGTCTGGTATTTGTCGATTGCGACGGTCGGGCTCCAAGCCGCCCTGAGCCTGTGGTTGCTGCGCCGCGAGTTCAGGAAGCGCCTTACAATGTCGCCGCAGGGGAGGGTCTCGGAGCCGGAGCGCCCCGAACCCGCTGCGCCTCTCGTCCGCCAGCCTGCATAGCGACAGCTTGTCCATCTCCCCCGGCTTCGGTCGGGGGGATGGCGCTGACGAAGAGGAGCCGAGCTAAAGCGCGCCGACGCTGTTCCAGACGAGCGTCACGCCCGACACGAACAACAGGCCGAGCACGACATCGCCGAAATGCTTGTCGTTCAGGGCATGGTACACTCTCGCGCCTGCCCATGCACCGATCAGCGTGCCGGGAAAGGCGATCAGCGCGAGCCAGATCACTTTTAACTCGACCAGCCCCGATGCGGTCTGCAGCACCAGCGCGGTGGCGAGCACGGTGAAATTGAAGAGCTGAAAGATGCCGCGGCGCTCGTGCTTGTTCCAGCCGCGGATGTTGGCCCACAGGATCGGCAGCGGCCCGGACAATCCGGCGAGGCCGCCGAGAATGCCGCCGGCAAAGCCGATCGCACCGTCGGCGATCCGGCCGCCGAACTTGATCGCGAGCGGCCGCTTGTTCAGATACAGCGCGCTCGAAAAGATCAGGATCAACACGCCGACGCTCAGCTTGAACACTTTAGGATCGGCCGAGGCGATCATCATGGTGCCCAGGGGAACGCCGATCAGTCCGCCGATCAGGAACGGCCACACCAGCGACAGGTCGAAGCTCTTCCACATCGAGGGCAGCGTCGAGGTCTGCGCGATCACCGAGCAGATCAGCACCAGGGGCACCGCGAGCGAAGGCGGCAGGACGTAGAGCCAGATGCCGAGCGCCATCAGCGCCGTGCCGAATCCGGCCAGCCCCGACACGAAGCCCCCGGCCAAGGCGCCGAGCAGCAGCAGTGCATAGGTGAGCGTTTCCAAACAATTGTCCTTGTCGCGACGGGCGATCCCGAACAGTTGATCGCCATCGCCCGCATAGCACGCTTGCTGCCGTGCAGGTCAATCCGTGCCCCACGCAAGCGTGATCTGCGATGTCGGGCTTTTGCGAAAGACACGCCTACATGACGATCGTACTTCAATCCCAGGGGGCCTGCCCGACGCCACCATGCGCTTCAACCGGCCAGTCCCGAATGAGACAATGGAGAATGACCATGACCCGCACGAACATAGCCGTTGCGGTCGCGCTGTTGTCGGGTGCGGCCTTGATGCCGACAATGGCGCAGGCGCAGTTTTCGGAGCCCGCGGCCTATCAAGCCGCCCATCCCGATCGTGACGTGCTGAATGGCGGCCAGCTCACGCCTGCGGCCCGCGCCGCGCTGGGTGAGCAGAGTAGTCCGCGTGATGCCTATGCATCGCAGGGCTATCCGTCACCTGCTGCACCTGTCGTTCGCTCGCGCCATCGCCGTCATCGATAGAATTCCTTAAACGATCTGTCTGGCGTCGACCGGCTTGTGCATGGCGCCGACCAGGATGCGCAGCGCCTCCGTCAATTCCGATCGGTTGCGCGCCGCACCCAGCGATACCCGCGCCGCATGCGGTGGTGTACCGTCCACAGAGAAGGCATCGCCGGCAACCACCGCCAGCCCGTTCCGCAGCAGATGCGCTACGACGTCCGGACGGCCCTCGGGCAAGCGCAGCCACAAATGATGGGCTGCAGGCTTGGCCAGGAACTGAAATCCCTTTAATGCGCGTTGCGCCAACTGCTGGCGGCCGACTGCCTCGCTCCGGATGGCGGTGATGATGCGATCGGCGATGCCGGTCTCGATCCAATGCGTCACCAGCGCGACCATCAGCGGCGCCGGCATCTGCACCGTCGCCTGCAAATGGCTGCGCATCGTCTGCTGTGCATCGTTGTCGGGCGCCAGCAGATAGGCGACGCGCAAGGCCGGCGCGATACATTTCGACAGCGTGGTTGCGAGATAAGTCCGCTCCGGGATGAGGCTCGCGATCGGCGTTGCCGAGCGGTCGAACAGCCCATAGGCATCGTCCTCGATCAGAGTCGTATCGGCGTCGCTGATGATCTTCGCGATCGCCTCACGCCGTGCCGTGGACAATGTTGCCGTGGTCGGATTGTGCAGCGTCGGAATGAGATAGACGGCCTTCGGCTGGTGCGCGCGGCAAGCCGACGCCAGCGCATCGGGCAGGATGCCGCCGTCGTCCATGGCGACGCCGACGAGGTTGATGCCGAGCCGTGCGGCGGCAGCCTTGATGCCGGGGAAGGTGAGGGCCTCCGTCAGCACAACGTCGCCAGGCCGCGCAAGGTGCGCGAGCAGGTTGAACAGGATGGTCTGCGCGCCCGGATAGATCACGAGCCTGTCGGCATGCGCATGCGGCACGAGTGCACGCATCCAGCGCGCCGCCACCTCGCGCTCATGCGCGCTGCCGCCGGGCGGCTGGTAGTTGAGATGCGCCGTCAGGCCCGATTGCGCGCGGATGGCTTCCATGCCTGCGATGATGCGTTCGTCGAGCTGCGCCTCCAGCGGATGCGGCGGCACGTTCATCGAAAGATCGATCGCGACTGGATGGGGCAAGTCCACCGCGCGGCGCGCGCTGGTCTCCGACACGAACGAGCCCTGTCCGACCCGGGCCTCCATGATGCCGCGGCGCCGGGCTTCGGTGTAGGCGCGCGTCACCGTGGTGAGGTCGATGCCGAGCGCCTTTGCGAGCGCACGTTGCGTCGGCAATTGCTGGCCGCGCACCAGCCGGCCGGCGGCGATGTCGGCCTCCATGGCCTCGACAATGCGCTGGTACCGCGGGCCCGAGAGCTCCGAGATTGTAGGGGTCCAATCCATGCAATTAGGCCCATATCCTTTGAATGTATGGATGCAAGATATTATTGTATGGATCGTCGGAAAGGAAGAGGTGTGGTCATGGCGGTCTCTCTGGCAAAGGCGATGTGGCGCGGTTTTTGCGGCAAGTGCCCGAATTGCGGGGAAGGGCACATGTTCGGCCGCTTCCTGAAAGTGGCCGATACTTGCGAGCATTGCGGCGAGGAACTTTTCCACCAGCGCGCGGACGACTTTCCGGCCTATCTCGTGATGGTCGTGGTCGGCCATCTCGTGGTGCCGGCGATCCTCGCGATCGAGACCGCCTACGCGCCGCCGGAGTGGCTGCAACTCGCGGTGTGGCTGCCGGTGACGCTGTTCGCCTCGCTCGCATTGCTGCAACCGACCAAGGGCGCCATCGTCGGGCTGCAATGGCAGCTCGGCATGCATGGTTTCGAGCCGAGCAAGCTGCGGCGCGAAGCCGATGAACTCGCGCCGGCGCTGGTGAAGGCGGACACGCGCGCGGCTTAAGCGAAGTTTACATCCCGCACTCGGCCGCTACACTCCATCGTAGAAACAAGAACGATGGAAACGCCGATGGCCCCACGCGCGAAGACCTTCCTACTCTGTCATGGCGCATGGTCCGGCGGATGGGCCTGGAAGAAGATGCATCCGCTGATGGCGCAGGCCGGCCACCGCCTGGTGGCGCCGACCTATACGGGCCTCGGCGAGCGCGCGCATCTGGCAAGCCCGTCGATCGATCTCGAGATGCATATCCAGGACATCCTCAACGTCATCGCCTTCGAGGATTTGAGCGACATCGTTCTGCTCGGCCACAGCTATGGCGGCATGGTCGCGACCGGCGTCGCCGACCGCGCGCGTGAGCGCGTGACGCAGCTGATTTATCTCGACGCCTTCGTGCCGCGTGAGGGCCAATCGCTGTTCGATCTCAACGAGGGCGGCCGCGAGCCGATGCGCAAGGCAGCCGCCGCCGGCGACGGCTATCGCATCCCGCCGAACCCGCCGCCGCCAGATACGCCGCAGGCCGATCTCGACTGGCTCAATGCGCGCCGCGTCCCGATGCCGATCAAATGCTTCGAGACGCGCTTGAAGCTCGCGCATGGCGAGGCGACAGTGCCGCGCAGTTACATCTATTGCACCCGCATCCCGCCGGCTGACGTGTTCGGGCAGTTCGCGCAGCGGACGAAGACCGAGGATGGTTGGCGCTATGTCGAGCTCGATGCCAGCCACGCGCCGAACGTGACGGCGCCGGAGGCGCTGATGGCGGTGTTGGCAAAGATCGTAGCGTAACTTGCGGCCGTCATTCCGGGGCGTGCGCAGCACGAACCCGGAATCCATTTCTCCACCCTTCCTGCCGCCCGATGGATTCCGGGCTCTCGCTTCGCGAGCCCCGGAATGACACCATTTGAATGGCGGCGCCGGCCCAGGAGTGACAGCGGCCAAAATGGTGAGGGGCCCGATGCGTCAGCATCGAGCCCCTCGTCGCAAGATATCAGCCGGCCTGTAAGCCGGGTTCTGTAGGGCACCGTCCGCTTGCGCGAACGATGCGTGACGGCCATTCCTCTGGGGTCATGTTTGCACATGGCCTCGAGCAACCTACCCGGACGGCGGGCCTGACATCGCCCCGCGGCGTTATCGCTTTCGCGAACAGCCCGCTACGCCGTCCCTATTCGGTTTTGCTCCCGGTGGGGTTTGCCATGCCGGCTCCGTTGCCGGACCCGCGGTGCGCTCTTACCGCACCTTTTCACCCTTACTTCCTCCGTGGAGGGAGCGGTTCGTTCTCTGTGGCACTTTCCCTGGGGTCACCCCCGCCGGACGTTATCCGGCACCGCATGTCAAGGGAGCCCGGACTTTCCTCCCCGGCGGCCTTTCGGCCCCTGCCGGAGCGGCCGTCCGGCCGACTGACTGATAACGCATGGAGCATTTGTGACGGGTTCGTCAAGCCGGTATCGCCGCGCGCACTGCCTCCAAATAATTTATCCTGAAGATGTCGTTTGGCGCGTGCCTCGTTCGACTGGATGTCGGCGACGGTGCCGAGCAACAGGAGTGAAGCAATGCAATATCTGCTGATGATCTACCAGAACGAGGTCGAGTACGCGAAGAACGACGCGGCGACCACCCAGAAGATGCTGGCCGAGTATCAAACCTTCACGCAAGGCATCATCCAGAACGGCAATTTCAAGGCCGGCGACCGCTTGCAGCCGACCACGACCGCGACGACCGTGCGCGTGCGCGATGGCAAGACGCTGACGACCGACGGTCCGTTTGCGGAGACGCGCGAGCAGCTCGGCGGCTACTATCTGATCGAAGCCAAGGATCTGAACGCCGCGATCGAGATCGCCGCGCGGATTCCCAGCGCGCGGATCGGCTCAATCGAGGTGCGGCCGATCTGGGTGTACGACAAGTGACGGCCGAGCCGCGCGTCGGCGCATGACGCCTTCCGAGATCGACAAGATCTTCCGCGACGAGGCGGGGCGTGCGCTTGCCACGCTGATCCGCCTCGTTGGCGATTTCGATCTCGCCGAGGATGCGCTCCAGGATGCCTTTGCCGTCGCGCTGGAGCGCTGGCCGGCGTGCGAGGTCCCCGACAATCCGCGCGCCTGGCTGGTCAATGTCGCGCGCAATAAGGTGATCGACCGCATTCGCCGCCAGGCTGTCTTTCGCAGCAAGCAGCAGGCGCTGGTGCACGAGCTCGAGCTGAATGCGCAGGCGCCGGACGAGCCGCCGGCCACGCTCGACGACGACATGCTCAGGCTGATCTTCACCTGCTGCCATCCGGCGTTCGCGGCCGAGGTCCAGGTCGCGCTGACGCTGCGCACCGTCTGCGGGCTGTCGACGGCGCAGGTCGCCCGCGCCTTTCTCGTCAGTGAGGAGGCGATGGCGCAGCGCCTCGTCCGCGCCAAGCAGAAGATCCGCCTCGCCGGCATTCCCTATGAGGTGCCGGAGCGCGCCGGCCTGGCGCAGCGGCTCGACGGCGTGCTCGCCGTGGTCTATCTCGTGTTCACCGAGGGCTATGTCGCGACGTCCGGAACGGACCTGATGCGGCCCGATCTCGCCGTCGAGGCCATCAGGCTCGGCCGCCTGCTGGACCGATTGATGCCCGATCGCGCCGGCATCAAGGGCCTGCTGGCCTTGATGCTGCTGCACGATGCGCGTCGCGCGGGGCGGCAGACGCCGGGCGGCGATATCGTGCTGCTCGAAGAGCAGGACCACTCGCTGTGGGACCGCGCGCAGATCGAGGATGGCCTGAGATTGGTAGAGGATGCGCTATGCCTGCCGGGCCGGCCGCAGCCCTATGCCGTGCAGGCCGCGATCGCGGCGCTGCATGCCCGCGCGACAAGCTTTGCGGAGACGGATTGGCCGCAGATTGCGGGGCTCTACGGAGTGCTACTGCGCATCAGTCCTTCGCCGGTAGTCGAACTGAACCATGCCGCAGCGGTGTCGATGGTCGACGGACCTTCGCGCGCACTCGCTCTTGTCGATGCGATCACCGCGCGCGGCGGGCTCGACGGTTATGAGCTGATGCCAGCGGTGCGCGCGGATCTGTTGCGGCGGCTCGGGCGGAAGAAGGAAGCGCGCGAGGCGTATCGCGCCGCGACGGAAGCGACACAGCTGGAGCCGTTGCGGCGGCTATATGCGCGGCGGGTGAGGGAGATGGATTGAGTTGCCGTCATGGCCGGGCTTGTCCCGGCCATCCACGTTCTTCGTGAGCGGATACAAAGGCGTGGATGCCCGGGTCAAGCCCGGGCATGACGGAGCAAGTGGCCAAATTTTCGAAGTCGTCTGTCACTTCGACGCGACCTCCGTCGTCTCTTGCGGCAGGCTCGCCAGCAACGCCTGCAATGTCGACAGCGTCGAATGGTCGGCGACGCCGTCCAGCCGCGCAGGGCGGAAATGGCGCTGGAAGGCGGTGACGACTTCCATGGTCGCAGCGTCATATTTGCCGTTCAGGGGCACGCCATAGCCGTAGCGGGCGAGGGCCTGCTGCATGCTCAGCACCGCGTCGCTGATGGTGCCGAGCATCAGGCTCTCCCCGCGCACCACCGGCGCAGGCGTGACCCAGTGTCCGACGCCGGAATTGGCCAGCGAATGCCACGGAAACTTCTCGCCGGGATCCTTCTTGCGCGCGGGCGAGACGTCGGAATGGCCGAGCACCCGGTGCGTCGGGACCTTGCGGCGGAGCATGATGCCGCGGCACAGCGCGATCACGGCGGCGATCTGGCGCAGCGGATACTCCGGATAACCCCAGTCGTGGCCGCGATTGATGATCTCGATGCCGATCGAGCAGGAATTGATGTCGTCCTCGCCGGCCCAGGAGGAGACCCCGGCGTGCCAGGCGCGCTTGGCCTCGGGCACGCATTGCACGATGCGGCCGTCCTCCAGCACGACGTAATGCGCCGACACCTCGGTTCCGGCGGTGCACAGCCGTGCCAGTGCGCCCTCGACATCGGGCATGCCCGTGTAGTGCAGCACGATCATGTCGGGCTGCCGTCCCTTGTTGCGCTCGCCATAATTGGGCGAAGGGATGATATCGGAGACGATCGAGGAATCCGGGTCGAACGTCCGCATGTTCGCCGCGGCCTTGGGAACCGGGAGAACGCGTTGACGCTTCGAATCAGATCCAGACGGCGTGGACGAACCGGACGACATGAACAGCTCGAGAAGGACGAAGAGTGGGCCAAGCCCTTCTCTTTACTATTCCTTTACCCCCCGCCGTACGCAATCGCACGGCGCGGTTAACGTGTGCATTTTGGCCATGTGTGTGGATGACGCATCACCACACCGATACCTTTTCGACTTGTCGCGAGCCGATCAACGCTTTCTTAACGCTAAGCGCCGTTACTGAGAGATGAAGTGCCGACCCGCATCCGGAGGCGGCCAAAGCGTATTTTGGCTCGAAATCCCATGGCTGCCCGACAAATTCCACTGGGAACACTGGGTTTGCGGCCCGGGGCGACCGGGCTTGGTAACCATGCTGGACGAGGGCTTTGTCGTGGAACCGCCGCGACGCGGAATCATTCGAGGCGTGATGGGCTTGTTCGTCCGCGATCCGGCACGGCCGGCGTCAGGCAGGCTTGGCGCATGAACTCGGCTCCGCACATTCCCGTTCTCGGCCGCGAGGCTGTCGATCATCTCGCTCCGCGCGCGGGCGGGATCTACGTCGACGCCACCTTCGGTGCCGGCGGCTATAGCCGCGCCATCCTCGAGGTGCCGGGAACCCGGATTATTGCCATTGACCGCGACCGCACCGCGATCACCGGCGGTGCCGAGCTGGTCGAACGCTCCGACGGCAGGCTGACGCTGGTCGAGGACTGCTTCTCCAACCTCGCCGACATCTGCGCGGCACAGGGCGTCGATGGGGTCGATGGCGTCGTGATGGATGTCGGCGTGTCCTCGATGCAGCTCGACCAGGCCGGCCGCGGCTTCTCCTTCCGTCTCGACGGTCCGCTGGACATGCGGATGGGGCAGACAGGCCCGACCGCGGCGGACGTCGTCGCGCGCGCCTCCGAAGGCGACCTCGCCGACATCATCTATCTCTTGGGCGAAGAGCGGCATTCACGCCGCATCGCCCGCGCCATCGTCGCGGACCGGCAGGAGACGCCGTTCACGACCACGCGCGCGCTCGCCGACCTCGTCGGCCGGGTGGTGCGATCCAAGCCCGGCGACATCCACCCGGCAACGCGGACGTTTCAGGCGCTGCGCATCTTCGTCAACGAGGAGCTGGAAGAACTTCAGACCGCGCTCGCCGCGGCCGAACGTGTGCTCAGGCCCGGCGGCCGCTTGGTCGTGGTCTCGTTCCATTCGCTGGAAGACCGCATCGTCAAGAATTTCCTCGGCGCGCGGTCCAGGACCGGCGGCGGTTCGCGGCATCTGCCGGAAGTCGCGCAGATCGCGCCGAGCTTCCAGTTGCTGACGCGGCGGCCGGTCGTGGCCGGTGAGGACGAGGTCGCGCATAACCCGCGTGCGCGCTCCGCAAAGCTGCGCGCCGCCGAGCGCACCACGGCGCCGGCGCATGAGGATGACGAAGAATCGTCCTGGCCGAAGCTCTCCGACGTCATGAGAGGTGGCTAGCGCATGCGCTTCATCCACCTCCTCGTCATCGGCGCGCTGATCTTCGCAGCCGCCCATGTCTACCGCATCAAGATGGACTCCACCGCGCGCACCGAGAAGGTGCTGCGGCTGCGTGCAGAGATCCGCGAGCAGCGCGATGCGATCGCCTCGCTGCGCGCCGAATGGGCCAAGCTCGATGCGCCACATCGCCTGCAAGGACTGTCCGACCGGCATCTGTCGCTCAAGCCGATCAACGGCACGCAGTATGACTCGCTGAAGAACCTGCCGGAGCGTCCGCCGCGGATGTTCAGGCCCGGCGAGCCCGACCCGATCGGAGCCATGCTCAAGACCATCGAAGCCGCGAGCGATCCCGATAGCGTCACGGGCTCCGTGCCTCAGCCGGAGGACAATCAATGACCGCCGTCGTTCCGGCCAAGCCCGCACCGACCGAGCCCTGGCGGCGGCGGTTGATCCGCAGCCTGCTCTACGGGCGCAACGTCGATCGCGCCGCGAAGGCGCGCGCGCGCGTCGGCCTTGCGATGCTCGCCTTCGCCTCGGTCTACGCCCTGATCGGCGGCCGCCTCGTGATGTTCGCGATCGGCGCCGACGCGCATGGTGCCCGCCGCGCTGCGGCGCAGGAGGTGGTTGCGACCGCGCGGCCCGACATCGTCGACCGCAACGGCGCGATCCTCGCCACCGACGTCAAGGCGTCGAGCCTGTTCGGCGAGCCGCGGCGCATCATCGACAAGGACGAGGCGATCGAGCTTCTGACGGCGACCATCCCCGACCTCGACGAGGCCGAGGTGCGTGAGCGCCTGAAGACGCGCAAGGGCTTCGTCTGGCTCAAGCGCGAGGTCACGCCGGCGCAGCAGCAGGCCGTCCACAAGCTCGGCATTCCCGGCATCGGATTCCTGCGCGAGAACAAGCGCGTCTATCCGACCGGCAACGAGGTTGCCCACTTGATCGGCCTCGTCAACATCGACAACCAGGGCATTGCCGGCCTGGAAAAGTGGCTCGACAACCAGGGCCTCGCCGATCTCCATCGCGCCGGCTTTGCCACGGACAGGCTGCAAAAGCCGATCGAGCTCGCGGTCGATCTGCGCGTCGAGCACGCGCTGCGCGACGAACTATTGAAGGCGAAGGACAAGTACCACGCCAAGGCCGCCTCCGGCATCGTCTCCAACGTCAAGACCGGGGAGATCGTGGCGATGGTCTCGCTGCCCGACTTCGATCCCAACAATCCGAAGGAAGCGCACGACCCCGATCGCATCAACCGCCTGACCACTGGTGTCTACGAGATGGGCTCGACCTTCAAGGCGTTCACGCTGGCGATGGGACTCGATTCCGGCAAGATCAATCTGAACTCGATGTGGGACGCACGCGGGAACCTGCACTACGGCAAGTTCACCATCCACGACAGCCATCCGCTCGGGCGCTTCATCAACACCAAGGAAGTGTTCACCTACTCGTCCAACATCGGCGCGGCACGGATCGCGCTCAACCAGGGCGTCGAGGCGCATAAGGCGTTTCTCGCCAAGATGGGCCAGATGACGCGCCTGCGCACGGAGTTGCCGGAGAGCGCAGCGCCGCTGCTGCCGCGGCGCTGGAGCGAGCTGAACACGGTCACCGCCGCGTTCGGCCAAGGTCTCTCGGTGGCACCACTGCAGGCGGTGATGGGCATCAACGCGCTGGTGAACGGCGGCTATCTAATTCCGCCGACCTTCATGAAGCGCAGCGAAGCCGAAGCGGCCGCGCTGGCCAAACGCGTGATCAAGACGGACACCAGCGACAAGATGCGGTATCTGATGCGGCTCAATGCCGAAATCGGAACCGCCAAGACCGCCGACATCAAGGGCTATTACGTCGGCGGCAAGACCGGCACGTCCGAGAAGGTCTTCAACGGCCGCTACGTCAAGAAGCGCGTGCTCAACTCCTTCACCGCCATCCTGCCCTGCGATGATCCGAAATATCACGTCCTGATCATGCTGGACGAACCCCAGGCCATCCCAGAGACGAAGGGTTTCATCACCTCGGGCTGGAACGCGGTGCCGACGGCCGCCAAGGTGATCGAGCGAATCGCGCCGGTGCTGGGCATCGAGCCGCGGTTCGACCTGCCGCCTGCGGACCGCCTTATTCTTGCAGCATCCAGGACAACCCAGTAATCAACCGGGTGGGCCGTTGTCGCCAGTGAGTCGGGGCTTTTCCGAAGCCTCGGTCGTCAGGCGCGGCATGTCGACTGGAATACCATGAAGCTGCGCGACCTCCTAGGCAATGATGCCGCAATCGAGCCCGCCGCGGCGGCGCTCGATGTGACCGGCCTTGCGCTCGACAGCCGCCAGGTCAGGCCGGGCGACCTCTTCTTCGCGCTTGCGGGCAGCAAGACCGACGGCGCACGTTTCATCGATGCGGCCGTCGCCGCAGGCGCGGTGGCTGTCGTCGGCGACCATGCGCCTGATGGCATCAAGGTGCCGTTCGTCACGGTAGCCAATCCGCGCCGCGCGCTGGCGCTGGCCGCGGCAAGATTCTTTCCGGCGCAGCCCGCGACCATCACTGCCGTGACCGGCACCAGCGGCAAGACCTCGGTCGCGGCCTTCACGCGCCAGATCTGGGAGCGGCAGGGACATGCCTCCGCCAGCATCGGCACCATCGGCCTCGTCTCGCCCAAGCGCACCGTCTACGGCTCGCTGACGACGCCCGATCCGATCGCGCTGCACCGGCAGATCGACGAGATCGCCCGCGAGGGCGTCACGCATCTCGCCTTCGAGGCGTCCTCGCACGGGCTCGACCAATATCGCCTCGACGGCGTGCGGGTCTCGGCCGGCGGCTTCACCAATCTCTCGCGCGACCACATGGACTATCATCCGACCGTCGCGCATTACCTCGCGGCGAAGCTCCGTCTGTTCCGCGAACTGGTCGCCCCCGGCGGCGCCGCGGTGATCTCGGCCGATCATGATTGCTCGGCGGAAGCCGTCGACGCAGCGAAGGCGCGCGGCCTGCGCGTGATGGCGGTCGGCCGCAGTGGCGACGGAGCAGGCGAGGGCATCCGGCTCGCGGATGCCAGTGTCGAGGGCTTTTCGCAACTGCTCGCGCTGGAGCATCGCGGTAAGCGCTATTCCGTCGGGCTGCCGCTGGTCGGCGAGTTCCAGATCGAGAACGCGCTGGTGTCGGCCGGCCTTGCCATCGGCACCGGCAGCGACGCGGCCGATGTGTTTGCGTGCCTCGAACATCTCGAAGGCGCCAAGGGCCGGCTCGAGCGCGTCGGTGAGCGCAACGGCGCGCCCATCTTCGTCGACTATGCGCACAAGCCCGATGCGTTGGCGAAGGCGCTGCAGGCGCTGCGTCCCTATGCCAAGCGCAGGCTGGTCGTCGTGTTCGGCGCCGGCGGCGATCGCGATGCCGGCAAGCGGCCGATCATGGGCGAGATCGCGGCCGAGAACGCCGACGGAATCATCGTCACCGACGACAATCCGCGCAGCGAGAAGCCGGAAGCGATCCGTGCCGCGATCCTCGCCACAGCCAAGGGCGCCCGCGAGATCGGCGACCGCGCCGCCGCGATCCGCGCGGCGATCGAGGATTTGCAGGAGGGCGACGCGCTGCTCATCGCCGGCAAGGGCCACGAGACCGGGCAGATCGTCGGCGGCCAGACGCTGCCCTTCAGTGATCACGAGGCGGTCGCCGCCGCACTAACATCGAGGGTTGCATGAGCGCGCCGATTTGGACGGTTGCCGAGGTCGCGCGCGCGCTGGGGGTGGACGGATCATTCCCGGAGACGGCAATCGATTTCATCACCCAGGACAGCCGTCTGGTGAAGCCGGGCAGCCTGTTCGTCGCGCTGAGCGGCACGCCGAGCGGCGGCTTCGTCTCGGCCTTTGCCAGCGCGCGCGACGGCTGGGAGTTCGCGGACAAGGCGGAAGCTTCAGGCGCGGTCGCGATGATCGTGCCACACGAGATCGCAGGCATCCGCATTCCCCAGATCGTCGTGAAGGACACGCTGATCGATGGCCTCTGGGGTCTCGCGCGCGCCGCACGCGCGCGCTTCCGCGGTCCGGTGATCGGGCTGACCGGCAGCGCCGGCAAGACCAGCACCAAGGAGTTTCTGGCGGCTTATCCCAACGCCTATGCCAGCCCGTCGAGCTTCAACAATTTCTGGGGCGTGCCGCTGACGCTGTGCAATGCCCGGCCTGACGCCAGCCTCTGGGTCGTCGAGATGGGCATGAGCCAGAAAGGCGAGATCGCGCGGCTCAGCGAGCTGACGCAGCCGACGGTCGCGCTGGTCGTCAACGTCCAGCCGGTGCATCTGGAGAAGCTCGGCTCGCTCGAAGCCATCAGGCGCGAGAAGGTGTCGATCGCGCTCGGCCTGCCCGAGGACGGCGTGCTGGTGCTGCCCGCCGGGATCAAGGCGTCGGAATGGAAGGGCAAGGTGGTGCGCTTCGGCGAGCATGCCGAGGTGCACGAGGTCGCGCATGCGCCGCATGGCGAGAGCTGGCAGGTCGTGGCCATGATCGGCAAGAAGGAGATCGCCTTCAGCCTGACGCCCGGCGCGCCGCACCGCGTGCAGAATGCGCTGGCTGCGCTCGCCGCGATCCGCGCGGCGAACCTCGATGCGGCGACGCTCGCGATCAAGCTCGATCGCGTCGGTATCATGACCGGCCGCGGCGTCGAGCAGGCGGTGGGCGGCGTCACCGTGGTCGACGACAGTTTCAACGGCAATCCGGCCAGCGTCGCTGCCGCACTGCAAAGCCTGCAGGCGCGCAACATGACCGGCGGCCGGCGCATTGCGGTGCTCGGTGACATGCTGGAGCTGGGTGCTGACGCACCAAGCTACCACACCGCCCTCGCCAAGCATCTCGACGGTATCGACGGAGTCTATTGCGTCGGACCCTTGATGCGCCACCTCGTCGACATACTGCCGCCGGGCAAGGGCCTGGGCTGGCACGACGATCCCGCCACGCTGCAGCCGAGCGAGGTTGCGAGCCTGCTGAAGGCAGGCGACGTCGTGGTTGTCAAGGGCAGCAAGAAGATGTTCTGGGTCAACAAGTTTGTGCCGGGTCTGGTGGCCGCCTTGCAGGCAAAGGCGTAAACTGCTTGGAAGGCGCTGTTCCCGAATCCTAACCCTTTGCGGCACGAAGCCGTCTGTTTCCCCGAGGTCGTATCCGACCCGATGATGAAGACCAGCGAATGCGCGTGAGACATGTCGAGCCTGGGAGTAAAGCCGAGGCCGCGTGTACGAAGGCGCCATAGGACCGTCTGAATGTTTTACTGGCTGATCGAGCTTTCCAACACAATTCCGGGCTTCGGTGCGTTTCGCACCTTCCTGAACGTCTTCCGCTACATCACCTTCCGCACCGGCGGCGCCGTCGTCACCGGCGCGCTGTTCGTGTTCCTATTCGGGCCGTGGATCATCGATCATCTGCGCATCCGTCAGGGCAAGGGCCAGCCGATCCGCACCGACGGTCCGCAATCGCACCTCGCCAAGAAGGGCACGCCCACCATGGGCGGCTTGATGATCCTGTCCGGACTCACCGTCGGGACCGTGCTGTGGGCCAACCCGCTCAACCCCTATGTCTGGATCGTGCTGGCGGTGACGCTGGGCTTCGGCTTCGTCGGCTTCTACGACGACTATCTCAAGGTGACCAAGCAGACCACGACCGGGTTCGGCAGCAAGCTTCGCCTGCTGATCGAGGCGGTGATCGCGCTGGTCGCCTGCTACGCCTTGGTGCGGCTGAACCGTGATCCTGCCTCGACCGCGCTGACGGTTCCGTTCCTGAAGGACACGGTGCTGCATTTCGGCTGGTTCTTCGTCGTCTTTGGCGCCTTCGTCATCGTCGGTGCCGGCAATGCGGTGAACCTCACCGATGGTCTCGACGGCCTCGCCATCGTGCCGGTGATGATCGCCACCGCGAGCTTTGCGATGATCGCCTACCTCGCCGGCAACGCGGTCTTCGCCGAATATCTCCAGATCAAATATGTCGCCGGCACCGGCGAACTCGCGGTGCTCTGCGGCGCGCTTCTGGGCGCCGGCCTCGGCTTCCTCTGGTTCAACGCGCCGCCGGCCTCGATCTTCATGGGCGATACCGGCTCGCTCGCGCTTGGCGGCATGCTCGGCGCTATCGCAGTCGCGGTGAAGCACGAGATCGTGCTCGCGGTCATCGGCGGCCTGTTCGTGCTGGAGGCGGTCTCCGTCATCGTGCAGGTGGTGTCGTTCAAGCTCACGGGCAAGCGCATCTTCCGCATGGCGCCGATCCATCACCATTTCGAGCAGCTCGGCTGGACCGAGCCGCAGATCGTGATCCGGTTCTGGATCATCTCGGTGATGCTGGCGCTCGCCGGCCTGTCGACGCTGAAGCTGCGGTGATGGTACGGCGATGATCCCCGTCACATCCTTCGCCGGCAAGACCGTCGCGGTGTTCGGCCTCGGCGGCTCGGGGCTCGCCTCTTGCCATGCGCTCAAGGCCGGTGGCGCCGAGGTGATCGCGGCCGACGATAATGCCGAGAACGTCACCAAGGCCGCGCAGGCCGGTTTCATCACCGCGGATTTGCGCAACCTCACCTGGACGAATTTCGCCGCGCTGGTGCTCGCGCCCGGCGTGCCGCTGACCCATCCAATGCCACATTGGAGCGTGCTGAAGGCGCGCGAAGCGGGGGTCGAAGTGATCGGCGATATCGAGCTGTTCTGTCGCGAGCGGCGCCGCCACGCACCGGATGCGCCATTCGTCGCCATCACCGGCACCAACGGCAAGTCGACCACGACGGCCCTGATCGCGCACCTGACGAAGGTCGCCGGCTACGACACCCAGATGGGCGGCAATATCGGCACCGCGATCCTGTCGCTGGAGCCGCCGCGCATGGGCCGCGTCCACGTCATCGAGATGTCGTCCTACCAGATCGACCTCGCCCCCTCGCTCGATCCCTCCGTCGGCATATTGCTCAACGTCAGCGAAGATCACATCGACCGTCACGGCACCATCGCGCACTACGCTGCGGTGAAGGAGCGTCTCGTCGCTGGCGTGCAAGCAGGCGGCACCGCGATCGTCGGCGTCGACGACGGTTTTTGCCGCGACATCGCCGACCGGCTCGATCGTGCCGGAAAGAACGTAGAACGCATCTCGGTCAAGAATCCGCTCGCGAGCGGGATCTATGTCGAGCATGGCGATATCGTCCGCGCCTCGGGCGGGGCACGAAGCGAGATCGCGGCGCTGGCCGGCATCGGCTCGCTGCGCGGCCTGCACAACGCGCAGAACGCGGCGGCGGCATCCGCTGCCGCGCTGGCGATGGGCATCAGCCCGGATGTGCTGCAGAATGGCCTGCGCAGCTTTCCCGGCCTTGCGCACCGCATGGAGCAGGTCGGCCGCCGCGGCAACGTGCTGTTCGTCAACGATTCCAAGGGCACCAACGCAGATGCTACCGCGCACGCGCTGTCGTCCTTCTCGGACATCTTCTGGATCGCCGGCGGCAAGCCGAAGGCCGGCGGAATAACTGGCCTTGCCGGCTTCTTTCCGCGCATTCGAAAAGCCTATCTGATCGGCGAAGCCGCGCAGGAGTTTTCGGGCACGCTGGGCACGCGGGTGGCGCACGAGATCAGCCAGACGCTGGATGTCGCCGTCGAGCACGCCGCGCACGATGCGGAAGCCGCAGGCCTCACCGACGCCGTCGTGCTGCTGTCGCCGGCCTGCGCCTCCTTCGACCAGTACCGCAACTTCGAAATCCGCGGCACCAAGTTCCGCGAGCTGGTTCAGGCGCTGCCGGGCGTGAAGCCGGTGGTGTGAGCATGTCGCGGCGACGCTGGATCGGGTTAGTCGCCGTCGTGTTTGCCGTTGCCCTTGTTGCGGGTCTCGTCTTCCTCGCTGCCATTTTTGACGTCATGAACGGTTTCGCCGCGTGCCGTATCGTTCGGCAGAGTTGGTTTGCATCCCCGAACGGAAGCAACTCAGTCGTCGTGGTATGGAAGGAATGTGGTGCGACGGTGCCCGACAGAACGCAGGCCGGCATCGTCAGACGCGGACGAGCATTCTCTTCCGACAAAGAGCCAACCTTTCTCAGCGTGCGCGGGCACCAGGATGTTCTCGTTGCCTGGAGTAGCGAGCAGGCCGTCAAGATCGGGTTCATTCCCGGGACAGCCCAGATCTATAAGCGTGATCAGCGCGCTGGGGACGTCACGATCAGCTACGACTAGGGTTGTCGTGTCCCGGACGCGGCGCGGCACGAAGTGACGCTCCGCAGAGCTGGGACCCAGAAGTCGCTGGGCCCCCGGCTCTGCAGCGCACCGCACGAGCGCTGCGCTGCGTCTGGGGCACCGGCACTCTCCACAACTTCATCAATTCCCTTAACCCTGCGGTAACCAACCTCGGCGACCAATGGACTATCTCTGTCCGAAAGCGGCCGCCCATGCTCTCCCGTGAAGAACGCACCCCCTTTTCCGAGTGGTGGTGGACCGTCGACAAGCCGCTGATGGGCGCCATTTTGGCTCTGATGCTGACCGGGGTGATCCTGTCGTTGGCGGCGAGCCCGCCGGTTGCGACCCGGATCGGGCTTGATCCCTTCCATTTCTTCAGCCGCCACGTGATGTTCCTCCTGCCGTCCTGCCTGGTGCTGCTCGGAGTGTCCTTCCTGTCGCCCCGCGCGATCCGCCGCTCGGCCCTGATCATCTTCGCGGCCAGCATCATCCTGATCGTGCTGACCCTTGCCGTCGGCCCGGAGGTGAAGGGCTCGCGGCGCTGGATCACGCTGCTCGGCGTCAACATCCAGGCCTCCGAAATCGCAAAGCCGTCCTTCGTCGTCATCGCCGCCTGGCTGTTCGCGGAATCGACCAAGCGGCCGGAGATGCCGGCGACCTCGATGGCGCTGGCGCTGCTCCTGATGCTGGTCGCGCTGCTGGTGATGGAGCCCGACTTCGGCCAGACCATGCTGATCCTGATGGTGTGGGGCTCGCTGTTCTTCATTGCGGGCATGCGCATGATCTGGGTGTTCGGTCTCGCAGGTCTCGGCGCGGCCGGCCTGTTCAGCGCTTACCTGTTCGTTCCGCACGTCGCAGGCCGTATCAAGCGTTTCATGAACCCGGCCTCCGGCGACACGTTCCAGGTCGATACCGCCATGGAAGCCTTCTACAATGGTGGCTGGTTCGGCCTTGGGCCCGGGGAGGGGATTGCAAAACGCAGCCTGCCGGACAGCCATACCGACTTCGTGTTCGCGGTCGCGGCCGAAGAGTTCGGCATCATCCTGTGCCTGGCCATGCTGGCGCTGTTCACCTTCGTCGTGATGCGCACGCTGTCGCGCGCCTATGCCAATGAGGACATGTTCTCGCGCTTCGCCGCCTCCGGCCTCGCGATCCTGTTCGGCGTGCAGGCGGCGATCAACATGTCGGTCAACCTCCAGCTCATTCCCGCCAAGGGCATGACGCTGCCGTTCATCTCCTATGGCGGCTCATCGATCGTGTCGCTGGCCTATGGCGTCGGCATGATGCTGGCCCTGACGCGGCTGCGCCCGCGCACCGAGGTCGAGGCGAGCGGCCGCGCCGAGGCGATGCGGAGTTACGCGTGACAGGTCTCGTGTCCCGGACAAGCGCAGCGAAGCGGAGCGCAGAGCCGGGACCCAGAATGCCGCAAATCATGGGCCCCGGTTCAGCAGCGTACCACGCTGTGAAGGACAGCGCGCTGCGCTGCGCACCGGGGCACGCACCGCGGAGCCGGCTCGCAATGCCCAGAAAGTCCCTGTAGAACCCCACATCATGGACACGTCCCCCCTGATTCTTCTCGCCGCGGGCGGCACCGGCGGCCATCTGTTTCCGGCCGAAGCGCTCGGCGTTGAATTGATCCGGCGCGGCTATCGCGTTCGCCTCGTCACCGACGAGCGCGCGCTGCGCTATAGCGGGCTGTTCACCAAGGACATGATCGACGTCGTCTCGAGCGAGACCGCGCGCGGCCGCAATCCGTTCCAGCTCGCCTATGCCGGCCTCACGCTCGCCCTCGGTACGCTCTCGGCCTTTCGCCTGATCAAGCGGTTGAAGCCTGTCGCTGTCGTCGGCTTCGGCGGCTATCCGACGCTGCCGCCGCTGGTCGCGGCGAAATTCGCCGGCGTGCCCGGGATCATCCACGACGCCAACGCCGTGCTCGGCCGTGCCAACCGGTTCCTGTCGAGCCGCGTCCGCGCCATCGCGACGTCCTTGCCCGGCGTGCTCGACCGCGATCCCGCGTTGTCGGCCAAGACCACGACTGTGGGCACGCCGATGCGGCCGGCGATCCTCGCGGCGGCCGCGGTAAAATATGCAGCCCCTGAAGCGAATGGTCCGCTGCGGCTGCTCGTCGTCGGCGGCAGCCAGGGCGCGCGCATCATGGCCGACATAGTGCCGGGCGCGATCGAGCGGCTCGAGCCTGCACTATGGAGCCGCCTCGTCCTGACCCAGCAGGTGCGCGAGGAGGACATGAGCCGCGTGCGCGCGGTCTACGACAAGCTCAAGATCAAGGTCGAGCTCGCACCCTTCTTCACCGATTTGCCGGCGCGGCTCGCCTCCAATCATCTCGTGGTGTCGCGTTCCGGCGCCGGCACGGTCGCCGAGCTCGCCGCGATCGGCCGTCCCTCGATCCTGGTGCCGCTGCCCGGCTCGATCGATCAGGACCAGTTCGCCAATGCCGGCGTGCTGGCCCAGGTCGACGGCGCCATCCGCATCCCGCAGACCGAATTCACCTCCCATCGTCTCGCCTCGGAAATCTCCGCTTTCGCCGCCGAGCCGGCGCGCCTCGCCCGCATGGCCGAAGCCGCCCGCGGCGCCGGCCGGCTCGACGCGGCCGAGCGGCTGGCCGATCTCGTGGTCAAAGTCGCCGGAATCTGACGCCTGTTCCGGCCCGGTTGGCCAAAAAAGCCCCTTGTCATGCCCCGCGAAAGCGGGGCATCCAGTATCCGACGCAGTTGATTTGAATCTCTGGCGTCGCGGAGTACTGGATCGTCCGCCTTCGCGGACGATGACCCCGAGGAAACCACATGAGACTGCCGCGCGAGATCGGACCCATCCACTTTGTCGGGATCGGCGGGATCGGCATGAGCGGCATCGCCGAGGTGCTGGTCAATCTCGGCTATGCCGTGCAGGGCTCGGACGCCTCCGACAATTACAATCTCGACCGGCTGCGCAAGAAGGGCGCCAAGGTCTCGGTCGGCCACAAGGCCGAGAATGTCGATGGCGCCGAGGTCGTCGTGGTCTCCACCGCGATCAAGCGCGACAATCCGGAATTGATGGCGGCGCGCGAGCGCCGCATTCCCGTGGTGCGGCGCGCCGAGATGCTGGCCGAGCTGATGCGGCTGAAGAGCTGCGTCGCCATCGCCGGCACCCACGGCAAGACCACCACGACGACGATGGTCGCCACGCTGCTCGATGCCGGCGGCCTCGATCCCACCGTCATCAATGGCGGCATCATCAACGCCTACGGCTCGAACGCGCGGTTAGGGGCCGGCGACTGGATGGTGGTGGAGGCCGACGAGAGTGACGGCACCTTCCTGAAGCTGCCGACCGATGTCGCGATCGTCACCAATGTCGATCCCGAACATCTCGATCACTTCAAGACCTTCGACGCCGTGCAGGATGCCTTCCGGCATTTCGTCGAGAACCTGCCGTTCTATGGCTTCGCCGTCATGTGCATCGATCATCCCGTGGTGCAGAGTCTCGTCGGCAGGATCGAGGATCGGCGAATCATCACCTATGGCGAGAACCCGCAGGCCGATGCGCGGCTGGTCGATCTCACCGCGGGCGGCGGCGGCTCGAAATTCAAGGTCGTGATCCGTGATCGCAAAAGTGGGGCCGTGCACGAGATCGCCGACCTCGCGCTGCCGATGCCGGGCCGGCACAATGCCTCGAACGCGACGGCGGCGATCGCGGTCGCGCACGAGCTCGGCGTGTCGGACGAGGCGATCCGCAAGGCGATGGCCGGCTTCGGCGGCGTCAAGCGGCGCTTCACCAAGACCGGCGAATGGAACGGCGTCACCGTGATCGACGATTACGGCCATCATCCCGTGGAGATCGCGGCGGTGCTGAAGGCGGCGCGCGATTCCTACACCGGCAAGGTGATCGCCGTGGTGCAGCCGCACCGCTACACCCGCCTGCAATCGTTGTTCGAGGAGTTCTGCACCTGCTTCAACGATGCCGACGCGGTGGTCGTCGCCGACGTCTATGCCGCCGGCGAAGCGCCGATCGATGGCATCGACCGCGATCATTTCGTAGCGAGCCTGCGCGCCCACGGCCACCGTGAGGTGATCCCGCTGCCGGCGGCCTCGGAGCTCGCGGGCATCGTCAAGAAATTGGCGAAGCCCGGCGATCTCGTCGTGTGCTTGGGGGCAGGCAACATCACGCAATGGGCGTATGCCTTGCCGGACGAATTGAAGGCGCAGGGGTAGGGCGGTGAGCTTTCCCGACATCACCCCTTCGCTGAAAGCCGCGATGCCCGAGCTTCGCGGCCGACTGCTCGCCAACCAGTCGCTGGCCGAGCTCACCTGGTTTCGCGTCGGCGGCCCGGCGCAGGTGCTGTTCACGCCCGCGGACGAGGACGATCTCGCCTATTTCCTCGCGCATCTTGCGCCCGACATCCCGGTCTATGTCGTCGGCGTCGGCTCCAACCTCATCGTGCGCGACGGCGGCATTGCAGGCGTGGTGGTCCGTCTTGCCCCGCGCGCCTTCGGCGAAGCGAGCGCGAGCGGCGATGTGGTCACTGCCGGCGCTGCCGCGCTCGACAAGCGCGTGGCGGAAGTTGCGGCCGCCGCCAACATAGGCGGGCTCGAATTCTACTTCGGCATTCCCGGCACCATCGGCGGCGCGCTGCGCATGAATGCGGGCGCCAATGGCGGCGAGACCAAGGACGTGCTGATCGAGGCGCGGGGCGTCGGGCGCGACGGCACCAAGCACGTCTTCTCCAATGTCGACATGAAGTTCGTCTACCGTAACAGCGGCGTTGATCCATCCATCATCTTCACCTCCGCGCGCTTTCGCGGCGAGATCCGGGACGCTGAGACGATCCGCGCGCGGATGGCGGAGGTTCAGAGCCACCGGGAGAGCGCCCAGCCGATCCGCGAGAAGACCGGTGGCTCGACCTTCAAGAATCCGCCCGGTCATTCCGCCTGGAAGCTGGTCGACGCCGCCGGCTGCCGCGGCCTGCGCGTCGGTGGCGCGCAGGTCTCGGAAATGCACTGCAATTTCCTGATCAACACGGGCGATGCCACCGCGCACGACATCGAGACGCTGGGCGAGACCGTGCGCGAGCGCGTGAAGGCGAATTCCCGAATTGAGCTACACTGGGAAATCAAGCGGATCGGGGTTTCATGATTCCCGTCATTCCGGGATGCGCCGATAGGCGCAGGCCCGGAATCCATACCCCCAGGCTGTGGTTATCGATTCCGGGCTCGCGACTTCGTCGCGCCCCGGAATGACGAACGAGAGAGATTGCGGACTATGAACATGCGCATCACCATCCTCTTCGGCGGCTCCAACCGGGAGCGTCTGGTTTCCGTCGCCTCAGCTCAGGCGCTGCATCAGGCATTGCCCGAGGCCGATCTGTGGTGGTGGGACGTCGAGGACAAGGTGCATGTGGTGCAGTCCAAGCAGCTGCTCGACCATGCCCGTCCGTTCGAGGACGAGTTCAAGCCAGGTACGCGTGGCATTCCGCTGGAGCAGGCGCTCGACCAAGCCAAGGCGGAAGGCCGCGTGCTGGTGCTCGGCCTGCATGGCGGGCGCGCCGAGAACGGTGAATTGCAGGTGATGTGCGAAGCGCGTGGCGTGCCGTTCACCGGTTCGGGCTCGGCATCCTCGCATCTCGCCTTCGACAAGTTCGCAGCCAAGCATTTTGCCGCGCTCGGCGGTGTGACGCCGCCGGAAAACGTTCCGCTCGACAAGATCGACGAAGCCTTCGCCGAGTATGGCAGGCTGATCGCAAAGCCGGCGCGCGACGGCTCGAGCTACGGCCTGATCTTCGTCAATGCCAGGCAGGATCTCGTCGCCGTCCGCAACGCCGCCAAGCACGAGGAGTACGTGATCGAGCGCTACATCGCCGGCGTCGAGGGCACCTGCGGCGTGCTGGAGCGCACCGATGGCTCGATCATCGCGCTGCCGCCGATCGAGATCATTCCGGGCGAGGGCAATTTCGACTACGCCGCAAAATATCTTTTGAAGTCGACACAGGAGATCTGCCCCGGCCGCTTTTCGCCCGAGATCACCGCCGCTCTGAAGGAGCAGGCGATGGCGGCGCATCGCGCGATGTCCTGCACCGGCTATTCGCGGTCGGACTTCATCATCTCGGACAAGGGCCTCGTCTATCTCGAAACCAACACGCTCCCCGGGCTGACGAAGTCGTCGCTCTACCCCAAGGCGCTGAAGGCCGAGGGCATCGCGTTCGTGGACTTCCTGCGCGGCCTGATCGAGCTCGCCGAGCGGCGGGTGCGGAAATAATTAGGACTGGTTAACGGCCAAACGGTCGAAATGACCCGGTTTGGCCCCCAAAACCGGTAAAATGCCGGACATCGCGGCATAAACGCCAGATATCGCGGGGCAAAAAGCATCCGGCGTTAACGAATTTTACCTTTTGTTTACCAGGACGTCCGAAGGTTAACGCTGGCGGCGCATATGGCGTTTTGGCTGCCGGCGCGTGAGCTGTTTGCGGTGATGTCACCGCCAGCGAGCGTTTTGAAGGGGAGAGGCTTCATCTGCTGAAGACCAGCACCCGGCCCGGCAAGTCCCAGACGTCATGTTCGCCAGGTTCCGCGCGGTGTCGCGGGAAAACTGTTGACGAGCTCGCGTGCAATGGATGGTGCAGGAAGCCTCACCCGGTCGTTTCTGAGATCGCTGAGGCCCCAAGCTGACCTGAAGGCGGCCGCTATCGGAGCGGTCGTGCTTCTGCGCGAGTGGATGCAGGACAGGCACGCCGAGGCACGCGCCGCTGCCAACGACAAGATCAAGACCAGGGCCAAGGCGAAAGCCGTCATCGAGCGCGAGCCGCCGCCGCGCATGGTCGCGCTGGTCGAGCGCTATCTGCCGCACCGGGTCGGACTCAGCATGACCGTGCTGCTGCTGATCGGAAGCTGCGGCTTCGGCATCGTCAAGGGCGGCCACCTCCAGGATTTCATCACCGCGGTCAGCGACGCCCGCAATGCGCTGGCCAATTCCGCCGGCTTCCGCATCACCTCCGTCGTGATCAATGGCCGCAAGCAGCTGACCCAGGACGAGATCCTCGCCATCGGCGGTGTCAGCGGCCGCTCCTCGCTGCTGTTCCTCGATGCCGAGGCGGTGCGCGACAAGCTCAAGGCCAATCCCTGGATCGCCGATGCGACCGTGCTGAAGCTCTATCCGGGCCAGCTCATGATCGAGCTCACCGAGCGCAAGGCGTTCGCGCTGTGGCAGGAGGCCGGCCGGCTCTCCGTCATTGCCGAGGACGGCGCCGTGCTCGAACCCTATGTCTCGCGCCGCTTCCTGTCGCTGCCGCTCGTGGTCGGCAAGGGTGCCGACACGCAGGCCCGCGATTTCCTCGCCCTGCTGGCGCGCTATCCGCAGGTCAATTCGGTCACCAAGGCCGCGATCTATGTCGGCGAGCGGCGCTGGAATCTGCGGCTCAAGGACGGTCTCGACATCCGCCTGCCCGAGCAGGACGTCGGCAACGCGCTCGCGATGCTGTCCAAGCTCGACAAGGACGACAGGCTGTTCTCCCGCGACATCGTCGCCGTCGACATGCGCCTGCCCGATCGCCTCGTGGTCCAGCTGTCCGAGGACGCCGCCAAGGCGCGCGAGGAGCAGTTCAAGGACAAGAAGAAAAAGAAGGCCGGGGATTCCGCATGACCGGTCTCGATCGCACCCAGACGCCGAAGACGCGCCCGATGCCGCACAAGCGCGGCGGCCTCGTCGCCTGCCTCGATATCGGTACCAGCAAGATCGCCTGCATGATCGCGCGGCTGAAGCCGTCGCCGCCGAGCGATGCGCTGCGCGGCCGCACCCATGCGGTGGAATTGATCGGCTACAGCCAGATTCAGTCGCGCGGCATGAAGGCCGGCGCGGTGATCGATCTCAGCGAATGCGAGCAGGCGGTACGCCAGGCCGTCGGGCTCGCGGAGAAGATGGCCAAGGTGCGGGTCGAGTCCGTGCTGCTGTCGGTCTCCGGCGGTCGCCTCGCAGGCCAGCTGGTCGAAGCCGCTGCCGACATCCGCGGCGGCGCCGTGACTCCGGCCGACGTCAGCCGCGTCACCTCCACGGGCATGCGTCACGCCACTGGCGACGGCCGCACCGTGCTGCACGCCCTGCCGGTCGGCTACACGCTCGATGGCGTCAAGGGCATCCGCGATCCGCGCGGCATGGTCGCACATCAGTTCGGCGTCGACATGAACGTCGTCACCTGCGACGCCACCGTGGCGCGGAACCTGATGCTGGCGGTCGAGCGCTGCCACATCAATGTCGAAGCCATGGCAGCGAGCTCCTATGTGGCGGGCCTCTCGGTGCTGACCGACGACGAGGCCGATCTCGGCGCCGCGGTCGTCGAGATGGGCGCCGGCACCACCACGATTGCCGTTTATTCAGGCGGCCGTTTCGTGCATGCGGCGGGTTTTGCGGTCGGCGGGCAACACATCACGATGGATCTTGCGCGCGGACTCTCCGCGACCATTGCCGATGCCGAGCGAATCAAGACGTTATACGGGACCGTCATCACCGGCGGATCGGACTCGCGTGAGCTGATGTCTGTGCCGACAGCCGGTGACGAGCAGGATCTGCCGCAGATCGTCTCCCGCGCCACCATCGCCAACATCGTCAAGCACCGTGCCGAGGAAGTCTTCGAAATGGTTCGGGACAAGCTGAAGGATTCGCCCTTCGCCGCAGAGCCCAACGGCCGCGTCGTGCTCTCGGGCGGCGCCTCGCAGCTGACCGGCCTGGTCGAGCTCGGCACCCAGATTCTCGGCCGGCCCGTGCGGGTCGGACGCCCGCTCGGCTTCGGCCGGCTGCCCAACGAGGCGAAGAACGCCGCGTTCGCAGCGCCGGCCGGACTTCTCGTCTACCCGCAATATGTTCACCTCGAACATGTCGAACCGCGGCATACGCGGCAGCAGGTCAAGACAGGGACCGGCGGTTATTTCGGAAAGGTCGGACGATGGCTACGCGAGGGCTTCTGATGTCTGCTTTCCGCAATTATCGATTTTCACCAACTCCCGCGGCCACCGGCCGGGGCGAACCCACGCGCGCGTGACGAGAGGCAGCAACCATGACCATCAGCATCAACGTTCCTGATATTCACGAACTGAAGCCCCGGATCACCGTGTTCGGCGTCGGCGGTGCCGGCGGCAACGCCGTCAACAACATGATCACGGCGGGCCTCCAGGGCGTCGATTTCGTGGTCGCCAACACCGACGCGCAGGCGCTGACGATGTCGAAGGCGCAGCGCATCGTGCAGATGGGCACGGCGGTCACGCAGGGCCTCGGCGCCGGTTCGCAGCCGAACGTCGGCGCCGCCGCGGCGGAAGAGGTGATCGACGAGCTGCGCGACCATCTCTCTGGCGCCAACATGGTGTTCGTCACCGCCGGCATGGGCGGCGGCACCGGCACCGGCGCTGCGCCCGTCATCGCCAAGACCGCGCGCGACATGGGCATCCTCACCGTCGGCGTCGTCACCAAGCCGTTCCACTTTGAAGGCGGCCGCCGCATGCGCACCGCCGAGGCCGGCATCAACGAGCTGCACAAGGTCGTGGATACGCTTCTGATCATCCCGAACCAGAACCTGTTCCGGGTCGCCAACGAGAAGACCACCTTCGCCGACGCCTTCGCCATGGCCGACCAGGTGCTGTACTCGGGCGTTGCCTGCATCACCGACCTGATGGTCAAGGAAGGCCTGATCAACCTCGACTTCGCCGACGTCCGCGCCGTCATGCTTGAGATGGGCAAGGCGATGATGGGCACCGGCGAGGCCTCCGGCGACAAGCGCGCGCTGACCGCCGCCGAAGCTGCGATCGCCAATCCGCTGATCGACGACAGCTCGATGAAGGGTGCCAAGGGGCTCCTCATCTCGATCACCGGCGGCAAGGATCTCACCCTGTTCGAGGTCGACGAGGCCGCGACCCGCATCCGCGAGGAAGTCGACCAGGACGCCAACATCATCGTCGGTGCGACCTTCGACGAAGCGCTCGACGGCCTGATCCGCGTCTCGGTCGTTGCCACCGGTATCGAGCAGGCCGCGATCGCCCGCAACAGCCAGGCGACCTCCGCGCCCGTCGCCAACCCGGCGCCCCAGGCGCAGCAGGCTGCGCCGCCGGCCGTTGCTGCCGAGAGCCGTCTCGCCGATCTGACCGCCCGGCTCCGTGCCGACAATCAGCGCCTCGCTGATCGTGCCCAGAAGCTGGAAGCGCAGGCTCCGGGGGCCGCGCCTGCTCCGGCCGCTGCGGCGCCGCGTCCCAACGTCGAGCGGGCCGCGCTTGCCGCCATCGCCGCCGCCGTTGCGGACGTCCCGCAGCCGCCCGCGCCGACGCAGACCTATGGCGACGTCACGGTGCGTCCGATCGCGCAGAAGCCGACCCTGTTTCCGGAGCCCGACATGGCCCCTGTCGCAATGCAGGAGCCGATGACGCCCGAAAACTTCATCCCGCCGCAGGCCGAGCGTCCGCCGGTCCGCACGCCCCGGATGCCGCGCATCGACGAACTGCCGATGCCGGCACAGGCCGAGATTCGTCAGGCCCGCGGCGAGGTCGAGGAGGAGGCTCCGCAGAAGAGCCGCCTGTCGCTGCTCCAGCGCCTCGCCAATGTCGGTCTTGGCCGGCGTGACGAGGAAAGCGAGCCGCCCGTGGCCGCCCGCACTGCCGGCCCGGCAATGGCGCCGCTGCCCGAGCGCCGCCCCCAGAAGACCGTGGCGCAGCAGATCGCAGCTAACGAGCCGGTATCGGAGTATGCCCGTCGTCCCGCGCCGCAGGGCCTGGACATGCATGGCCGCCCCGCGCCTGTTGCACCGGCGCCACAGGGGGACGACCATCTTGATATCCCCGCCTTCCTGCGACGGCAGGCGACCTGAGGATTGTTACAATAAGGCTGACGAAAAAAGGTCCCGGCAACAGCTTGCCGGGACCTTTCCTTTTGCCCCGTGCATGTCCGGATTGCACAGCCAAGCAACTGATTTTAAATCATTAATTACACATTCGGTGGTTCAGTAAAACTACCGGTACCCCCTCCGAACTGCCGCGTAATTTGGTTAAGCCTTGGCGCGAATACGGCGGGTTTGGGGTAACAATCGGTAAAAAAGCGTGAGTTGGCGCTGTTTGAGGCAGTGACTATGGTTTGGCGTGACTTGGGGATACGGATTCGCGGGGACGTCGGCACTGGCCGGCGAGGCGGGTCTGGTATAAGTCGCGATGATCGTAGTGGGGCGGGTTCCTGATGAAATTTAGCCGGCAAACAACGCTTCGTGCGCAAGCCTCGGTGGCAGGCGTAGGCGTTCATTCCGGTCTTCCCGTCACTCTCACGCTCGGGCCTGCGCCTGTCGACGCGGGTTTTGTTTTTGTCCGCACCGGGCTCGAGGGAAGCGACCGCGAAGTTCAGGCCACCGCCGAGCAGGTGATCGCGACAGACTTCGCCACTGTTCTCGGCGATCGCAACGGTCCGCTAGTCTCCACCGCAGAGCATGTGCTTGCTGCACTGCGGGGCATGGGCGTCGACAACGCCACGATCGAGATCGACGGGCCTGAAGTGCCGATCATGGACGGCAGCGCCGCTGCCTTCATTGCGGCGATCGACCAGGCCGGCATCGTCACCCAATCGGCTCAGCGCCGCTTCATTCAGGTTTTGAAGCCGATCTCGGTCAAGATCGGTGACTCCTTCGGCGAGATCAGGCCCTATGCCAATGGGTTCCGCGCCGAAGTCGAGATCGACTTCACCAATCCCGTCATCGGCCAGCAGAGCTACGCTTTCGACCTCAGCCCGGAACGTTTCCGCCGCGAAGTCGGTCGGGCCCGGACTTTCGGCCTGATGGGCGATGTCGCGCGGCTCTGGAGCGCGGGCTATGCCCTCGGCGCCTCCTTCGACAACACCATCGTGTTCGACGACGAGCGGCTGCTCAATACCGAAGGCCTGCGCTACGCCGACGAATGCGCCCGCCACAAGGTGCTGGACGTGATCGGCGATCTCGCGCTGGCCGGCCTGCCGCTGCTTGGCGCGTTCCGCTCGGTACGTGGCGGCCACAAGCTCAACCACGCTGTCCTGACCGCGCTGCTGGCCGATCGTGCCGCCTGGCGCGTGGTCGAGGGCGAAGTGGCCCGCCGCACCACCCGTCCGGTCGGCGAAGTCGGTGGCAGCATCATCGGCGGCCGGATCGCCGCGGCCTACGGGCCGGACGTGTCCTGACAGAGCCGTTGTCGCAGGCGCGGTTGCGCCCGACCCCCGGGAAACTCCTGGTAACCATGATCGGCTAGGATTGCGGCGCGTTCGCCTTAATCCGGGCGAAATGCCTGCCTATCCGGTTCATTAACGATCCTTTTTCGGATCAATCGGCGTGGTTGGCATGGCAGGCACCACGGTTACATTTCGCGGCCGTGACGGGGGTCATGGGCTGGCGGGCACCGCATCACAGGGCGTCAAGGCAAAACTCATGTCGGCACAGCGTATGACGCGCGGATATCTCTCGGTCGGAGCCGCTCGACTGGCTCAGGCTGCCACTCTTTTCATGCTGGCGCTGCCGCTGGCCGGTTGCGGCACCGGCTCGCTCTGGGACAAGTTCACCGCCAAGGACGACACCTTCGTCGAGGAGCCCGCCGACAAGATCTACAATGAGGGCCTGTACCTCATGAACGAGAAGAAGGACATGAAGGCGGCGAACAAGAAGTTCGAAGAGGTCGACCGCCAGCATCCTTATTCCGACTGGGCCCGCAAATCGCTGCTGATGTCGGCCTACGCGTCCTACCAGGGCGGCGACTATGACGGCTGCATCGGCGCCGCCACCCGCTACGTCACGTTGCATCCCGGCAGCCCGGACGCGGCCTATGCGCAATATCTGATCGCAGCTTCCCATTACGACCAGATCCCGGACGTCAGCCGCGACCAGGCCCGCACCGAGAAGGCGATCGCCGCGCTGGAAGAGGTGGTGCGCAAATATCCGAACTCGGAATACGCCACGTCGGCGAAAGCCAAGATCGAGGGTGCCCGCGACCAGCTCGCCGGCAAGGAAATGAATACCGGCCGCTACTACGCGCAGAAGCGCGACTACACGGCCGCGATCAACCGCTACAAGACCGTCGTCACCCAGTACCAGACCACCCGCCATGTCGAAGAGGCGCTGTTCCGTCTGACCGAGGCCTATATGGCGATCGGCATCGTCGGCGAGGCGCAGACCGCGGCGGCCGTGCTTGGGCACAATTTTCCTGACAGCCGCTGGTACAAGGACGCCTATAATCTTGTAAAATCCGGCGGTCTCGAGCCGAGCGAGAATCAGGGGTCCTGGATCAGCCGGACCTTCAAGAAGATGGGTCTCGGCTAGGAAATTTGGTTCCATGCTGGCGCGTCTGTCGATCCGTGACATCGTCCTGATCGAACGGCTCGATATCGAATTCGCCACCGGCCTTGCGGTTTTGACCGGCGAGACCGGTGCGGGCAAATCCATCCTGCTCGATGCCTTTGCGCTGGCGCTCGGCGGCCGCGGCGACGCCGGCCTCGTGCGCCACGGCGTGGAGCAGGGGCAGGTCACCGCCGTGTTCGATGTCCCCAAGAATCACCCCGCGGCCAGGATCCTGGCCGAGAACGGTCTGGACGACACCGGAGAGATGATTCTCCGCCGCGTGCAGCTGTCCGACGGCCGCACCCGCGCCTTCATCAACGACCAGTCGATCAGCGTGCAGACGCTGAAGGCGGTCGGTGCCGCCCTGGTCGAGATCCACGGCCAGCACGACGAGCGCGCGCTGGTCGATGCAGCCACCCATCGCCGCCTGCTCGACGCCTTTGCCGGCCTGGAGAAGGACGTCGCCGCCGTGGAAGCGCTCTGGGACGCGCGCCGCACCGCCAACACCGCGCTGGAGGAGCATCGCGCCGCCATGGAGCGCGCCGCGCGCGAGGCCGATTACCTGCGCCATGCCTCCGACGAGCTGAAGCAGCTCGCGCCCAAGGACGGCGAGGAGACCACGCTCGCCCATCGCCGCACCACCATGATGCAGGGCGAGAAGATCGCGTCCGATCTGCGCGAGGCGCAGGAAGCGGTCGGCGGCAATCATTCGCCGGTCGCGGCATTGTCGGCTGCGGTGCGCCGGCTGGAGCGCCGCGGCGTCAATTCGCCAGCGCTGGTCGAGCCCGCGGTGAAGGCGATCGACGCCGCCATCAACGCGCTGGAGGAGGCCGACCAGCATCTCCAGGCCGCGCTCGCCGCAACCGATTTCGATCCCGCCGAGCTCGAACGCATCGAGGAGCGGCTGTTCGCATTGCGCGCCGCCTCGCGCAAATATTCGACGCCGGTCGACGGGCTCGCGGCGCTCGCCGCCAAATATGCCGCCGACGTCGTGCTGATCGATGCCGGCGCCTCGCGGTTGAAGAAGCTGGAGCAGGCCGCGATCGAGGCCGATAGCCGTTATGCGGCGGCCGCCAAGAAGCTGTCGCTGGCGCGGCAGAAGTCGGCCGAGAAGCTCAACAAGGCGGTCAATGCCGAGCTCGCCCCGCTCAAGCTCGAACGCGCAAAGTTCATGACCCAGGTCGAGACCGACGAGGCCGCACCGGGGCCGCAAGGTTTCGACCGCGTCGAGTTCTGGGTGCAGACCAATCCCGGCACCAAGCCGGGGCCCCTGATGAAGGTCGCCTCCGGCGGCGAGCTCTCGCGATTCCTGCTCGCGCTCAAAGTCGTGCTGTCCGACCGCGGCTCGGCGCCGACGCTTGTCTTCGACGAGATCGACATCGGCGTCGGCGGTGCGGTTGCCGACGCCATCGGCGGGCGCCTGGCGCGGCTTGCCGGCAAGGTCCAGGTGATGGCCGTGACCCACGCCCCGCAGGTCGCCGCCCGCGCCGACCAGCACCTCCTGATCTCCAAGGACGCCCTCGACAAGGGCAAGCGCGTCGCCACCCGCGTCAACGCACTCGCTGCCGACCACCGCCGCGAGGAGATCGCGCGGATGCTGGCGGGCGCCGAGATCACCGCCGAGGCGAGGGCGGCGGCGGAGAGGCTGCTCAAGGCGGCAACGGCTTAGGCTCGTGTCCCGGACGCGGTGCAGCGCGTAGCGCTGCTCCGCAGAGCCGGGACCCAGAACTCCCACCGCATGGGCCCCGGCTCAGCAGCGCATCGCCGAAGAGGCGCTGCGCTGGGTCCGGGGCACGAGATTTCCACAAGCCTTTACCCCTCCGCCCGCTCCGTCGTATCCAAGCACCATGGCAAGAGCAGCAAAATCGAAACCGCTTCGCGACGTCGCCGATCTCACCAAGGCGCAGGCCAAGGTCGAGCATATGCGGTTGTCGCTCGAGATCGAGGGGCACAACGAGCGCTACTATCAGGAGGATGCGCCCACCGTCACGGATGCGGAATACGACGCTCTGCGTCAGCGTCTCAACGCGATCGAGACGCGTTTCCCGGAGTTCGTCAGCGCGGACTCGCCCTCACAGAAGGTCGGCGCGGCACCCTCGGGGCGCTTCAAGAAGGTGCGGCACGCGGTGCCGATGCTGTCGCTCGACAATGCCTTCGCGGAAGAGGACGTGCGCGACTTCGTCGGCCGGATCGTGCGCTTCCTGAAGCTCGACGACGACAAGGTGGATTTCTCCGCCGAGCCGAAGATCGACGGCCTCTCGATGTCGCTGCGCTACAAGGGCGGCGAGCTCGTCACCGCGGCGACGCGTGGCGACGGCGCGGTGGGGGAGGACGTCACCGCCAACATCCGCACGCTCGAAGACGTGCCGCAGAAGCTGAAAGGGCGCAACGTCCCTGATATCTGCGAGGTGCGCGGCGAGGTCTACATGACCAAGAAGGCGTTCCTGGCGCTCAACGAGCGGCAGAAGGCCGCCGGTGACACCATCTTCGCCAATCCGCGCAACTCTGCCGCAGGCTCGCTGCGGCAGAAGGATCCGACCATCACCGCCTCGCGTCCGCTCGGCTTCTTCGCCTATGCCTGGGGCGAGATGAGCGCGATGCCCGAGGCGACGCAGAGCGGCATGATCGGCTGGTTCGAGCGCTGCGGCTTCAAGACCAATCCGCTGACCAGACTCTGCCATTCCGTCGAGGAGCTGCTCGCCTTCCATCATGCGATCGAGGAGCAGCGCGCCAGGCTCGACTACGACATCGACGGCGTCGTCTACAAGGTCGACCGCATCGACTGGCAGGAGCGGCTCGGTTTCGTCTCGCGCACGCCGCGCTGGGGCATCGCGCACAAATTCCCGGCCGAGCGTGCCATGACCGTGCTGCGCGACATCGAGATCCAGGTCGGCCGCACCGGCTCATTCACGCCGGTCGGCAAGCTCGAGCCCGTCGGCGTCGGCGGCGTCATCGTGCAGAACGTCACGCTGCACAACGAGGACTACATCAAGGGCATCGGCAACAAGGGCGAGGTATTGCGCGAGGGCCGCGACATCAGGATCGGCGACACCGTCGTGATCCAGCGCGCCGGCGACGTCATCCCGCAGGTGGTCGACGTCGTGCTCGACAAGCGGCCGAAGACGGCGAAGGAATTCCACTTCCCGAAGAAGTGCCCGTGTCCGCTGCACACCGACGTCACGCGCGAGGAGACGGCGGCGGGCGAAGAGGGCTCGCGTGCGCGCTGCACCGGCGAGTTCGCCTGCCCCTATCAGAAGATCGAGCACCTCAAGCTGTTCGTGTCGCGCCGCGCCTTCGACATCGACGGTCTCGGCGAAAAGCAGCTCCAGTATTTCTTCGATGAGGGGTGGGTGAAGGAGCCCGCGGACATCTTCACGCTGGAGAAGCGCAATTCGAAGCTCAAGCTCGAAGAGATCGAGGGTTATGGCGCAACCTCGGTGCGCAACCTGTTTGGCGCCATCGAGAGCCGGCGCAGAATCGCGCTAGAGCGCTTCGTCTATGCGCTCGGCATGCGCCATGTCGGCGAGACCACGGCGTTGGCGCTGGCGCGCGGCTACGGCTCCTGGGACGCCTTCCATGACGCCTGCCTGAAGGTCGCCAAGGGCGACGAGGAAGCGATGGCGGACATGGACGCGCTCGACCAGATCGGCGACACCGTGATCAAGAGCATCGCCGATTATTTCGGCGAGAGCCACAATCGCGGCATCGTCGAGCGGCTGACCGGGGAGGTCGAGATCGTCGACGCCGAGAAGCCGAAGAGCAACTCAGCCGTCGCCGGCAAGACCGTGGTGTTCACCGGCTCGTTGGAGAAAATGACGCGGGATGAAGCGAAGGCGACTGCGGAACGGTTGGGTGCAAAAGTGTCGGGCTCGGTGTCGAAGAAGACCGACCTTGTCGTCGCCGGCCCCGGCGCAGGCTCGAAGCTCGCGGAAGCCAACAAGCACGGCGTCAAGGTGTTGACCGAGGACGAGTGGCTGAAGCTGACCGGGGAGTGAGGGAGGGCGCCGTGGTGCAATTCACTCCACTGTCATCGCCCGGGCGATCCAGTACGCTGTCGTCCGTTAAGAAGCCGGATTGATCGAGGCTGGCCGGGCGAGCGTGCGCCATAGCTGGGCCAGGAACAGGCACAAGAGATATCTCAGCCAGGCGAGGATGCGGCGGAAGTTGTGTCCGACGGCTGAGAGGACGACGTTGGCGGCATCGCCGGCGCGGCCTTTGAGGTAGCAGCGCCCGAGGTGGCCTTCCGCCTTCAGGTGTCCGATGATGGGCTCGATGGCGGAGCGGCGGCGCAGCTCGCGCTTGATGACACCGAAAACGCCGCGCTTCTGGCCGGAGATGAAGACGCGACGGGGATTTTGTGCGTCGTGGCCGCGGTATCCCTTGTCGACATAGGCCCGCTCGATCGGACAGCCGGTGAGTGTCTCGGTGCGGTCAATGACGTCCCGCAAGGTGTGACCGTCGTAGGGGTTGTCGGGCAGTGCGCTGGCGTGCAGCACGAACAGGCCACCGGGAGCCCGGCGGTTGTTGGTGACGATGGAGGCCTTCACGCCGAACTCGTAAGGCGCGCTGGCCTTGCCCTTGCCGATGCACTCCACTTCCGGGGCATGGAAGGAATAGAGCTTCCAGCCGCGCTGGCGCTGCTGCTGCGAGCGGATCTGCGTGGCCCGGCCGAGCGGGAGGGCGAACGCCTGCTCCAGTGCTGGCTGGCCTTCGATCTTGCGGCGGATGTCGCGGATGATCCGGCCCAGCCGGCTACGCAGGATACGCAACTGCCGCTGATGCCGCCTGAACTGTTTGGCATGGGCGTAGCGGCCGGCCATCATCGCGGCGGCCTTGGCGATGCGAGCATAGGATTGCCGCAGCCTGACGCCGTGCCTGATCGCCAGGCGGTTGAGCCCCTTGATGGCCGCATGCAGCAGCTTGGCATCGGTCGGAAAGGTGATGGCCTTCGGCTGCACCGTGGTGTCGACCGTAACCCGCTTGAGGTCCTGGCTGCGTAATGCACCGGCCTCGTGCGCTACCCGCAAGCTCTCGGCCAGCAGCAACTCCAGCTTGTCGCCAAGCCGCTTGCGCCAATGGCTCAGGTCCGAGCGCTCGTGCGGGAACGTGTGCTGAAAGAACTCTTCCCCGGTGAAGAACTGGAAGTATGGGTCATGGACCCAGCGCTCGCACACCTCCTCATCGGACAGCCCGTAAATGTGCTTGAGCAACAGCAGACCGATCATGAAGCGCGTCTCGATCCCGGGCCTGCCGTTCTCGCTGTAGAGCGGCGCGATCTCGCCGTCGATCCAGTCCCAATCGACCTTGCCGGCGAGCAGAACCAGCTCGTGCTTCATATTGATGATCTGGTCGAGCCGAGCCCGGAACAGATCGTTCGATCCCGTCGTCTTGTGCTTCTTCGGCCGCATCGTTCCCTCCGATGCAGACAAGGAATCATGCTTCCCGCTTCGAGGGAATCCACGAAAACCAAATCGCAAGGTTCTGACGCCCAAAGCATCAAAACCTTGCAATCTGGAAATGCCCCTTAGCCCAAATCGAGATTCCCGATCAGTGGCTTAGTCCTTCTTCACGGACGACTACGCTGCGGCGGCTGCAATTGAGTCGATGGGCCGCGGCGTACTGGATCCCCCGCCTTCGCGGGGGATGACACCTGACGCGTTGAACAGGCGTCGCCCACAGCGACAGCTACATCACCCCGCGCTCTTCCTCCTCCGCCTGCTCGATCAGCGCCTCGCTCACCACGACCTCGCGGCGCGGCACGACGAAGATCATCGTGCAGGCGCAGAGCAGCGAGATGGCGAGCACCGCCGAGGTGAGCGGCAGCGTGGTGGCAGAATGGCCGCCGAGATAGGCGCCGAATTGCGACATCAGCGCGCCGATGCCTTGCTGGAGGAAGCCCATCGCGCCCGAGGCAGTGCCGGCGGCTTCGGGACGGATGCTGATGGCGCCGGCGGCTGAATTCGCCATCACGAACGCATTGCCCGCCATCACGATCATCTGCGTCCCGAACAGCCAGGCGGGAGCCTCGTTCCAGCCCATGAAACTCCACGACAGGTTCAACAGGCTGCCGCAGAGCTGGAGGGCCAGCCCGAACCAGATCAGCTTCTCCAGCGAGTGCCGGGGCGCAAAGCGCACGCAGAGTAGATTGCCGACCAGAAACGCAAGGCCCGTGCTCGCGAACCAGGCGCCGTATTCGGCGCTGCTCCGGCCCATCTGCGTCACCACGATGTAGGGCCCGCCGCCTGCGAAGGTGAAGATGATCTGCGAGGCCAGCACCTGGCACATGACGTAACCGACGAAGGCGCGGTTGCGGATCAGGATGCCGATGTCGGCGCGAAAGCCGCTGCCGGCCCCGCGGCTGCGACGCGTCTCGGGCAGCGCGAGCGCGATGCCGACGGCGACGATGATCGCGGCGATGGTGATGGCGTAGAAGATCGCGCGCCAGCCGAAGGCGGTCTCGATCAGGCCGCCGGTGAGCGGGGAGACCATCTGCCCGACCATCAGGGCCGCGACCACGAGGCTGATCATCGAGGCGACGCGGTCGCGCTCATAGATGTCGCGGATGATGGCGCGGCTCACCACCATGCCGGCGGCGCCGCCGAGCGCCTGGAAGAAGCGTGCAGCGATCAGCTGCGGCAGGGATTGCGCGAAGATGCAGGCGACGCTGGCTGCGACCATCAGCGCCAGCCCGCCGAGCAGCACCGGACGCCGGCCGAACCTGTCCGACAGCGGCCCCATGATCAGCTGCGACAGCGCGATGCCGACCATGTAGAGCGACACCGTCATCTGCGCGATCGAGATGTCGCTGCCGAAATTTGTCGCCAGCACGGGCAGCGCGGGAACCAGCATGTAAAGCGAGATCGGCGCAATGCCGGTCATCACGACCAGCAGCAGCAACACCAGGCGCGACGTCGCGATGTCGGTGGCCGCTCCCGGCGGCTTGCTGATCATGCCGTGCATGCGTGTCCGTCTCTCGAATGCGATTCGACTGTAGCGCGCTCGCGCAAGACGGATATCGGCGTTTCGGAATGCGGCTATACGGATTCCGGGACGCGGTGTGCGGACGCCGTTATTTTACGAGGTGCGCGTGCCGAGATGTTGTGCGCTCATGCCGCATCATTGGTGTCATTCCCCGCGAAGGCGGGGAATCCAGGATTCCAGAGGCAGAAATTGGATACGGAGAAGGCCGCGGCGTACTGGATGCCCGCCTTCGCGGGGCATGACAGCGAGTGTGAAGCGAGAGCCTTGCGCAAATCGCGTAGCGCTATGCGCGCACGGATGCGCGAACCTACGCCCTCAGCTCCGCCGTCGCCTGATCGAGCCAGGCCTGCGTCGCCTCATCCAGCGCCGGCCGCACCACGGCCTGCACGCGCGCGTGGTAGGCGTTCAGCCAATCGAGCTCGTCGCGGTTCAGCATTGCGACATCGATCAGCCGGCGGTCGATCGGCGCCAGCGTCAGGGTCTCGAACGCGTTCATCGGCTTCTCGGCGCCCTTGATGTCAGCGGCGACCACCAGCTCGAGGTTCTCGATACGGATGCCGAAACCGTCGGTCTTGTAATAGCCGGGCTCGTTGGACAGGATCATGCCGCGCTTCAGCGGCGTGATGCCGAGCTTGGAGATCCGCGCCGGCCCTTCGTGCACCGAGAGGTAGCTGCCGACGCCGTGGCCGGTGCCGTGCTCGAAATCGACGCCGGCGGCCCACAGATATTGCCGCGCCAGCGTGTCGAGTTGCGCACCCGTGGCGCCGTCGGGGAAGACCGCGCGCGCGATCGCGATATGGCCGCGCAGCACGCGGGTGAAGCGGTCACGCATCTCCTCGGTCGGCTCGCCCACGGCCATGGTGCGGGTGACGTCGGTGGTGCCGTCTTCATATTGCGCGCCGGAATCGATCAGCAGCAGGTCGCCGGCGACGATCCGGCGGTTGCTCTTGCGGGTGACGCGGTAGTGCACGATGGCGCCGTTCGGGCCCGTGCCCGATATGGTAGGGAACGAGACGTCCTTGAGCGCGCCGGTGTCGCGGCGAAACGTCTCCAGCGCCTCGACCGCGTCGATCTCGGTGAGCTTGCCGCTTGCCGCCTCGCGATCGATGAAGGCGAGGAAGCGCGCCAGCGCCACGGCGTCGCGCCGGTGCGCGGTCTGTGTGCCCGCGATCTCGCTTGCGTTCTTGACCGCCTTCAACAGCGCGATCGGATCGCTGCCGCGCACCGGCTTGCCGCCGGCGCCCGCGATCAGGCGGCTGAGAGCGTCGGCCGCGGTGGCATTGTCGAGCGCGATCGCGGCGCCGCTTTTGGCCAGCGCCATCAGCGTCGGCGCCATCGCATCGGGCTCGCGCACGTCGGCGGACCCTTCGAGATGGTCGCGGGTGAGGTTGGAGAGCTTGCGGTGGTCGATGAAGATGGTGGGACGGCCGTCCTTCGGCACCAGCGCATAGGACAGCGGCAGCGGCGTATGCGCGACGTCGGCGCCACGGATGTTGAAGGTCCAGGCCACGGCATGGCTGTCAGACACCACCAGCGCATCGACGCCGAGCTTGGCGATTTCCGTTCTGATCTGCGCCAGCTTGTCGGCTTCGGCAACGCCGGCATGCTGTAGTCCATGCACGGTCACCGGGGCGAGGGGGGGCTGCGGCCGGTCCTGCCAGATCGCGTCGACCGGATTGCCGTCGACGGCGACCAATTCGGCGCCGGCCTTGGCGCAGGCGGCCGCGAGGCGCTCGGCTGCCGAAGAAGTGTGCAGCCACGGATCAAATCCGAGGCGGTCGCCGGCCTTCAAGTGGGCGGACACCCAGCTTTCCGGCGGCGGGTCGATCAGCGATTCCACCGCCCAGGCCTTGGTATCGACCTGCTTGGCGGCCTGGAGCGTATAGCGGCCATCGACGAAAATCGCGGCTTCCTGGGTCAGCACCACCGCAAAGCCAGCCGATCCGGTGAAGCCGGTCAGCCAGGCGAGCCGCTCGTCGGACGGCGGCACATATTCATTCTGCTGCTGGTCGGCGCGGGGGATCACGAAGCCGGTCAGCTTGCGGCGGGCGAGTTCTTCACGGAGTGCAGCAAGGCGCGCCGTCAATGCGATGCCGGCCTCGGGCTCCTCGAATGTCTGGAAGTGCGCTTCGAACATGGTGGATCACTTTAGGATCATGGGGATCAGTCCGCAATCTAGACGCATTTGCGTCGCATCTGGCATGGACTCTGCTTGAAGGAGTTGCATTCGAATTGAGTGGAGTAAAGGGTGCGGCAGTTGCGCTTCGTCCGGATGACAGGGAAATTCGAGCAGGTGGTTCATCTCAACGGCGAGGGGACACACGATGCCATCATTCACCTTTGAGAAGATTTCGCCGCCGGCGCGCCGCGCCCCGGCTGCAACGACACCAAAGAAGCCGCGCGGCCTCATTAGCCAGATGATCGACCGTTTCGCCGAGCGCCGCGCCAGGCGGACGTTGCAAGCTGAGCGCGCGACGCGCCAGGACAAAAAGCCGGCGGAATAGCGACGCCGATGGCGCTGCGGTAGGGTGGGCAAAGCGCAAGCGTGCCCGCCACGTTTTTCTCCGCGGTGATAGAAGAGGTGGGTTACGCTGACGCTAACCACCCTACGACAGCTTCCGCAGCAACAGGCTGCTCCATCCCTCGATCCGAATGTGCCGCAGCGGCACGACGCCGCGCGCGCGGTATGCCGCGATCACGGCGGGGGCCTGATGCGTGAGCAGGCCGGAGAGGATGACGTGGGCGCGGGGAGCAAGGTGCCGCACCATCGGGCTCGCCAATTGCCTGAGCGGGTTGGCGAGGATATTGGCCAGCACCAAATCGAACGGACCGCGTTTGCCGAAATCCGGCGCGGCGAAGCCGGTGGCGCGGATCACCCGCACATGGTTGCCGACTTCATTCAGCATCGCATTCTCGGCCGCCACCCGCACTGACGGCGCATCGATGTCCGAGGCGAGCACGGCGCGATGCAGCGCCTTGGCCGCCGCGATGGCCAGCACGCCGGTCCCGGTGCCGAGGTCAAGCAGGTTCCTTGGGCGGGAACTCTTCAGGACATGGTCAAGCAGCAGTAAACAGCCGCGGGTGGTGCCGTGATGGCCGGTGCCGAAGGCCAGCGCCGCCTCGATCTCGATTCCGAGCTTGTTCGCTGCCACCCGCTCGCGGTCGTGGCTCCCGTGCACGACGAAGCGGCCGGCCGGCACCGGGACGAGGTCTTCCAGGCTGGCCTTGACCCAGTCCTTGGCCTCGACCGTGTCGAAGGCGAGCGTGGCGGCGATCTCATTTCCTGCCGAATTTACAACGAGTTCGCGCAGCAGCGCCTGGTCCGGCGCCTCGGCAAAATGCAGCGTGACATCCCATTGTCCGTCCGGCCGTTCGAAGGCCGCCACAGCCGCATCGCCCTCGAAAAACACCTCGGTGAGCACGTCGACGACGCGCTTGGCGGCCGCCTCACTGCCGATTGAAAAGCTGGCTCGATGGGTGGGGGAGAGCTGCATCTTAGGGTTCCGTCGGGTTCAATTTTTGGAACTTTCGTTCCTAATTTTCCGGATAACTTGCGGTTCCATCATTAACTCGGCCGTAGGTTGCATGCCGTAGATTTCCGGATGTTTGGCGGAGCCAACACAGCTTGAAATGGAAACGGAGGCGAGTCTTGAAGCGCATGGTTTTGAAGTTCTGGTCGGACGAATCGGGTGCAACGGCGATCGAATATGGCCTGATCGCAGCCGGCATCGCATTGGCGATCATCACCGTGGTGAACAGCCTGGGCACCACCATGAACGAGAAGTTCGGTTCGATTAGCTCATCTTTGAAGTAATTTCCGCCTCCATTTCCCAGCGGGGGCTGCTTTTCTTCATTGTCTGTTTTTGACCAACGCCCGCGAGGGGGATTGCCCCCTGGCGGGCGAGGTCGTTTGAGGGGCGCGACTTTGCGGTGGTCTGCACAGGTTGTCCGAAGCTGGTGCGACGGCAATCCACCGGCTTTTCCCGCAATTGCTCCAGCGGTTCTTCCTGCCTTTTCCCCCAGGCTGTCCCGCTCGCCTCTGCGGGGACATCCACTTCCTGACCACACACCTCTCGACAGCCTGCCCACAGTCCATCCACAGACCTATCCACGGCTTCCGAACAGCGACCGGTGATCCCTCAGGATGGTCTGGGCCGCGTTGTGGCCGGGAGCGCCGGTGACGCCACCGCCGGGGTGGGCGCCGGAGCCGCAATGGTAGAGGCCCTTCAGTGGGCCGCGGTAGTCGGCATGGCCGAGCATCGGCCGCGCTGAGAACAGCTGGTTCAGCGTCAGCGCGCCGTGGAAGATGTCGCCGCCCAACAGGCCGAACTGTCGTTCGAGATCGAGCGGCGAGAGGATCTGGCGGCCGAGCACGCTCGCCGCAAAGCCGGGGGCATATTTGTCCACCGTCGCGATCATGAGATCGGCAACGCCCTCGCGGTGGTCGTCCCACGACGTCCCATCGGGCAGCTCCGGGGCGACGTGCTGGCAGAACAGGCTCGCGACATGTTTGCCCTCCGGCGCCAGCGTGTCGTCAAGCGTCGAGGGGATCAGCATCTCGACCACGGGCTCGCGGCTCCAGCCCTGCGCGCGGGCATCGAGCCAGGCGCGGTCCATATAGCCAAGGCTCGGCGCCAGGATGATGCCGGAGGTGAGGTGATCGCCCTCGCCGGGCAGCGCCGTGAAGGAGGGCAGGCGGTCCAGTGCCACGTTCATGCGGAAGGTGCCGGAGCCGTTCTTCCAGTGCCGGATGCGCGACAGGAAGTCCTGGGGCAGGGCGTCGGCGGCGATCAGCTGCGTATAGAGCAGCTTCGGATTGACGTTCGCCGCGACGTACTTCGCGCGGATGGCCGTGCCGTTCTCCAGCACGACGCCGACCGCGCGATCGCGCTCGACGATGACCTCGCGCACGCCGGCATCCGTGTCGATCACGACGCCGCGATCACGCGCCGTGCGCGCCATCGCCTGCGTGATCGCCCCCATGCCCCCGATGGCATGGCCCCAGACACCCTTCTTGCCGTTCACCTCGCCAAAGGCATGATGCAGCATCACATAGGCCGAGCCCGCGGCGTAGGGGCTGGCATAATTGCCGACGATGGCGTCGAAGCCGAACAGCGCCTTGACCAGATCGTGCTCGAAACGCTCGTCCAGGATCTCTCCGGCCGAGCGGGTGAAGAGATCGAGCAGGCTGCGGCTCTGTTCCAGCGTGAGGCCGCGCAGGATATTGGCGGACTTGAAGGCGTTCACGGCCTCGCGGATTGCGCCCGTGCCGAAACCGTCGAGCAGGTTGGGGGGCGCCCGCAGCACGAACTGGCGCAGCACGTCCGCGATGTCCTCGAGCTCGCGCGAAAACCCGTCGAGCGCGTCCGCGTCGTGCGCGCTCAGCCGCGCGACCGACGCCTTGGTCCGACCCTCGCCCGTGAGCAGATAGCTGCCGTCCGGCGCGGGCAGGAAATTCTGCGCGCGCCGCTCGACGACGCGCAGGCCGTGTTCGGCAAGCTCGAGGTCACCGATCACCTGCGGATTGAGCAGGCTCACGGTGTAGGCCGCGACGGAATTCCTGAACCCCGGGTGAAACTCCTCCGTCACCGCGGCCCCGCCCACGACCTTGCGGCGCTCGACCACGCGCACGCGCAGGCCCGCCTTCGCCAGATAGGCCGCGCAGGTGAGGCCGTTATGGCCAGCGCCGATGATGACGACGTCGGTTTCGGTCATGGAGATTCAAAATCCAATCCAGCGTCGTTCCGGGGGCGCGAAGCGCAACCCGGAATCTCGAGGTTCCGGGTTCGATGCTTCGCATCGCCCCGGAACGACATCTGTATATCAAGCATTCCTCCCTGCAACATCACGTGCCCCTTTATTGCCCGATCAGGCGCCTTGTGCTCCATTGCGCGCGTCCGGCGCCCGCCGGGTTTGAGCCGGAGCATTCATGGATTCGATCGTGCAACCCGCCGCCACGGAGCAGCCGTCCTCGTCGCGCAACCGGCTGCTGTTGACGGTCTACACCGCCGCGATCTTCGTCAGCGCGCTCCTGCTGTTCTCGGTGCAGCCGCTGTTCACGAAGATGGTGCTGCCGCGGCTCGGCGGCTCGCCGGCGGTGTGGTCGGTGGCGATGGTGTTCTTCCAGTCGCTGCTGCTCGCGGGCTACGCCTATGCGCATCTCTTGATGCAGGCGAGGAGCCGCATCGTTCCGGTGGCAGTGCATCTGGTGCTGCTGGTTGCGGCATTCGCGACGCTGCCGCTCGGCATCGCCTCCGCCTATGGCGAGCCTCCCGCCTCGGGCTATGCGGTCTGGCTGCTCGGCCTGTTCGTGGTCTCGATCGGATTGCCGTTCTTCGCGCTCGCGGCCAACAATCCGATGTTGCAAGCCTGGTTCGTCCGCACCGGCCACCCCGCCGCGCACGATCCGTATTTCCTCTATGCCTCCTCCAACATCGGCAGCTTCCTCGCGCTGCTGTCCTATCCGTTCCTGCTGGAGCCGATGTTCGCGCTGCATACGCAGAACCGGTTCTGGACCGCCGGCTACGGCGTCCTAATCCTGCTGATCGCTGCCTGCGGCACGTTGCTGTTGCGTTCGCCGAAGCTCGCCGAGGTCGACGCGCGAACCGAGGAGGTGAACGCGCCGGCGCCCGGCGTGCTGACGCGGCTGCGCTGGATCTTCCTGGCCGCCGTGCCGTCCGGCCTGCTCATCGCGGTGACCGCGCACATCTCCACCGACGTCGCGGCCGCGCCGCTTTTGTGGGTGCTGCCGCTGTCGCTGTATCTGCTCACCTGGGTGGTCGTGTTCCAGTCGCGTCCGCTGCTGCCGCACAAATGGATGCTGATGCTCCAGCCGGTCGCCATCGCGGGCGTGGTCGTGCTGCTGGCCTATGGCGGGGAGCAGAACCTGCTGCTCACGCTCGGCGGCCACCAATTGTGCTTCTTCGTCATCGCCATGGCCTGCCATGGCGAGCTGGCGCGGACCCGGCCGGCCGCCAAATATCTCACCGGCTTCTATGTCGCGCTGTCGTTCGGCGGCATGGTCGGCGGCTTGTTCGCGGGGCTCGTTGCGCCATTCACCTTCTCGTGGATCGCCGAATATCCGATCCTGATCGCGCTCGCCGCACTGTGCCGGCCGCCCGCGAACGAGCGTCTCGACGGCATCGTCAAATGGTTTTGGCTGGCCCTCGCCGCGCTCGCGGTGGCGCTGGTCGCTCCCTCCACCATGACGGGCGATCTCTCGACCTGGTTCGAGGATCACCGCGTCTGGGTCGCAGGTGCCGTCGGCGTGCTCGCCGCGCTGCTTGCGCTGGCGCTCAATGCCGATCGCTGGAAGATTTTCGCGACCGTCGCTCTCGCATTGGCGTTGATCCGGATCTATCCGGCGGACGAGGGACGCGTCACCACCGTGCGCAGCTTCTTCGGCGTGCACAAGATCGTGGAAACCCCCGGCGGCTATTTCCACGTGCTGATGCACGGCACCACCATTCATGGTGCCGAACGCTTCCGCAACAATGAGGGCGCTCAGATCACCGGCCGGCCCGAGCCGATCACCTACTATCACAAGGACGGTGGCATCGGTCAGGCCGTCACCGCAATCCGCGAGCGCAAGGGCGCGCCGCTCAAGGTCGCCGCGATCGGTGTCGGCTCTGGCACGCTCGCCTGCGCCGCCGCGCCTGGCGAGGACTGGAAATTCTTCGAGATCGACCAGTCGATGGTGGATGCCGCGCGTGATCCCAAAAATTTCCGCTACATCTCGAGCTGCATGCCGGACATGAAGCCGGTGATCGGCGATGCGCGGCTGACCTTCGCCAGGGAGCCCGACGGCGCCTATGACCTCATCATCGTCGATGCCTATTCGTCCGATGCGATTCCGATCCACCTTGCGACGAAGGAGGCGATGAAGATCTACAAGGACAAGCTCGCTCCGCACGGCGCCGTGGTGATGCACGTCTCCAACCGCCATCTCGATCTCGAGACCGTCGTCGTCGGCATAGCGGACGCCAACGATCTCAAGAGCTGGGTCTTCAACGAGGATTCCGGGCGCGATGCCGATTACATCTTCTCGACCGACGTCGTCATCTCCGCGCGGGAGGAGACCGACATCGGCAAGCTCGCTTCCAACAAGTCATGGGAGCAGACCGAGGCCGATGACCGGGTGCGGGTTTGGAGCGACGACTATTCCAACATCCTGGGCGCGCTGTACCGGCGTTATCGGGATGGGGAGTAGGGAAGCTCGGTCACCTCGGACGCATCTCGTGCCCCGGCTGCGCAGCACGAAGTGATGCGCTGCAGAGCAGGGAGCCCATGGCGCGTCGGTCTGGGTCCCGGCTCTGCGGAGCAACGTTGCCGGACGATGCTACGCATCGCCTAGGCTGCACCGCGTCCGGGACACGAGACTATCTTACGGCGCCACCGGTGTCCCCGCCGGCAACGCAATTCCCTTCTCGCCGGCGACCTGCCGCAACAGATCCGGTCTGTCCGAGATGATGCCGTCGACGCCGAGCTCGATCATGCGCGCCATGTCATCGGGTTTGTTGACCGTCCACACCACGACGCGCAGTCCGAGCCCGTGCGCCTCCGAAATTAGCGCCGCCGTCACATCGCCGAAATGAGGCGACCACACTGAGCCGCCCGCGGCCTTGATCGTCCGCGGCAGCGAGCCGCCGTGAAAGGCCGGATTGAATCCCGCCGTCCACGGCGTGGCCTTGTCGAGCGCTACTGTGCTTGTGCCGCGCTGGAGCGTGAGGTACGCCGTCGGCATCTTCGGCGCCTGCTGCTGCACGAACTGCAACGTTCTCCAGTCGAACGACTGGATCATGACCCGATCGGAGAATTTTTCATCCTCGATCACGCTGAGCAGCCTGGTGACGAACGCTTGCGGCGCCAGCGATTCATCCGGGCGGTTCGGATCGATCTTGGTCTCGATGTTGAAGCGCACGCCCGTGTTGCCGGACTTGCGCACCAGCGCGAACAGCTCGCGCAAAGTGGGAATGCGTGTCCCCGGCACGGCGCGCTGGTCGGAAAACTGTTTCGCATAGGCGCTATCCGGCCGGATCTGGCCGACGTCATACGTCCTGACCTCGTCGAGCCGCAGCTTCACGAGGGGGGCGCCGGGTGGGCGCACATAGATGCCGCGGGCATCGCGGGCAAGATCGGGATTGAGCCCGCGGTCATGCGAGACGACGACCTCGCCGTCCGCGGTGACGCCGACGTCGAGCTCCAGCGTGTCCACGCCCATCGACAGCGCGTTGGCGAAGGCCGGCAGGGTGTTTTCCGGCAGCAGCGCCCGTCCGCCGCGATGTGCTTCGAGGTCGAAACCCATGGCTTGTCCCGCTATCAGGACCAATGACACAGTCACAATGGTCGCGGCACGTGATGGCATGGTGCCTCGAAAGGAAACTGTTGCTGGTGGTGGCCTGCGAGGGCGGCCGCCGACCGCGTCAGTTCTGATAGTAATAGCCGGGCGGCTGATAAACCTGCCGGGGCTGCGGCTGATAATAGGTGCCCTGCTGGCCATAGCCTTGGTCGTAATAGGGGCGCGGCTGCTGCTGATAGACCTGTGCGTCATAGAGCGGGCGGCTGGCCGAGCGCGGCGCCGGATAGCGCGCGCCGGTGTCGCTGCCGTCGGCGGGATAGATGTAGTTGTCGTCCTGCGGCAGGTAGCGGCGCGCAGTCTGCGCCGGCGGCGCCAAGTTCATGGGGTCGCTGGTGGTGGCGTATTGCTCTTCGGCAGGCGGTTGCTGGGCGCGGGCCACCGCATTGGCATTGCGGCCACGCGGATTGCGCGCCATCGCCACCTGGGCCGAGCCGGTCAGCGTGACCGTGGTGTTGAGCACGCCCTGCTGCTGTACCAGCGCATAGAGCGTCGAGGCGTTCTGGCGCGACAGCCGCACGCAGCCGTGCGAGGCCGGCGAGCCGAGCCGGCCGACCGAATCCGTGCCGTGGATGGCATGCCCGACCTTGGTGAAGAAGATCGCGTGCGGCATCGGCGCGTCGTCGAATTCCTTGGAGTAATGATCCTCTTCCATGCGGAAGGCACGGAACGCACCGTTCGGCGTTTCGCGCGAAGGCAGGCCGGTCGAGACCGGCCAGCGATAGCGCGCGACGCCGTCGACCGCGACGGTCATCTGCTGATTGTCCTTGTCGACCGTGATCTCGACCTTGGCTTGCGCGGCGCCTGCGCTCAAAAGCATCAGGGATGTGAAAGCAATCAAAAACGAACGCATCGGACTTCTGGCCTCCGGCCTGTTCATGCTAGGCGCCGCGGCTCTCCGTCCCCCGGCGTGCACTATGCCTGCAATCCGGCTTTCGTTCCAGCGGCCTGGCCGCCCATCGTTAACGCGACGCATGACGTAAGCAAGGCCGCTTGGTGCCACGCAGGGTGCGGTGGCGCTGACATTTTCGCGAGCCGGACGTGCGTTCACAACGCCGACAATTCGTCACAAAGCCGCAACCATTCCGCCGCGCCGCGCGTTGATTACGGCTCCTCGTCAGGCGGCGTCCGCCGCCAATCATTCCTTGCCGCCTTCTGGGATCGAAGATGAACAAAGCCCGTGTCGCCGCCATGCCGGCCGGTTTGCCCGTCCGCCTGCTGTTCGCAGCCGCCGCCATCCTGCTCGCGCTATTGTCGCTGCCGCAAGCCGGCCACGCCCAGGGCATCGTGCGCGGCGCCCGGGAAGGCTCCTATGAGGGCAACCGGATCGCAGGTCCCGTGGGCGGCGCGGTTGGCGGTGTCGTCGGGGCCGGTGTCGGCGGCGCCGTTGGCGCTGTCGAGGGCGTGCTCGGAATTCCCCATCGTCATTACCGTCACCGCTGCCGCGGCTATTACGACGGGTATCACCATTTCCACTGCTATCGCTGATCGTCATTCCGGGCGCCCAAAGGGCGAGCCCGGAATCCATCAGCGGCAAAATCAGTGGATGGATGGATTCCGGGCTCTTGCTTCGCACGCCCGGGAATGACGGCTAATTCTTCAGCCGGTACCCGGTGCGGAAAATCCACCAGATCACGACGAGGCAGACCACCAGGAACGCCACGGTCATGCCGACGCTGACGCCGATGCTGACGTCGGCGATCTCGTAGAAGCTCCAGCGGAAACCGGAGATCAGATAGACGACCGGGTTGAGCAGCGCCACCGTGCGCCAGGCGGGCGGCAGCATGTCGATCGAGTAGAAGCTGCCGCCGAGGAAGGTCAGCGGCGTCACCACCAGCATCGGGATCATCTGCAGCTTCTCGAAGCCGTCGGCCCAGATGCCGATGATGAAGCCGAACAGGCTGAACGTCACCGCCGTCAGCACCAGGAAGGCCAGCATCCAGATCGGATGCTGGATGTGCAGCGGCACGAACAGGCCAGCCGTCGCCAGGATGATGAGGCCCAGAATGATCGACTTGGTCGCGGCCGCCCCGACATAGCCGATCACGATCTCGAAATAGGAGATCGGCGCCGACAGGATCTCGTAGATCGTGCCGGTGAATTTCGGGAAGTAGATGCCGAACGAGGCGTTGGCGATGCTCTGCGTCAGCACCGAGAGCATGATCAGGCCCGGCACGATGAAGGTGCCGTAGCTGACGCCTTCGACCTGGCTGATGCGCGAGCCGATCGCGGCGCCGAACACCACGAAATAGAGCGAGGTCGAGACCACCGGCGAGACGATGCTTTGCAGCAGCGTGCGCCAGGTGCGTGCCATTTCGAACAGATAGATGGCGCGGATGGCGCGGTGATTCATGACGTCCTCACGAGGTCGACGAAGATGTCCTCGAGCGACGATTGCGTCGTGTCGAGATCGTTGAAGCGGATGCCGGCGGTGCGGAGATCGCCGAGCAGGCTGGTGATGCCGGTACGCTCGCCCTGGGTGTCGTAATCGTAGATCAGCGTCGCGCCGTCGTCGCACAGCTCGAGCTCGTACTGCGCGAGGCTTTCCGGCAGCGCGGTGATCTTGTTCTGCAGATGCAGCGTCAGCCGCTTCTTGCCGAGCTTCTGCATCAGCGTCGTCTTGTCCTCCACCAGGACGATCTCACCCTTGTTGATGACGCCGATGCGGTCGGCCATCTCCTCGGCTTCCTCGATGTAATGCGTGGTGAGGATGATGGTGACGCCGGACTGCTGCAACGTGCGTACGACTTCCCACATGCCCTTGCGCAGCTCGACGTCGACGCCGGCGGTCGGCTCGTCCAGGAACAGGATCTGCGGCTCGTGCGACAGCGCCTTGGCGATCATCACGCGGCGCTTCATGCCGCCGGACAGGGTGATGATCTTGTTGTCCTTCTTGTCCCAGAGCGAGAGGTCCTTCAGCACCTTCTCGATGTGACCGGGGTTCTTCGGCTTGCCGAACAGGCCGCGCGAGAAGCTCACGGTCGCCCACACGCTCTCGAAGGCGTCGGTGTGCAATTCCTGCGGTACGAGGCCGATCAGGGAGCGCGCCTTGCGGTAGGAGGTCTGGATGTCCTCGCCGCCAACGAGGACGCGGCCCTCGCTCGGGTTGGCGATGCCGCAGATGATCGAGATCAGCGTGGTCTTGCCGGCGCCGTTCGGCCCGAGCAGCGCAAATATCTCGCCGCGCTTGATGCTGAGATTGACGTTCTTGAGCGCCTTAAAGCCGGACCCATAAGTCTTCGACAAATTGGCAACGGAAATGATGGAGGACATGATGGCCGCAAGACTTAAGGGGCAAAAGCTGGGGAGGGAGGCTGGAACCTGCCGGGACGGGCGGGTCAGCGGTGCCTTGACATAGGAACGGTCTTGCCCGGTCGCAATCGCCGGGAGAAAAATGGTCTCAAAGCAGGCCCGTCGGCGGCAGGTTCCAGATAAGTGTTGCGCGATGGTCACGGCCTGCTGCTAAGATTGTCGCTCACGCGGCTCTTTGTTGCGTCTGCGAGCACGTCGTGGCTACGATTCCAGCCAATCGCGATGCGTATTGTCCCCAGGGAAAAAGATCGATGAGACCGAACGGCAGTCACACCGCCGGCGCCAGCCAGTTGTCCGCCCTTCGCATGTGGGCGATGGGCCTGCTCTTGCTGTCAGCTGTTGCCATCAGCCCGACCAGCGTCAAGGCCGCGCCGAGCCAGGCCGCGGCGGCGACCACGCATGTCTATCTGCTCCGCGGCGTGCTTAACATCTTCTCGCTCGGGCTCGACACGATCGGCGCCCGGCTCCAGGCGCAGGGCATCCCGGTGACCGTCGCCAATTTCGTCTCCTGGTCCTCGCTCGCCGATGAAGCTGCGGCCGCCTACAAGGCCGGCCGCCTCAAGACCATCATCCTGGTCGGCCATTCCTCCGGGGCAACCGCGCTGCCGGATATGATCGCTAAGCTCAACCAGCTCGGCGTTCCCGTGAAGCTCGCGATCGGCCTCGATTCCGTGTTCAAGACCAAGCTCTCGACCGGCGCGGAGCGCTACATCAACATTTATATCGGCGATGGTCCCGGCGAGCCGGTGCGCGCTGCTGCGGGCCTGCGCGGCAAGCTCGACAATGTCGACGTACGCGGCACCGGTGTCGGCCACGTCTCGATCGACAAGAACGAGGCGATCCAGCGCCGTGTCATTGCCGAGATCAACGCCGCGATCATGCGCTCCCGCGCCCCGGTTGCTCCGGTTGCCGAGCCCCGTGCGCCGCGGTCCTCGCACTCGGCGGCGGCGGCTCCGGCAAGAAACTAAGGCGATAGCGCGACGGGCACGTCGCGCCGCACTCTGCCGGCGTGAAGCTCGGCCGCTCCTCCGTGCCTCGCGTTATCTCATGAACGCGCGGATGCTGTCCGCAATCTCCTTCGCATGCGTCTCCAGCGCAAAATGGCCGGTGTCGAAGAACTGCACCACCGCATTGGGATTATCGCGCTTGAAGGCCTCGGCACCAGGCGGGATGAAGAACGGGTCGTTCTTGCCCCAAACCGCGAGGAACGGCGGCTTGTGCGTGCGGAAATAATCCTGGAATGACGGATAGAGCGCTACGTTGCTCTTGTAGTCGCCGAACAGGTCGAGCTGCACGTCGTCCGAGCCGGGACGCGCCAGATAGAAATTGTCGAGATTCTGGCCATCCGGCGACACCAGTGTCGGATCGGGCACGCCATGCGTGTACTGCCAGCGTGTGGCCTCTGGCGTGAGGAAAGCGCGCAGCGCCTCACGGTTGGCCGGTGAAGGATCTTGCCAATAAGCCTTGATCGGAGTCCAGCCATCGCTGAGACCATCCTCATAAGCGTTGCCGTTTTGCGAGATGATGGCGGTGATCCGCTCGGGATGGCGTAGCGCGAGCCGGAAGCCGGTCGGCGCGCCATAGTCGAAGACGTAGATGGCAAAGCGATCGAAGCCGATCACCTCGGTGAAGCGGTCGATCACCTTCGCGACATTGTCGAAGGTGTAGCGGAAGCTGTCACGCGAGGGCATGTCGGACTGGCCGAAGCCGGGAAGGTCCGGTGCCACGATGTGAAACCGGTCTGCAAGCAGCGGGATGAGGTCGCGGAACATATGGCCCGCGCTCGGGAAGCCGTGAAGCAGCAGGAGCATCGGCCCTCCCTTCGGGCCGGCCTCGCGATAGAACACCTTGAAGCCGTCGACATCAGCGGTGCGGTAGGTCGTCATGCCGATCTCCATCCTAGTAACCTGTTAAATCGCCAAATTCAGGTTATGGCTCTGGATCCGTAACTTGTCAATAACGTTTTTAGAGGTTACTTGTACTGCAGCTTCGGATGACGCGAAGGACCTTTCATGCACAGGCCGCCTGCCATGTTCATCGCTGACTCGCTCGGGCTTGATTTCCTCAACTCGGTGGCGACGCCGGTCGATACACCCGTCGATTGGCTCGACGATGGTGAGGGTCTGATCGACTGGCTGGCACAGGCGAAGCTGGTGCCGGCTGATGAGTTGGAGGCGTTGAGGACGCGTGCCAGGCCAAACGAGCTTGACGAGGTCGCCGGTCAGGCCCGTGACTTGCGCGACTGGTTTCGGGGCTTTGTTCTGAAGCATGCCGGCCAGCCTCTCACCGCGAAGGCGTTGCGCGAGCTTGGCCGGTTGAACAGCGTCCTGGAGCGCGATGATTCGTTTCGGCAGATCGTGCCGCGCCACGGTGAGCAAGGAGACGGTCTTGCGCTGCAAAGGATGCGGCGCTGGCGATCGCCCGAATCTCTGCTGGTGCCGATCGGGGAAGCTCTGGCGAAATTCGTCTGCGAGGAGGATTTCTCAGACGTGAAGGCGTGCGAGGGCCATAACTGCACGATGCTGTTTGCGGACCACACCCGCAGGCGTGCGCGGCGATGGTGCACGATGGCAATCTGCGGCAACCGCGCCAAGCAGGCCGCTCATCGCAGCCGGCTCAAGAGCCGTCAGTAACCGACCGCGGCACCAGCTGCGATGCCGTCAGGCCGCCGTCACCCGCACCGGCATGCTCTCGAGCCCGCGCAGGGAATTATTGAGCCTGCGCTTCGGCTCCGCCGTGAGCTCGATGGACTTCACGCGCCTTGCGAGCTCACCGAAGATCAACTCGCCTTCCAGGCGCGCGATCATCTGGCCGACGCAGGCGTGGATGCCTGCGCCGAAGCCGACATGCCCGGTCGCAACGCGCTCCACATCGAAACGGTCGGGCTTGTCCCAGCGCGCGGGATCGCGGTTGGCGGAGGCCATGAACAGCAGCACCTTGCGATGCGCCGGGATCACGCCGCCGCCGATCTCGACATTGCGCGAGGTAGTGCGAAAAAATGTCTGCACCGGTGAATCGTAGCGCAGGCCTTCCTCGAAGGCGTTGCGCGCCAGCTCCGGTCTGTGATGCAGCTTGCGATACTCATCGGGGTGCATGGCGAGCGCAAGCAGGGTGTTGCCGATGCCGTTGACGGTGGTGTCGATCCCCGCCGTGAGGAACGGCCGCACCAGATGCGTCGCCTCATGCTCGGTGATCTCGCCCTCGTCGGCCGCCTGGTAGATCATCATGCCGAGGCTGTCGGGCTGCAGCGCATCCCGCGCGCAACATTCCATGATCCAGCTCTGCGCCGCGAGACCTTCCTGCCGTGACGTCGCGAATATCTCGTTCTCCGGCCCGAAGCTGTTGAACACGAACGTGCTCCAGGCCAGCAGCTTCTCGCGGCCATCGGGCCGGATGCCGATGGCATCCGGAAACACTTTCATGGGATAGGCTTCGGCGAGATCGGTCACGGCATCGAAGCTGCCTTTGTCGATCAGCTCCGAGACCTTCTTTTCTGCTTCCTTCTGAAACGTCTTGCGCAGCTTCCTTGCGACGCCCGGCGACAGCGTGCGGCCGAGCACCCGCCGGCCCTTGTCGTGGTCGGGTGGATCGATCTGGAGCGTCAGGGGCTTCGGCAGCGCCGGGTTCATGCCGTTGAGCCCGACGCCTTCGCCGCTGATGAACGTCTTCCAGTCCTTCAGGGCCGGCTCGACCTCGGCATAGCCGGCCATCGCCCATACGCCGTAACGCTCCAATGCGAAGACGGGCCCGATTGCGCGCAACGCCTCATACGCCGGGTAGGGGTCCGTCAGGAAGTCGGGCGCGAAGGGATCGAGGGGACTGGACGCAATGCCGCTCATGGCTCAGCTCCCCACCGCTACTGCTTCACCAGCGCGCAGTGACCGTCGCTTTCGGAGCGGAACGCATCCTCGCCCTTGATGGTGGCGACGACCTTCAGCAGATCCCAGCTGGAGGTCGATTGCTCGGGCGCCTTGACCTGCAAGAGGAAGAGCGGATGGATCTTGCGTCCGTCCTTGCGGATATGGCCCTTGCCGAACAGCGGATCGTCGGTCGGCATCTCCTTCATCGCCGCGACCACCGCCTTGCCGTCCTTGGCGCTGCCGGCCTTGTCGACGGCCTTGAGATAGTGAATGACCGAAGCATAGACGCCGGCCTGCATGTCGTTCGGATAGGCCTTTGACGGAATGCGTTCGGCGAAGCGCTTGGCGAAAGCACGCGTGCCGTCGTTGAGATCCCAGTAGAACGGATTCATGATCTGGGCGCCTTGCGCGAATTTCAGGCCGAGTGCGGGCAGGCCGTTCATGCCGAGGATCAATCCGACCAGCTTGCGATCCCTGGTCAGGCCGAACTCGGCGGCCTGCTTCATCGAAGTGATGGTGTCGTCACCGGCATTGGCGAATGCGATGACGCTCGCCCCCGACGCCTGGGCCTGCAGCAGGAACGAGGCGTAATCGGCCGTTCCCAGCGGGTGCCGCACGCTGCCGAGCACCTCGCCGCCGGACGCTTTCACGGCTTCCGCGGCCTGCTTCTCCAGATCATGGCCGAAGGCGTAGTCGGCGGTGATGAAGAACCATTTCTTGCCGCCCTGCTGCACGATCGCCTTGCCGAGGCCGCGGCCATAGGCATAGGTGTCGTAGGTCCAATGCACGGTGTTCGGTGTGCACTTTTCGCCGGTGAGGAGCACCGTGCCGGCGCCCGATCCGATGAAGGCCTTGTTCTTCTCGGCGCTCATGCCGGCCACCGCGAGCGCGATCGACGAGTTAGGGATGTCGAAGATCGCGTCGACACCCTCGTTCTCGTACCAGCGCCGTGCGATGCCGATGCCGATGTCGGTCTTGTTCTGGTGATCCGCCGCGACGACCTCGACCGGCTTGCCGCCGGCCTTTCCGCCGTAATCCTCGACCGCCATCTTGGCGGCGACGACCGAGCCGATGCCTTGATAGCTCGCGAACGGGCCCGACTGGTCGTTCAGGATGCCGATCTTCACGACATCCTGGGCGAAGGCGGGTGCGGCCGTCAGCATCGCGGCCAGCGTGCATAGATTATGCAGGAATTTGCTGTTCATTGTGTCTCCTCCGATGGGCGGTCTTTGTGCCGCTCTATAATAGTTATATTTTATAGCTATTTTTGAGAGTGTCAATTCGGCCAGTTTTGGCCGTCGCCGCGGATCGAGGATCATGAGCCCGAAAGCGTTAAGACCCGGAGCGAAGGCCGCTCAGCCAACTGCGACGTCGCTGGACCTGGACGCGCTCCAGCGCACGCCCGGGTTCATGCTGCGGCTCGCGCAACTGAAGTTCTTCGAAGGTTTTTACGAGGAGTTCGCCACGCTCGGCTTGACGCCCGCGACCTATGCGATCCTCGTCGTCATTCGCGACAATCCGGGCGTTCCCCCCAGCAGCCTTGCCGGCCTGCTTCGCCTGCGCCTGCCGAACCTGATCAAGATCCTGAACGAGCTGGAATCGTCCGGCTTCATCAAGCGCACCCGATCGAAATCCGATCGCCGCGCCGTCGAACTGATGCTCACGCCGAAGGGTGCAAAACTCATTGCCGACGGGGCAGGGCTGACGGAGCCCTATAACCGGAAGATGCTGGCCCCTCTCACCGAAGCCGAGCAGCGCACGCTGCTCGAATTGCTCAACCGGATGCTGCCGCTCTAGCAAAGTTTCGTCACGAGAAAATCAAAATTAGAGGGTTTCATCTATTTATGATGGGGGATGGCAGGGACGCCAGGTGACGGCTGAGGTAATCTTGATGACAAGTCGCGCCGGCCTGAGTGGGTCCTGCACATGAAGTGGGCAGCGCTGATGTGCGTCACGTTCGCAGTCGGGGGCTGCGCGAGCGCGCCGCTCGAACGAGGCGGCTCGCTCCGGAGCTACGATAGGATGTCCGACGCGAACGGACTGGTCACGAGATCACAAATCCGCGTGAACAAGAAGGACGTGCTGGCGGCGAAGACGATCCGGATCGCATCGACCGTCTTTCCCGCGCGCGCCGACGTTGCCCTGAACGAGAAGGAGCGGCGTCTGGTCGCCAATGCCATCAGTCGCGAACTGTGTCTCCGCTTGAGCGAGCGCTTCCGCATCGTCTCCTCCGATGACGAGGCGGACCTCACGGTGCAGGCGACGGTGACGCATGCCAAACCGACCAGCGCGACGGCCTCGGGCGCATCGAAAGCACTGTCGGTCGCCAAGACGGTGGCGCTTCCCGGCGTGCCCGTGCCGGTGCCGCGGCTTCCGGTCGGGCTCGGCAGTCTGTCGGTCGAGGCCGAGGCGCGCGATTTCGCTGGATTTCAGAAGGCGGCCATGGTCTGGGCGCGCAGCGCCAATTCCATTGGCAGCTCTGCGCGGGTCGCCAACGAAGGCGATGCCTATGATCTCGCCGCCGAGTTCGGTGCCGACTTCGCCAAGCTGGTCGTGACCGGAGAGTCGCCGTTCGGCGGCCTTCCGGCGCTGCCCCCGATGGAGAGCATCCCCGTGCGGCTCGGCGGTGCGCCCAAATATGTCGCCTGCGAAGCGTTCGGGCGGTTTCCAGGCCTCACTGGCCTCGCGGGGCAAGGGCTCGGCCTGCCGCCTGCATGGACCGATTCCGGGGCCAGCGAGAGTCCGGCCAACAGTCCGGCTCCGCCGCCGGCGCCTGAGGCGAACTCAGGGCAGATGCTCACGCAATGAGCCGAGTGAATTCCTCGCCGTGTCCGACACCAACACGCGTCGACCGAAGGTCCGCTCTCGGCCGCCGGAGATCTCTGGCTGTCTCGACCGCGGTCCTGATGCTGTTGCTGGCGGGGTGTGCGTCGAGCACGAATGTCCCGCCTGCCTATCATCCTCCGCGTCCGCCCAGCCCCCAGGCGGTGAAGGACGGTGTCAAGAAGGGCGCGACCGAAGTCAAGCTGACCGGCGGGCTCGAGACGACCGCCATCCGTCAGGCCGACCACGGGCCGGGATCCTATTTTGCCTGCCTGCGGCAGAGCAGCCCCTCCGCAGGCAGACGACCCACCTATTCGGTCTTCTTTGACGATGACACCTACAAGGGAATCCAGAGCTCGGTCATTTCCGAGGCCTGCGAAGCCGAGCCATGGGTTCCGTTCAACTGATTGCGGCGATCCGGTGGCCGAAGGCATCAGCGGCGCTGCCGAGGAGCGGCATGAAGTTCCGTGCCCCAAATTCCACCCAATCGGTGTTCACCAAGCCGATAGGAAAAGGCCGTTGCCTTCGTGGTGGGACTGCTGGACGATGATTGAACTGAGGCGAGCCATCGCGCTGGCAGTGGTTGCGCTGCTCGCCCTGAGCAGTGGCATGGCCGTTGCTTCCCCGCCGAAGTCCAAGACCCCCGCGGCCGTCCCCGCCGCGCCGCCGCCTCCGCCGTTCGAGCCATTGCCGCCGCCGAAGGTCTACCTGTTCCGCGGCGCCATGGGCCCGCTCTTCTCGACCGGCATGGACCGGCTCGGCGAGAAGCTGACGCAGGCCGGCTTCTCGGCCGACGTCTATGAATTCACCCTGTGCCGGTTCATCGGCAGCCGCGCCATTGCCAGCTACAAGGAGAAGGCAGCGCCGATCGTGCTGATGGGGCACTCCATGGGCGGGCTGTGCTCGATCATCATCTCGGAGATGGCGGCCAAGGAGAACATCCCGATCAGCCTCGTCATCGCCATCGATCCCGCGCATGCGACCGGCGACGTGCCGCTCAATGTCGAGCGCTTCATCAACATCTTCCTGTCCGACAGCGTGCTCGGGGGCGGCGACGTCGTCGCCGTGCCCGGCTATCGCGGCCATTATGCGAGCTACGACCTCAAGGAAAACGCGCGCGTCACCCACATCAACATCGAGAAGTCGGACGACATCCACCGCCAGATCGTGCAGATGGTGACACAGCTGCCGCGCATTCCGCCGCAGACCCAGGCCGATGCCGTGCCGCTGCGCTATCTCGTGCCCGCCGATACGCTGGTCGAGTTGTGGGATAGCGGCGTGCGCGTACCGGTGCGCCGGGGCGACACCATGGAGAGCATCGCTGCAGCCAATCGCGTGCCGCTGTGGACGCTCGCGCAGAGCAATTCATTGCCGGAGAACGCCCCGCTCACCCCGGGCCAGACCATCATCGTCCCGCGCCATCTGACCCCGCCCGAACCGGCCGCCGCAATGGCGACGCCGCCACCTCCGCCGGCAGGGAAGAAGTAGCTCCTTCGCCCCTCGCCGTCTGCGGCAGATCGTTGGCACGTTTCAGAGTTTCCCTCTGGCCATCCTTCGAGACGCGCGCAAGCGCGCTCCTCAGAGCCTGACCGAAAAAGGTGAGCGGCTTTAGCGGGCTTGTGCTTCCTTCGGATTTGCAAAGATTCGAGGGAGGACACCATGCCGTGGACCAAAGCCGCTCGTATCAAGTATCAGCGCAGTGGGCTGCGTTACGCAAGCGATCTGACCGATGCCGAGTGGGCGCTGATCGCCCGGAAGATGCCGCCGCGACAGCGATTGGGCCGGCCGCGGAAGGTCCATCTGCGCGATATTGTGCAGGCGATCTTCTATGTTCTGTCGAGCGGCTGCCAATGGCGCGCCTTGCCGAAGGGGTTCCCGCCTTACTCGACGGTGCAGGGCTATTTTTACGCCTGGCGCGACACGGGTAGATGGCAGGAGATCGTCGAAGGTTTGGTTCGGAAGGAGCGCCGGAGATCAGGGCGAAAGTCCACACCGACAGCTGCCGTCATCGATAGCCAGACCGCCTCGACGACGGAGGCCGGCGGGCCACGCGGGTTCGACGCCGGCAAGCGCCTCCAGGGGCGCAAGCGCCATATCGTGACCGACACCAACGGCCTCTTGCTGGCGGCATATGTTCATCCCGCCAACATCCAGGACGTCCATGGCGCCGTTCCCCTGTTGGAGGACTTGCGAGGCCGCTTCCCAAGGCTCAAGCATGTCTTTGCCGACCGGATCTATCGCGGCAAACAGCTCGTCAACGCACTCTCAGACTGCGGACCGTGGACGATCGAGATCGTCGAGCGACCGCACGGGGTCAAAGGCTTCCAGCTCCTGCCCAGGCGCTGGGTCGTCGAACGTACCTTTGCATGGTTCGGCAGATGCCGGCGTCTCTCCAAAGACTTTGAAGGGTCTGCCGCCACCGAGCTTGCCTGGCTGCTCGTCGCCCATCTGAGGCTTCTAACTCGCCGCTTGGCCCAGCCTTGAAGCCGTCTACGCTTTTTGAGTCAGGCTCTCAGGATGAGGACGGAGTCGCCGCCGCAGCTTCAACGGGCGTCGAGGCCGATGAGCCTCATCCTGAGGAGACCGCCGAAGGCGGTCGTCTCGAAGGACGAGGCGTGCGCTCGGCCGCCGTCAGATGATATGCCATTGCCCTTTCGCAAGCTGCGAGAGCGAAAAGACTAAACGTTCGATCCGTGGATCGCGTCGATCACGGCATCCGTCACTTCCTTCGTCGTCGCCTTGCCGCCGACATCGGGCGTCAGCACGCCGGCCGCGCAGACGCGCTCGACCGCCGACATCAGCCTGGCAGCAGCGTCCTTCTCGCCGAGATGCTCGAGCATCTGCGCGCCGGTCCAGAAGGTCGCCACGGGGTTGGCGATGCCCTTGCCGGTGATGTCGAAGGCCGAGCCGTGGATCGGCTCGAACATCGAGGGAAAGCGCCGTTGCGGGTCGATGTTGCCGGTCGGCGCCACGCCGAGGCTGCCCGCCAGCGCGCCGGCGAGATCGGAGAGGATGTCGGCGTGCAGATTGGTCGCCACGATGGTGTCGAGGCTCTTCGGATGCAGCGTCATGCGCACCGTCATGGCGTCGACCAGCATCTTGTCCCAGCTGACGTCGGGGAATTCGCCGGCGACCTCCGCCGCGATCTCGTCCCACATCACCATGCCGTGGCGCTGTGCGTTCGACTTGGTCACGACGGTCAGCAGCTTGCGCGGCCGCGATTGCGCGAGCTGGAATGCGTAGCGCATGATCCTGGTCACGCCGACGCGGGTGAAGACCGCGACTTCGGTGCCGACCTCCTCGGGCAGGCCCTTGTGGGCGCGGCCGCCCATGCCGGCATATTCGCCTTCCGAATTCTCGCGCACGATTACCCAGTCGAGATCGCCGACGCCGACATTGCGCAGCGGCGAGGCCACCCCGGGGAGGATCTTCGTCGGCCGCACATTGGCGTATTGGTCGAAGCCTTGGCAGATCGGCAGCCGCAGGCCCCACAGCGTGATGTGATCGGGCACGTCGGGGGCGCCGACCGCGCCGAAATAGATCGCGTCGAACTTCTTCAATTCGCTGAGCCCGTCGGCCGGCATCATCACGCCGTGCTTCCTGTAATAGTCAGAACCCCAGTCGAACGTCTTGACGTTGAAGGCGAGATCGCCGCTGCGTTTGGCCAGCGCCTCCAGGACGCGCACGCCGGCCGAGATCACCTCCGGGCCAATGCCGTCGGCGGGAATGGCTGCGATCGAATGGGTGCGCATGGGAGAGCTCCGTTTGAGACGACGCCGGTCTACCTGCGAATCTAAATGGGAATGCAGGGCATACTCAAGCGGCGCTGGTTTATACAAAAAAATGATATAATCCTCGTAAGGCCGCCACGACGTCATGGCCCGGCTTGACCCGGCCATCCGCCTTCTCAGCGGCGCAAAGAACGTGGATGCCCGGGACAAGCCAGGGCATGACGATGAGGGCGGCAGATGGAATTGCATCAGCTCCGATGTTTCGTGGCGGCGGCCGAGCAGCTGCATTTCGGGCGCGCGGCGCAGCAGCTTCAGATGCTGCCCTCCGCGCTAGGCCGACAGATCAGGTTGCTGGAGGAGGACCTGGGAACGCGGCTATTCGCACGGACAACACGCGCGGTGTCGCTCAGCGAGGATGGCGCGACGCTGCTGCGTGATGCCCGCGCCATCCTCGCCAAGGTCGAGGCGGCCCAGAACAATCTGCGCAGCCGCTCGCGCGCGGGCGCTACGCGGCGGCTTCGGGTCGGCGCCATCGACAGCGCCGCGGCCGGATTGCTGCCGTCGCTGCTTCGTGATTTCCGCGCCAAACACCCCGAGATCGCAGTGCAGCTTCTCGAGGACAAGACGGTCAGGCTGCTGCCGAAAATCTTGAGCGGCGCACTCGATCTCGCCTTCGTCCGTCCGCCCGGCCGCGCCGACAAGCAGCTTGAACTCCGCCAGCTGCTTCACGAGACCCCCATCGTGGCGTTCCCGCAGCGGCACGCACTGGCCGCGCGCAGATCGATCACACTGGCCGATATCGCCGAGGAGGCGATGTTGGTGCCGGACCGCCGCTCGCGGCCGCACAGCCATGATCTCACGATCAAGCTGTTCGAGCAGGCCGGAATGACGCCGCGCGTGGTGCAGGTCGCCGACGAGAAGCAGACCATCGTCAATCTGGTCGCAGCCAAGCTTGGGGTTGCGATCGTGCCGCGCTGGACGGCGCGGATGGCCGTTTCGGGCGTGCGCTTCGTGCCGCTGCGGCCGAGGCAGGGCGGCCCGGCCGGCCGGCTGCCGCTCGCGGCGGCCTGGCTGCGTGGCTCGCGCGATCCGGCGCGCGATGCCATGCTGGCAGTGCTCGCGGAGCGCCTGCGCAGCTATGCGCGCGAGGCCTGACGGGCTATGACATGGGCCTGGACAGAGGGTGGCCGATGACGACGGATCAGAAAACTTCGAACGAATTGCGCGTCGCCATTGCGGGCTTGGGCTCGATCGGCGCCAAGGTCGCGGCCGCGCTCGATCAGGGCATTGAGGGACTGACACTGTCCGCCGTCGCCGTGCGCGATTCCGCCAAGCATCAAACCTTCCTGAGCGGCCTGCGTCGTCCGCCACAGGTGTTGCCCATCGACCAGCTCGGCGAGGCCGCGGACATCGTGGTCGAGTGTGCACCGAGCAGCCAGTTGCGTGCGATCGTCGAGCCCGCCGTGAGGCGCGGTAAGTCCGCGGTCGTGGTCAGCGTCGGCGGCCTGCTCGACAATTTCGACCTCGTCGATCTCGCCCGCGCCAATGGCGGCCGCATCATCGTGCCGACCGGTGCGTTGATCGGGCTTGATGCCGTCAATGCCGCCGCAATCGGCACCATTCATTCCGTGAAGATGGTGACGCGCAAGCCGATCGACGGCTTGAAGGGCGCGCCGTTCATCGTCGAGAACAACATCGACATCGACGGACTGCGCGAGCCGCTCAAGCTGTTCGAAGGCAGTGCGCGCGAAGCGGCAAAGGGCTTTCCGGCGAACGTCAATGTCGCCGTTGCGCTGTCGCTGGCGGGAATCGGGCCCGATCGTACCCTGATCCAGGTTTGGGCCGATCCTACCGTGACGCGCAACGTTCACCGCATCGAGGTCGAGGCGGATTCGGCGCGCTTCTCGATGAGTATCGAGAACATCCCGTCCGAGAATCCCAAGACCGGGCTGATCACCGCGCTGTCCGTGATCGCGCTGCTGCGCAAGCAGCGCGCCACATTGTGCGTGGGAACGTGACGCTTACGCGCCGGTGACGCGCCAGATCACGTTGCCGACGTCGTCGGCCATCAGCAGCGATTTCTTGTCGGGGCCGATCACGACGCCGACCGGGCGGCCGTAGGATTCCTTCTCGTCCGGCGACAGGAAGCCCGACAGGATGTCGCGACCGGGGCCGGACGGCTTGCCGTTCTCGAACGGGATGAACACCAGCTTGTAGCCGGACAGCGTGCTGCGATTCCACGAGCCGTGCTGGCCGATCACCATGCCGTCGCCGAAGCCGGGCAGGGTGCCCGCGGGCATCCAGCACAGGCCGAGCGAGGCGGTGTGGCCGCCCAGCGCGTAGTCCGGTTGCAGCGCCTTTGCGACCATCGCCGGATCCTGCGGCACGCGATCGTCCACCGTCTTGCCCCAGTAGCAATAGGGCCAGCCATAGAAGCCGCCGTCGCGCACGGAGGTGAGATAATCCGGCGGCGTCTCGTCGCCGAGTCCGTCGCGCTCGTTGACGACGGTCCAGAGCACGTTCGTATTCGGCTCCCATGCGAGACCCACGGGATTGCGCAGGCCGGCGCCGAAAATGCGATGCGTGCCGGCGATGAGATCGAGCTCGTAGACCGCGGCGCGGCCTTGCTCGACCTCCATGCCCATCTCGGCGATGTTGCTGAGCGAGCCGACGCCGGCATAGAGCTTCTTGCCGTCGGGGCTTGCGAGCAGGCTGCGCGTCCAGTGCCCGCCCGGCTTGAAGGTCGTGAGCCGCTTGCCGGGCGCGGTGATGCGATCCGCACCGGCGACATAGGGAAACGCCATCACGCCATCGGTGTTGCCGACATAGAAGGTGTCGCCGACCAGCGCCATTCCGAACGGCTGGCTGAGGTTCTCCATGAAGGCGCCGCGAACCTCCGCAACGCCGTCGCCGTCCCTGTCGCGCAGCAGCGTGATGCGGTTGGCGGAGACGCCGAGCGCCGCGGCACGCCGCATCGTCGCCTGCATCGCGTAGTGAAATACGGTGCGCGGCGGGCTGGCGATCTGCGTCGCTTCCGCGATCAGCACGTCGCCATTGGGCAGCACCTCGATCCAGCGCGGATGATCGAGGCCGGTTGCGAACGCATTGACCTTGAGTCCGGGCGCCACCGTTGGCTTCTGCCCATCGCGCCAACCGCGCGCGGTCGGCATCTTCAAGGTCGGGATCGCGCCTTGCGGCTTGGCGTCGGGTATCACCGGCGCTTGGCCCCAGGCCGGCGTCGGCTCGGTGCCCGACAGCGTGCGCCATTGCAGCGCGACGCCGCCGAGGAGCGCAACGAACTGCGCGAAGATGCTGGAAAAATTCATGACAAGCCCCTGTGTGCGCGCGCATCCAACTGGCTGACGGGGCGGACGTCAACCGGTGCGGTGCGACACGAGGGTCTATTCCCGTGGAATGGCAGCCGACTGATTTTGCATGACGGGGATGGGCCTTGCCCCGCGATCAACGGCCGATCTGCCGCTCGAGCCGCCGTGCCGCACGGAAATCATCGAGGTGATGGATGTTCGGCTTGAGCGCGGCCTCCTTGGACAGGAGATGATAGACCCGCGCCACCGTGCGCTGCTTCTGCTTCGGCCGCCCGGGCGGCAACGCCCGCGCCTTGCGGACGGCGGCAATGGCGTGCTCGCGAAAATAATCGTAGGCGTCCGACATGGCTCGATGCTCTGCGCCGAGTGGCAGCTGTCGAGGGGCTAACGGGTGTGGGGAAGGGTGGTTCCGTGCAGGGCGCGCTGGATCTGTGCTCGTGCCCCGGACGCAGCGCAGCGCGTCTTCGCGGTGCGCTGCATAGCCGGACACGAGAGTGAGGTGACCTGCTATTTCACCGCGGCGACAGGAACGGGATGATCATCGGCACGCGACGGCAATAGGCGCCGTAGGCGTCCTCGCCGAGTTCCTTCGACAAGAACACTTCTTCCATCCGGCCCTTCTGCCACATACCGAGCGAGATCAGGATCGCGCCGAGGATCGTGGTTACGAGGCCGATTGCGATGCCGGTGACGAGCATGCCGAAGATCAAACCGGTGTAGATCGGGTGCCGCACGATGCCGTAGGGGCCGGTGTCGATCACGCGGTGATCTTCCTTGTGGGTGATGGTGTTGGACCAGAATTTTCCGAGATGCAGCCGGCCCCACCACGCAAAGGCGATGCCGGCGACCGAGAGCACCGCGGCGATGGTGATGCCAGTGTTGCCGAGCACCCAGAGCGGCTTCGAGCCCAGGATTTCCGCAATGAACGGCGTGTACAGGATGCCGCCGACCAGGATCGGCAGGCGATAGCGCTGCGACTCCAGCGTCATGACCTGCTTCTTGGTCCGCCCCTGCCAGAACGACGCGCCGACCCAGCTGAGGAGAAAGGCGAGCCAAATCAGGGCGAGCAGTTGCGTCGGCCAGCTAGTGGTCCAGCCACCCCAGGCCACGGAGAAAAGCTTGCTGAAATCGAAGGACATGAAGGTTCTTTGCGTTAGGCGGCGGCGTTAGCTCGCGCGCGAGGAAAGCGCGTGATGCTTGATGGTGCCGGGGGCCTGCTGACCATTACGTGCGAGCAGGTGGGTGATGGTTTCGCGCAGCACCGGCTCGATCGGGCGCGGCGAATAGCCGAGCTCGTTACGGGCCTTGCCGATCGAAAGATCGCTCGCGGCCAGCGCGATGCGCACGCCCTCGGCCGTGCCGTTGGGCGGCCGGCGCGTGATGTGGTCGGAGATGGCTTCGAGCATGATCGCGGAGAGCTCGGCCATCTTGCCGGGCACGACGATCGGAAATTGCCGCCGGCCGCTCATCGCCGACATCATGCGCAGGATGTTGCCGAGCGGAACGCAGTCGCCGCCGAGAATGTAGCGCTGGCCGAGGCGGCCGCGCTCCATGGTCAGCACGAGGCCCATGGCGACGTCGCGGACGTCGACGAGGTTGACCAGGAAGTCGAGATGCGGCTGCACCTTTTTCTGGAGGAAGTACCAGAGCATCGCGGTCGGCGGCGTCAGATTGTGGTCGGCCGCTCCGATCGGCATGGTCGGCGTGCCGATCACGAGCGGAAAGCCATCGGCCGCAGCCTTGGCCGCACAATGCTCGGCAAGCGATTTCGAGCGCGTATAGGCGCCGGGCATCGCGTCGGCCGGCTGGAGCGCCTCCTCTGCGGGAACACCGTTCAGCTCAGAATAGGGGAACAGGATGGATTCCGTCGAGCAGTGCAGGAAGCGCGACACGCCGCGCTTCATCGCGGCCGCGAGCACGATCTCGGTCCCGCGGCAATTGACCTCGTGAAAGTCCTGCTTGTTGGGAACCCACATGCCGGGCAGGCCGGCAAGATGATAGACCTGATCGACGCCAGCGAGCGCGGCATCGACCGCGTCGCGGTCCAGCACCGAGGCATGGGCATATTCAACGTCCGCATTTCCCGCGGCCGGCGGATGAACATCGAGAACCCGCACCCGCTGCCCACGGGCGCGGAGCGCTTCTACGAGATGATGTCCGATGAAGCCGCTGCCACCGGTAACCAGTACGAGAGCCATGAAGTCGGTTTGCTGTTTCGCTTCTGGAGTTTATCGGGTCGAAAGGGAATTGGTCGGAACAGGCCCCAGAATCGCGGCAAGGTCGCGACGGAAGCCCAGTGCAATGAATAATTTTGCCATCACGAACATCGGTCCAAGCAAAAGATGCGAGGGAAAAGTGAAGAGCGAGGCCTCGCGTCCCTCGAAAACCTTGTGGCCGATGGCCTGCGCGGCGAGGCCGAGCGCCACCAGCACGGCGAAAATCGCCCACATCGCCATCGTGCCGACTTGCGACGCAATGGTGCTCGCAATCGAAAACAGCACGATGGATACCGCCAGAATGCCGAGCCCGAGCCCCGCGTCGAGCAGCAGCCAATAGATCAGGACCGGCAGCGCCAGGATCACCGCCAGGCTGACGTCGAATCCGAACAGCGGCAGCTTGACCAGCGTCAGCGGCATGACAGCGCCCGTGAACAGCAGGAGGATGCCGACCACATGCATTGCCGTGTTCCGGGGATCGCGATGGTACTCGACGTAGACGGCAAGTTGGCGCTGAAAAAAGCCACCCATTTCGGTCTCATGCAACTCGGGTCGGGGGAAGGGCGAGCAGAGGCTATAGCACCGGACCGGGCGGTGCACAAACCGGCACTATTGTCGCGCGAAACCGTCTGTTGCGCTGTGAGACAGGTCACAAAACGGTCTAGACTTCAAAGGGTTCCGTCGAAGATTACGATGCGCGCGCTCAGCGCTTCTTGGCGGGCTTTTTCGCCGCAGGCGCAGGCGCTGCTGCAGGATGGGCAGGCTCCTCCGGCAGCTTGGCATAGGTCAGAATTTGCAACTGGCCGTTGACGGCGGAGGTCGGCTTGGCCCGATCGAGAAACTGTTCCTCGCCGAGGCCGATCGGATGCAGGCGCTTGGTCGAGATCTTGAACGTGTTCACCAGCACGTCGCGGATCGCATCCGCCCGGCGCTGGCTCAGGATCGCATTGGCCTCGCGCGTCTTCGAATTGGATTCGACATGGCCGACGATGAGGAAGGTGTAGGGCAGCAGCGAGGAATGCACCAGCGCGTCCGCGATGCGGCCGACGGTCTGGTACGACGATGGCTGGATGATCGGGGTGTCGGCATCGAACTGGATCTGCGCGTTGAAGGCGGGCAGCTTGGCGAGGTCGGGTGCGATCAGCGGCCGGTTCACCGGACCGGGATCGTTCTTGATCCTGGTCTTGGCGCGCTCCATCACCTGCTGCTTCAGTGCGTGAAGATCGACCTCGGCGGCTTGCTCGAAATGGTTCAGCTTGGCGACGATGTCGTCGCGGGTCGGCGCCGCCGTCTGCGCGCGCGCGGCGCCCGCGAGCAGGGTGAAGCCCAGCGCGATGCCTAGTGCTGCGATGGCGAGCCCTGTCGCGCGCATCAGCGATACCCCGCGTCGTCGACGGCCTTGAGGCAGTTGTTGCTGATGCCCTTGGGCGTCGAGACCAGGCAGGGGACCGACTTGCTGGTCTCCTTGGTGGAGCCGCCGCAGACCTTGACGATCTCGCGCTGGCAGGCGTTCGCCACCGTGACGCGCGCGGCGACGCGCTTCTGGATGGCATCGAAGACGCCGAGATAGTCGCTCGCGCATTGCGGCGAGAGCACGTCGCGGTTGCGCGACAGGCACTCCTTCAGCCGGTTGGAATCGGGGTTGACGCCGCGGCAATTGGCGACGATTTCCGCGCCGCAACTGGCCGCCAGTTTTCCGATCGAATCGCCAAAGCTCATGGTCTGCGCCGCCGCAAGCGACGGCATCCCCAATGCAAGCACGATCAATGTAACGGAGCCCCGGACCATGGGGTGCATCTGATACGGGGAAGTTCGCGGTGGTCAAGGGCTGTTCGGACCAGAACTGGCGAGAGTCCGGCGAGTGCGGCGTCCAGTCCTCACTCCGTGGCCTCAGCCTGGGGATGCCATTCGATCAGGACGGCGGTGTGTTTCCCCAGATCGTCGGCAAACTCCGGATCGGCCTTGAGTTCGTCCAGCGTCCGCGGCGGGGGAAGCTGGCGGCCGTCCGCGATCAACTCCTGCGCATAGAATGCGAGCGCCTCGGGCGCGTTCTCCAAGGCCTCGTCGACGTCGTCGCCGCCGGAAATGCAGCCGGGTAGGTCGGGAAACCAGAGGCCTACCGCATGGTCTGGGCCGGCGTCCTCGATGATGGCGATGTAGTGAGCCATGACGGGCCTCACGCCCTTTGCACGAAGCTGTCCACGACCTTCTTCTCGCCGGCCTTGTCGAAGGCGATGGTCAGCTTGTTGCCGTCGATCTTGGTGACGCGGCCATAGCCGAATTTCTGGTGGAAGACGCGGTCGTCCAGCGCAAATTCCGAGGTCGTGCCGGTGGATTTGGCGACCAGCTCGCCTTCGATCGTCAGGGGCCCGCGGCGGCGCGAGGAGAAGCTGCCGAAATCGGGTGAGGCTGACGTCGAGAACGAGGCGGTCTCTTCCTCGAAACCGCCGCGACCGCCGCCGCCTTGACCGCCCCGGTTGCGATTGGCCTGGGCGCGCTGCCAACCGGGCGTCGAATAGCTGGAGCCGAACGCTTCCATGTCGTCGAAGCGTGAGGCGCCGTAGCCGCCGCTGCCGCCCCAGCCGGAGCCGCCCTTGGATTCCGTGATCTCGACATTGGCTGCCGGCAATTCGTCGAGGAAGCGCGAGGGGATCGTGGTCGACCAGGTGCCATGGATCCGCCGGTTGGTCGCGAAGTAGATTTTCGCGCGGCGGCGGGCGCGGGTCAGGCCGACATGGCCGAGCCGGCGCTCTTCTTCCAGCCCGGCGCGGCCCTGTTCGTCCAGCGTGCGCTGGCTCGGGAACAGGCCTTCCTCCCAGCCCGGCAGGAAGACGTTGTCGAATTCCAGGCCCTTGGCCGAATGCAGCGTCATCAGCGACACCGCATCGTCCTCGGCCCCGCCCTCGCGGTCCATCACCAGCGAGATGTGCTCGAGGAACCCTTGCAGGTTCTCGAACTCCTCCATCGAGCGCACCAGCTCTTTCAGGTTCTCCAGCCGGCCTGCAGCGTCGGCCGAACGGTCCTTCTGCCACATCTCGGTATAGCCGCTCTCGTCGAGCACGATCTGGGCGAGGTCCGTATGCGCGGTGACCTCGCGCTGGGCGCGCCAGCGGTCGAACTGGGTGACGAGATCGCGCAAGGAACCGCGCGCCTTCGGCTTCAGCTCGTCGGTCTCGACCACGGCGCGCGCCGCCTCGAACAAGGGGATGCGGCGCTTGCGGGCGTGATCGTGCAGCATCTGCACGGTGGCGTCACCAAGGCCGCGCTTCGGCGTATTGACGATGCGCTCGAAGGCGAGATCGTCGGCGGGCGAATTGATGACGCGCAGGTAGGCCAGCGCGTCGCGGATCTCGGCGCGCTCGTAGAAGCGCGGGCCGCCGATGACGCGATAGGGCAGGCCGAGCGTGACGAAACGGTCTTCGAATTCGCGCATCTGGTAGGAGGCGCGGACGAGGATGGCGATCTCGTTGAGCTTCTCGCCCTGCCGCTGCAGCTGCTCGATCTCCTCGCCGATGCCGCGGGCTTCCTCTTCGGAATCCCACGAGCCTGTCACCGTGACCTTCTCGCCGTCATGGTCCTCGGTGCGCAGCGTCTTGCCGAGCCGGCCTTCGTTGTGGGCGATCAGATGCGAGGCGGCGGCGAGGATGTGGCCGGTCGAGCGGTAGTTGCGCTCGAGCCGGATCACCTTGGCGCCGGGAAAGTCGTGCTCGAAGCGCAGGATGTTGTCGACCTCGGCGCCGCGCCAGCCGTAGATCGACTGGTCGTCGTCGCCGACGCAGCAGATGTTTTTGACGTGGACTTTTTCAGCGCCCGGAATGGGCAATGCATTGTCTTGGTCGTCACCGGGCCGACGCGAAGCGTCGAGACCCGGTGATCCATCTTGTGAAGAAGCGACGGATTGCCGGGTCAAGCCCGGCAATGACGAGCCGGAAGACGGGGCCTGCGACAAGAGCCGCAGCCACAAATATTGCGCGACGTTGGTGTCCTGGTACTCGTCGACCAGAATGTATTTGAAGCGCTGCTGGTACTGCCGCACGATATCCGGGTGCTCGCGGAAGATGCGGATGTTCTCCAGCAGGAGATCGCCGAAATCGGCGGCGTTCAGAATCTTCAGCCGTTCCTGGTAGCTCGCATAGAGCTTGCCGCCCTTGCCGTTGGCGAAGATCGCAGCTTCGCCCGAGGGCACCTGCGAGGGCATCAGGCCGCGGTTCTTCCAGCCGTCGATCAGGCCGGCCAGCATGCGCGCCGGCCAGCGCTTGTCGTCGATGTTCTCGGCTTGAAGGAGCTGCTTGAGAAGGCGGACCTGATCGTCGACGTCGAGCACGGTGAAGTTCGACTTGAGCTGCGCCAGCTCGGCATGAAAACGCAGGATGCGCCCGCCGATGGAGTGGAAGGTGCCGAGCCACGGCATGCCCTCCACCGCATGGCCGAGCATCTGGCCCAGCCGGTGCTTCATCTCGCGCGCGGCCTTGTTGGTGAAGGTCACCGACAGGATCTCGGCGGGGCGGGCGCGGCCTTGGCTCAGGATGTGGGCGATGCGCGTGGTCAGGACGCGGGTCTTGCCGGTGCCGGCGCCGGCCAGCACCAGGACCGGGCCGTCCAGCGTCTCCACCGCCTCGCGCTGCTCCGGATTGAGCCCGGAGAGATATTTCGGGCCCACCGAGGCGCGCGCACGCGCGGCGATGCCGCCGGCTGCGGGCTGGTGGTCGGGAACGGCTGTGATCTTGCTCGGCTCGGTCATGCGAATCATTGGCCCCACGATGGCACCGCGGGGTGGTGGAAGGGGAGCCTTCTTAACAGGATTGGTCCCCATATGGGGCGTCGGGACCAGGTTTTCCACGTGCGGAGCAGGCTGATTTGTTCCCGCAAAGGCAGCGAATTTCGCTCCTGCAGGGGTCGGAACCATAGTTCCTGCGTCGAGATTGTCTGAACAGGTGGCGCGGCTTGCCGCGCTGGAGACAAGACAGATATCAAGACGAGGGTATGACCATGCTAGGCTGGGTTGTAACGTTTCTGGTTATCGCACTGATCGCCGGTATCCTGGGCTTTGGCGGCATCGCCGGCGCGTCGATCGAAATCGCCAAGATCATCTTCTTCATCGCGGTCGTTCTGTTCCTGGTCTCGGCCGTGGTCGGCCTGGCCCGCGGCCGCAACAGGATATAGCGACTATCGCTTCGAGGGCATCGCCACGTTCCGGCCGATGCCCTCGGGGCGCGCCACGGCGCTGTGGGCTTTCGTGACCGCAGCAATACGCTCGCGGATGTCGGGCGGAAACGGCGCAACGCGCCGGGCGGTCATGTCCATGTGCAGCGACATGTTCTCCGAGGTGGCCGACAGCCAGCCTTCGCTGGCGTGCCTCATCTCCTCGAACGTGTGCAGGCGTTTGTCGTCGGCCTCCAAAAGCCAGACGAAGATCTGCACGGGATCGCCGAGGTGTATCTCCCGCAAGTAACGCACATGGCATTCGGCGGTGAAGGTCGAGCCGTGACGCTCTTTCTTGTAAACCGGACCGATGCCGAGCTCGAGCCAGAACTCGTCGATCGCCCGGTCGAACATCACGTTGTAATAGGCCATGTTGAGATGGCCGTTATAGTCGATCCATTGCGGCTCGATCTGCATGATCGAGGCGCGGAACGGTTCGGCCTTGGGCGCAGCAGCGGTCTCCGGCATGTGTCCTTCCCTGGCTATGCGTCCGGTCGCTTGACTTGACCGGTTAGATGTCCTTTGCCACGGTTCTTCTGTCGGGAGGAATGTCCGTGGGCACCACCATCACCAATAATCCGCTGCGGCCGGAGCCGAAAGCCCTCGCGAGCGCACTGGAGCAGCTCGCCGCACGCTTCGGCAACCGCCTCATCACCTCGCAAGCTGTCCGCGAGCAGCACGGCCATACCACCACATGGATCGTCAACCAGCCGCCGGACGGCGTGGTGATGGCGCAGGAGACCGCCGACATCCAGGACGTGGTGCGGATCTGCGCCAAGAACCGCGTGCCCGTCATTGCCTTCGGCACCGGAACCTCGCTGGAGGGCCAGGTCAATGCGCCCGCCGGCGGCATCTCGATCGACCTGCGCGACATGAACAAGGTGCTCGCGGTGCATGCCGAGGACCTCGATTGCGTGATCCAGCCCGGCGTCACCCGCAAGGCCCTCAACGAGCATCTGCGCGACCAGGGCCTGTTCTTCCCGATCGATCCCGGCGCGGATGCCTCGCTCGGCGGCATGGCCTCGACCCGCGCCTCCGGCACCAATGCGGTGCGCTACGGCACCATGCGCGACAGCGTGCTGGCGCTGAAGGTGGTGCGCGGCGACGGCGAGATCATCACCACGGGGACGCGCGCGAAGAAATCATCTGCGGGCTACGATCTCACCCATCTGTTCGTCGGCGCCGAGGGTACGCTCGGCATCATCTCGGAATTGACCATTCGCCTGCGCGGCATCCCCGAGACCATCGCGGCCGGCGCGGTGTCGTTCGCGACCGTGCACGGCGCCTGTCAGGCGGTGATCCTGGCGATCCAGACCGGCATTCCCGTGGCGCGCATCGAATTGCTCAACGCCGCGCAGGTGCAGGCCTGCAACGCCTATTCCAAGCTGACGCTGCCGGAGACGCCGCTGCTCCTGATGGAATTCCATGGTAGCGAGATCGAGGTCGCCGAGCAGTCCAAGGCCTTCGGCGAGATCGCGAAGGAATGCGGCGGCGGGGATTTCTCCTGGACCACCAAGCCCGAGGACCGCACCAGGCTGTGGCAGGCGCGGCACGACGCCTATTGGTCGGTGAAGGCGCTGCGGCCCGGCGACAGCATCGGCGTGGTCGCGACCGATGTCTGCGTGCCGATCTCGCGGCTCGCCGAATGTGTCGGCGAGACCGAGGAGGATCTCAAGCGCCTCAACCTGCTCTCGCCGATCGTCGGCCATGTCGGTGACGGCAATTTCCATTGCTCGCTGGTCTGCGACACCAACGACGCCGACGAGATGGCGCGCGGCGAGGAATTCATGCATCGCCTGGTCGAGCGCGCGCAGGCGATGGACGGCACCTGCACCGGCGAGCACGGCATCGGCCAGGGCAAGCAGAAATATCTCAAGGCCGAACTCGGTCCCGAAGCGCTGGATGCGATGCGGGCGCTGAAAAAGGCGCTGGATCCGCTCAACATCTTCAACCCCGGCAAGATCGTGCCCGCGGCGTAGCGAGCCGGATGCCGTCTGCGTCCCGGGCTCAGTATCGCCGGTAGTCGCCGCGATAGTGGTCGCCGCCGCGACCGCCACCCATGCCAAGACCGATTCCGACACCGATGCCGATGCCCTGCATCACGGCGGCGGGCGGTGGTCCGGGGGGCGGCGCGCGTTCGTAGACCACCTCCTCGGGCGGCGGGCGGCGCTTGGGCGGGGTCTCGACGACTTTGCGCTTGGGGGGCGTGTCGTCGACGCGCTTCTTGATGATGGGCGGCATGCTCGGATTGACAGGCGTTGCCGGCGGTGTCGGCGTCGAGCACGGGCAGGTCGGTGCCATCGCGACGGCGACCGGCGCGGGCGCGGCAGCGACGGCAGCCGGCTGGCCATAGTTCCGGTTCTGCACGCGGAGCAGCAGCCTGCGCGCGGTCGCGGCGAGGTCGCTGTTGTCCCAATTCGCAAGATAGGCCTCGAACGAGGCGCGGGTGTTGATCGCGGTGGCGCGCTCCCAGGCCAGCATCTGGCGACGCCGTTCCAGTACCGTGCGCAGGCGCGGCGTGCGGGTGTCCTGCGTGTAGAGCTCGATATAGGCCTGATACGCCTCGACCGTGTCCTCGGTGATCACGAGCTCATAGGCGACCATGGCAGGCTTGCCGCGCAACTCCTTGCGCCAGTCATCGAGGCTGCGCGTGCCGCCGGCGAGCGCCATCGCGGATGCGCCGGGCAGGGCGGGCGTGCTGCCGCTGCTCTCGCCGAAGAACCTGAAGTCGGTGGTCAGCGACGAGCTTTCCCAGGGAATCTGCCGGCCGTCGGTCGATTGCGCGACCGCAACGCGGATGCGCTTGAACACTTCCTCGATCGGCAGATTGGGTTGCTTGGCGACTGTCAGCACGGCAGCGGTGTAGGGGCTGTCGATGCCGTTGCCGTCCTCGGCTTCGGCGCCGGGCGAGGTCGAATAGGAGATGAAGGAGCCGGGCGCCCCGGCCTTGGTGTCGACGATCGCAAGCCCGTGGCCGGCGCCGCGGAGCGCGGGGAACGGATTGTTGCGGCAGGCATCGAGCATGAAGATGCGCGCCCGCGTCGGCAGCGCGCCCAGCGTGTTGAGCATGTCGTTCAGCCGCACGCCCTGGAGCGGGATGTCGGCCTCGCGCTTGGGATCGAGATCGACGGGAACGAGATAGTTCTCGCCGTCGATCTGCAGGCCATGGCCAGCATAGAACACCAGGGCGACGGTGTCGGAACCGGCGGCGCTGACCTTGCCGGCGAAATCCGAGATCGCGGCGCGCATCTCGGTCTGCGCCAGATTGGCGACCGTGGTGACGGTGAAGCCGGCATTGCCGAGCAGCTCCGTCATGCCCTTGGCATCGTTGGCGGCATTGGGCAGTTCCGGCACCGTGCGATAGGCGGATTGGCCGATCACCAGCGCGAGCCGCGCTTCGGCTGCGGCGTCGGTCGGCGTCATCAATTGCGTGAGCGCAAGAAGACCGGACGCAAGCAGCAAATTGGAAAAGACCGGACGGCGCATGATGTCACCTCCAACGGCAATGCGCGCGATGATGTCACTTTTCCTAGGGGGCCGCCAAGAGTCCGTCTGTGCTCTGGATCAAGCTCCGCTGCGGCAAAATGGGGCAGGTTGTCGGCCGGAGCGGATGGGCATCGCTCGGGGTGCATCCATGTGAATTGCGCATTGATCCATGCTCCAATTGGATCGATGCCGTGTCCTCACACAAGGATGTCTTTCGCAGGACGATCATCGTCGCGAATCTTCGAAAATTCTAGTCGTTTCGCTGCAGTTGCGGATTGCAGACACGCGCGGGGTGCGGTTCTGATGCGGCCGGCGGCATGCTTGCCTGTGCCGTCGCTTTGGCCATACAGTCCGCGCAACAGGCTGCGGCAACGACCGCGGTGAACAAAAAAGACAACGTGGGAGAGACCGCGCCATGACCATCGTGCCCGTGAACCGTCGCGCGTTCATCAAGTCATCCGCGGCGGTCACCGCCGGTCTCGTGCTCTCCCCCGCCATCATCGGCCGCGCCGAAGCCGCGACACTGAAGCTGAAATGCTCCTCCTCGCTGCCGAACGATCCCAAATTCGCCAACGGCCGCGTCTATTATGACAATCTCGTCAAGAGCCTGAAGGCGAACGGGCTCGGTGAGCAGATCGAGGTCGCGTTCTTCCCCGACAACCAGCTCGGCCAGGAGATCGACGTCATCAACTCGGTGAAGCTCGGCGTCATCGACCTCATGGTATCGGGCTCCTCGATCTCGGCCAATCTGGTGCCGCTGGTCGGCACCTTCGATCTCGGCTTCCTGTTCTCGAGCTTCCCGCAGCAGACCAAGGCCTTCGAGGCCGGCGCCGCCAAGCCGATCGAGGACGCGCTGCTCAAGGGCGGCAACATCCGCATCATCGCCTGGGCCTACAATTTCGGCTCGCGTAGCGTGCTGGCGAAGAAGCCGGTGAAGACGCCGGAGGATCTCGCCGGCCTTAAGATCAGGACGCTGCCCAATCCCGTCATCACGGAATGCCTGCGGCTGATGGGCGCCGCCGCCACGCCGCTGGCGTTCGGCGAGATCTACACGGCCCTGCAGGCCGGCGTGCTCGACGGTCTCGAGCACGATCCGCCGACGATTCTCGCCAGCAAGTTCTTCGAAACGTCGAAGTTATACGCGCTGACGCAGCACAATTTCTCGCCGCTCGCGATCTATTTCAGCGACATGACCTACAACCGCATGGATCCCAAGCTGCGCGAAGGTTTCCTCGATTCCGCCAAGAAGGCCGCGGCCGACACCCGTGCCCACGGGCTCGCGGTCGAGAAGGAGGCGCTGGCGGCCTTGACCGAGAAGGGCGTGACGGTGGCCGAATGCGATCGCGAGGCGTTCAAGAAGCGCGTCGCGCCGCAGACCGAGAACTTCATCAAGGCGCGACCGGACTCCAAGGCCGTCATCGACATCGTCCGCGCGACGCAAGCCTGAGATGACCAGATCAGACGTGGCCATGACCGCCGCTGTGCCCGTCTCGGGCGGCCGCCACGGCAGCATCGCCCTGCTGCTGCGCGCCAGCGACGCGATCGCGGCCGTCCTGCTCGCTGCCGACCTCGTCGTGGTCTGCGCCTCCGTGCTGTTGCGTTTCTTCTTCAACGCGCCGGTCGAATGGTCGGATGACGTTGCGCGGGGGCTGATGGTCGGTTCGGCCTTCTTCGGCGCGGCGAGTGCGCTCGCGCGCGGCGAGAATGTCGGCGTGTCTTTCTTCCGCGATCTCTTGCCACTGCGGCTGCGCGCGCTGGTCGATGCCGCCAGCGCTTTGCTGATCGTGCTGATCTCCGGATATGTCGCTTACCACGCCATCAAGCTGGGTGCGCTGACGGCGGGCCAGACCACCGGCTCCGGCCTGCCGCTGGAACTGACCTTCTATCCGATGGGCGTCGGCGCCCTGTTCATGACGGTGTTCGCGATCGATCATCTCTGCGCGCGGCCGCTCCCTGACATCATCAGGGGCCTCGTCGCCATCATCGTCGTGTCCGGCCTCTATCTCGCCTGGGATTATCTATCGCCGTCCTCGGTGCCGTCGGCGGGCACGCTGATGTTCATCGGCTTCTTCGCCATCCTGTTCGGCGGCTTGCCGATCGGCTTTGCGCTGGCGCTGGCCGCGCTGATCTTGATCTGGGTCGAGGGTGCGTTGCCCGGCGTCATCTTCGCCCAGCAAATGGCGCGCGGCATCGACAATTTCGTCCTGCTGGCGATCCCGTTCTTCATTCTGGTCGGCTACCTCATGGAAGCCAACGGCATGTCGGTGCGCCTGATCGAGCTCTTGCAGCGCGCGGTGGGCCGAATGCGCGGCGGCCTCAACGTCGTGATGGTGGCCTCCATGGTGCTGTTCTCCGGCATCTCCGGCTCGAAGATGGCCGACGTCGCCGCGGTCGGCTCGGTGCTGATCCCGGCCGCGCGCCGCTCCAAGCAGAATCCGGGCGGCGCGGTGGCGCTGCTGGCAGCCTCAGCAGTGATGGCGGAGACCATTCCGCCCTGCATCAATCTGATCATCCTCGGCTTTGTGGCGAATTTGTCCATCGGCGGCCTGTTCGTCGCGGGACTGGTGCCGTCGGCGCTGATGGCGCTGGTGCTGATCGCGGTGTCGATCATCTTCGGCAAGCGTCCCGCGCGGGTCGAGGAGGTCGAGCCGCAGATGCCGGTCTCGGGCCTGTGGAGCGGCGCCATCGCCTCGTTCGGCCTGATCTTCATGATCTTCTTCGGCTTCAAGAGCGGCTTTGCCACCGCGACCGAGATCTCGGCATTCGCCGTCGCCTATGCGCTCGTTGTGGGGGCTGTCGTGTTCCGCGAGCTCGGTTTCAAATCGGCCGCGCACAGCTTCGTGCAGGCGGCGACGCGCGCGGGCCTCGTGCTGTTCATCGTCGCCGCCGCACAATCTCTGGCGTTCACGCTCACATTGCAGCAAGTGCCGCATGCGGTCGCCGATTTCATGCTCGGCCTGTCCAAGACCTCCGGCGTCTGGCTGTTCATGCTGCTGGCGATCGCCGTGCTGATCGTGATGGGCTCGGTGCTGGAGGGCGCGGCGGCGCTGATCATCTTCGGACCGCTGCTGATGCCGGTCGCCGTGCAACTCGGCATCGATTCCCTGCATTTCGGCGTCGTGCTCGTCATCGCGATGGGCATCGGCCTGTTCGCACCGCCGCTCGGGCTCGGGCTGTACGGTGCCTGCCTGATCGGCAACGTGCCGATCGAACAGACGGTGAAGCCGATCATGGGTTATCTTGGCCTCCTGTTCCTCTGTCTCCTCCTCATTGCCTTCGTGCCGTCGCTCTCGACGGCGCTACCGCGTGCGTTCGGCTATTGAGAAGACCTGAAGGAGTCCTATCGTGAAAGTCCTGCTCGCCCATACGCCCGAGATGCGGCGCAACTACTATGGCGATCGCAGCCTGAACGGCCTGCGCGCGGCCGCCGAGGTGATCCTGCACGAGGGCGGCGATGCGCTCGACGCCGCCGGCCTCGTGCGCACGGCGAAAGACGTCGACATCATCGTTGCTGACCGCATGACGGAAGGGCGCGGCGAGATTTTTGCGCAGTTGCCGCGCTTGCGGGCGTTCGTCCGTTGCGCGGTCGACATCCGCAACGTCGATGTCGAGGCGGCCTCGCAGGCCGGCGTGCTCGTCACCCGCGCCGGGCCCGGCTTCGTGCAGGCGGTGGTCGAGCTCGCGCTCGGCTTCATGGTCGATCTCTCCCGCGGCGTGTCGCGCACCACGGCGGACTATCAGGCCGGCCGAAAGCCGGAAGCGCGGATGGGCCGCCAGCTCGCCGGCAGCCGCGTCGGCATCATCGGCTATGGCAGCATCGGGCGCTATCTCGCCGAGGTGGCGAAGGTGCTGCGCATGGAGGTGCTGGTCGCCGATCCCTTCGCAACCGTCACCGATGCCGCGATCCGGCAAGTCGGCCTCGACGATCTGCTCGCCGCATCGGACTACGTCGTCTGCCTTGCGATAGCCAACGAGCAGACCGAGAATCTGATCGGCGAGGCGGCGCTGGCGCGGATGCAGCAGCATGCCGTCTTCATCAATCTCTCGCGCGGCAATCTCGTCGATGAAGCCGCGCTGGCGCGGGCGCTGCGGGAAGGCCGCATCGCCGGCGCGGCCATGGACGTCGGCCGCGCGCCCGACCAGATGCCGACGCCGGAGCTGGCCAGGCTGCCCAACGTCGTCGCGACGCCTCATGTCGGCGGGCTGACGCCGCAGGCGATCGAATATCAGTCGCTGGAAACGGTGCGGCAGGTCGAGGCGATCGTCAGAGGCGAGGTCCCGCAAGGTGCCGTCAACGCCGACCGCTGGACGCGGCGGCGGTGAAGGGCCCTACAGCCGGTCCACCGCCTTGAACGTCCCGTCCTTCTGGATCACCGTCAGAAACACCTTCGGTGGCGTGTCGAGCATGCGCACGCCCACGGTGACGGTGGTGCCGCTGATGTCGAAGCGGCCGACATCGTTGATGGTGCGCAGCAGGCTCGCGCGCGTCGGATTGGGTCCGGCCTTTTCCAGCGCGGCGGCTGCGAGACGGCCGGAGAGATAACCTTCGAGCGACACGAAATCCGGCGTCAGCGTCGGGTCGAACGCTTTCTGCGCCGCCTGATAGTCGGCGACGAGCTTGAGCGAGTGGTCCCAGGGCGAGGGCACGACCTGCGAGACGATGACTCCGTCGCCGTCGGGGCCGAGCTCCGCGGCGAGCGCGTTGGCGCCGACGAAGGAGATGTTGACGAAGGTCGGACGAGCGCCGCTGCGATGCGCAAGCTTGATGAATTCCGCGCAGGGCCCGTAGGTCCCGACCATGACGATGGCCTCGGGGTCGGCGCGCTTGATCATGCGCCAGGCCTGGGCGACCGCGCGGGTGTTGCGCTCGAAGGTGCCTTCAGCCGCGAGCTCGAGGCCGCGCTTGGCAAGCGCGCGCTTCACGCCGGACAGACCATCGCGACCGAAGGAATCGTCCTGGTAGAAGATGCCGATGCGGGTGAACTTGCGGTCCTCGGTGAGATGCTTGATCCAGGCCTCCGCCTCCGCGCCATAGCTGGCGCGGATGTTGACGACGTTTGCAAGCTCGAGGTCGCGCAGGAACTCGGCGCCCGTGAACGGGCCGATGAACGGCACGTTCCTGACGCTGGTGATCGGGATGGTCGCCATGGCAGTCGGCGTGCCGACCGCGCCGATCAGCGCGAACACCTTGTCGTCCTCGATCAGCCGCAGCGTCTGCGCCGCCGAGCGGTCGGGATCGTAGCCGTCATCGCGGCTGATGAGCTGGAGCTTGCGGCCGTGGACGCCGCCCTTGGCGTTGATCTCGGTGAACGCGGCGACGATGCCCTGCCGCATCCGCTGTCCGAGTGCAGAGGAGGGGCCCTCGAGGGCGGCAGCCTGGCCGAACAGGATCGCGTCGTCGCTGACACCGGCCTCGTCGGACTTGGCCGGCAACATCGCTGCGGCGAGCAAGGCGATGGTCAAGGCGATATATGTCGCGGATCGCGATCGTGTCATGAGCGGGCTTGCCGGATGCTGGATGCGTTGTGGCGATGATAGCTCGATCGGGCTGAACAGGTCGCTAATCCGCGACGCGACGGCAAGCCGTACGATTCCGGGCAAAACCGGCAAGTTATGGCCACACTGCAGCATTTCGGTGCGGCAATCGTTAACTACGCCGCGTGATGCGGAACACTCCGCTGCTGAAATTGTGCAGTTCTTAACCGCAATCCCTGCCCGATAGTCCGACTGTCGGCTCAACCAGAAGTTCGGGCCGCGGCGCATGGGAATGTACGGATCAAGATCAGATGGGCGGTCGCGATCAGAACGATCAGGATCGGAGACGTGTGACGGGATGGTGGCGTTTCTCGCCGCTGCTCGGGCTCTATCGCCCTGCGCTCGTCGCCGTCGGTGTCGGTCTCTTGTTCTCGGTCGTGGGGGCGGCCGCCGTGGCGCGATGGGAAAACCGCGTCAACAGGATCGAGTTCGAGAACGCGGCCGAGACCCAGGCGATCGTCATGCAGAACGGCATGAACGAATACATATCCAGGCTTCTCGCGCTGCGCACGCTGTTCGAATCGGCCAACGAGGAAGTCACCCGCAGCGAATTCGAGACCTTCAGCGCCCGCCTGTTCGAGCGCCATCCCGGCATGCTGCGCATCGGCTGGCTGCCGCGCGTCAATCGCAGGGAGCGCGCCGAATACGAAGCCGCGGCGATCACCGACGGCGTGTCCGGCTATCGCATCAAGTCGCTCCAGGGCGAGAGCTTCGCCGTCGCGCCGCAGAGCGACGAGTATTTTCCGGTGTTCTACTCGACCCAGCCGAAGACATCCTCAGTCTACGGCATGGATTACGCGACGGTGCCGGAGCGCCGCGCGGTCCTGGAACGTGCGCGCGACAACGATCGCGTGGCCGCCATTCGCACCCGCCTGTACGAGCCGAGGGAGGGCGCGCGGCTGCCGGACGTCCTCGTCGTCATTCCCGTCTACGCCAAAGGAACCGCGCGCGAGACGGTCGCCGACCGGCGCCGCAATCTCGCCGGCTATGTCGTCGGCATCTTCGACCTGCCGCTGCTGGTCCAGTCCATTCGCGTCACCACCGGCGCAAGCCCCGCTGTCAGCGTCAACGTCTATCCGCCCTTCACCGGGCGGGTCGTCAGCCTGGAGCAAATTCAACCGGATTATTCGTCGGCAGCCACGGCGCCGCAGTCGATGCGCGACGTCGCACGCGCCCTGCATTGGGCGGGCAGCCTCAAGATCGGGGATACCGATTGGCAGGTGCGCGCGATGCCGACGGTGGGCGGTGCATTCGAGACATCCTACGATCGCGCCGCCGCGGTCCTCATCGTCGGCATGCTGCTGACGCTGTCGCTGTCGACCTATCTCATGCTCGCAAGCCGAAATTCGCGGCGGTTGTCGCTGGCAAACCGACGCGTGCTCGAGCTCGCCCAGACCGACATCCTGACTGGCTTACCGAACCGCGCCTTCTTCCTCGCCCGGCTCGACGAGCTCAATGGCCGGCTTCAGGAGGGCGGGCCGACCTTCTCGATCCTGATGCTCGACCTCGACCGCTTCAAGAACGTCAACGATTCCCTCGGCCACGGCGCGGGCGATGCGTTGCTGCGGCAGGTGGCGCAGCGGCTGAAATCCGCCCTGCGCGCCGGCGACGTGCTGGCACGGCTCGGCGGCGACGAATTCGCCATCATCCAGGAGGCTTGCGAGGATCAGCGCGCCTGCTCGACCGAGCTCGCAGGGAGGATCGCCAAGCTGGTCGCCGAGCCGTTCCCGCTGCCCGGCCATCGCGTCGAGATCGGCACCAGCATCGGCATTGCGATCGCGCCGGATCACGGCCGCGACCAGGAGCAGCTGTTGAAGAAGGCGGACCTTGCGCTCTACCGCTCGAAATCGGCAGGCCGCAACTGCTTCACCATCTATGACGAGGCGATGTCAGCCGAGCTCGAGGCGCGCAATACGCTGGAGGGCGATCTGCGCGACGCCATCGCGCGCTGCCAGCTCGAGGTGCACTATCAGCCGTTCGTCGACGTCCTCACCGGCGCGCGGCGCGGCTTCGAGGCGCTGGTGCGCTGGCGCCATCCGACGCGCGGCCTGATCCCGCCGGACCAGTTCATTGCGCTCGCGGAGGAGACCGGACTGGTCGTGCCGCTCGGCGAGTTCGTGCTGCGGCGCGCCTGCGCGGACGCCGCCGGCTGGCCCTCCGAGCTCGCGGTCGCCGTGAATCTGTCGCCGATCCAGTTCAAGGAGCCCGATCTGTTCGAGGTGATCTGCGCGGCACTTGCCGATTCCGGCCTGCCGCCCCAGCGGCTCGAGATCGAGATCACCGAATCCGTGTTGCTGGAGCGCGGCGGCGAGAACCACGCCTTCTTGGAGCGGCTCAAGGGTATCGGCATCGAGCTCGCGCTCGACGATTTCGGCACCGGCTATTCCTCGCTCAGCTATCTCACCGCGTTCCCGTTCGACAAGATCAAGATCGACAAGTCGTTCATCCGCAATCTCACCCAGCAGCCGCGCAGCTCCGCCATCATCTCCGCGATTGTGACGCTGGCACGCGGGCTGGACATGTCGGTCACCGCCGAAGGCGTCGAGACCCGCGAGGAATACGAGCGGTTGAAGGCGCTCGGTGTCAATTTCGCGCAAGGCTATCTGTTCGGCCGGCCGCAGCCGATCGAGCGGATCCTGTTCGACGCGCCGGCCAAATCGTCGCGGCTGGATGCCGCTTGAACACTCGGCCTTCATGGTTCGAGACGCCCGCGTTCGCGGGCTCCTCACCATGAGGGTCTAGGATTTCGCCGCGGATTAGACCTCATCCTGAGGAGACCGCGAAGCGGGCGTCTCGAAGGGTGGCCGCAGAGAAGCGGCCCTCAAACGTGAGTGGGCTCCTGCTCACGAGGCATGCGTGAAAAGCGCTTGACGCGCGCAGTCCCTGATGGTCCGAAGGACCGTCCAGGGATGAAACACACAAACATGCGGCTTCCGTTCTTCTACGGCTGGGTCGTGGTCGCCGTGACCTTCGTCACCATGGCCATCGGCGTTAACGCGCGCACGGCCTTCTCATTGTTCTTTCCGCCGATCATCTCCGAATTCGGCTGGGAGCGCGGCGTTACCGCGGGCGCCTTCTCCTTCGGCTTCGTGGCCTCGGGCGTCGTCAGCCCCCTGATCGGCCGACTGATGGATCGCGCCGGCCCGCGCGCGGTGATGGAGGTCGGCGTCGTGCTGATGGGGGGCGGGCTGCTGCTGGCACCGCTCACCAGCGCGCCCTGGCATCTCTACGTCACCATCGGCGTCATGGTCGGCGCCGGCTCGGTATGCCTCGGCTATTCCGGCCAATCGCTGTTCCTGCCGAACTGGTTCATCCGCAAGCGCGGCTTCGCCATCGGCATCGCTTTCGCCGGCGTCGGCATCGGCTCGGTGACGCTGCTGCCATGGGTGCAGCACATGATCGAGCAGACCGGCTGGCGCACCGCCTGCACCGCGATGGGGCTGTTGGTCCTGATCGTGCTGGCGCCGATCAATCTGTTGCTGCGCAAACGGCCCGAGGACATGGGCCTTCAGCCGGACGGCGATGCAGCTCCGGTCCCGGGCGCTGCCAAAGCCGTCTCCAACATCGTCGATCCCGTCTGGGCCGGCACCGAATGGACGCTGAAACGCGCGGTTGCGACGGCGCGCTTCTGGTGGATCGCGCTCGGTTATTTCTGCGGCCTGTACATCTGGTACGCGGTGCAGGTGCACCAGACCAAATTCCTGCTCGACATCGGCTTCAGCCCTGGCGTCGCGGTGTGGGCGCTCGGCATCGTCAGCCTGCTCGGCATTCCCGGCCAGATATTGCTCGGCCATGTCTCCGACCGGATCGGGCGGGAATGGGTGTGGGCGATCAGCTGCGCGGGCTTTGCGATCTGCTTCGCCGCGCTGATGGCGTTGAAATTCTCGCCGTCATTGTGGCTGATCTATCTCATGGTGTTCACCCAAGGCGCGCTGGGCTACGGCCTCACCTCGATCATGGGCGCGGTGGTGTTCGAAATCTTCCAGGGCAGGCACCAGGGCAGCATCTTCGGTACGATCATGCTGGCTGCGCTGGCGGGCGGCGCGGCCGGTCCCTGGGTGACCGGCTTCCTCTACGATCGCACCGGCGATTACACGCTCGCCTTCGGCATCGCGATGATCGTGAGCGTCTTGTCGGCGCTGTCGATCTGGCAGGCGGCGCCGCGCAAGGTGCGGGTGGTGGCCGGCCGGCTGCACGAGCGTTAGACGGGATCCGACGCGGAATGGGGTTCCTGTGCATGGTGCCTTGCGACAGAAACTTCGCAGGTGCTGCTGACCGGGCTCGAATGCGCCGACGATGGGCTCGTCGTGGTCCTCAGTCGGCCGCATCTCTGCAGATCATCGCGTTACTGAACGAAATAGGTCCTAAAGCTCAGCCAACTCTGCGGTGAGTGCCCTGGCGGCGAGCAGATCAGGCGTTTCGAAGCCTTCCGCAAACCATCCGTACGTCGAGGCAAGGAGGGCTCGCGCCTCGATAGATCTGCCTTCGTCGCTCCAAAGCCGGGCCAGACTCATGGCCGCACGCAGCTCGAACGACCTCGCACCTTGCCTGCGGGCGACATCAAGCGCAGTTTGCAAACAAGCCTCGACCGCATGCGCTGGAGCTCCACGAATGCGCCGCAGTTCGCCATCGATGCGTGCAACTTCTGCCTCCCAAATATGTTCGTCATTGCGAGCGGCGAGGTCCTTCGCTTCTGCCAGCGCCGCGAGCCCTCTCTCGCCATCACCAAGTTGCAAATAGGTTGATGCCAGCATGCACAAGTAGCGGACCTGGTACCAACTGGCTCCCAGTCCGTCTCGATCATTCAAACCTTTGCGCATGAGCGCCAGGCCACCCTCCGCGTCACCTTGCTGCGCCATGACCCAGCCTCGAAGAATGAGGCCGCTCAACCGCCAGTAGTTCAAGCTGTGCTGATCGGCGAGGTTGATGATGGCGTCGGCGTGCCCATGCACTGCCGCCACGTCACCCATCAGCTCCGCAGGTCCCGCTCCGCCATAGACGGCGACGTGGGCGGTAAGGTTCGTCTGGTTCAGCTCCGCGGCGTACTCAAACGCCGCGCGGCTTGTTCTCAAGGCCCGGTCGGGATAGCCAAGGATCCAAAGCACGATGGCCAAGTAGGGTAACGCGGAGGCCTTCGGGTCATGGACATAGTGCACAGGCGCTGGCCGATGGGTGTGCGGGTCATAGCGACTCAAGATCGTCTCGAACTCGCAGTGGGCCGTAGGAAAGTCACCCGCGTGCATGGCTGTGAGAGCCGCCATGCGATGCGCACCCAATTCCAGCGCCGTGTCCCTGGTGCGTTCGGCGGCGAGGCGTGCCTCGCCCACCAGCCTCTGCATGGCGCCGTAGTCGCCTCTCACGAAATGGAAAATATACTTGCCGCTAAGTGTCGCGAACAACGCATCCTTGTCATCGAGCTCGCGGCAGAGCGCATGAGCCCTGCTGAAGGCAGTGCCAAGCTGCGGAGCCGTGTATCCATGAATGGCGATCAGCGGACCTCCAATTGCCGTCTGAAGCGCGAGTTCTTGGCGATCCCGCTCCGGCCCTTCAGGACAGGCGTTGAGCGCCTGCAATCCTCTGGTGAGATGAGTGATTGCTTCGAGATTGGCGGAACGTCCGGCGGCATTTCGGCCGGCCTGCAGCCAATAGCCGACCGCCTTGGCCGCCAGGCCGGCCTCTGTGAGATGTAAAGCTATCGTCTCCGGCTCCATCTCCGCACGTGCAGGATAATGTTCTCTCAGAGCTGCGGCGATACGAGTGTGGATCTGCTGTCGCTTGCTCTTCAGGAGGCTCTCGTGCGCGATGTCCTGTACCAGCGCATGCTTGAAGCTGTAGCCGATGTCCGGAGGCACTCCACGCCGGAAGATGAGTTCCGCCTCCAGGAGTTCATTGATGGCGCGCTGGAGGGCATCCTCATCGAGCGGCGTTACGGCTTTCAAAAGGTTATGTCCAAACTCACGCCCAATGCAGGCAGCAATCTGGGCGACTTCCTTGACGGGTGCCAACCGGTCAAGACGGGCCATCAACGAATCCTGGAGCGTTGTCGGGATCGCCAGCGGCGGCAAAGGACCTATAAGCTCATAACAGCTTCCCCGATCCTTGAGCAGCCCAGATTCGAGGACGGTCTTGGTGAGCTCCTCGACGAACAACGGCACGCCGTCCGTCTTCGCCAAGATCTGCTCGAGCACCTCCTGCGGAAGCAGCTTTCCGCCGGTTATCCGGTCGATCACGGCAGTACCTTGCTTGCGCCCCAGCCGGCTCAAAAAGATTGCCGCCACATGTCCATGTGCCGTCCAGCGCGGCACGAATTCCGATCGGAAAGTCACAACCATCAGGATCGAGTGGCGCTGCACCTCGTCAACAGCCCGATCAATGAGTTCGAGCGTGGTGGGATCGGCCCAGTGGACATCCTCGTAAATGGCAAGAACCGGTTGCTTTGCCGCCAAGCCCTTTATCTGCTCCAGCAAAGCCTGGAACGTTCGCTCCTTCTTTTGGTGTGGACTAAGCTCCAATGGAGAGTAGCGCTTGCCTGTCGGGATGGCCAATAGGTCCGCGAGAACCGGTGCGCTGTCACGCACGTCGTCTGTCGCAAGAGTGAGCATCGCCTCAAGGTTGTCGAGCTGTTCTTCGGAAGGGTCCTCCCGCCGTATTCCCGCTGCCCGTTCAAGCAGCCCCACGATAGGATACAGGGCGCTGTTGGTATGGAACGGCGAGCAGAAATGGCTGAGGCGTGTGTGCGGCACGCCTGCAAGCCGGTCGCCTAGCGCTCGCACGAGGTGGGATTTGCCGATGCCGGGTTCGCCGCCGAGAAGGACGATCTGTCCCTCTCGCCCTTTCGCTTGTTCCCAGCGATCCAGGAGAAGTGCGAGTTCCTGATCGCGCCCGACCAGGGCGGCCGTCGACATCCCGTGCTGGGCATCAAATCGACTCTCGGCCGCGCCCTCGCCGGTGACGAGCCACGCCTGCACCGGTCCAGGGAAGCCCTTGAGAGGCACCGTCCCCAAGTCCTGGTACATGAAGGCTTCTCCGATAAGGCGGCGCGTTGAATCGGCGATTGCAACACCGCCGGGTTCGGCAAGCCCTTGCAAGCGGGCGGCCAGATTCGGGGTCTCTCCAATGACCGACCGCTCGCGGGCTTCTCCCTCGCCAACCAGTTCGCCGACGACGACCAGACCGGTTGCGATGCCAACGCGAGCGGCCAGCGTTGCACCAGTCGGCTCGGTAAGGGCCGCGACCGCCTTGGATATCCGAAGCCCGGCGCGAACCGCACGCTCCGCTTCATCTTCATGCGCGCGCGGCCAGCCGAAGTAAGCGAGAACGCCGTCGCCCAGGAACTTGGCAACGTGGCCTTCGAACCTGGTGATCTCGCTCGCGACCGTATTGTGGTAGGCCCGTATCAAGTCCCGCATCTCCTCAGGATCACGTCCCGAGGCGAGTGCAGTCGAGCCGACCAGATCGACAAACATGACCGTGAGCTGTCGCCGGTCTGCTTCCGGCGGCAGTGGCAGTTTTGGCTGTTCGGTCGCAGCGCGAACCTTCACGGATATGGGACCGCTCGGCAGAGCGAGTGTGCGAATTGCCTTCAGCACCGTCTTGCGCGGGCCGAGCGGTAAACCGAGTTCCCGCAAGTCGTCCTCAGTCAGTTCTGGCAGGATCTCAGGCGTGACTTCCGCATCCTGGAAGGCCTGGGAGTAGCGCTCCAGCCCAAGACCACGAAGCCATTCCGCTATGTTCACGCGATGCCTCCTCGCTTGGTGTCAGGCGACGCGTATGGCCGGCTTAGTTGAAGGTATGCAACCTCAGCTTCAGCGAACCGTCCGCCTGACGCTCAAACACGTGCGTGGCAATCCCGCCGGCAGCTTGGCGGGACCCGTCCGCTCCCTTGCCATTGGCGCTCCATCTCGCCGTGCCGTAGACGACCTTCTCGTCTCCGCCCGCATCTATGATTGTCAGCTTGTGATCGGCGAAACCGCTGGAAAAAAGCCCGCCGAAGAAAATCTCGATCTCTGCTGGACCCGATATGATTTGATGGGTCGGGGGCAGCACTTTTGCATTCGAAACATACGCTGTGGCAATTGCTTTGGCGTCAGCTTTGTTGAATGCCGAATCCCAGTCGGCATAAGCCTGGGTGATTTCGGCTCTGACGTCGAAGCTCGTCGAGGAGGCCAAGTTCGTCATAATTCCCTCCCTCAGTTAACCTCGGTAACCACCGGATCATACTCCAACCGAGCGGCGGGAAAATCTGGAAAGTCGGGAACCAGAAGGTTCCGCAGGCACCGAATATCCTTCGCAGAACGTCAAGCATGTCGCGTCCTGGCGGGGACGTGACCGGATTGCAAAGACGTCTTGGACACCAACGGAGCGCTAGCGTCGGCCCATTGCCGCTTCCCGATGCCCTGCGGGTCCAACGATGACTTGCCTCCGATTTCCCCGTGACAGAAATTCCGGAGTGCCGCTGGCTGGGCTCGACTGCGCTGACGGTGGCATCGTCATCGTCGACAGCGCAGATCGCATCACGCATTTCAATGCCGGCGCAGAGCGGATCTGGAAACTCGCGTGCGCCGAGATCGCGCGGGCTTGCCTATCACGACATCCTCGCCGGCCTACAGAACCGCGCGCAGCTGCGGCATCTGTTCACCACAGCGATCGACGCCTGCCCGACCGGCGGCCACGTCGCGCTGGCCTTCCTCGACGTCGATCATTTCAAGGACGTCAACGATACGCTCGGCCATGCCGCGGGCGACGAGCTGCTGTCCAGTTCGCCCAGCGCCTGCGCGAGCAAATCGGGCCCGAAGACATGTTGGGACGGCTCGGCGGCGATGAGTTTGTCATCCTGCTGCCGCAACGCAACGCCGAGAGCGCCGAGCGCGTTGCGGCCCGCATCACGGAAGCGCTTGCCGCGCCGTTGCGGCTCGGATCGAAGCTGATGCCGATCTCGGCCAGCATCGGCATCAGCCTCTATCCTGATCACGCCACCGACATCGATACTTTGATGCAGCAGGCCGATGCTGCCATGTACATGGCCAAGCAGGCGGGACGCTCGACCATCGTCTGTTCAGCGCCGAGATGAACGGGCTCGCCGAGCAACGGCTGGCGCTGGTCGCAGCGCTCCGCCGCGCCGTCGCAGATGGCGCGCTACCCTCAACTACCAGCCGCAGATCCGCAGCTGTGATGGCGCCATCCATGGCGTCGAGGCGCTGGCGCGCTGGTGCGCTGGCGCGATGCCGTGCTCGGCGACGTCTCGCCGGCAAAGTTCATTCCGCTCGTCGAGGAATGCGGCCTGATCGAGCAGATCGGCCTCTGGTCGGTGCGAGAGGCCTGCCGCCAGATGACGAGCTGGCGCCGTGGCGGGCTCAATACTCCCAGCGTGTCGGTGAATCTGCCGCCGATCAATTTCCGCAACGTCGCGCTCGCGGCGCGGCTCAAGGACATTCTGGCCGAATACGAGTTGCCACCGGACGCTCTGATGCTCGAGATCACCGAAGGCACGTTCATGCAGGACGGCGCCGCCGCGCTCGAAACCATGAACGCGATCCGCGCACTCGGGGGTCGGGCTCTCGGTCGACGATTTCGGCACCGGCTATTCCAGCCTCAGCCGTCTCGCGCATCTGCCGATCCGCGAACTCAAGATCGACCGCAGCTTCATGCGCGACATCGAACGGGACGCGGGCGCTCTCGCGAACGCCACGGCCGTTGTGGGCGTCGGCCGGGGCCTCGGCATGACCGTGGTCGCCAAAGGCGTCGCTGAGTGACCAAACCCGCGAATAGTATGATGTATGCAAGATCCCTTTCGCGGCGGGGACTCCCGACTTGGGCCCTCCGCAGTTATCCGTGCTTGATCGCGACCGATGGCTCTGTTTGTATGGTTTCGTTCGGCAATTCGTATTCGGATAATCAGGGTGGATGAAGCAGATGGATACGGTCGTTCGTTGGGTGCGCGTTCACGGAAACGCATCGTGACCGGTCACTGCACCGGCACCGGGAATCGACTGCTGGCAGCGCTGCCGCCTGCGGATCTTGGCTTGCTCACGCCGTATTTCCAAAAGGTCTCGTTCGAGGCCGATGCTGTCCTGGTACGGTCGGGCGACGAGCTCGATCCGGTCTATTTTCCCCATAGCGGCGCAATCGCCTTCATGCTCGATATGCCGGACGGGCAATCGGTCGCAACCACGTTGATGGGATGGGAAGGCGCTTTGGCCTCGTTCTCCGTGCTTGGCCCGTCGCTTTCATCGGTGACCGCGGTTGCCCGCATGGCCGGCACAGCGTCGCTGATTTCCGCCGCCAAGTTCAGGGCTGCCTATGCGCAAAGCGCAGCCATCAGGAACGTCGTGCAGGTTCACGCCCGCGCGGTGATGCTGCAGCTTCAGCACGTAGCCGCCTGCAACGCGCTGCATCGGGTGGATGGCCGCTTGGCGCGGTGGTTGCTGCAGCTTCACGACCGCGTGCCCGATGATCCGCTTCCGGTGACGCAGGAGGCGCTCGCGCAACTGCTTGGGGTGCGACGCACGACAGTGACCCTGACGATGAGCAAGCTACGGGAGGCCGGCGCCATCCCGTCCGACCGGCGCGGGTCCATACAAATCGATCGGGCCCGGCTTGAACGCATCGCATGCGATTGTTATGCGCTCATGCAGCGCAATATCGATCAGATGTATTGCCAGGAATTGCCGCCGCAGCCTGCCCATCCGCCGTTCCGGCAGAGCGCCGTGCTCGCCACCGAGAGAGCGGAGCGTCAATTCAGAGGCCTTTCGCGGGCGGGAAAGTAGCGAGCAGGGGCAAGTTGCCCGTCGAACCCGGCTTCATTGCTGCAGGCGAGCTTCCGCCTCCGTGGAGAGCGGCTTTGGCTGCAATCAGCTTGCCGCCAACCCCGTCCTTCGCCGCAGATCCGTGATCGCGCGCAAGAAGCTGTCCGCCGGCGTCGTCTCCGGATCGATCAGCCGGTGCAGGCGAAAGCCGTCTTCCAGCGCGAGCACCACCGAGGCCATCCAGGGCGGGTTCAGCGCGCTGTTCTTGCCGTGGTTCTTCAGCGTCGCCTCGATGATGTCGGCAACCAGCTTGCGCCGCGCGCGCAGGCGCTTTGCCAGTTCCGGCCGGCGCTTCTCGGCGCGCGCGACGAACAGGATCATCTCCATGTGCAGCAGCGGCGAGCGGCCGAGCGGATCCTGCCTGCTGCGGTCCATCGATTTCAGCGCCGCGATGAAATCATCGAGATTGTCGTGCTGGGCAAGGATGTCCATGTTGCGCCGGATCGACTGCTCGACATGGTCCTCGAGCATGGCGATGATCAGTTCGTCCTTGCTCTTGAAGTTCGAATAGAACGCGCCGCGGGTGAAGCCGGCCGCCGCCGCGATCGCCTCAATGCTGGCGCCGCCGATGCCGTCCGCCTCGAACACGCGCGCGGCGGCCTCGAACAGCTTGTCGCGCGTATCGTCCCTGGTCGGCCTGGTTCTCACCCTTGACATCGGCGCAGCTTAGGGCAGAATGCAATTCGATACAACAATGTATCCAATTGATAATTCCAGGGATGGTTACGCTGCGCAACAGGGGCTGCCCGGCGTATTCGTATCATGCGGCAACCGGATTGAGGTCACCATGAACGAGCAAGTGCAACCCGCAGGCGGCAACCCGTTGTTCAACCCGCTCTCGCCGGACTTCATCCGCGATCCCTATCCGCATTACGAGCGGCTGCGCACGCTCGATCCGGTTCACCTGACGCCCTTCGGCCAGTTCGTCACCAGCCGCCACGCCGATGTCAGCCTGGTGCTGCGCGACAAGCGCTTCGGCAAGGACTTCGTCGAGCGCTCCAAGCGCCGCTACGGCGACAAGATCATGGACGAGCCGGTATTCCGCAGCATGGGCCACTGGATGTTGCAGGCCGATCCGCCCGACCACACCCGCCTGCGCGGCCTGGTCGTGAAGGCCTTCACCGCGCGCCGCGTCGAGGACATGCGTCCGCGCATCCAGGAGATCGTCGACCAGACCATCGATGCCGCGATCGAGCGCGGCCACATGGACCTGATCGAGGATTTCGCCTTCCGCCTGCCGGTGACCATCATCTGCGACATGCTCGGTATTCCCGAGGAGCACCGCGAGACCTTCTACAAGAGCTCGCGCGACGGCGGGCGGCTGCTCGACCCCGTGCCGCTCTCGCCGGAGGAGATCAGGAAGGGCAACGAGGGCAACCTGATGGCCCAGATGTACTTCCGGCAGCTGTTCGAGCTGCGCCGCAAGAATCCCGGCGACGATCTCATCACCCAGCTGGTGCAGGCCGAGGAGGACGGCAGCAAGCTCACCAATGAGGAGCTGACCGCCAACATCATCCTGTTGTTCGGCGCCGGCCACGAGACCACCGTCAATCTGATCGGCAACGGCCTGCTCGCGCTGCACCGCAATCCGGACCAGCTCGCGCTCTTGAAGGCGCGGCCAGAGCTGATGCCGGGCGCGATCGAGGAATTCCTGCGCTACGATTCCTCGGTGCAGATGACGGGCCGCGTCGCGCTGGAGGACATCGACGATCTCGGCGGCGTCAGGATCCCCAAGGGCGAGACCGTGCTCTGCCTGCTCGGTTCGGCCAACCGCGATCCGGCGGTTTACCCTGACAGGCCCGACCGGCTGGACGTGACCCGCCAGAACGTCAAGCCGCTGTCGTTCGGCGGCGGCATCCATTTCTGCCTGGGGGCCCAATTGGCGCGCATCGAGGCCGAGATCGCCATCGCGACGCTGCTGCGCCGGCTGCCGGATCTGCGCATCGACGACGTCGAGAACCCGCAATGGCGGCCGACCTTCGTGCTGCGCGGCCTGACGCGGCTGCCGGCGAGCTGGTGAGGGCTCGCTCGCGTTAACCTCCGCGCGCAACAGTCGCTGTGACTTCGCCACACTTCCCCCTATATAAGGGGCTGTTCCGGCGCGCCTGAAGCCTCGAGGCCAGGGTTTGCGGGGCCAAGGTTTGGCCCGGGTGCCGGTTTGGCCGAGGGGAGACCCGTGCAGACCACGCTGCTCGGATTGGCGATTGCCTTCATCATTGCGCTGCTGGCCGCGCTGATCGGGCCCTACTACATCGACTGGAACCAGTTTCGGCCCCAGTTCGAGGCGGAGGCGACCAGGATCATCGGCGTGCCGGTGCGGGTGGCGGGCCAGCTCGACGCGCGGCTCCTGCCGGCGCCGACGCTGCGGCTGCGGTCGGTCACCTTCGGCGGCAACAACGATCTCGGCCGCCTGCGCGCCGACAAGCTCGACGTCGAGTTCAGCCTGGGCTCCCTGATGCGCGGCGAATGGCGCGCCACCGAGCTGTCGGTGGGCGGCATGGCGGTCGATCTCGGCCTCGACGCGCGCGGGCGGGTCGATCTGCCGTCCACCGCCAGCGGCACCTTCAATCTCGCCTCGCTCGCCATCGAGCGGCTCAATCTCACCGGTCGCATCGCCCTGCACGATGCCGCCAGCCGCTCCACGCTGGAGCTGAGCGACATCGCCTTCTCCGGTGACGTGCGCTCGCTGGCCGGCGCGGTCCGCGGCGAGGGCAGTTTCAGCGCGAGCGGGGTGCGCTACCCCTTCCGCATTTCCTCCGGCCCGAGCGCCGACGGCAACGCCACCCGCCTTCACCTCAACATCGACCCGGGCGAGCGCGCCATTCTCGCCGATCTCGACGGCGTGCTGGCCTTCGACAACCGCCTGCCGAAATTTGAGGGCGCGCTGACGCTCGCGGTCCCCGCGAGCAAGAAGGCGGGCGAGGCGGGGCCGATGCCCTGGAAGCTCACGACCAGGCTCAAGGCCGATCCGGCCGGTGCCAAATTCGAGCAGATCGATGCCAGCTTCGGCACCGAAGATGCCGCGCTGAAATTCGGCGGCGTCGGCGACCTCAAGTTCGGCGCCTCACCGTTGCTGCGCGCGGTGCTGTCGGCGCGCCAGGTCGATGCGGACAAGCTGACTGCCAAGGATAATGTGAAGGACGATACCGATCCGCAGCGCGTCCTGCCGGCGCTGCGGGCAGGGCTCGCCGCGATTCCGCAGGCGCCGATCCCGGCGCAGATCGAATTCAACTCCGACCAGATCATGCTGGGCGGCCGTCCGCTCCAGAACATCACCGCCGAGCTTCAGACCGACGGGCGGTCCTGGACCTTCCGCCGACTCGAGCTGCGTGCGCCCGGCATGACGCAGCTCTCGCTCAACGGCGCAACGCCCGGCGCCGACAGTTTCAGCGGCCGCCTCAGCGTCGAATCCTCCGACCCTGATACGCTGGTGGCCTGGCTTCAGGGTCGCAGCGAGGTCAACCGCCGTAGCACGCGGCCGCTGCGCCTTGCCGGCGATGTCACCATCGCCGCCAACCATCTCGCCATCGAGCGGCTGAAGGCCGAGATCGAGGGCGGCGCCGTCGAAGGTCGCATCGCGTTCGTCCAGACGGGTGCGAGCAAGGGCTCGCGGATCGACGCCGAGCTCAAGGCCGATCGTCTCGACCTCGATGCCGCCGCAAGCTTCGTCCGCGCGCTCGCGGGGCCGCAAGGCGAATGGCCGGAAGAGGCAAAGCTGTCGCTCGACATCGGCCGCGCCATCTCGGCCGGTCAGGAGCTGCGGCCGTTCGCGGCAAAGCTCGGCTATGGTCCAGCGGCGCTCTCGCTGGAGCAGTTGCGGTTCGGCCAAGCCGGCGGTGTGACCACGGAGGCGAGCGGCAGTTTTGATCGCAGGAACGCCACCGGCAAGCTCGGGCTCAAATCGTCGGCGAATTCCCTGCGGGAGCTCACGGCGCTGATCGAGCCGTTCGCGCCTGCGGTGCGCGCGCGCTTCGATGCCATTCCGGCACTGCCGGGCGCGACCCGCCTCAAGCTCGACCTCAGCCTCGACAAGAACGCCGAGCATGCCGATCGCAGCAGCGCGCGCGTCGTGTTCGATCTCGACGCGCCGCAGCTCAAGGCAAGCGCGACGCTGACGGCGCAGACGCCGGTGGCCGCCGTCAGCGGTATCGACATCGACCGCCTGCGCAACAGCGATTTCACATTCGATTCGAAGGTGTCGGCGCCGCAGGCTGGTGCGCTGCTGGCATTGCTCGGCCTGGATCGCATCGTGGCCGCGGGTGCGGGCGCTTCACAGTTCGAAGGCAAGGTGACGGGCACGTGGCAGAAGCCGCTGCAATTGAGCGCAAAGCTCGGCGGCGGCGGTCTGGATGCGGACGCTCAGGGCACCTTCGACTGGTCGGCATCAAAGGGCAGCGCGAATCTGCGCGTCCGCAACGTCAATCTGGCGCCGCTATTCGGGACCGGTGCGGCCGACAAATCCACGCAGAACGTCAGCCTGTCCGCTCGCGTCGGGCTGTCCGGCAATCGCCTGACCCTCGACGATCTCGACAGCAGCGCGGCCGGCTCGCATCTGCGCGGCCATCTCACGGTGATGCTCGATCAGGAGAAGAGCGTCGATGGCGAGGTGGGTCTCGATACGCTCGATCTTGCCCCGGCGCTCGCGATGGCGATCGGTGCGGCCGGCCACGAGTCCGGCGAGCCGCTGAGTCCGGGGCTCGTCAGTGGCTGGCGCGGCCGCATCGCCTTCCAGGCGCTGCGCGGCACGCTGCCCGGTGGCATCGAGCTGCGCCCCGTCGGCGGCACGATCCGCAGCGACGGCCAGTCGCTCGCGTTCGATGCGCTCAAGGGCAATGTCGGCGGCGGCGAGATGTCGGCAAGTCTCGATGCCCGCAATGGCGCGAGTGGCCTGGCGGTCAATACCCGCATCGAGCTTCGCAACGTCGATGCAAGCACGTTGCGCTACCGCGATCTGTCGCTGCCCAAGGGACGCGCCTCGGTGCAGATGGCGCTGACCAGCCAGGGCCGTAGCGTCGAGGCTCTCACCGGCGCGCTCGCGGGCAACGGCACCGTGACGCTCGATGCGGCCGAAATCGCCGGCCTCAATCCGCGCGCCTTCGAGATCGCGATCCGTGCCAGCGACGGCGGCCAGGTCGCCGACGACAATCGGCTGCGGCAGCTGGTCGAGCCCGCGCTGTCGGCAGGCTCGATCGCGGTGGCCTCGGCGCAGATCCCGTTCACCATCCGCGACGGACGCCTGCGCGTCGGCGCGACGGCGCTGGAAGCGAAGAACGCCCGCGCCATCGTGTCCGGCGGCTACGACATTCCCGCCGACCAGGCCGACATCCGCGCCAGCCTGACGCCGATCATGACCGGTCTCTCCGGCGCCCCGCCCGAGATTCAGTTGTTCGCGGCAGGCCCGCCCGGCAGGCTGAACCGCACCATCGATCTGGCACCGCTGTCCTCGTGGCTCGCGGTGCGCACCATCGATCGCGAGACGCGCCGGCTCGATGCGATCGAGCGCGGCGAGCCGCCGCCCGCCACCGCCGCGCTGCCGACGCTGGTGTCTCCCGATGGCGCGCCTGAGCAGGCGCCGGCCGTTGTGCCGTTGCCCGGGCAGGATCCGCGCCGCATGCCGTCCAAGCAGAAGGCGGCGCCGACGCCGAAAGCGCCGCAGGCGGCTCCCGCCGCGCCAAGCCCCGCACTTACAGGCCCGCCGAGCCAGCCACCTGCAAGCCCGCCTGTGGCGAGCCAGCTTGCACCGCTGCCGCCGCCGATCGACGTGAAGCCGGCCCCGGGCCCGCCGCCCGCAAAGCCGAGGCCAAAGCCGCCATTGGTGCTGACACCGCAGAATCCGTGAGGACGAGGTCGTCATGCCCGGGCTTGTCCCGCCTGCGCGGCCGAAGCCGCTTCGGCGAGGCGAAGGCCCGGGCATCCACGATCTTCGTCTGGTGCGCAAGGCGTGGATGGCCGAGACGTCCGGTCTAAACAGCAAGCCCGGCCATGACGCCGGAGAGACAAGGGCTTGGCGTTCATTCGGCCGTGCACAGCCTTGCCAGTAAACCCATTCCCTCGCATTTGAACGAATTCTGGTCGGCAAAACTGATCTGCCAACTTTACTGGATTATCGCGTTTGTTCCCTAGGCTCGGTTCCTGAGGAATTCGGTGTCCCGCCACGAGCGGCGGGACAGCTCGCCACAAGAACTGGGGTTATCGAGATGGACGGGGCGAAGACGCTTCTACAGGATCTGGACGACGCGATCGCGCGCGGCACTGACGAGAGCCGGGCGCGGGCATTGTGGCATGCGACCGACATCCTGATCACCGGCCGCTACAGCGACGACGAGATCAGCATGTTCGGCGACGTCATCGGCCGGCTCGCCGACGAGATCGAGGTCGCCGCGCGTGCGCAGCTGTCCGAAGTCATGTCGGCCTGCGATCACGCCCCGCTCAACGTCATCGAAAAGCTCGCCCTCGACGACGAGATCGCGGTTGCCGGTCCCGTGCTGCGTGATTCCAACCGGATCGACGAGAAGATGCTGGTCGAGAGCGCCATGACCAAGGGCCAGGCGCATCTGCTCGCGATCTCGCAGCGCCAGTCGATCGGCGAGGCCGTGACCGACGTGCTGGTCGAGCGCGGCAACCAGGAAGTCGTGACGTCGGTCGCGAAGAACGAGGGCGCGCGCTTCTCCGGCTCGGGCCTGCTGCACATGGTCCGCCGTGCCGAGGGCGATTCGATCCTTGCCGAGCAGCTCGGCCTGCGCAAGGACGTGCCGCGCCACGTCTTCCAGCAGCTGATCGCGAAGGCGTCGGAAGACGTCCGCCGCCGGCTCGAGACCGAGCGGCCCGAGATGATGGCGCATATCCAGAGCTCGGTGACCGAGGTCACCGGCGACCTCCAGTCCAAGTTCGGCCCGTCCTCGCGCAGCTATTTCGTCGCCAAGCGCGTGGTGACGACGCAGTACCGTCAGGGCAATCTCAACCAGGATTCGATCTCGAACTATGCGCGCCAGCACCGCTTCGACGAGGTGCAGATCGGCCTGTCGCTGCTGTCGGCACTGCCGGTCGACGTCATCGAGCGCGCGCTGATGGACCGCAACCGCGAGATGATCCTGGTGCTGTGCAAGGCCCTCGACTTCTCCTGGGACACGACGATGTCGCTGCTGTTTCTCGGCGCCAGGGATCATTTGATCACGGCGCGCGAGCTCCAGGACAATGAGCGCGAATATGGCCGGCTCAAGATCGAGACCTCGCGCAGCATTCTGAAGTTCTACCAGTCGCGCAAGACCGGCGCGGGTGCCGAAGGGGGCCGCCAGCCCGAGCTCCAAGTTCACTGACAGGTCCACTGACAAGTCCACTGAGGAGAGGGGAGTGTCTGCAATGTTGCCTCAATTCGGCACCGCGGTTCGCAAGAAGGTCAACAAGGCTCCGGCCATCGATCTCGGCGGCGGTGCGCCGGACAAGGCGTCGGTCGACGCCGCCTGGCTCGTGCTGGAAGCCGCCAACGATCTCGGCGATCACGCCGCGATCGAAGCCTGTCGCCGTGTCATCGACGCCGAGCTGAACGGCACGGTCGCGCGCAGCGCGGATGTCGACCTGGTGCTGGGATATTTTCGCTGACGATCGTATCGTTGAAGAGGCCGAACTCACGAGCTCAGCGAAGAACTCACGCGCTTTGACCCCGTGTCGGGTTGGCGATCCGACTTTGCCGCGCTGAGGGCCGCGGCCAGCTCGTCGAGCTGGTACGGTTTCGCCAATATCTGGATACCCTTTGCTTCCGCCTCGTGGATCGCCGCTTCGGCATAACCGCTCGTCAGCAGGACCGGGACGTCGCTGCGCCGCCTTCTGATCTCCCGTGCGAGCTCGACCCCGTTCATGCCGCCCGGCATCATGATGTCCGAAAAGACCAGATCGACGGTGCGTCCGTCTGCCAAAGCGCCCAGCGCGGCTGCACCGCTGGCGGCCCGCGTGACCTGGTAACCGAGCTGACCAAGCATCTCACCGACCAGGGCGGCGACCTCCTCGTCGTCTTCGACCAGCAGGACCTGACCCTGGCCGTCTTGCTTTGGACGTGTCGTCCTGTTGAGCTCGATCAGGTGGCGCTGCTTGGACGCGAGATTCCGTGAACGGGGCAGGTACAGCTCGATGCTGGTCCCCTGGCCAATTTGTGATTTGATGCGGACGGTTCCGCGCGACTGGGTCGCGAATCCATGAACCTGCGCCAGCCCGAGGCCGGATCCCTTGCCGACGTCCTTTGTCGTGAAGAACGGTTCGAAAACCCGCGACAGGATTTCGGGACTCATGCCGACGCCGGTATCGATGACGGACAGCCGCACGTAGTCGCCCGCTATGTCCTCTTCACGCAGGTCGGGCAAGTTCTCGCCGCGGACGGTGATGGTCCCGCCATTGGGCATTGCATCGCGGGCATTGACGGCCAGATTGAGAATGACGAGCTCGAGCTCGCCGGGATCGACCTCGACCGCCCAGAGCTGGTCCGGGAAGTCAAACTCGACATGAACGTCGCCCCGCAGGCTTCGATCGAGCAATTCGCGCATGCCGCCGATCTGCGTGGCGACATCGACGGGCTCGGGACGAAGCGTCTGCCGGCGCGAGAACGCCAGAAGCTGCTTGGTCAAGCTGGCGCCGCGCTGCGCGGCCTGGATCATCCCGTCCATCAGGCGGCGACGGCGGCCTGGATCAGTCTGGCGGTCGAGCATGTCGAGGCCGCCGGAGATCACCATCAGCAGATTGTTGAAGTCATGCGCCACGCCCCCGGTGAGCTGGCCGATCGCCTCGATTTTCTGGGCCTGGCGAAGCGTCTCCTCGACCCGGATGCGCTCCTTCATTTCGAGGCGAAGCTGCTCGTTGGCTTCCTCCAACGCCCGCGTCCGCTCCACGACCAGCTCCTCGAGCTCCTGCGCCGTCTGCTCGCGCGCGGCGAGCAGGGCACGGATTTCATATTGGCGGCGCCGTGCGCGCAACGCCGATTGAATGGCGCTGGTCAGCGTCATCGGCTGCACCGGCCGCTCGAGCAGCGAAACGTTGCGGAGAAGCGAGACGATGTTGCGCCGCCAGGCCATGACGGCCGGCTGCTCTCGGTGGCTGGTCAGGACGACGAAAGGCAGGTCGGACCAGGGCGGCTGGCTCTCGATCCACTGTGCCAGCGATGCCGTGTCCTTTCCGAACAAGGCTTCCTCGGCGAGGAAGACGGCACCGGCGCCGGCGACGATTTCACCGACGAGTTCGGGAATGCTGCGGCAGTTGACGGCATGCAGGTTCGATCCCCTGAGCAACTCGACGGTTGCGGGTCCGTCGCGCCCGATCGGAGCGAAGACGAGAACGCATTGATCTCGCTCGCCGCTCATTCAGCGGTCCCTTCCGGCGACATCGCCGGGCCGGTATAACGCGGAGTGCCGGTAAAGATGCCGCTGAATTCCTTGAGGGGCGGCCCGAGCTTGATGCCTGCGTGGGTCAGCCGGAATTCGCGGATCGTATGCTCGTGATTTCCGCTGCGCTTCTTCACCACCGAAAGCGCGCGGCGCACTGTCCCGCCCAGTTCGAAGTAGCGCAGCATGAGAACGGAATCGCTGAGATAGCTGATGTCGAGGCTGGTATCCGTCGGCCCGACCAGCCCATGTTGTGCAAGGATCAGGATGGTGAGCACGCCTTGCTGTGCAAGGTAGCTCAGGAGCTCGTGCATTTGCAGGATGAGAAACCGCTCGTCCGGCATCGCGTTCAAATAGCCGTTCAAGCTGTCGATGACGATGATCCGGGCGTTGTCGCGCTCGACGCTCGTGCGCACATTTGCGGCGAATTCGCCCGGCGAAAGTTCGGCCGGATCGATCTGCTGAAAGCGGATTTTGCCCGACTCGAGATGCGGTTCGAGTCCCAGGCCGAGCGTTCGCGCGCGTGCCTCGACCGTGCCGCGACCTTCGTCGAAGGCGAAAAACACCGCATGCTCGCCGCGCTCGGCCGCGGCGATCGCATAGGTCAGGGCGACCGAGGATTTCCCCACGCCGGCTGCGCCGATGAGAAGCGCGTTGGTGCCGCGCTCAAGCCCGCCTCCAAGGAGCTGGTCGAATTCGGCGTTGCCGCTGGGCGTGAACTCCCCAAGGAACGACCGGTGATGTTCCGCAGCAACGAGACGAGGAAAGATCTTCAGACCACCTTTATCGATGATGAAGTCGTGGAAGCCGCCGCGAAATTTGATGCCGCGCATCTTGATCACGCGAAGCCGCCGCCGCTCGGCGCCGTAGTCGAGCGCGAGCTGTTCGAGCATGACCACGCCGTGCGCGATCGAATGCAGCTGCAGATCGTCCTGGGACGATGAAAGGTCGTCGAGCAGGATTACCGTGCAGTTGCGGTTGGTGAAGAAATGCTTCAGGGCCAGCACCTGGCGCCTGTAGCGCAGCGGGTTCTGGGCAAGCAGCCGGAGTTCGGACAGGCTGTCGAGCACCACGCGCGTCGGATTGATCCGTTCGACCTCCTTGAAGATCAGACCGGTTGTTTCGCTCAGCTCCATCTCGGCCGGATGAAATACAGTGAGCTCCCGCTCGGGATCCAGCGTTGTTTCCGGCGGCACGAGCTCGAAAATGTCGACACCCTCCAGCGACCAGCCATGCCGCTGTCCGACCAGCATCAGTTCGCGCCTGGTCTCGGAGAGAGAAATATAGAGCACCCGCTCTCCGTCGCGCACGCCGCTGAGGAGGAACTGCAGCGCGATCGTTGTCTTGCCGGTGCCCGGCCGTCCTTCATACAGATACATCCGGTTGGCGTCGAAACCGCCGCCCAGGATATTGTCCAGGCCATCGCTGCCCGTGGAAACTCTCGGCGAATCCCTGAGGTCGCTGTCCGCAGCAGCCTTGGACTGACCGGTCATTGAACCCCCTTACGAAAGTCGTCAAAGCAGCTTCGCCGCAGGCCTCAGCTGCAGCCTTGGACCGAACGGGGTCCGTACATGGAACTCTCGAAAGGAGATCAGGTTCCCGGGGGCTCGCCATGCTGCAGAGGCAGCGGCGGACCAACCCATCGGCCGTAGCCTGCGACGCCACCTCGCGCCGTGTCGGTCCAAAAGTGGACAGAGAGGCCTCGGCTCCGGCGCGGGAGCTCCACTCACCGCCTGATGCGATAAATCACGACCTCTTCACCCTTACGGATCGTACTCCGCTCCAGGAGATAGTTCGCTTTCTCCAGCGCGCGGCGGGATGCGCCGTTGGCCACATTCACGATGCCGATGAGCGAGGGCAGCTTCAGGTGTGACAGCCCGACGTCCGTCATGGCGGCCGCGATCTCGCTTGCAAATCCCTGGCCCCAGAACTCGCGTTTGAGTGCGTAGAGAATCTCGATCTCATCGACATCGTCCACGAGAATGTGCCGGAGCCCAGCCCGTCCGGCAAAGACGCCGTCTTTCGTGCGCAGCGTCCACAGTCCGAAACCGTGCTGGTCCCAATGCGCCATGTTGGTGTCGAGATAGGTCTTCGTGACCTTGGGCGTCCGCACTCCGCCGAGATACCGGGACACCTCGGCATCGAGATGCAGCGCGACGAGGTCGGCGAGGTGGCTTTCATTCAGCCTTTCGGCCGTCAGCCTGTTGGTGCGGAAGTTTTTCAATGGGCTTACCCGCGTTCGACGAGAACATCCGACGATATCATCCTGCCGATGTCTTACTCGACCTCTCGCTCGCCCGCATGAGGCGCAGGTTTGATCTGCATCAAGCACGCGCAGGCCGACCGCGTCACAACCCCGCTTTAAACTCACAGGTCGACAGGCGCGATGATCCCGACTTGGTACGTCACCTTTGAAATCCGACAACGCGGCGTTTTGCCGAGGCAGCGCAGTCCACGCGAGACGCGGACGTTTGCGACCGAGGACGAAGCCAAGTCGTTCGCGCGCGCCAAGCTCGATGAAGGCCTCTCTGTTTTTGCCGGTACGATCAATCCTCACGTTCCAAGACGGGTCATTCCGGCGCCAGCCATCCACGCGTGGCTCAGCGATGACGGTCCTCCGCCCCCAGAAGCCTCGAGCGCTTAAGCACGCCACAGTGCACAGAGATAGCCTTCGTGTGTTGCCATTTTGGCACGGGCTCCGAGCCCATGCCGCGTAAGCTTCCTCATACTCGTAAGTCTGACGCATCCGCAAAAGCGCTACCTGCGGACGACCAGACAAATTGGAACGAAAGAGCAAAAAGGGGACGAGACCATGAGGAAATTTACGACGGCTGCGATCGGCTTCGTGGCACTGAGTCTGGCGGCTCCCGCCATGGCGGCCGACATGGCCGTCAAGGCGCCGCCGCCGGCACCAGTGATGGCGGTCTACAATTGGAGCGGCTTCTACATCGGCGCCAACGGAGGCTGGGGGCAAAGCCGTGGTTGTGTCGACTTCGTCACGCCCGCTGGGGCGTTGGCAGATGGCTGCGCCGATCGCTCCGGAGGCCTCGTCGGTGGACAGATCGGGTACCGCTGGCAAATGAATCAGTTCGTCCTTGGTCTGGAAGCTCAGGGCGATTGGGCCGACATCGAGAACACGCGCGTCAGTCTGATTGATCCATTGATCTCGACGACGGGCAAGATCGATGGCATTGGGCTGTTCACGGCTCAGATTGGTTGGGCATGGAACGCTTCGCTGCTCTACGTGAAGGGCGGCGCCGCGGTGACCCGCAATCGCTTCGACGTATTCAACAATCTCACCGGCGTCGGCTTGGCTTCGGCAGGTCATACGCGCTGGGGCGGAGCCCTGGGTGTCGGCTGGGAATATGGTTTCGCGCCGAACTGGTCGGTCGGTATCGAATATGACCATCTCTGGATGGGACGCGACGATTTCGGCTTCGCAGGCGTGGTCACTCCCGGCGGGTTCGCCCTCACCGGCAGCGGGGTCAGCCAGGATGTGGACATGATCACGCTTCGGTTGAACTACCGCTTCGGCGGGTTCGGTGCGCCGGTCGCGGCTCGCTATTGATCTTGTGTCTTCCCGGTGAACTCAGACCCCGGCCATCGACCGGGGTCTTTTCATTCGAAGCCGACGAACACACGAAGGATGTCCGGCGTCAGCTCCTGAGATCATCCAGCGCGGCGAGTTTGCTTCCTGTCGAGCAGGACGATGTGACGCTGGTTGTTTTCGATGAAGTCGAGGATACCAAGCTCGCGCAGCTGCCCGAGAGCATGCTCACGCCGGTGGCGACTGCGGACCGGGACAACGCGGGTCAAGGGGTTATGCGTCGCGAGGACCACGGTCCGGCAGACATGCCGGGCGGTGCGAAGGTGCCTTCGGTGGCAGGGGGCATGTGCGCTCAATACGAATAGGCGCCATGTGCATCGGCGCCCGGATCATCGCCGCACGCATTGCCTTCGTGATCAGTGTGTATCACGACCAGAGGTCGCACGGATTACCAGGACCGGTACGCAAACCAAGCAAACGGTCCCTGACGCGCCGCCAGAACCATCCGCGACGTCGCGTGTCGCTTCGACCGCATGGCAACGTGTTGGGACTTGCGCGGCCGCTCGCGATCGACGACCTCGCGCGTAGGCGGATCCGTGCGCGCTATGGCGGGTGAATCGGCAAGCGCTGGAGTTTTTGCCCGGGTAATCGGCGGCTCTGCACGGTCGAGAGGAGCCGCGGCCTGCGCTGTCGCGATATCAGCCGGCGTCGCGACGATGACCAGCATGCTGGTATCGAGGACCACGCGCTCGGGCCAATTGCGATCCGAGTGAATGCGTATTGCCGGTTGATCCGTGGCCGTCTTCTCGACGACCGGGGCCTCGGTCAGACAAAAGTCCGCAACGAACAGGAGCGCGAGCAGCGCTGCGCCAACCTTCCAGAAATACGCCAACAACGGCATCTCAGTCGCTCCGTGCCCCCACAATGGGCCCAGCTTGCGACAACGTCGCGCCATTTTTGGAATGGTTGCGTGTGCTAGCTTGATTCAGATCAAGCGTACCGAGAGATCTCTTGGGCTCGGGCATTCGTCGCCCTGTAGCTCTGATCTCGCAGCTTCGGCTAAGACGTGCACGCACAATTGTATTGAAGTTTGGAGCAAGAGAGAGATTTTCGCACGCAGAAACCGGCAAAAATCGAAATCAGGAGCTGAAGATGACGCGTCCGCTTTTCGCAATTTTATCGGTTGGCATTATCATGGTGTCGACGGCCTCGGTCTCGTCTGCTGGAGAGCGAAAGTATCGTCATGGCTATGTCGCCCCGAGCGGTCCCATGGATCGCTACTGCTTGCAGGGACGGATATGGGGGTATCCGGGAAACTGCCAATTCGCGACCTATGAGCAGTGCGTGGCAAGCGCTTCAGGCACGAATTCCTATTGCGGCGTCAATCCGAGCTACGCCTTCGCGTATGACCCTCGCAGTCAGTGGTATCCGCGTTAGGGATGTTGATCCGCCACCCGGCAATTCCCCGATGATGCCATTGTGCCAGTGTTTTGCCCGACGGAGCAAGGCGCGCGCGGCCGTCGCCCCGGTGATGTTTGCCCACGCGTAAGCCATTGATTCCACGGCCCCCGTCTACTGTGCATGGGGTTGTTTTGGCAGCTTGGTTTTTGAAGAGGGCTACCCCGCGCCCAGCGCGACCGCGACATTGTAGGTCACGAGGCTCGCCGCGTAGGCCAGCACCAGCATGTAGGTGAAGGTCACGCCCATCCAGGCCCAGCTTCCGGTCTCGCGCCGGATCACGGCCAGCGTCGAGGCGCATTGCGGGGCGAAGATGTACCAGGCCAGCATCGACAGCGCGGTCGCCAGCGACCATTTCGTCGCCAGCACCTGGCCGACCTGCTCGGCCGCCTCCTTGCCGCCCTCGATCGCATAGACCGTGCCGAGCGCCGCGACCGCGACCTCGCGCGCCGCCATGCCGGGGATCAGGGCGACTGCGATCTGCCAGTTGAACCCGACCGGCGCGAGCAGCGGCTCCAGCGCCTTGCCGATCATCGCCGCCAGGCTGAAATCGATCGCCGGCTCGGTCGCGCCCGCCGGCGGCTGCGGGAACGAGGCCAGGAACCAGATCAGCACCATCATCGAGAAGATCGTGGTGCCAGCGCGCACCAGGAACATCTTGGCGCGGGTGTAGATGCCGATCGCGATCGATTTCGGACGCGGCATCTTGTAGTCCGGCAGCTCCAGCATGAACGGCGCCGGCGCAAAGTCGCGCAGCATGAAGAATTTGATCAGGAACGACACCAGCAGCGCACTGGCGATGCCGATGGCGTAAAGGCCGAACATCACGAGGCCCTGGAGGTTGATGAAGCCCCAGACCACCCTGGCCGGAACGAAGGCGGAGATGATCAGCGTGTAGACGGGAATGCGCGCCGAGCAGGTCATCAGCGGCGCGATCAGGATCGTGGTCAGCCGGTCGCGCTTGTTGTCGATCACGCGCGTCGCCATGATGCCGGGAATGGCGCAGGCAAAGCTCGACAACAGTGGAATGAAGGCGCGGCCGTGCAGGCCGGCGCCGCCCATGATGCGGTCCATCAGGAACGCGGCGCGCGCCATGTAGCCGAAATCTTCCAGCAGCAGGATGAACAGGAAGATGATGATGATCTGCGGCAGGAACACGATGACGCTGCCGACGCCGGAGATCACGCCGTTCTGAAGGAAGCTCTGCAACAGGCCGGCGGGGAGGGTGGCGTGGACGAGTTCGCCCAGCGCGTCGAAGCCGGCGTTGAGCAGGTCCATCAACGGCTGCGCCCAGGCGAACACTGCCTGGAACATCACGAACAGGATCAGCGCGAGCACGATCAGGCCGCCGACGGGATGCAATACGACGCGATCGATTCGCGCGGTCCAGGTGTCGGGCCTGGCAGGCAGGCTCACGCAGTCGGCGATGATGCGGTCGGCCTCGCGCTGGGTGGCGCGCAGCTCGCTGACGCTGAGGGCACGCCAGCTGTTCTCTTTCGGTTCAGCGGCGAGCTTGGCCGAGATGTCGTCGGTCAGCGCCAACAGGTCGGCGGTGCCGCCTTTGCGCACCGCGATCGAGGTGACCACGGGCACGCCGAGCTCCTTGGCGAGCCGCTCGACGTCGACAGTGATGCCGCGGCGGGTGGCGATGTCGAACATGTTGAGCACGAGGATCATCGGCCGCCCCGTGCGCTTGAGCTCGAGCAGCAGGCGGATGGTCAGGCGCAGATTGGTGGAATCGGCCACGCACAGCACGAGATCCGGCATCGTCTCGCCGGAGGCCTTGCCGAGCACGAAGTCGCGGGTGATCTCCTCGTCGGGGCTGCGGCCGCGCAGCGAATAGGTGCCGGGCAAGTCGACCACGGAGACCTGGCGTCCCAAGGGAGTGACGAAGAAGCCTTCCTTGCGCTCGACGGTGACGCCCGGATAGTTCGCGACCTTCTGCCGGCTGCCGGTCAGCGCGTTGAACAGCGAAGTCTTGCCGCTGTTCGGCGTGCCCACCAGGGCGAGATGCAGCAGGGGTGATTCCATGGGATGAGCGGGTCCGGTCGCAGCTTACGCGACGATGATGGCCATGGCTTCGCGACGACGGACCGCGATGGTGATGTTGTCGACCCGCACGGCGATCGGATCGCGTCCGACCAGCCCCTCATGCAGGACCTCGACCCGGGCGCCCTCGACGAAGCCGAGCTCGATCAGCCGGCTCTCGAGCTCGACGTCCGAGAGCGCCGAGCCTGCCTCGCGGGCGGACAGATGCTGGATGACGCCGGTATAGCCGCGCTGGGCCAGACCCAGCGGCATCTGCGGGCGCGTGTCATTGGTGTCGGTCATGCCCTGTATTTTCAATGCAGGGCATCGAGGTCAAGCGCGCCGGTTGGCCGAAGCTGCACCTTAGAGTGATTTTAAAGTGCAGATCGCGGCACGGCCGGGAAACGGCCTGGTGACCTACTGAGCCGGGACCTTTTCCGGCTGGGCCGCCATGGCGCGACTCTTGAAGTAATCCAGCACGAACAGGCGGATCGCCGACGACAGATTGCCCTGCTGGCGGTTGTTGTCGATCTCGCCGACGAGCTCGGACAGCGTCATGTTGCGCAGGCCCGAGATCTCCTTCATGCCGTTCCAGAACGCCTCTTCCAGGCTGACGCTGGTCTTGTGGCCGGCGACAACGATCGACCGTTTCACGACGGGCGACTTCATGGCTGCTCCTCGTGATCGATCCGGTGCTGGTCCAGATGCTCCTTGGTCTGGTCCGCCCGCTTCTCCTCCGCCGACCGCTCCGCCTTCGTGCGACCGAACTTCGCCCGGTTGGCGTCCGCCTGCTTCGCCGAAGCTTCCCGCTCGGCGCGCTTCCTGAAACGATTCAGGTTGATGACGTTCCCCATGCCGCGTCTCCATCATCCGCTCCTCTTTGTGCCGGATGAAACGTTCACAAACAGGGCGCCGCAATGCGCCCCACAAGACTTGATTGCCATATGCTTGTCCTCGTCAATCGGCCCCTTGGGCCATCAAACGATGAGTTCGCCCCGTCGAGGGCAGTGGGCTCGCGTAGCACGCTGCCCGACCGGAACATTGACGGTAATCAAATCCCGCCCTTAACGCCCTATAATTCTGCGGGTCGAGCGTCCGTATCACTACGGATGGCTATCGGAATTCGGAATTTTATCCCGGGCTGGTCATCTTCTCGGGGCGCACCAGGCGGTCGAACTCGTCGGCCGAGACGAAGCCGAGCCGCAGCGCCTCCTCCTTCAGCGTGGTGCCGTTGGCATGCGCCGTCTTGGCCACCTTGGCGGCATTGTCGTAGCCGATCTTCGGGGCGAGTGCGGTCACGAGCATCAGCGAGCGCTGCATCAGCTCACTTATGCGGGTCTCGTCGGCGCGGATGCCGCTAACGCAATGTTCGGTGAAGGAGCGCGCGGCGTCCGCCATCAGACGGATCGAGTGCAGCATGTTGTAGGCGAGCACGGGCTTGTAGACGTTGAGCTCGAAATGACCCTGGCTGCCGGCGACCGTGATCGCGGTGTGATTGCCGAACACCTGGCAGCACACCATGGTCATCGCCTCGCATTGCGTCGGATTGACCTTGCCCGGCATGATCGAGGAGCCCGGCTCGTTCTCCGGCAGGATCAGCTCGCCGAGACCCGAGCGCGGACCGGAGCCGAGCAGGCGGATGTCGTTGGCGATCTTGAACAGGCCCGTCGCGACCGAATTGATGGCGCCGTGCGCGAGGACATAGGCATCGTTCGAGGCCAGCGCTTCGAATTTGTTGGCGGCGCTGGTGAAGGGCAGCTTCGTGATCCCGGCAACGTGTTTTGCGAACAGCTTTGCAAAGCGCGGCTTCGAATTGAGGCCGGTGCCGACGGCAGTACCGCCCTGCGCCAGCGGATAGAGATCCTTCACCGCGACCTTGAGCCGGGCGATGCCGCTCTCGACCTGCGCGGCATAGCCGGAGAATTCCTGGCCGAGCGTCAGGGGCGTCGCGTCCTGGGTGTGGGTGCGGCCGATCTTGACGATCTTGGCAAACTCCTTCTCCTTCTTGCGCAGCGCGCGGAGCAGCTCGCCAAGGGCAGGGACGAGATCGGCATTGATGCGGCTTGCCGCCGCGATGTGCATCGCGGTCGGGAACGAGTCGTTCGACGATTGGCTCATATTGACGTGGTCGTTGGGATGCACCGGCTTCTTGGCGCCGAGCTCGCCGCCGAGCAGCTCGTTGGCGCGGTTGGCGATCACCTCGTTGAGGTTCATGTTGGTCTGCGTGCCCGAGCCGGTCTGCCACACCACCAGCGGGAAATGATCGTCGAGCTTGCCCTCGATCACCTCGCGCGCGGCGCGGATGATGGCGTTGGCCCGGCGCTGGTCGAGCAGGCCGAGTTCGCGGTTGGACTGCGCGGCGGCAAGCTTGACGATGCCGAGCGCGTGCACCAGCGAAATCGGCATGCGATCGGTGCCGATGCGGAAATTCTGCCGCGAGCGCTCGGTCTGCGCCCCCCAATAGCGATCGGCGGCGACCTCGATGGGACCAAAGCTGTCGGTCTCGGTGCGGGTCGAGGAGCGGGCAGTCTGAGGGCGGGAAGCTTTGGCCATGAGCACATCCATTCTGCCGCGCGAAACGCCGCGCGGCCTATCGAGATGCACTTCTATATAGGGACTTTGGCCGGGCGCGACCGGTGCGGGCCCAACCTAGATCATTTCTTACGGAAACGATCGAGCCGCACGACCTCGGCGCCGCCCTGGTTCGGCGGGGGCGGCTCGTCGGCAGCTTCCACCTTCTCCATGGCAGGTGCCGGCACCGACACGGCCGATGGCGCGGGAGCGGCCGGCAGATTTTCAGGAGCGACCTCGGCGACGTCGGACGTGTCGAACTGCAGGCCGAATTTCACGGACGGATCGAGGAAGCTCTTGATGGCGCTGAACGGCACGATCAGCCGCTCCGGAATGCCGCCGAAGGACAGGCCGACCTCGAAGCGATCCTCGAGCACGGTCAGGTCCCAGAACTGGTGCTGGAGGATGATCGTCATCTCTTCCGGATATTGCGCGAGCAGCCGCGACGACAGTTTCACGCCCTCGGCCTTGGACACGAAGGTGATGAAGAAATGATGCTCGCCCGGCAATCCATGGGCGGCGGCGTCGGTCAGCACCTTGCGCAGCACGCCGCGCAGCGCGTCGCGGGCCAGCACATCATATCGGATATGGTCGGTTGCCATGGTGGTCCTGTCGCATCCCCGGAGCCGGTCCCTGCCGGTCCGACTCGCCAAGCCGCAATAGTACCGCGCCTGACGGGTCAGCAGGAGTCCCCGCCGGGGAAGAAATCAAAAAGCAAAGTGGAGGCTTCTGTTGCCAGGTGCCTCCGAACCCCGCCTAGCGGAGCTTAACCCGCTAGGACTTTAAAGTGGTCTTTCAAACTGCGTTACGCAGCCTGAGCAACCGGAGCAAAGTTGTCGTTGGCAACTATTGCAGTAGCCCGATAACGGCGGAACAATACCGGGAAAAAGCACGCCCTTTACGCCCTCGTCGATCCTATTTCGCCCCCGCCAAAGCCCACTTCTGGGGTAAGCCCAAATGGGCTTTCAAGTGGGCTTTGGTGGAGGCGCCGGGTACCGCCCCCGGGTCCGAATGGTTTATTACGACGACCGTTTATTTCCATAGCCGGCGAACCGGCGTCCCCAATATAGGGCGCAAAGCTTTCGAAAAACAGGGGTTTCGCGCAGATTGGCTGCGGTTCCCTTTGGATAGATTCCAGGCGATCCCGGCCGCGGCGCGACCCCCCATCCTAAGCTCCTGACATGTCCTCGGATTCAGCATCGGCCGCCCAAGAATCATAAGGAGCCGATCCCGCCGCCGCACCGCCCGGCCTGCTCGCGCCGTTCTGGCGTTCGGCCGGATGTCGCTGGCCGGATTTGGAGGCGTGCTGGTGTTTGCCCGGCGCGCGATCGTCGAGCAGCAGCCGCTCTGCCATTTCCTGGCCCCGGCTCAACATCGACAATCTGTCGATGCCCAATCGCGTTGGCCCGGCCTGATCCAGGCTGCACTGCTTCCGCCGTCGATTGCGCAGCTGGCGGCGAGCGCCCTCATGGCCCGGTCGACCGATCGCAGGATTGCTGCACTGCTCCTGACCGCGGCGGTTGCAGTGATCGCATCGATCTCGCGCATCAATCCACTCTGGCTCCTCCTCGCCGGGGGGCTTGTTGGGTTTTGCTGGCATTGTGTGATGAAAATCGCTAGGCAGTGATCCGGGGCGGGGGGATCCGGTCCAGCCGATTTAGAACAACAGTGCTCGTGACTTACGGGTCGCGGAGGAGACATGCATGGCCGATACGATGGGCCACTCAGCGACGGCCACCCGAAACACCCGGTTGGCCCTCGGCTTTTGTCTGCTGGCGATCGCGCCGCAGATTTTCGAATTGATCTGGTCGATCGGGACGATCTTCGGCTGGGGCACCGGCCGCAGTCCGGCGACGGTGATCACCAGCCATGCGACGGCGCTGCTGTTCGGCGCGCCCAGCGCCGTCTTCGGATCGTTCGGTGGCGGCACCAAGAAGATGGCGTCCGAGGTGCTGCTGGCGCTGATCTATTCCTATCCGCTGTTTGCGGTGGCCATCCTCACGGTGTTCATGACGATCCGGTCCGCACAGGACTATGTCGGCGGCGTCGTAATGATGGCGGTTGCCCTGTTCGCGCTGTGGGCGGGGAGCGACTTGCAGGGCATGCGGGGCTTCTCGTTCGGCGCGGGGACCGCGCCTCGTATGTTCGGCGGGCTGCTGGTCGTCTTGTCCGCCGGCATTGCCTTGACCGGTCTTCTGACCAAAGGGCCGGCGATGGCGCATTATTCCTGGCGGGGACCCCTGTTCGTGGTGGCCGCGATCCTCTTCTTTGCCCTGTCGATCCGGTCCCTCGGCCTCGTGGTCACGGCCTTTGCGAGCTTCATGATCTCGGCGGCGGGCTCGCACGAGACGCGCTGGCTTGAAGCGGCGATCGTCGGCGCCTGCCTGACGGTCGGTTGCGCCATTTTGTTTCCATACGTGCTCGGGCTGCCGATGCCGATGTTTCCGCGTTTCCTGATCCAGTGAGGGCGTGATGGATATCTTTGCCAACCTCGCTCACGGCTTTGCCGTCGCGTTCTCTCCGATCAACCTTCTGATGTGTCTGATCGGCGCCCTCGTCGGGACGCTGGTCGGCGTTCTCCCCGGCATCGGCACCATCGCGACGGTCGCGATGCTGCTGCCGATCACCTTCGGATTGCCGCCGGTCGGCGCGCTGATCATGCTCGCCGGCATCTATTACGGCGCGCAATATGGCGGCTCGACCACGTCGATCCTGGTCAACATACCCGGTGAGGCGACATCGGTCGTCACCGCCATCGACGGTCACCAGATGGCGAAGCAGGGCCGCGCCGGTCCGGCGCTGGCGATCGCCGCGATCGGCTCGTTCTTCGCCGGCTGCGTCGCGACCGTGCTCATTGCTCTGCTCGGTGCGCCGCTGACGAAACTGGCGCTGGCGTTCGGCCCGGCCGAATATTTCTCGCTCATGGTGCTCGGCCTGATCTTCGCGGTGGTACTGGCCAAAGGCTCGGTGCTGAAGGCGATCGCGATGATCGTGTTCGGCCTGCTGCTCTCGATGGTCGGCTCGGACATCGAGACCGGCGCCTCGCGCATGGCCTTCAACATTCCGGAGCTCGCCGACGGCCTCGGCTTTGCGACGGTGGCGATGGGCGTATTCGGCTTTGCCGAGATCATCCGCAATCTCGACGCCGGAGCCGAACTGAACCGCGATCTCGTGCAGCAGAAGATCACCGGCCTGATGCCGACGAAAAAGGATCTGGCGGATTCGACCCCCGCGATTCTGCGCGGCACCGTGCTCGGCTCGATCCTCGGTATCCTGCCCGGCGGCGGTGCAACGATCGCATCGTTCGGGGCCTATACCCTCGAGAAGAAGCTCGCCAAGAATCCGTCGCGGTTCGGTCGCGGTGCGATCGAGGGTGTCGCAGGGCCGGAAAGCGCCAACAACGCCGCCGCCCAGACCTCGTTCATCCCGCTGCTCACCCTCGGCATCCCGCCGAACGCGGTGATGGCGCTGATGGTGGGCGCGATGACCATCCACGGCATCGTGCCGGGCCCGCAGGTGATGCAGAAGCAGCCGGACCTCGTCTGGGGCATGATCGCCTCGATGTGGATCGGCAATCTGATGCTGATCATCATCAACCTGCCGCTGGTCGGCATCTGGGTGCGGCTGCTGCGCGTGCCGTATCGGCTGATGTTCCCTTCGATCGTGATCTTCTGCGCGATCGGCATCTATTCGGTGAACAACGCGCCGGTCGACGTCATCCTGGCCGGCATCTTCGGTTTGGTCGGCTACTGGCTGATCAAGCACGATTTCGAGCCGGCTCCGTTGCTGCTCGGCATGGTGCTGGGACCGCTGATGGAGGAGAACCTGCGCCGTGCGCTGCTGATCTCGCGCGGCGATTGGAGCGTGTTCCTGACGCGTCCGCTGTCGGCGGTGCTGCTGGCGGTCGCGGCGGCGCTGCTCGTCCTTACGGTGCTACCGGTGCTGCGTGCCAAGCGCGACGAGGTGTTCACCGAGTCCGAGAACTGAGGCCGCCGCGCCCCTGCGTCGGCGCGCCGCATTCGGAAGTCGAATCGACTTGTGTTACGGCTTCATGAAAAGAAAATGCCGGCCTTTGGGCCGGCGTTTTTGTGTGTCCAAGGGGATTTGACATGACCATCATTCGCGCGCTCACGGGCGCATGTGCCGCAGCGTTCGCATCGCTGTGCACCCTCATCGCGCCGGTCGAGGCGCAGACCTACCCGACGCGCAGCATCACCATGATCGTGCCGTTCGCGGCCGGCGGCCCGACGGACGTGATCTCGCGCATCGTCACCGGCCACATGGCGCAGACGCTGGGCCAGAGCATCATCATCGAGAACGTGGTCGGCGCCGGCGGCACCACCGCCACGACGCGCGCCGCGCGTGCGGCCAATGACGGCTATACGCTCATCACCGGGCATATGGGCACGCATGCCGCCTCGGTGCCGCTCTATCCCAAGCTTGCCTATCATCCCGAGAAGGATTTCGAGCCGATTGCGCTGCTGGCGGGCACGCCGATCCTGATTCTGGCGCGCAAGGACTTTCCGCCGAAGGACCTCAAGGAGTTCGTCGCCTATGTGAAGGCGAACGCCGAGAAGGTGAATGCCGCGCATGCCGGCGTCGGCTCGGTCTCGCACGTCTCGTGCGAGCTGCTGCACTCCATCCTCGACATCAAGCCAGTCGGCGTGCCCTTCAACGGCACTGGTCCCGCGATGAATGCGCTGGTGGCGGGCCAAGTCGACTACATGTGCGACCAGATCGTCAACGCCGTCCCGCAGATCAATGCCGGCACCATCAAGGCCTATGCGATCGCGACGGCCGAGCGTAATCCGTCGCTGCCGAACGTGCCGACGACGGCAGAAGCCGGCTTGCCAGCCTTCCAGGCCCAGGCCTGGAACGCGATATTCGCTCCGAAGGGAACCTCGCCTGCGATCATCGCGAGCCTGAACGCTGCCGCCATCAAGGCGCTCGACGACGAGACTGTGAAGAAGCGCCTGCTCGAACTCGGCAGTGTGATTCCAGCGCCCAAGGACCGCACGCCGGAGGCGCTGGCGGCCCTCGTCAAGGGCGAGATCGCGAAGTGGAGCCCGGTGCTCAAGCCGGCAACTTAAGCAACAGGATCAAGTTGATAGGTGAGGGGCGGGACGATGAGTTCCGCCCCTTGTCGTTTGCGCCGGGAACACTCACTTTTCCGGGTATAATCGGTGGAGGCAGCGAATCGCTGCTGTCGTCGCGCGGGGGGCGCCGTTAAGTTCGCCGCCTCCCCAAAGGCTGCCGTCTTCCTAAGGTTTTTGGCACATGCACCAGTATCAGGACCTGCTCGAGCGGATTCTTTCAGACGGCGCCGAGAAGACAGACCGGACCGGCACCGGCACGCTGTCGGTATTCGGCCATCAGATGCGCTTCAATCTGTCGGCCGGCTTTCCGATGCTGACCACCAAGCGGCTGCCGCTGAAGGCGATCGTGCACGAGCTGCTCTGGTTCCTGAAGGGCGACACCAACATCAAATATCTGCGCGACAACGGCGTCACCATCTGGGACGAATGGGCCGACGCCAATGGCGATCTCGGCCCGGTCTACGGCCATCAATGGCGCTCCTGGCCTGCGCCTGACGGACGCAGCATCGACCAGATCGCCAACGTCGTCGACATGATCAAGCGCAATCCGGACTCGCGCCGCCTGATCGTCTCGGCCTGGAATCCGGCGGAGGTCGACAAGATGGCGCTGCCGCCGTGCCACTGCCTGTTCCAGTTCTACGTGGCGAACGGCAAGCTGTCGTGTCAGCTTTATCAGCGCTCGGCGGACGTGTTCCTCGGCGTGCCCTTCAACATCGCCTCCTATTCGCTGCTGACGATGATGGTCGCGCAGGTCACCGGCCTCAAGCCCGGCGACTTCGTGCATTCGTTCGGCGACACCCATCTTTATTCCAATCATCTGGAGCAGGCCAAGCTCCAGCTCACCCGCGCGCCGCGCGCGCTGCCGGTCATGCGCATCAACCCCGATGTGAAGGACATCTTCTCCTTCCGTTACGAGGATTTCGAGCTCGTCGGCTACGACCCGCATCCACACATCAAGGCGGAAGTCGCGGTCTAGCAGTCCATGTCGCTCAAGATCCGCCGCGCGCGTCCGGGCGAAGCCGGGCTTGTTCTGGCTTTCATCCACGAGCTTGCCGAATACGAAAAGCTCTCGCATGAGGTCGAGGCGACCGAGGCGATGATTGCCGACGCGCTGTTCGGCGAGAGGCCGCAGCTCCATTGCGCGGTCGCCGAGTGGAACGGCGAGGCGGTCGGCTTCGCGGTGTGGTTCGTGAATTTCTCCACCTTCAGCGGCCGCCACGGCATCTATCTCGAAGACCTCTATGTGCGGCCGTCGCATCGGGGCAGGGGCCTTGGCAAGGCGCTGCTGGTGTTTCTCGCCAAGGAATGCGTCGACAACGGCTGGTCACGCCTGCAATGGGCGGTGCTCGACTGGAACGCGCCGTCGATCGCGTTCTACAAGTCGCTCGGCGCCGTCATGATGGACGATTGGACGCTGTGCCGCGTCACCGGGCCGGCGCTGACGCGGCTGGCCGGGAGCGCGTCCTGATGGAGATCGTCTTCGTCGTCGCGATCGCGGAGAATGGCGTCATCGGCGCGGGCAATGCGATCCCGTGGCGATTGAAGTCCGACCTGGCGCGCTTCAAGGCGCTAACCATCGGCAAGCCCGTGATCATGGGCCGCAAGACCTTCGAATCCCTGCCCCGCCGTCCGCTGCCGGGCCGCACCAACATCGTGATCACGCGCGATGCGGCCTATCGCGCCGCAGGCGCCATCGTCACGACATCGGCGGCGGATGCGGACGCGGTTGCGCGCGGCGACGCCCTGCGGCGTTCGGTCACCGAGGTCGCGGTGATTGGCGGCGCCGAGATCTTCCGGCAATGGCTCGATCGCGCCGATCGCCTCGAAATCACCGAAGTGCATGCGCGGCCTGACGGCGACACGCATTTCGACATCGACAAGGCGCAGTGGGATGAGGTGGCACGCATCCGTCATCCTGCCGGCCCCGACGACAGCGCTGACTTCTCCTATGTGACATATCGTCGGCGGCGCGGCCATTAACCGCTTTCTTCAATGTTTACATTGACTTTTTCGTGCCTGAGCATAGCTCGAAAGACGGTCAGGGCTGCGTTGTAAGGGACTTGCCTGTCCCCTATAAAGCCGGACCGGACAAAGCGGGCGGGGGCAATTCCACCCTGCCGAGGAGAGCGTCGAATGCCGTGGAAGAATCAGGGCGGTGGCCCATGGGGCTCGGGTCCAAAGGGACCATGGGGCTCAGGCCCGCAACCGGTCGGGCCGAGGCCGCCCGATCTGGAGGACCTTCTGCGACGCGGCCAGGACCGCCTCCAGCAGATCATGCCGGGCGGCTATTTCTCCGGCATCGGCATCACGCTGATCATCCTGCTCATCATCGTGTTCTGGCTGCTGTCGGGCTTCTTCCGCGTGCAATCCGAAGAGCGCGGCGTCGTGCTGCGCTTCGGCAAGCATGTCCGCACCGTGGATCCGGGCCTCAATTATCACCTGCCTTATCCGATCGAGACCGTGCTGCTGCCGAAGGCGCTGCGCGTCAACACCACCTCCATCGGCATGACGCTGATCGACGATCCGGCGCGGCGCGGCCGCTCCATTCGCGACGTGCCGGAAGAGAGCCTGATGCTCACCGGTGACGAGAACATCGTCGACGTCGACTTCACCGTGCTCTGGCGCATCAAGCCGGACGCAGGCGGCGTCGGCGCCTTCCTCTTCAACATCCAGAACCCCGAAGGCACCGTGAAGGCGGTCTCCGAAAGCGCGATGCGCGAGGTGATCGGGCGCTCGCAGATCCAGCCGATCCTGACCGGCGCCCGCAACACGATCGAGCAGGGCGTGCAGGAGCTGATCCAGAGGACGCTGGACAGCTATGGCGCCGGCATTCTCATCACTCAGGTGCAGATGCAGAAGGTCGACCCGCCCGCGCAGGTAATCGACGCGTTCCGTGACGTGCAGGCGGCTCGCGCCAATCTGGAGCAGTTGCAGAACGAAGCGCAGACCTACGCCAACCAGGTCGTGCCGCAGGCGCGCGGACGCGCGGCCAAGATCCAGCAGGACGCCGAAGGCTACAAGGAGCAGGCCGTCGCCGAGGCCAAGGGCCAGAGCGCGCGCTTCCTGAATGTCTACGAGGAATACAAGAAGGCACCCGACGTGACGCGTGAACGGATCTATCTGGAGACGATGGAGCGTGTGCTCGGCGGCGCCGAGAAGCTCGTCTATGACGGCGGCTCCGGGGGGCAGGGCGTCGTGCCCTATCTGCCGCTTCCCGAATTGTCGCCCAGGCGGCAGCCTACGCCCGGTCCGCAGTCGAGCGGAGGCAGTCGATGAGGTCTCCGGTCACAGGTTTCGTCACCCTGCTCGGGCTCCTGCTCGTCCTGGTCGTCGGCTACATGTCTTTGTTCACGGTGCAGCAGACCGAGCAGACCATCGTGCTCCAGTTCGGCAGGCCCGTCGACGTCGTCACCGCGCCCGGCCTGCACTTCAAGGCGCCGTGGAATTCGGTGATCAACATCGACAAGCGCATCCTCGATCTGGAGAATCCGTCGCAGGAAGCCATCGCCTCGGATCAGAAGCGGCTCGTGGTCGATGCCTTCGCACGCTATCGCATCAAGGACGCGCTGCGCTTCTATCAAAGTGTCGGCTCGATCCAGGCCGCCAACATCCAGCTCACCACGTTGCTGAACGCGGCGCTGCGCCGGGTTCTGGGCGAGGTCACCTTCATCAACGTGGTTCGCGACGACCGCGAGAAGCTGATGCTGCGTATCCGCGACCAGCTCGATCGCGAGGCCGACGGTTATGGCATCCAGGTGGTCGACGTCAGGATCCGCCGTGCCGACCTGCCGGAGCAGAACAGTCAGGCGGTCTATCAGCGCATGAAGACCGAGCGCGAGCGCGAGGCTGCCGAGTTCCGCGCGCAGGGCGGCCAGAAGGCCCAGGAGATCAAGTCCAGGGCGGACCGCGAGGCGACCGTGATCATCGCGGAAGCCAATTCACAGGCCGAACAGACCCGCGGCGCGGGCGATGCCGAGCGCAACCGCCTGTTCGCCGAGGCCTACAGCAAGGATGCCGACTTCTTCGCCTTCTACCGGTCGATGACGGCGTATGAGAACGGGCTGCGTTCCAACGACACCCGCTTCCTCTTGCGGCCGGAGTCGGATTTCTTCCGGTACTTCAGTAATCCGTCCGGCAAGATGGCAACCGAGACGCCGGCAAAGCCGTAAGCCAGACAAGGGCGGCCGGTGGCCGCCTTTTGTCCAGATAAAAACAGCACGACGGGAGGTTCCATTCCGATGAGGTCCATTGCGTTTGCCGACTTCCTCATCGGCCTGGGCATCCTGTTCGTGCTGGAAGGCCTGATGTTCGCGGCAAGTCCGAACTGGATGCGTAAGGCGATGAAGAGCGCCATCGCCACGCCGGACAACATCCTGCGGGCGGTCGGCATCGGTTCGGCCGTGGCCGGCCTGGTCCTGATCTGGGTTATGCGGCGCCCGGTTTAGGCATCGCGCCAACGCCAAAGTGAAGGCGAACGACGGGTTTTTGCCGTATTTTCGGGGTCTTGAGCCCGGTTAAGCTGCGTGCTTGCGCCGGCCCCCCGTTCGAGCGCAGTCTGGCGCCGAATCCCTATTCTCTGGAGATCACAATGACCGCTGCCACCATCGCCCCGTCCCGCTTGCGCCATTGGGTGCGAACCGGGCTGGCCGCGCTCGCCATCGGTGCTTTCGGCGCATTCGGCACGCCGGCTCAGGCGCGTGGGCCGGACGGCATTGCCGACGTGGCCGAGAAGGTGATCGACGCGGTGGTCAACATCTCCACCTCGCAGAACGTCGAGGCCAAGGGCGGCGCCGGCAACACCATGCCGCAATTGCCGCCCGGCTCGCCCTTCGAAGAGTTTTTCGACGACTTTTTCAAGAACCGCAGGGGGCCCGGCGGCGGCAGCAAGGGCGGCGAGAACAGCCCGCCGCGCAAGACCAACTCGCTCGGAAGCGGCTTCATCATCGACACCGCCGGCGTGGTCGTCACGAACAACCACGTCATTGCCGACGCCGACGAGATCCACGTCATCCTCAACGACGGCACCAAGATCAAGGCCGAGCTGGTCGGTGTCGACAAGAAAACCGACCTCGCCGTGCTGAAGATCAAGCCGCCGAAGCCGCTGGTGGCGGTGAAGTTCGGCGACTCCGACAAGTTGCGCCTCGGCGATTGGGTGGTCGCGATCGGCAATCCCTTCAGCCTCGGCGGCACGGTGACGGCCGGCATCGTTTCGGCCAAGAACCGCGACATCTCCTCGGGTCCGTATGACAGCTACATCCAGACCGACGCGTCCATCAATCGCGGCAATTCCGGCGGTCCGCTGTTCAACCTCGACGGCGACGTCATCGGCGTCAACACGCTGATCATCTCGCCCTCCGGCGGCTCTATCGGCATCGGCTTCGCCGTGCCGTCGAAGACGGTGGTGGGCGTCGTCGACCAGCTCCGGCAGTTCGGCGAGCTGCGCCGCGGCTGGCTCGGGGTGCGCATCCAGAGCGTCACCGACGAGATCGCCGAGAGCCTCAACATCAAGCCGGCGCGCGGCGCGTTGGTGGCGGGCATCGACGAGAAGGGTCCGGCGAAGCCGGCCGGCATCGAGCCCGGCGACGTCGTCGTCAAGTTCGACGGCAAGGACGTCAAGGATCCGAAGGACCTGTCGCGCGTCGTCGCCGACACCGCGGTCGGCAAGGAGGTCGACGTCGTCATCATCCGCAAGGGCCAGGAGCAGACCAAGAAGGTCACCCTCGGTCGCCTGCAGGATCCAGAGAAGGTGCAGGCCGCGGTGAAGACCGACGAGCCCGCGCCCGAGAAGCCGGTGACGCAGAAGGCACTCGGCCTCGATCTGGCGACGCTGAGCAAGGATCTGCGCACGCGCTACAAGATCAAGGAGAGCGTCAAGGGCGTGGTCGTCACCAATGTCGACGCCAATTCCGACGCCGCCGAGAAGCGTCTCTCCGCCGGCGATGTCATCGTCGAGGTGGCGCAGGAGGCGGTGTCGAGCGGTGCCGACATCCAGAAACGGGTCGACCAGCTCAAGAAGGACGGCAAGAAGTCGGTGCTGCTGCTGGTCTCCAACGCCGACGGCGAGCTGCGGTTCGTGGCGCTGAGCGTGCAGTAGGTGGCTTCTCGCCATGGCCGGGCTTGACCCGGCCATCCACGCCTTTACGGCGCGGACCGAAGAAGACGTGGATGCCCGGGGCAAGCCCGGGCATGACGACCTTGAGGGCTACGCCTCCACGAACTCGTCCCGCCGATATCCCTGCGCGTAAAGCAGCGCGGTGAGATCGCCGTGATCGATGCGCGCCGCCGCGGCGGCCGCGACCGCGGGCTTGGCGTGATAGGCAACGCCCAGCCCCGCCGCCTGGATCATCGCAAGGTCATTGGCGCCATCGCCGACGACGATCGAGTCGAGGTCGTCGAGATCGAAGGATTCCATCAGATCAATCAGCGTTGCGAGCTTTGCGGCACGGCCGAGGATCGGCTCCTTCACCTCGCCGGTGAACTTGCCATCGCGCACGACCAGCTCGTTGGCGCGGTTTTCCTGAAAGCCGATCTTGGCGGCGACCGCACGCGTGAACAGCGTGAAGCCGCCCGAGACGAGACAGGTGTAGGCGCCGTGCGCGCGCATGGTCGCGACCAGCGCGCGGCCGCCGGCGGTCAGCGTGATGCGCTTGTCCAGCACCTCGTCGACCGCGCTGGCGGGCAGGTCCTTGAGCAACGCCACGCGCTCGCGCAGCGCCGGCTCGAACTCGATCTCGCCGCGCATCGCGCGTTCGGTGATTGCAGCCACATGCGCCTTCACCCCGACGAAGTCGGCGAGCTCGTCGATGCATTCCTGGCCGATCATGGTCGAATCCATGTCGGCGAGAAAAAGCTTCTTGCGCCGGAAGCCGGCTGGCTGCACGACGATGTCGATGGGCAGGTCGCCGCGGATCTCGCGAAGGCGCTGCTCGATGGCGTGGCGGTCGCCTCCGAGGTTACTATTGGCGCCGAAGGGAATGTCGACCGCGACCCCGTCGAACAGCCAGTGCGCGGGCGCTGCCTGAGGCAGCACGGCGCGGGCGCCGTCGACGATGGTGGAGTCGAGCGCAGGATTGTCGGGATTGCAGATCAACGTGGCGACAAGGGACATTTGAGGTTTTCGTGAGCGAGGGGCAAGTCGGCAGAAGGCCCGTTGGCAAGGCCGTGCTTATCGCAGGCCCGACCGCCAGCGGCAAGTCGGCGCTGGCGCTGGAGCTTGCCGGCGCCATCGGCGGCGTCGTCATCAACGCCGATTCCATGCAGGTCTACCGTGATCTCCGTATCATCACGGCGCGGCCGACCGGGGCGGATGAGGCGCGGGTGCCGCATCGTCTCTACGGTCATGTCGACGCGGCCGTGAATTTCTCGGCCGGAGCCTGGGTGAGCGACGCGGCGAAGGTGCTCGAAGAAGCGACGGCCGAAGGTCGCCTGCCGATCTTCATTGGCGGCACCGGGCTCTATTTCAAGGCGCTGACGTCGGGCCTCTCCGTGGTGCCGCCAATCCCTGGAGAGGTTCGCGACGACGTGCGCGCGCGGCTGGAACGGAACGGCGTCCAGGCGCTGCACGCGGAACTCGCGCGCCGCGATCCGCGTGCGGCCGAGCGATTGAAGCTGCGCGACCGCACCCGCATCGCCCGCGCGCTCGAGGTGGTCGAGGCGACCGGCCGCTCGCTGCTCGACTGGCATCGGGAGGCTCAGCCGCCCTTGCTGCCCAAGGACAGATTTCGCGCGGTGTTTCTCGCTCCTGAGCGCGACGAGCTCTATGCCCGCATCGATGCCCGCTTTGATGCCATGGTGGGTGCCGGCGCGCTGACGGAGGTCAAGCGGCTCGCCGCCCGCGGCCTCGATCCCCTGCTGCCGGCGATGAAGGCGCATGGCGTGCCGGCCTTGATCCGGCACCTGCGCGGCGAGCTCAGCCTGGAGGAGGCCGCCAGCATCGGCCGCGCTGATACCCGTCACTACGCCAAGCGCCAGTTCACCTGGTTCCGGCACCAAATGCCTGAATTCGAATGGGTGCGGCCGGTGGAGGTGACGGGATGGCTTGCCGCCGTCGTGAGGGCGAACGAGGACGCCGACTGACGGGCTTTTGTGCCGGGTTCCCGAATTTACCTCTCGCCGAAGCCGGGGAACACCGCTACACTGCCAAAATCGCGCGGGAACGGCCGCATTGCCTTGACATCCAAGCTTTGGCCGCTATGTTTCGCGCAACCTTTGGGAAGCCGGGCACCCGCCATGCGTAACATTATTACCAAACTCCTTATCGCCGTCGTACCCAGGCACACCGCCGGGGATGGCTAGCTGCCATCCACAAGACAGGCGGTGTGTGTGGGCCCTCTTCGGGGCCTTTTTTATTTCCCGAACCCGACCCGAACGAAGCCGCTGACAACAGCGCATCCGGAGCAAGCCAATGAGCGACAAGAGCCACGATCCGAACCAGATGACCGGCGCAGCGATGATCGTCCGCGCGCTCATCGATCACGGCGTGACCGACATTTTCGGCTATCCCGGCGGCGCGGTGCTTCCGATCTATGACGAGATCTTCCAGCAGAGCGAGGTCCAGCACATCCTGGTCCGCCACGAGCAGGGCGCGGGCCATGCCGCCGAGGGCTATGCGCGCTCGACCGGCAAGCCGGGCGTCGCACTGGTGACCTCCGGCCCCGGCGCCACCAACATGGTGACGCCGCTCACCGACGCGCTGATGGACTCGATCCCGCTGGTCTGCATCTCCGGCCAGGTGCCGACGCACCTGATCGGCAACGACGCCTTCCAGGAATGCGACACCGTCGGCATCACGCGTCCCTGCACCAAGCACAATTGGCTGGTGCGCGACGTCAACGATCTCGCCAAGGTGCTGCATGAAGCCTTCTACGTCGCGACCTCGGGCCGACCGGGTCCGGTGCTGGTCGACGTCCCCAAGGACGTGCAGTTCGCGACCGGCACCTATCATCCGCCGCGCAAGTCCGACGTGCACCGCTCCTATGCGCCGCGCCTGAAGGGCGATGCGACGCAGATCCGCAAGGCGGTGTCGCTGCTCGCCAATGCCAAGCGCCCCGTGATCTACAGCGGCGGCGGCGTCATCAATTCCGGCCCCGAGGCGACCAAGCTGTTGCGCGAGCTGGTCGAGGTCACCGGCTTCCCGATCACCTCCACGCTGATGGGGCTCGGTGCGTATCCTGCCTCGGGCAAGAACTGGCTCGGCATGCTCGGCATGCACGGCACCTATGAGGCCAACATGACCATGCATGATTGCGACGTCATGCTGTGCGTCGGTGCGCGCTTCGACGACCGCATCACCGGCCGCGTCGATGCGTTCTCGCCCGGCTCGAAGAAGATCCACATCGACATCGACCCGTCCTCGATCAACAAGAACATCCGCGTCGACGTGCCGATCATCGGCGATTGCGGCAACATCCTCGGCGACATCCTCCAGGTGTTCAAGGCCGAGGCTAAGAAGCCCGACATCAAGTCGTGGTGGCAGCAGATCGCGCAGTGGCGTGCTCGCAACTCGCTCTATTACAAGAAGAGCAACGACGTGATCCTGCCGCAGCATGCAATCCAGAGCCTGTTCGAGCTGACGCGCGGCAAGGATACCTACATCACGACCGAAGTCGGCCAGCACCAGATGTGGGCGGCGCAGTTCTACGGCTTCGAGGAGCCGCACCGCTGGATGACGTCGGGCGGTCTCGGCACCATGGGCTACGGCCTGCCGGCGGCGATCGGCGTGCAGGTGGCCCATCCGGACAGCCTCGTCATCGACATCGCGGGCGATGCCTCGGTGCAGATGACGATGCAGGAGATGTCGACGGCGGTGCAGTACGAGCTGCCGATCAAGATCTTCATCCTGAACAACCAGTACATGGGCATGGTGCGGCAATGGCAGCAGCTGCTGCACGGCAACCGCCTGTCGCATTCCTATTCGGAGGCGCTGCCGGATTTCGTCAAGCTCGCGGAAGCCTATGGCGGCGTCGGCCTGCAGGTGCACAAGCCCGGCGATCTCGAGGGCGCCATCAAGGAGATGATCGCGGTGAAGCGACCGGTGCTGTTCGACTGCCGCGTCGCGGCGCTCGAGAACTGCTTCCCGATGATCCCCTCCGGCAAGGCGCACAACGAGATGCTGTTGCCGGAGCAGGCCAACGACGAGGCCACCGCGAAGGCATTCGCCGGCGGCAAGGCGCTGGTGTGACGAGAGACATTTGAGGGGACGATCATGAACCAGCCCGCATCCGCCTATTTCATCGAGGACCGCCACGATCCCAACGAGACGCACACGCTCGCGGTGCTCGTGCAGAACGAGCCAGGCGTGCTCGCGCGCGTCATCGGCCTGTTCTCGGGCCGCGGCTACAACATCGAGAGCCTCACGGTCTCGGAGACGGAAGCGCAGAAGCATCTGTCGCGCATCACCATCGTCACCACCGGCACGCCGATGGTGATCGCGCAGATCAAGAACCAGCTCGACCGCATGATCCCGGTCTACCAGGTCGTCGACATGACCCAGACCAAGCGCTCGATCGAGCGGGAGCTTGCGATGGTGAAGGTGCGCGGGCAGGGCGAGCACCGGGTCGAGGCGCTCCGGCTTGCGGATGCGTTCCGCGCCCGCGTGATCGACGCCACCACCGAGAGCTTTGTGTTCGAGATCACAGGCAATACCGACAAGATCAATCAATATATCGACCTGATGCGCCCGCTCGGCCTCGTCGAGGTGTCGCGCACCGGCGTTGCCGCGATCGGCCGCGGGCCTGAAGGGATGTGAGCCATGTTGGCGCGCGACTGGTACTATAACGAGCGGAACCGGATGGGCATCGGGCCCGCGGTGGCGTCGATCTACGACAACCACGAGGATGCCGATTTGCGGGCGCGCGCCGCGCTGAAAACGCTCGGGGTCCAGCGCGGCTGGCGCATTGCCGACATCGGCTGCGGCAACGGCGTGCTGGCCACCGAAGCCGCCCTGATGGGTGCCGAGGTCGATGCCATCGACATCTCGCCGGCTATGCTGGCGCTCGCCGAGATCTACGCGCGCGACCGCAAGGCGCCGGTCCGTACCCAGTCGGCCGGCCTGCTCAGCTTCTCGTACCGGCCGGAATCCTACGATCTGATCGTCAGCGAGTTCACGCTGCATCATCTGCCGGACTTCTGGAAGGCGGTTGCGATGTCGCGGATCTATCGCGCGCTGAAGCCGGGCGCGAGCTTCTACCTCCGCGACATCGTTTATGCCTCGATGCCCGATGCCATCGAGCGCGACGTCGAGCAATGGGCCGATTTCCAGATCAAGAACCACGACTTTGCGCGCGACGGCGTCGTGACGCATATGCGCGACGAATATTCCACCTTCGGCTGGGTGATGGAGCGGATGCTGACCGATGTCGGCTTCATGCTGGTCTCGGCCGACTACCACGCCCCCATGCACGGCACCTATCTGCTGCGGAAACCGAAGGCCGGCGAGCAAGGCTAGACAAGAATAACAGGGCTGCACGACGGTGCAGGACCGGGACCAACAATGAAGCCGGCCGATATCCTCATCGCCATCCTGGTGGCGATCATCTGGGGGCTTGCCTTCGTGGCGAGTCGGATCGCGCTCGACGAGTTTTCGCCGGAACTGATGACGGCGATGCGTTTTGCCATTGCCGCGCTGCCGTGTCTGTTCATTCCCAAGCCGAAGGTCGCCTGGTCATTGCTGATCGCCATCAGCTTCACCTTGTTTCTCGGCCAGTTCCTGAGCCAGGCCTATGGCATCGCCCATGGCGCGCCGGTGGGTCTGACCAGCGTGGTGGTGCAGAGCCAGGCGTTGTTCACGATCGGCTTTGCCGCGATCGCTTTGGGCGAGCGGCCGACGCCGATGCAGTCGCTCGGTATCGGCATCGCCGCAGCGGGGCTTTTGATGATCTGCGGCACCGTCGGTTATGATTTCAGCGTCGGCGCCTTCGCGGTGCTGATGGTCGCGCCGATCTGCTTTGCCGTCGGCAATCTTCTGCTGCGGGGCGCGCGCGGTGCGCCGATGTTCGACCTGTTCGCCTGGCTATGCCTCACTGCGGCGGTGCCGCTGTTCGCGCTGACGCTGGTCGTCGACGGGCCGATGCCGACTCTTCAGTCGCTGATCCACATGTCGCTCACCGGCCTGATCTGCTTGCTCATGATCGGCGCCATCTCCACCAGCATCGCCTATTGGCTGTGGGGCCGGCTGCTCCGCGACTATCAGGCTGCGCAAGTTGTGCCGTTCGCCTTGCTGGTGCCGTTCGTGGGATCGGCCGCCTCCAGCATCGTGTTCGGCGAGCGGTTCGGGCCCTTGCGTCTCGCCGGCATGCTCACCGTGATCGGCGGTATCGCCGTGATGGTGCTGGCGAAGCGCCCGCAAGTCCTGCCGAAGACAGCGTGAGGTCAGCATGTCGCAGTCGCTGTTCTATGCCTTCCTCGCCTTCATGACCGTGATGTATTTCACGCCCGGGCCGAACAACATCATGCTGCTGTCCTCGGGCCTGACTTATGGCTTTCGCCGGACCATCCCGCACATCGCCGGCATCGTCATCGGCTTTGCCTTCATGGTCGCCGCCGTGGGCCTCGGTCTCGGCACCGTGTTTCTGGCCTATCCGATCCTGCAGACCATTTTGAAGTATGGCGGTGCGATCTACCTGATCTATCTTGCCGCCGTGATCGCGATGTCCGGCCCGACCAAGCCGGGCGAGGGGAGTGGCCGTGGCCCGATGACCTTCTGGGGCGCGGCCATGTTCCAGTGGATCAACGCCAAAGGCTGGGTGATCGTGATCGGCACAATCACGGCCTATGCGGCGATCGCCCAATTCCCGCTCAATATCGCGATCCAGACCGTGATCAGCCTGCTCATCGGGACGGTCTCGACCGTGATCTGGGCGCTGTTCGGCACCGCGCTGCGCCCGGTCCTGACCTCCGAGCGGCTGGTCCGCGCCTTCAACATCCTGATGGCGATCCTGCTGCTGGCGTCCCTCTACCCCGTCTTCATGGATGCATGATGCCGCAGATTTCCATGCAGAAACGGGTTTCCCAGGGGCCCTAAAATGCTCTAGACAGCCCCCGAAATCCGTCAATTCGCCTTCGAAAGACTAACCATCGGCCGATTCCGGCCCCCGAACGAGGAAACGACTATGCGTGTTTATTACGATCGCGACGCCGACCTGAACCTGATCAAGGGCAAGAAGGTCGCCATCGTCGGCTATGGCAGCCAGGGCCACGCCCATGCGCTCAACCTCAAGGACTCCGGCGTCAAGGAAGTCGCCATCGCGCTGCGCAAGGACTCGGGCTCGGTGAAGAAGGCGGAAGCCGCCGGCTTCAAGGTGATGGAAGTCGCCGAAGCCGCCAAGTGGGCCGACCTCGTCATGATGCTGACCCCGGACGAGCTCCAGGGCGACATCTATCGCGAGCACCTGCACGACAACATGAAGAAGGGCGCCGCCCTCGTGTTCGCGCACGGCCTCAATGTCCACTTCAACCTGCTCGACCCGCGCGCCGACCTCGACGTGCTGATGATCGCGCCGAAGGGCCCCGGCCACACCGTGCGCTCCGAGTATCAGCGCGGCGGCGGCGTGCCCTGCCTGATCGCGATCGCCAAGGACGTCTCGGGCAACGCCCATGACCTCGGCCTGTCCTACGCCTCCGCCGTCGGCGGCGGTCGTGCCGGCATCATCGAGACCACGTTCAAGGAAGAGTGCGAGACCGATCTGTTCGGCGAGCAGGTCGTGCTCTGCGGCGGCCTGGTCGAGCTGATCAAGGGCGGCTACGAGACCCTGGTCGAGGCCGGCTACGCGCCCGAGATGGCCTATTTCGAGTGCCTGCACGAAGTGAAGCTGATCGTCGACCTGATCTATGAAGGCGGCATCGCCAACATGAACTACTCGATCTCCAACACCGCCGAGTACGGCGAGTACGTCACCGGCCCGCGCATCATCACCGACGAGACCAAGAAGGAGATGCGCAAGGTGCTGGCCGACATCCAGGGCGGCAAGTTCGCCCGCGACTGGATGCTCGAGAACAAGGTCAACCAGACCTCGTTCAAGGCAACCCGCGCCAAGCTCGCCGCGCATCCGATCGAGGAAGTCGGCGCGAAGCTGCGCGACATGATGCCCTGGATCAAGAAGGGCGCGCTGGTCGACAAGTCGAAGAACTAAGCCGTCGTTTCCCGGACGCAGCGCATCACGCAAATGGTGCGCTGCTGATCCGGGGGCCATGCGGCTCCTGGGTCCGGCTCTGCTGCTCCCCCTTCGCACCACCGCTGTTTTCCGCCATGATTGCGGGAGCCTTGAGGGGAGGGCATCATGCGATCTGTCGTCGTGACCGGCGCGTCCACCGGCATCGGCTGGGCCGTTGCGAAATTCCTGATCGGGCGCGGCTATCGTGTGTTCGGCAGCGTCCGCAAGCAGGCCGATGCCGATCGGCTTGCCGGTGAATTGGGCACGAACTTTACGCCGCTCTTGTTTGACGTCACCGATGAGGCCGCCGTGCTGGCCGCCGCAAGCCAAGTGCGTGAGGCGGTGGGGGGCGAGACACTCGCGGGTCTCGTCAACAATGCGGGCATCGCGGTCGCCGGTCCCGTCCTCGAATTGTCGGCCGACGATTTCCGCCGCCAGATGGACGTCAACGTCATCGGTCCTGTGATCGCGACAAAGGCGTTCGGGCCCTTGCTCGGTGCGGACCCATCTCTGAAAGGACCGAAGGGACGGATCGTGATGATCAGCTCGGTCGCGGGCAGGAACGGCAATCCGCTGTCGGCGCCCTACTGCACCTCCAAGCACGCCATCGAGGGACTGTCGGAGAGTCTGCGTCGCGAGCTGATGCTGTTCGGCATCGACGTCATCATCATCGCCCCCGGCGCTGTGAAGACGCCGATCTGGAGCAAGGCCGAACAGATCGATCTGTCCGTCTACAAGAACTCGCCCTATCTGCCGGCGCTGAACAGGGTGATGGCTTTCATGATGGACCTCGGCGCCAAGGGCCTGCCCGCCGAGCGCATCGCCGAGGTGGTGTTCGAAGCGCTGACGGCGGCAAGCCCCAAGGTGCGCTACCAGATCACGCCGGACCCGCTGCGGCATCTGATCGGCGCTGTGCTGCCGAAACGGACCGTCGACCGCATCATCGCCAAAGGGCTCGGGCTGCTGCCTCAGTAGGACGCACGTTTAGCCCGCCGCGACGGTCTGCCGGCGGGGATGGCGGGCCAGCGCAATCATGCGCAGCGCCATCACGATCAGGAGCGGGACCAGGAACGCGGCGTAGAGCGGCATCGCCGGGACGCGCATGCCGAACGACACCATGAACTGAAACCAGAGATAATAGCCACCCACAAGGTGCAGCGCACGCCAGGCGCGGGGCCCGATCAGCTCCGCGGTCCGGTCGAACGAGATCGCGCTCATCGCGATGATGGCGCCATAGCCGATGCCGCCGAAAATGTACGATGCCGCCGAAGTGGCTTGCGCAAAGCCGGCCGGATCCATGTTGGCGAACGTCATGATCGCGACCGCGTGGATCGCGTGGGACGCCGCAAAACTCAAGCCCAGATAGCGGCGGTTACGGCGCTGCCAACGCGTCCAGGCATTGGGCCATAACCGCGCCAGCGCGGCGGCACTGAAGGCGAGGCAGAACAGCAGCAGCGAGCTTCGCGCCGTGAAGCGGATCACCATGCGAACGCCCTCGACCTCGAACTGCCGCATCGCGGCGATCCAAAGGCTCAGGGCAACCAGGCTGATTGTGAGGGCGGCGAGCAGCCGCCAGCTTTCGAGCCAGCTTCGACCTTGCGTCATGGCAATCCCCCTTAATGTAATCACCGATTACATTTGTCGTGATAGGATTGTCAACAGTGTAATCAGCGATTACATTCACGTTCAGGTGATGCTAGAAGGCGCCATGCCCGCCCGCCAGACGCCCAAGCCGCGCGCCCGCCGAACCGCCGAAGCTCGGCCGTATCACCACGGCGATCTTCGCCGCGTGTTGATCGATGCGGCCTTGCAACTGGCGGCCGAAGGCGCCGAGATCTCCGTCCGCGAGGCCGCCCGTCGGGCCGCGGTCTCGCCGGGAGCGCCGTTCCGGCATTTCCCGAACCGCGATGCCTTGATGGCCGCAGTGGCGGAGGAGGCGCAGCGGCGCTTCCGTGCCGAGATCGAGGTGGCGCTCGGCGAGGCGCCGAGAGGGCCGCTTGATCGCTTCCGCGCCTTTGGCCTCGCCTATCTGTGCTGGGCCATGCGCAACCCCGCCCATTTCGAGATCGTCTCGACGGGCCGCTACTTCGCCCATGGCAGCTCAGCAGAGCTGACGCGCGACAATGCCGAGCTGATCGCGCTATCGGAGCAGATGCTGGCCGATGCGGCGGCGCAGGGCCTGCTGAGGTCGGCGGATCTGAAGCGCATCCAGATCGCCGGGCGCGCCCTGGTCTACGGATTTGCCCGGATGAATCTCGACGGCCATTTTCCGCGCTGGGGCGTCGAGGAGAGCGAGATCGAGCCGATGGCGGAAGCGGTGATCGACCTGTTCATCGCGGGGATCGCCAAGCCCTGACGCAGGCAGCTCCGCCGGCCGGACCTGCGGCCCATCGTCTTCCGCTAACAATATGCGAAGGTCGAACGGCCGCACGCGTTGCCTGACCGTGACTGTTCCATTACAATTTTATGACACGGTGCAAGCGTCCGGCTGCGCCGGGCGCCGCTAGCCGAAGTATGGGTCGGCCGGACGGCTTGGCATCACCACGCCGGACCCAGAAGTTGCGTGTCGTCGATGGCGTCCGCGCCGAATCCAGGTCCTTCTGCCACGACCGCCGTGCTGGCGAGCGTCGCCGCGCTCGGCATCTGGCGGCTGCTCGCAGTGGCTGCGCCGCATTTCGCGGCGCTGGCGCTGATGTACGAGACCGAGACCGATTTCGGCTCGCGCCTCTCCTTCGCGCTGGCCTGGGGGATCCTTAATTTCTTCTGGATCACGCTGCTGCGGCGGCCGGCACTGTCGGGTGCGCTGTCGCTGACCATGGTCGTGGTGCTGGTGCTGCTGTCGCGGCTCAAGCACGACGTCGTCCAGATGACGGTCAACTTCATCGACCTGATGATGATCGACCGGGACAGCGTCACATACCTGTTCACGATCTTCCCGAATCTGCGCTGGTCGGTGATCCTGGCCGGCCTCGTCACGCTGCCGCTGATGTATGCGCTGTGGTGGCTCGATCCGTTCCGCATCCGCCGCCTGCCGGCGCTGGCCTGCAAGCTCGCCTGCCTTGCCGCGTTGGTCGGCTATTCGCTTTATCGTCCGGACGAGGCCTGGCGCGGCTACTACGACGACGGCTATCTCTCGAAGTTCTTCCGCTCCGGCGTCAGTTCGGTCTCCGACTTCGTGAAATACGGCTTCATGGAATCGGCCACCGCGACCAACGAGCGGCTCAACATGCCGCTGGTCGATGCCTGCCATCCCGCGGGCCGCCGTCCCAACATCATCATGATCCATGATGAATCGAGCTTCGACATCCGCGCCGCCCAGGGCATCAAGGTGCCGCCGCGTTATGGCGACCACTTCAAATCCTGGGACGGCAAGCAGCGCACGTTCCTGGCCGAGAGCAATGGCGGCCCGAGCTGGTTCACCGAATACAACGTGCTGGCCGGGCTCTCCTCACGCTCGTTCGGCCGCTTCGCCTATTTCGTGACTCGCATCGCCTCGAGCCGCGTCGAGCGCGGCCTGCCGCTGGCGCTGCGCCGCTGCGGCTACGACACGATGTCGCTCTATCCCGCCTATGGCGGCTTCATGGGCGCGCGCAGCTTCCAGATGACGACCGGCATCGAACGCTTCCTCGATTCCAAGGATCTCGGCGCCAAGGACGTGGAGCCCGATTCCTTCTTCTACGACAAGGCGCTCCAGCTGATGGGCCAGCAGCCTCCGAACAAGCCGCTGTTCACCTTCATCTATCTCGGCGCCAATCATTTTCCCTGGGAGACGCGCTTCCGTCCCGACCTGCTGCCGAATTGGCGCGCGCCGGGTAACATGCCGTCCATCGACGAGTATCTGCGCCGTCAGGCAATCAGCGCCGAGCAGTACAAGACATTCGTCGCCGGCCTGAAGAAGAATTTCCCCGGCGAGCCTTTCCTGATCGTGCGCTACGGCGACCACCAGCCGGAGTTCGCGCCTGCTATCCTCGAGCCCGGACTCGACGAGGGCGCTCTCGGCAAGAAGCTCGACGCTTACGATCCGCGTCTCTACGCGACGTACTACGCGATCGACGCCGTCAATTTCGAGCCGGTGAAGACTGAAGCCGTGATGGACACCGTCGACGGCCCCTATCTGCCGCTGGTGATCCAGGAAGCCGCCGGCATTCCGCTCGATCCATCCTTCGCCGAGCAGAAGGAGATCATGCTCCGCTGCAAGGGCATCTTCTACGGCTGCAAGGACGGCGCCGAGGCGCGGCGGCTGAACCGGTTGCTGATCGATGCGGGGATGATCCGGGGGCTTTAGCCTCCAGCTCGGCTGCGCATCTACTGCCGTGCGATGCACGAAGACGTATGGCTGCGCGCCGGTGTGGTGCCGGGCGCGGAGGCCTACTGAACAGAAAGTCCCACACCGTCAGCTATCGGTCGTATCGCTCGCTTTCCAAGCCTGAACTGGTGTCGTCGAGCGCGCGTCGATCACTCCGATGGCTTGACACCGAGTTCGCGCAAGATGCGCAGCATCACATCACTGTCGCGCTTGAAAATGCGATGGGTCGTCTCGAAATCGGTCGGAGAAGACAGCAGAAAGTTGCTCAGCATTTGCTGGACCTTCGGATCTAATCCGGCCTGGATCAACATCGCCGAGAGTTGCTCTACGATCTCCTTTGGCGTGCCGACCGGCACGGCGAAGGTCGTGAACGCGCGGAGCTCATAGAAGTCACCGATGGCGCCTTGCTCTGTCATGGTCAGCGTGTCGGGATAGGGCGGTAGCCTGCTGCCAACAACTCCGATCAGGTTTCCCGTTCCCGCCTGGATGACGGGCGCTGCTGCGGCATAACTTCCTGCGGCGCCATCCAACGTCTGTCCGGCAAGGTCATTCCACATCGGCGCCTCACCGCGGTACTGGATGACTTGAAACCGAATGCCGTATTGCTTCGCGATCGTCTCAATGAGGACGTGCGGCGTGGAGCCTACGCCGTAGGATCCCCAGTTCAGGCTGCCAACCTTGTTTGCATATTCGATGAATTCACGAAGATTGGTCGCTCCCGTCTTCTTGGCCGCGACCACCGGACCGCCGGCGCCGCTGACCATCGTCAGATAGGTGAAGTCCCGTTCGGGATCATAAGGAAGATCTTTCACCGTGATACGGTTCTGGATGAGTGACGAAGAGATCGTGCAGAGGATGGTGGTGCCATCGGGCTCGGCGCGTTTTGCTTCAGTCACGCCGATGACGCCGCCGGCGCCGGCCCTGTTTTCGACGATGACCGGCTTCCCCACCTGCCGCGCCAGGTAGTCACCGAAAGCTCGCGCGATGCCGTCGGTCTGGCCGCCCGGTGGATATGGTACGACAATACGAAGGGATCGGTTCGGCCACGCGGATTGCGCTTGCGTCTTCCCGAAGGGGGCGAACAACACTGCCGCCGATCCAGCTACGAATGATCGCCGTGCCAGCTTCTTCATTTTCCTGCCCTTAGCGTTTTTGATATTTTTCTTTGTCCGGCCGCGAGGGGGCGCGCAAGCTCACCGCCCAGCTTTGTGAAAACTATCACGGCGAGCTCATTCAGGCGACGTTCGCTAAGGTGACATTTCGGCACACGGACCGTATCGGCCGAGCTGTCGTCGACTGTTGTTATGTTGATCGGCGACCTCGCTGGGAAGGCTGGTACGGGTGCTTCCGGCCGCAACTCTGAAAGCCGGAATTATCGCACCCTACCGCCCGCCCACCTTCTCCCACAACCATCTCGCCACCGCATCCGGCGATGAGTTCGCGTCATTGCCGCTGGCGCGCAAATTTGCTTCGCGCATGGTGGCGATGTCGATCTTGCCGAGCAGCGGCTCGAGTGCTGCCTTGAGCCGCTCGTCGCCGGCGCGCTTGGGCGCCAGCAACAGAATCGCGTCATAGGGCGGGATCGCGCGCCTGGGATCGTCGAGCGCCACGAGATCGTATTTCGCGATCAGACCGTCGCTGGTGTAGCCGGCGATGACGTCGACCTCGCCGCTGGCGACCGCCGCATACATGAAATCCGGCTGCATCTGGCGCTGCGCGCGGAATTGAAGACCATAGGCTTTTTGCAGCGCCGCCCATTCGGGGCGCGAGAAGAACTCATAGTCGCCGGCGATCGACATCGTCGATGTGTGCGCGGCGAGATCGGCGATGGTACGGATGCCAAGCGCCTCGGCGCGCTTGCGCGGCATCACCAGCGCATAGGCGTTCTCGAAGCCGAGCCCGCCGAGCAGGGTGACGTTCTCCTTTGCGAGCGCAGTTTTCAGCTCCGCGAGCAACTCCGCGCGCGGCTTGATATCGGTGCGGTGAAGCTGATTGGTCCAAAGCGTGCCGGAATAATCGACATAGAGATCGATGTCGCCGGCCTTCAGCGCCTCGAAGATGACGCTGGAGCCAAGGCCGGATCTTGCGCTCGCGGAAAGACCTGCGGCCTGGAGGCGATCCCGCAGCAGGGCCGACAGCACATATTGCTCGGCGAAAGTCTTGGCGCCGACGATATAGCCCTGCGACGAGCGCCCCATCGTTGGCACCAGCGCCGCCGTGACGAGGGCCGCGATCCCGACGCCGCCGAGCGCTGCGCGCACGTGGCTGCGATGACGCAGGCCGTTCTCGATCAGGCCAAGCAGCTGGTCCACGGCAAGAGCGAGCAGGGCGGAGGCCAGACAGCCGAACAGCACGAGCACCCAGTTCTGGGTCTGGAGCCCGGCGAAGATGTAGTTGCCGAGGCTGGTCTGTCCGATCGGCGTCGACAGCGTCGCCGTGCCGATCACCCACACGGCAGCGGTGCGGATTCCCGCCATCATCACCGGCAGCGCCAGCGGCAGCTCGACCATGACCAACGACTGCCGCGCGGTCATGCCGACACCTTTGGCGGCTTCGGTCAGCGCCGGATCGATGCCGTTGAGGCCGGTGATGCCGTTGCGCAGCACCGGCAGCATCGAATAGAGCGCCAGCGCCAGCACAGCCGGCAGGAAGCCGAAGGCGGAGAAGGAAAAGCCGAACCAGGCGAGCGTTAACGAAGCCGCCAGCAGCAGCAACGGATAGAACAGCGCAAGCAGCGCAAGTCCGGGTACCGTCTGCACGATGCTGGCAAGCGCAAGCAGGATGTTGCGCGGCGCCGGGCGGTTGCGCGTGAGGATGGCCAGCGGAAGGCTGACGGCAAGACCAAGCGCCAGCGCGGCAAGGCTCACCCGCACATGATTGCCGAGATAATCGGGCAGATGCGACAGCGCCTCGCCCCAGCGCGGGTCGGAGAAGAAGCTCATGCCGCACCGCTCGACGGCAGCAGCGCGTTCAGCCGTTCGACCTGGCGTCGAGGCGTGCGCAAGAGCTCCAGTACATAGGCATCGCCGTTCGTCGAGAGCTCTGCAGGCGTCCCCTGCGCCAGCAGCTTGCCGCCGCGCATCACGGCGATGCGATCGGCGAGCAGGATCGCCTCCGTCATGTCATGCGTGATCATGACGGTGGTCAGGCCGAGCTTGCGATGCAGCGACCGATAGTCCTCGCCGAGCGCATCGCGGGTGAGGGGATCGAGCGCCCCGAACGGCTCGTCCATCAGCACGATGCGGGGCTTTGCCGCCAGCGCCCGGGCCACGCCGACACGCTGGCGCTGGCCGCCGGACAGCGCCTCCGGCAGCCGGTCGCGGTGCGCGGCACGGTCGAGCTGCACGAGCTCGAGCAGTTCGTCGACGCGGGCGGCGATGTCCGCTGCCGGCGCGCCCAGAAGTTTCGGCGTGATCCCGATGTTCTCGGCAACGCTCAAATGCGGAAACAGCCCGCCGGCCTGGAACACGTAGCCGATGCGCCGCCGCAGGGCGACCGGATCGACGTTTCGGACGTTCTCACCTTCCACCATGATCGTGCCGCCGTCAGCCTCGATCAGCCGGTTGGCGAGCCGCAGCAGCGTCGTCTTGCCCGAGCCCGACCCACCGACGACGGCCACGAACTCGCCCTCGGCGATGTCGAGCGAGATGTCATCGACGGCCTTGAGCCGGCCGAAGCTCTTGGTGACGTGCTGGTAGCTGATCGCCAGCTTGGAGGGCATCGATTGCAGGCTCGTTGTTACCCTCCCCTGGAGGGGTAAGGGCGCGGCAAGCCCCATGCGTAGCACGCTTAGCGGGTTGATTGAACTTGGCGGCGCAAGCGGCTAAGGCATCGGGCCAAATTCGGAGGGAATACATGACAACGCCCACGGCGGTGGCGCTGGAAGACGCCAAGGTTGCGTTCCGTCTCGGGGACGGCCGGGTCTATACGGCGGTGGAGAAAGCGCATCTCACGGTGGCGCAAGGCGAGTTCGTCGCCATCGTCGGACCTACAGGGTGCGGGAAATCGACGCTGCTCAACGTTGCCGCGGGCCTGCTCAAGCCCGCCGCCGGCAGCGTCACGATCTTCGACCGGCCGCTCGCGGGGCTGAACCGGGATGCCGGATACCTGTTCCAGGCCGACGCGTTGTTCCCGTGGAAGACAGCGCTCGACAACGTCGCGATCGGGCTCGAGATCAAGGGCACGCCGCGCGCTGAGGCACTGCCGCGGGCGCAGAAATGGCTGACCTCCGTCGGCCTCGGCGCCTTCGCGAACCGCTATCCGCACATGCTCTCCGGCGGCCAGCGCAAGCGCGTGGCGCTGGCGCAGGTCCTGATCCGCGATCCGAAGATCCTGCTGATGGACGAGCCGTTCGGACCGCTCGATGCGCAGACGCGCCAGGTCATGGGCAATCTGCTGCTCGAGCTGTGGAATGCCGACCGCAAGGCCGTGCTGTTCGTCACCCACGACCTCGAAGAGGCGATCGCGCTCGCCGACCGCGTCGTGATCATGTCGGCGGGGCCGTCCTCGCGCATCATCGGCGACTGGCGCGTCAGCCTGCCGCGCCCGCGCGACATTTTCGAAGTGCGGCTCGACAAGGAATTCCACGCACTGCATCGCGAGATCTGGAGCGTGCTCAAGGACGAGGTGATGAAGGGTTACGCCCAATCCACGAATGCGGCGGAGACGGTCTGATGTCGCGTCCGACGCTGCTTGCGCTGCAAATCCTGGTCGCGGTCATCTTCACCGTGCTTTGGCAGGTGCTGACGACCGTTCCCGTGTTCGGAAAGATCCTGCTGCCGCCGTTCTTCTTCTCGAACCCGCTCGACGTGTTCAGCCAGATCGTGAAGTGGTTTTCGTCCGGCGTGATCTGGAAGCATCTCGGCATCACGCTGGCGGAATCGATCCTCGCTTTCGTGATCGGATCGCTCGGCGGCGTACTGGTCGGCTTCTGGTTCGCGCGCCAGCCGCTGGTCGCAGCCGTGTTCGATCCCTATGTAAAGATGGTCAACGCGCTGCCGCGCGTCGTGCTGGCGCCGATCTTCGCGCTGTGGCTCGGGCTCGGCATCTGGTCCAAGGTCGCGCTCGGCGTCACCTTGGTGTTCTTCATCGTCTTCTTCAACGTCTATCAGGGCGTGAAGGAGGTCAGCCGCACCGTGCTCGACAACGGCCGCATGCTCGGCATGGGCGAGCGGCAATTGATGCAGCACGTCTATTGGCCCTCGGCGCTGTCATGGATGTTCTCCTCGCTGCACACCTCGGTGGGCTTCGCCGTGGTCGGCGCGGTCGTCGGCGAGTATCTGGGATCGGCGGCCGGACTCGGCTATCTGATCCAGCAGGCCGAGGGCATCTTCGACGTCGCCGGCGTGTTCGCCGGCATGTTCGTGCTGTCGGCCTTCGTCATCCTGATCGACTTTGGGGTGACGCTGGTGGAGCGGCGCCTGTTGGTATGGCGGCCGACGTCGTCGGATGGACGCGGCTAGGGCGAGTTCACCTCTCCCGCGAGCGGGAGAGGTGAAGACAACAGCTCAATCCAGCAGCTTGGTGTCGTCGGGCGCCTGCGGCGGGGTCTTGATCGCTATCGCCTTGACCTGGCCGCTGATCGGCTTGGTGCCGCCATGCGGCGTGCCCTTCGGGATGATCACGAGGTCTCCGGGCTTCACCGTCACCTCCTTGTCGCCGAGCCAGATCGTGCCGGTGCCGTCCAGGATGTACTGGATCTCGTTGGTGTTGGGATGCATGTGCTTGGGCACGTTGCCGACCTGGATCGAGATGGTGGCACCATCGGCGCTGGCGAACATCTTGGAACGATAGCCGACGGCGTTGGCGGGCCCGAGCGCATCGCCCTGCATCTCGCCGGTGTGGATGATCTGCGCGGTGATGTTCTCGGCGGCGAGCGCCGGCCGCAGCAGGTGGGTTGCGCCGGATCCGGCGGCAAAGGCGGCGGCGATCGACAGACCGGCAGCAAGGCGATTCATGGATGATCCTCCCCATCTGGAATTGTTCTTGTCGGGGCATGCTATTGCGCCGGAACGCCGATGACCAGCCCAGTTCGGCAGTGCTTCTCAAGCCAGCCCCGCTGCTCTATGGTGCCGCCGGCCGAATGGAGGAAACCAATGAAGAACACGCTTGCCAGGCTCGCCGGCGCGCTGCTCGCGCTGACGCTCACCAACTCTCTTGCCGCGGCGCAAAGCAAGGTCACCGTGGCGGTCGGCGGCGGCGCCTGCCTGTGCTACCTGCCGACGGTGCTGGCCAAGCAGCTCGGCGAATACGAGAAGGCCGGCCTCAACGTCGAACTCGTGGACCTCAAGGGCGGCTCGGATGCGCTGAAGGCCGTGCTCGGCGGCAGCGCCGACGTCGTCTCCGGCTATTTCGACCATTGCGTCAATCTCGCCGCCAAGAAGCAGGAGCTGCAGTCATTCGTGGTCTATGACCGCTATCCTGGCCTCGTGCTGGTGGTCGCGCCATCGCGCACCAACGATATCAAGTCGGTCAAGGATCTTGCCGGCAAGAAGGTCGGCGTCAGTGCGCCGGGGTCCTCCACCGATTTCTTCCTCAAATACATGCTCAAGAAGAACGGCCTCGATCCCGCAGGCACCGCCGTGATCGGCGTCGGCCTCGGCGCCACCGCGGTTGCTGCCATGGAGCAGGGCCAGATCGACGCGGCCGTGATGCTCGATCCCTCTGTCACCGTGCTCCAGGGCAGCCACAAGGATCTGCGCATCCTCTCGGACACTCGCACCCAGAAGGACACGCTCGAAACCTTCGGCGGCGAATATCCGGGCGGCTCGCTTTATTCGACGGCGGCCTGGATCAACAGCCACGAGAAGGAGACGCAGGCGCTCACCAATGCGATCCTCGCCACGCTCGCCTGGATCCATTCGCACACGCCGGAGGAGATCATGGCGAAGATGCCGGAGCAGATGGTCGGCAAGAACAAGGAGCTCTATCTCGCCGCTCTGAAGAACACGATCCCCATGTTCTCCGAAAACGGCAAGATGGACCCGAAGGGCGCGGAGGCCGTGCTTGCGGTGTTCAGCGTCGGCTCGCCGGAGGTGGCGAATGCCAAGATCGACCTCAGCAAGACCTTCACCAACAAATTCGTCGACCAGGCCAAGAAGACGACCGGGAATGCCAAATAGCTGACGCGAAGGCGAGATAGCCAGGCGTCATGACGTCACCGGTCATTCATCGCGTCACGACGCTCGATCTTGCCGTGCGGCCAATCCCGTGGCCGTTCGCGGAGCAACGCAGCGCCGAGATCGCGGCGCATTTCGCCGAGAAGCAGCGCGAGCGGCCGAAGATCTGGAACGGCCGCGTCTTGCTCGGGCGCGATGCCGTATTCGCGGGCGGCCATCTCGTTGCGACGTATTTCGAGACCGATTTCGCCAGCTTCCTCGCCTGGCGCGACTGGGGCTTTCCTGATACGGCCGTGTTCAACGGTTTCGGCATGGGTGCGCTGCGTACCTCCGACGGCGCCTTCATCATGGGCGAGATGGCGCAGCACACCGCCAATGCGGGCCGCATCTATTTCCCATCGGGGACGCCGGACCTCGGCGACGTCACGGATGGCGCCCTGGACGTTCCCGGCAGCGTCGTCCGCGAGATCGCGGAGGAGACCGGGCTGACCGCAGAGGACTACACGGCGGAGGCGGATTGGCACTGCGTCGTTTCCGGCCGCGCGATTGCGATGATTCAGGTCCTCAACCTGGACATGCCGGGCGATGACGCCCGCGCCCGGATCGAAGCCAACCTCGCGCTCGAGGACGAGCCCGAGCTGTCCGCCATTCATCTCGTGCGCGGAATGAGCGATCTCACGCCGACCATGCCGCGATTTGTCACGGCCTTTATTGCGCAGCAGTTCGCCTCCCGCTGACGCGCGAGGCTTGACATCGCTTCGCGCAGCCCATGTGATGGGCAAAAAACAAAACCAACGAGAATGCGATGCACAATCGCCCAGGGAGGTTTTGATGCGCCTGCGCATGGCTGCCCGTTTGCTGGGTGGGCTCTTGGTCGCGATATCAGCGACGAGCCTGACGGTTTCCGCCCAGGCTCAGGAGAAGAAGATCAAGATCGGCGTCGTCTTTGATCTGACCGGGCCTCTCGCCGGCGGCGGCTCCGAGCTCGGCTATATCGGCGCAAAGATCATCCTCGACCATTTCGCCAAGACCGGCGTCGAAGGCTACAAGGTCGAAGCGGTCTATGCGGATGCGCAGAGCAAGCCCGACATCGCCATCAACGAATCCGTCCGCCTGCTCGAGCAGGAGAAGGTCGACATGGTGCTCGGCTTCTTCTCCTCGGCGCAATGCGTGCCGGTGGCCGCTCGCGTCGAGCAGCTCAAGAAGTTCATGTGGATGACGACCTGCATCTCGTCGGCCGTGTTCAACGACAAAGGCTACAAATACGTGTTCCGCCCGCAGGCCAGCGGCGACCAATTCGGCATGATGACGGTGGATTTCATCGCGCAGAATGCCAAGGAGAAGCTCGGCAAGGAACCGAAGGACCTGCGCGTCGCCATCATCCACGAGGACGGCGCCTATGGCGTCGACGTCTCCAAGGGCAACGAGGCCGGGGCGAAGAAGGCTGGCTTCAACGTCGTGCTGAAGGAGGGCTATTCCGCCACCGCCCCCGATCTCTCCGCGCTGGTGACCAAGCTGAAGCGCGCCAAGCCCGACGTGATCTTCCACACCGGCTACAACCCCGACATTACGCTGCTGCTGCGCCAGGCCCGCGAGCAGGGCCTGAAGTTCGGCGCGCTGATGGGGCATGGCGCCGGCTACGGCGTCTATGAGAAGCTGAAGGAGGGCATGGGCGCGGACGCGACCTACATCTTCAACGCCGATCCGATCTCGATCTGGCTCGCGAACCAGAAGACCATGGATCCGAAGCTCCCGCCCGTCATCAAGATGGTCGGCGACGAGTTCGACAAGATCAGGCCGGGCGTTGCGATCCGCTCCGCTCATGTCGGCATCGGCGCCTCCAACACCTACGTCTTCATGTCCGACGTTCTACCGCGCGCGATCAAGAAGTATGGCGGTGTCGACCCGGAGGCGCTGCGCAAGGCGGCGCTCGACACCGACATCCCCGAAGGCGGCACCATGCTCGGATTCGGCGTGAAGTTCTATGGCGAAGGCACGGCGATGGCCGGACAGAACGAACGCTCGTTCCCGGTCGTGATCCAGTACATCGACGACAAATCCTCCGTGGTGTGGCCCAAGAGCCAGGCGCAGCGCGACGCGGTGCTGCCGCTGCCGAAAGGCACCACCTACAGCAACCAGTAGCGGCGGGGGCTTCGGTGTTGGAAGTCAGCGGACTGGTGAAGCGGTTTGGCGGCTTCACGGCCGTCAACAACGTCTCGTTCCGGGTCGACCAGGGCGAGATCCTCGGCCTGATCGGACCCAACGGGTCGGGCAAGAGCACGATCTTCAACATGCTCTCGGGCACGCTGGCACCGAGCTCCGGATCGATCCTGTTCGGCGGGCACGAGATCGCGGGCCTGCCGCCGCACCGGATCATCAATCGCGGTATCGGCCGCACCTTCCAGATCCCGCGGCCCTTCCGTCGCCTGACCATCTTCGAAAACGTCGCGCTCGCCGGCTTCTACGGGCAAGGCCGGCACAGCCGCGTCAAGGCCGAGGAAGCGGCCGAACGGTCGCTGGCGATGGTGGGTCTGCCGACCGACCGCCATGCCAGCGTCGATGGCTTGGGGGCCGCCGGCCTGAAGAAGCTCGAACTTGCAAAAGCGCTCGCCACCGCGCCGACGCTGCTGCTCGCCGACGAGAGCCTCGGCGGTCTCGACGAGGCCGAGATGGATCAGGCCGCGGACATGCTGCGCAACATCCGCGACGAGCTCGGCATCACCATCATCTGGGTCGAGCACATCATGGGCGTGCTGATGCGCGTCGTCGATCGCGTCATGGTGCTCGATCACGGCGAGAAGATCTCGGAAGGCCTGCCGAGCGCGGTTGCGGGCGATCCGCGCGTCATCGAGGTCTATCTCGGCACCGATGCCGAGACCACGCAGGCCGCGGCCGCCGAAGCGCGGCGCCGGGCGGGAGGCTAGCCGATGCTGGAACTCCGCGGCGTCAATGCCGGCTATGGCACGTTCCAGGCGTTGTTCGGCGTCAACCTTGACGTCAAGGCCGGCGAGGCCGTGGGCGTCATCGGCCCCAACGGCGCCGGCAAGACCACCCTGATGCGCGTCATCTCCGGCCTGATCCGGCCCTCGCGCGGTGCGATCAAGATGGAGGACGTTGACCTCGTGGCGACGCCCTCGCACAAGATCGTCAGCCTCGGCATTGCCCATGTGCCGGAGAACCGCCGGCTGTTTCCGCAGCTCACGGTCGACGACAATCTCAAGATGGGCGCCTTCATGAAGGAGGCGCGCGGGCACTATGCTGAGCGGCTCGAGGTCGTGTTCGACCTGTTCCCGCGCCTGAAGGAGCGGCGACACCAGATGGCCGGCACCATGTCCGGCGGTGAGCAGCAGATGTGCGCGATCGGCCGCGCCATGATGTCCAATCCGAAGCTGCTGCTGCTGGATGAACCGTCAGCAGGCCTTGCGCCGGTTGTGGTGCAGCAGGTGTTCGAGCTGGTGAAGCGCATCCGCGCCAGCGGCCTGACGGTGCTGATCGTCGAGCAGAACGTGCAGCAGGTGCTGAAAGTGGTCGACCGCGCCTATCTGATCGAGGCGGGCACGATCAGGGCGTCCGGCACCTCGGCCGAGATGCTGGCGAGCGACACGGTCAAGGAAGCATATCTCGGGGTGTGAGGGGGCATGCAGGCATTTGTGGACATCTTCGACATCTATTTGCTGGAGGCCGTGATCAACGGCATCCTGCTCGGCGGCGTGCTGGCACTGCTGGCGCTCGGCCTCAACCTGATCTTCGGCGTCATCGACGTGACGTGGATCTGTTACGCCGAGCTCGTGATGATCGGCATGTACGGCATGTACTTCATGGTGCAGTACTACGGCATCAGTTATTTCGTCGCCGCGCCGCTTACCATCCTGCTGGTCGCCCTGCTCGGTGCGGCCCTGCATTACTTGGTGATCGCGCCGCTGCTCACTGCGCCGCCGATCAACCAGCTGCTCGCGACCGGCGGCGTGCTGTTCGTGCTGCAGAGCTTCGCCACCGTCGCCTTCGGCATCGACTTCCGCAATCTCGGCATCCGCCTGCCGGTGCTCGCCTTCGGCGACATGAATTTCAGCTATGCGCGGCTGCTGTCGTTCGTGGCCGCGCTGGTCGGCATGGTCTGCGTCTATCTCTTCATGACGCGGACGTTCACCGGCACCGCGATCCGCGCCATCTCGCAGGACCGGCAGATCATGGCGCTGATGGGCGTCGACACCAGGCGGATCTATCTCATCACCTCCGCGCTCGGCGGCGCGCTGGCCGGGCTCGCCGCGTGCCTCCTGGTGCTGCAATATGACGTGCATCCCTTCGTCGGACTCTCCTTCGGGCCGATCACCTTCCTGATCTGCGTGCTCGGCGGCCTCGGCAATTTCATCGGCGGCTTCATCGCCGCCTTCGTCTTCGCGGAGATCATCTCGCTTGGCGGCCTGTTCTCCGATCTCGAATGGGGCTATGTGCTCGCTTTCGCCTTCTTCATCGTCATGATGTTCATCCGGCCCGCGGGCCTTTTGGCGAGACGCCGATGATGGGGCAGGGGCGGCTTGCGGCGTGGGGGATCGGATTGGCGGCGCTGGTGGCGCTGCCCTTTGTCTATCGCGATCCCTATCATCTGCACATTCTGGTGCTGATCCTGATCTGGTCGTTCGCCTACACCTCCTGGTCGATGATGGGGCGGTTCGGCCTCGTCTCGCTGGGGCATGGCGGCTTCATGGGGATCGGCGCTTATGTCACCGCGCTTCTGTGGAATCATCTCGGCCTGTCGCCCTGGATCGGCATCCCCATCAGCATGGTCGCAGCCGGCGCGCTGGCGCTGATCGTCGGCTATCCCTGCTTCCGCTTCCGCATCACCGGGCACTATTTCGTGCTGGTGACGCTGGCGCTGTCGGGCATCGTGCTCCAGGTCATCACAGCGACGCGCGACTACACCGGCGGCTCGCTCGGCTACACGCCGAACCGTGCGTCAGGCAACGGACTGCTGGCGCTGCAATTCGACGACAAGACGACGTGGTACCTGATCGCGCTCGCGATCTGGCTGTTCGGCATCGTGGTTTGGCACTGGGTCGATCGCAGCATGGCGCGCTATGCGCTGGAGGCGATCTCGGAGGACGAGGACGCCGCCGCTGCGGCCGGCGTCGACGTCACCGCGGAGAAGCTGAAGATCACGCTGCTCAGCGCGGTGATGACGGCGCTCGCCGGCGCAATCTACTGCCAGTACCAGATGTTCATCACGCCCGACACCGTTAGCGGCATCGCGGTGTCGCTTCAGATGGTGTTCGCGGCGATCGTCGGCGGCCTGTTCGTGTCGCTCGGCCCGACCATAGGCGCCATCATCACCATTATGCTCGCGGAGACCCTGCGCATCGGCTTTGGCACCAAGGCGGTCGGCTGGGACAACCTCGTCTACGGCGTATTGCTCGTGCTCTTCATCATATTCCTTCCCAAGGGCATCCTTGGTAGCGTGCTCGACCGATTAAAGCCGCAACGCAAGGTATCCCCGAACTCATGAGCAAGAAGCCGTCCAAATCGACCGCCGGGCAACTCGACCGCTACATCACCCCGTTCCGTTACGACGGCTCCGGCAAGTTTCACCTGAAGGATCACAAGACCGACGAGAAGGGCGATCTCGACAAGGAGAGGGCGCAGGAGATCCTCGAGGCCAACAAGAAGCGCCTGGTCGAATTTCAGGAGAAGCTCTATGCCCAGGACCGCTGGTCGCTGTTGATCGTGCTCCAGGCGATGGACGCTGGCGGCAAGGACTCTGCGATCAAGGCGATTTTCGAGGGCATCAATCCGCAGGGCTGCGAGGTTCATCCTTTCAAGGCGCCGAGCAGCAAGGAACTTGACCACGATTTCCTCTGGCGCCACGCTGTCGCGCTGCCCCAGCGTGGCCATATCGGCATCTTCAACCGCTCGCATTATGAGGAATGCCTGGTGACGCGCGTGCATCCGGAGATCCTCGCCAAGCAGAAGCTGCCGCCGAGACTCGTCACCAAGAACATCTGGAAGGAGCGGTTCGAGGATATTTCCGCCTGGGAGCGCTATCTCTGCCGCAACGGCACCGTGGTGCTGAAATTTTTCCTCAACATCTCCAAGGAAGAGCAGCGCCAACGCTTCCTCGACCGGCTGGAGGAGCCGGCCAAGCAGTGGAAGTTCTCGATGGACGACATCAAGGAGCGCGCGCTGTGGCCGCGCTACCAGGCCGTCTATCAGGACATCGTGCGCCACACCGCCACGACTCACGCGCCTTGGTATGTCGTCCCCGCCGACCACAAATGGTTCGCGCGCGTCGTGATCGGCTCGGTGATCAATGCCGCGCTGGAAAAGTTGGACCTGCGCTTCCCGCGCGCCGACAAGGCCTCGGCGCAGGAGTTCGACGCGGTGCGCAGGGCGCTGGAGAAGGAAGGCAAGCCAGGCAGGAAGAGAAGGTGACGGAAAGCGGGACCGCAAACCGGAAGAGCGTCAGCTTCGCGCTCCAGGGCGGCGGCGCACACGGCGCCTTCGTTTGGGGCGTGCTCGATCAGGTGCTCGAGGACGGCCGGCTCGCGATCGAGGCGGTCAGCGCCACCAGCGCCGGCGCGATGAACGCGGTGGCGATGGCCTCCGGCATGGCGAGGGGAGGCGCGGAGGCGGCGCGGCAGGACCTGCACGCGTTCTGGTACGAAGTGTCGCGCATGGACATGGCGTACGATCTGCTCTCGCCGCTCAACCAGTGGATCCAGGCCCTGAAGCTGCCGCCGGAGTACCATCCGGTCCATGCCTTCATCCACACGCTGACGCATACCGTGCCGCCGAACATGCTCAACCCTTTCCACTTCAATCCACTGCGCGCGCTGTTGCAGCGCGTGGTCGATTTCGACCGGCTCAATTCTTCGCCGGATGCGCCGCAACTGTTTCTCAACGCCACCAACGTCCGCACCGGCAAGATCAAGGTGTTCCAGGGCCCGCATCTCACCGCGGAGACCGTGCTGGCCTCGGCCTGCCTGCCGCCCTATTTCCAAGCCGTCGAGATCGACGGCGAGCATTATTGGGACGGCGGCTATCTCGGCAATCCCGCGATTTTTCCGCTGATCTACCGCAAGGGCAGCCACGACGTCGTCATCGTCCAGGTCACGGCGATCCGGCGCGACGAGCTGCCGACCAGCGCGGCCGACGTCCTCCATCGTATCAACGAGATCAGCTTCAATTCGTCGCTGATGCGCGAGATGCGTGCGATCGCCTTCGCCACCCGGCTGATCGACGACGGCGAACTCGACAGTGCCAAGCACAGCCGCATGTACATGCACTGGATCGGCAACGATCAGCTGATGTCGCAGCTCGGCACCGCCACGCAATTCCATCCCGAATGGAGCCTGTTGTGCCGCCTGCGCGACGAGGGCCGCGCGGCGGCGCGAAGCTGGCTGGCGCGCAACTTCGACCTCATCGGTAAGTCCTCGACGGTCGACCTTGCCGACATGTTTCTCTAGGCCGCAGACCAAACTGCGAAAACAACCCCATGCACAGTAGACGGGCGTAGCGGAATCAATGGCTTGCCGGCGGCGTCACGTGATTGCTGATTTTACGAAACAAAGTTGACGCGTCGGGCAAAACAGGGGCAATGACGTCGCCATGGGAACCGGCACATTCAAATGTGATCTTTCACGTCATTGATCCTGCTTGACAGTTTTATGTCGCGGGAGGAGCATCACGGTGGTCGCCAACAAGCGACGCGCAACGTCCACCTCATGAGCAAGGGGAGGTCTATGACACCACCTCCGCAAATCCAGCCGCGTTGATTGCGATGGAGCTCGTTCGGACTATCGCATAGCGGCGCAAACCGCGAACGGCACGCCGGGTCAAGGTTTAGCGGGCTGCATCAGTGAGGCAAAGCCCCTACCTTCCCGGCGCTGTATTTTTGATCATTTCGATCATAGCGGATCGCCCCTGACGGGGCCAGTCACACGCGTCTTTCGTGACGTCTCTGCTTGCTCCTCCTCCGCGTGATCATTCCGGACCAACGCTAGCAAAGGCGGAGGCAATTGCGGATGACCCGTGCACGCGAGGCATGGTGGTCTCCACAACGTCATGGCGGGCCTGTCCCGGCCATCCACGCCTTGTCGCGCTGCACGAGCCGCGAGCTTGCGGAATGACGGATCACGTTGGCTGGCGTTTGAGCGCGCCAGCCACGGTTCCCCGATCCTGCATTGCGGCAAATGCCAAGAGAAAGTCGCCGCGAAGGCCAACTTCCGACACAGGCTCGGGGCGAATAGCGCCAATCCGACATGACGCATGTGCTTCTGCGGTGACGGCCACGACACCGCGGGCGCATTCATTTTTTTTCCAGGGAATCCGCGTGTCGCATAAGCTTGTCCCGGCGCTCCTCGCCGCTCTCTTCCTCGCGATCTCATCGCTCTCCGGCGTCCGCGCCGAGACGCCGGCTGCGAGCAGCGCGGCTGCGCTGTCGCCTGACGAGGCCAGGCGAGCGCTCGACACGCTCCAGGACGACAAGAAACGCGCACAGATGATCGATACGCTGCGGGCGATCGCGAATGCATCGGGTCAGCAGCAGCCGGCGGCAACCGCGCCGGGGCAGAAATCGCCCATTCCGCTGGCGGCCGACGGCCTCGGCGCGCAACTCCTGCTCACGGTCTCGGAGGAAATCCAGGAGATATCGGGCGAGATCGCCAGCATGGCCCGGACGCTCACGCATTTTCCGGCGTTTTATTACTGGTTCCTGCGCACCGCGAACGATCCTGCCGCCTACAATCTCCTGATCGAGATCGCCTGGAAGCTGGCGCTGGTGCTCGGTTGCGCCCTTGCGGCCGAATGGGTGATCTTCCGCCTGATCCGCCGTCCGGTCGCATTCCTGGAAGGACGCGTGCCGCAGACGGCGCGCCTGCCGGCACAGGTGCTGCCCACAATTGACCCACCGTCATCGGTGGCGGACGTCACTCCGGGCCCCGAGCTGAACAAGCGCCGTCACAGCCTTGCGCGCGTCTGGCAGGTCTTGTCGCGGCTGCCCTTCGTGCTGGGACGCTTCGTGCTCGAGCTGCTGCCGGTGGTTGTCTTCGTCGGCGTCGCCACCGCGCTCCTCGGCACGGAGATCGGCCAGCCCACCACCGTTCGCCTCGTGATCCTCGCGGTCGTCAACGCCTATGCGTTCTCGCGCGGCCTGATCTGCGCGGTCCGGGGGCTGGCGGGACCGTTCGGCGTGTTTCCTGTCAGGGCCGAGACCGCCGCCTATGTCGAGATCTGGGCGCGCCGCATCGTCGGCGTCGGCGTCTCCGGCATCGCCTTTGCCAATGTGGCCTTGCTGCTCGGCTTGCACCGCGCCGGCTATGCCGCGTTGCTGCGCATGGTGATGCTGGTCGTGCATCTCTTCGTCGTCGTTATCATCCTGCAATGCCGCCGCCAGGTCGCGGAAGCGATCCGCGCACCGGCCGAGCGGCAGGGGATCGCGGCCCGCCTGCGCAATCGCATCGCCGGCGGCTGGCACTATCCGGCCATTGCACTCGATCTCGCGCTGTGGGCCGTGTGGGCGCTCAACATCCGAAACGGCTACTCCCTGCTCTTGCAGTATTTCGTCGGCACGGCCGTGGTAGCGTTGATCACGCGCGTCGCCATCATGCTGACGCTGAGCCTGATCGACCGCGGCTTCCGCATCAAGCCGGAGATCCTCCAGCGCTTTCCCGGCCTCGAGATCCGGGCCAACCGCTATCTGCCGCTGCTGCGCAAGATCGTATCGGGCGTGATCGCCTTCATCGGCTTCGTGGCCGTGCTCGAAGTCTGGGGCGTGGACGCGATCGTCTGGTTCTATGGCGGTCAGATCGGCAGCCGGCTGATCTCGGCCGTAGTGACGATCGGCCTCGCCGTGGCCATCGCAGCCGCGATCTGGGAGGCCAGCAACGCACTGCTGGACCGCCAGATCAATACGCTGTCGCGGGACGGCCACTATGCCCGCGCCGCGCGCCTGCGCACGTTCCAGCCGATGCTGCGCACCGCGCTGCTCTGCGTGATCGCCGCCGTGGTCGGCCTCACCGCGCTGAGCGAGATCGGCGTCAATGTCGCGCCGCTGCTCGCGGGCGCCGGCATTGTCGGCATCGCCATCGGCTTCGGATCGCAGAAGCTGGTGCAGGATCTCATCACCGGCCTGTTCCTGCTGCTCGAGAACACGGTGCAGGTCGGCGACAATGTCAGCGTCTCGGGATTGTCGGGCGTGGTGGAGAACGTCTCGATCCGCACCATCCGCCTGCGCGCCGGCGACGGCGCCGTGCACATCGTGCCGTTCAGCGCGGTCACCACCATCACCAACGCCAGCCGCGGAGCCGGCAATGCCTCGGTCAGCGTCAACGTCGCCTACAAGGAAGACACCGATCGCGCCGGCCAGATCCTCAAGGACATTGTCGACGAGATGCGCAGCGAGCCGGATTTCCGCGCGTTGATTCGCGGCGATCTCGAGCTCTGGGGCGTCGACAAGGTCGATGGCGCGATGGTGTCGATCGTCGGCCAGATCCGCTGCACCGAGGCCGGCCGCTGGCCGGTCCAGCGCGAATTCAACCGCCGCATGAAGCAACGCTTCCAGCAGAACGGGATCCAGGTCGCATCCGCGACGCAGACGATCCTGATGCATGTCGTGCCACCGTCCGACAGCGCCGCCAATCTGACGCCGCGGCGGGCGGCCGGATAGCGGCTCGCCACGCCCGCCCCGGAATGTCGAGGGGAGAGAAAGGCTCGCTCTCAGCTTTGCCGCGCTGACCGCTTGACCGACGGTGTCCCCACACAGTCTCGCTGCGGTGCGAGATCACAATCGATGCACGAGTCCCAACGTCCTTGATCTCTGGGGAGCGCTGGCCGACAATGCCTGCGGTTCAATAAGAGACTTTTGGGGGAATTCGTGAATAGACCTGCCCGGGTCGCTGCCCAGCCGACATCATCCGATCAATCGCATGGCATGACGCTGCTGCGCGATCCCTTGCTCAACAAGGGCACCGCCTTCACGGAATCCGAGCGCGAGGCGCTGGGTCTGCGCGGCCTGTTGCCGCCTTGCGTGCTGACGATGGAGACGCAGGCCCAGCGCGTCCTCACCAATCTGCGCACGTTGCCGACGGATCTGGAAAAATACGTTGCGCTGAACGCGCTGCATGACCGGAACGAGGCGCTGTTCTTCCGCGTCGTGGTCGAAAATATCGACGAGATTCAGCCGATCATCTACACGCCGACCGTCGGGCTCGCCTGCCAGAAATACGGGCTGATCTTCCAGCGGCCGCGCGGCATGTTCATCTCCTCGCGCGATCGCGGCCAGATCGCGGAGATCCTGAAGAACTGGCCTTATCAGGCGAGGCTGATTGTCGTCACCGACGGCGAGCGCATCCTGGGTCTCGGCGATCTCGGCGCCAACGGCATGGGGATTCCGGTCGGCAAGCTCTCGCTTTATTCCGCCTGCGCCGGCGTGCATCCCGAGCACTGCCTGCCAATCGTGCTCGACGTCGGCACCAACAATGAAGAGCTTCTGAACGATCCCTATTATCTCGGTCTGCGCGAGCGGCGGCTGACGGGCGAAGCCTATGACGGCTTCGTCGACGAGTTCATGCAGGCTGCGCGCAAGACCTTTCCCGGCGTGCTGATCCAGTTCGAGGACTTCGCCAACCATTCGGCGTTCAAGCTGCTGCACAAATATCGCGACGAAGCCTGCGTCTTCAACGACGACATCCAAGGCACCGCGGCGGTGGCGCTCGCCGGCCTGTTCTCGGCGCTGCGCATCTCCGGCGGCAAGCTCAGGAACCAGCGCATTCTCTTCCTCGGCGCGGGCGAGGCGGCGACCGGCATTGCCGACCTCGTGGTTTCCGCCATGATGGCGGAAGGCGCGTCCGAGGCGGAAGCGCTGCGCCGCAACTGGCTGGTAGATTCCCGCGGCCTCGTCGTCGGCGGCCGTGACGGCCTCTCCGGCCACAAGCTGCGCTATGCGCATGCCGACCAGGCGCCGATCGCAGATTTCCTCACCGCGATCAAGACGCTGAAGCCGACGGCGATCATCGGCGTCGCCGCGGTCGGCGGCGCCTTCACGCCCGAGGTGCTCAAGACGATGGCCGAACTCAACGCGCAGCCGATCGTGTTCGCGCTGTCCAACCCGACCTCGAAGGCGGAATGCTCGGCGGAGGATGCCTATCGCTATACCGAGGGTCGCGCGCTGTTCGCCTGCGGCAGCCCGTATGACCCGGTGAAGCTCAACGGACGCACCTTCGTGCCGCGTCAGGGCAACAACTCCTACATCTTCCCCGGTGTGGGGCTCGGCGTCATCGCCAGCCGCTCGCGCCTCGTGACCGACGAGATGTTCATGGCGGCGGCGCACACGCTCGCCGATTGCGTCGGCAAGGACGATCTCGCGCAAGGCAGCCTCTATCCGGCGCTGCCGCGCATCCGCGAGGTCTCGGTCCGTATCGCCGCGGCCGTCGCAGACGTCGCCTATCAGCGCGGCCTCGCCGACGGCCCCGCGCCCAATGACGTGAAGGCCCTGGTACAGTCGCTGATGTACGAGCCGAAATACTGAAGGTTTACCATTTGCGTTGAACGCGTGGAGGCGCGCCTCACCCCTCTTTCTCCCGTGAGAACGGGGAGAGGGAGCGAGAGAGCGTGCCTCCCTAGCCTCTCCGCGCTCTTCGGCGGGAAGAGCTCGGACCGCCCGCGATCCGGGTGAGGGGCAGGCACCACCAATCGGGTCCGAAGTCCGTCCGATTGGTCAGGTGTCAGACTGGTGTCAGGTCAGCGCGCGACACTATTTCCGGTGGAAACGCCGTTGTGCCGCGTGCCGGTATATGCGACAGTCTGTAGCATTACAAGAAAACTCAATCCGCAAGGAACTGCCATGGACGATCGTTTGCCCGAACTCGGAGATCTCGAGCGCGAGGTCATGCAATTGGTTTGGGCCCATGGTCCTGTCACGGCCGAGGTGGTGCGCGAGCGATTGTCGCGGCGCCTGAAAGAGTCGACGGTTCGCACCGTGCTGCGCCGGCTGGAAGAAAAGGGCTATGCCACCCACACCGTGGACGGCCGCACCTATGTCTACCAGGCCGCCGAACCGCGCGCACGCGTGGCGGCCAAGGCGGTGCAGCGCATCGTCGACTGGTTCTGCAACGGCTCGATCGAGGAAGTTCTCGTCGGCATGGTCGACAACAAGATGCTCGACCAGCAGCAATTGCGAACGCTGGCCGACCAGGTGGCCAAGGCGAAGAAGGCGAGGGGAGTGAAGAAAGAATGATCGCAACTCTGGCGGAGGCGGCGCTACGCTCCTTTGTGCTGGGAGGCGTCGTCTGGTTCGGTCTCATCCTGTGTCGCGTGCGCAATCCGCACGTTCAGATGACGGCGTGGGTGGTCGTGCTGCTGGCATCGCTGGCGATGCCCTTCGTGATGCACTGGCCGACCCTGACGATCACCCGGCCGCCTCTGCCCATGCCGGCGCCTGCCGATGTTCTGCCGGCCGACGTCTCGATGCTGGAGATGCCGCAGCCCGCGCTGCCGATCGCGCCCGGTGCGGTGATTGCACCGCCCGCCAGCACCGACCTTTCGATCAATTGGTGGCTGGTCGCCACCATCGTCTATGCCGTCGTCACGGCTTGCCTGGTGCTGCGGCTGATGATCGGCCTCTGCCTGACCTGGCGCATGGCGCGAGCGGCGACGCCGATGAGGGGCGCGCAGCCGATCGCTGCCGACGTGCGCGTCAGCCGTGACGTCGGCGGTCCCGTCACCTTCGGCTCGACCATTCTGGTGCCGCCGCAATTCGCCGGATGGGACGCGAGAAAGCGCAACGCCGTGCTCGCGCATGAGGGGGCGCATGTCGCCAACCGCGATTTCTACGTGCTGCTGCTGGCGTCGCTCAATCGCGCGGTGTTCTGGTTCAGCCCGTTTGCGTGGTGGCAGCTTGCACGCCTCGCCGAGCTCGCCGAGATCATCAGCGACGCCCGGGCGATCGAGATGATCGATGACCGGCTGTCCTATGCGGAAATCCTGCTCGACTTTGCAAGCACCGTGAAGCCGCGGCCGGTCGAGCTTGCGATGGCGCGAGCCTCGACCGTGCGCGCCCGCGTCGAGCGCATCATCGCGGCCACCGCGATGCCGGTCGCGGTCGGCTGGCGCAAGCGGCTGACGATCGCGGCGGCGATCGTTCCCGCTGTGATCGTGTCTGCCGGCATGATCGCCTATCGCACGCCGGACCTCGCGCCTGTTACCGCCGAGCTCGGCGAGGTGCCGGCCCAGCATTACCGCCCCATCGTCAATTTCTATGCCATGGGCCCGGCCTCCGTGTTCGCGATCTTCCGCGAGGGCGACGAGCTCTATGGCCAGCTCACCGGGCAGCGCAAACTGCGCCTGACGATTGGAAGCGACGGCATCGCCTCCTACCCGGCCTCGTCCGGCGAGATCACGTTTCCGTTCGATGCGGAGCGCCGCTCCTCCGAACTGACGCTGCGCATGAACGGCCGCGACATCCGCGCGGTCCGCGTCGCCGAGATGCCTGCCTCGGCCGCCGAGCCTTCCGCACTCGATCAATATGTCGGCTGGTACAGGGTTGCCCCGAATCGCGTGCTGACCGTGCGCCGCGACGGCGACCGGCTCCAGGTGGAGGAAACCGTGCGGGGCCCGGCGGCACTTCTCGCCGAGGGCGCCGACGTCTTCTCGATCCGTGGCGACAACCTCCTGATCTTCCTGCGCGACGAGCAGGCCAAGGTCTCGCGCGTGCTGGTCCAGAACGCGATCTCCGGCGCGCGCCTCGCGCCGCGGATCGACGCGGCGGTGGCGCAGGCGATCGAGGCCGACTTCGCCCGCCGCGTCGCGCAAGTCCCGGATCGTTTCCGCGAGCAGGTTCCGGTTTCCGGCGGCAAGGAGATGATCCTGCGCGGGATCGAGGATTTGCGGCACGGCACGCCGAACTACAATCGCATGAGTGCGCCGCTGGCTGCGAAAATCCATCGTCAGCTCAGCGAGACGCAGGCGACGTTCGTGGCGCTCGGCGCCCTCGAGTCGATCTTCTTCCGTGGCGTTGGCCCCGGCGGCTACGACATCTACGGCGCCAAGTTCGAGAACGGTACGGCGGAATTCCGCCTGCTGCTGGAGCCCGACGGCAAGGTCGGCGATGTGATCTTCCGGGCCGACGGCAATGACGAACTCGGCGGCATCGTCCCATGCGGGGAGGAGGCAAATGTGCGCGGCCGCGCCGGCACCTCGCCGATCCGGATCATGCTCTATAACGAGCTTGGCGACGACATCCAGGTATTCAATCTCGATGCCGGCGGCAATCGCAAGGCGCAGAGCGTGGTCAGGCCCAACATGAGCTGGACCGCTACGACCACCGTGAACAGCCCCTGGGTGATTGCCGACAAATCGGGGCGGTGTCTCGAAGTCCTGATGCCGGGCCGGCAGACGCGCTTCCACAATGTCGAGGCAACGAGCCTCGGCGCGCGACCGGGGCGGGCCGCGCGCCGTGCCGTTCCGATCGCCAATGGCGAGGAGATGCTGCGCCGTTACATCGAGGGCGTCGGCAAGGGACAGCCCGACTATGAGCATATGACGTCGGAAGTTGCCGACATCACGCGCCAGCAACTGCCGTTCGATCAGGCGATCCTGGCGCGGCTCGGCGCGCTGCGCGCGGTCTCGTTCCGCGGCGTCACCGCGCTCGACAGCGACATCTACATCGCCCAGTTCGCCAACGGCTCGGCGGAATGGCGCATCGGTGTCAGGAACGGCACGATCACCAAGATCGCGCTCGGGCCGAATTTCTAAAGCGGAATGGCTTAGGTTTAATCGATGCCGCGGGCTCGGTTCACCTCTCCCGCTTGCGGGAGAGGTCGACGCGGTCCGGGCGATGCGAAGCATCGTCCCGCGCGCCGGGTGAGGGCTTTCTCCTCGTGGGATTGTCCCATTGCGGAAGCACCCTCTCCCCAACCCTCTCCCGCAAGCGGGAGAGGGAGTGCACCTCCGTCGCTGAAGCGGTCAAGCCTCATCTCATCATTCCTAGGATCGTTGCGCCCGTCCGGCCGGGACGGGCGGCTCCCAATGTCTTCATGGCGATGGCTCAATCTTCGCTTGCGGGCTCTAGTCGGTAATGCTACGATATGTAGCATTACAAATCGTAGCTTTTTCAACGCTCCGCCGGCAGGGTCGAGAGAATTGGGCATTCGTCATGAGCGATTCTGTAAAGGCAAAGGCCGTTCTGGCGCTTCATCGCTTCGGGATGGGACCGCGGCCGGGATCGATTGCCGCCATCGGCACCGACCCCCGCGGCGCGCTGATCGCCGAGCTCGAACGGCCGCTGCTGTTGTCCGCCGCTGCCAACCTCCCATCCAGCGCCAAGGCCTTTCGGACCGTTGCCGATGCCAATGCGCGGCGGACGGCGCGCGCCAAGCAGGCGCAGCAGCAAGCCAAGAAGCAGCAGATGGCGTCGGCGTCCGCTGCATCGGAGGTTCCGCCTCAAGCGGCGACGCAGGGACAGGCGCAGAGTCAGGAGAAGGACGCGGCCGAGATGGCGGCGAAGCAGGCGGCCGACGCCATTCCCGATCCTGGCCGTCCGATTTACCTGCAGGAAGCCAAGCTGCGAACGGAAGCTGCGCTTGCCGCCGACATCGGTTTTGCCGAGCGCCTGGTGTGGTTCTGGTCCAACCATTTCTGCGTCTCGGCCAACAAGATTCAGAGCATGTCCGGCGCCTATGAGCGCGAAGCCGTTCGCGCCAACGCGCTCGGCCGCTTCGCCGATCTCCTGCTCGCGGTCGAAGGCCATCCGGCCATGCTGTTCTATCTCGACAATCTGGAATCGATGGGCGCCAACTCGACAGCGGGCATCAATCGCAATCGCGGTCTCAACGAGAACATCGCGCGCGAGATCATGGAGCTGCATACGCTCGGCGTACGCACCGGCTATACGCAGGACGACGTCATCAGCTTCGCCAACGTCATGACCGGCTGGACGCTGGTGCCGCCGGGTGTCGATCCCCAGCATGGCGGCGAATTCACCTTCAATCCCCGCCTGCACGAGCCGGGCGGGCAGACCGTGATCGGCAAGCGCTACGAGCAGGACGACGTCGAGCAGGGCCGCGCCGTGCTGCGCGATCTCGCCGCGCATCCGGCGACCGCGACCCATGTCGCGACCAAGCTCGCGCGCCATTTCATCGCCGACGAGCCGCCGCCCGCGCTGGTCGCGCAGATGGCGAAGACCTATCGCGACACCGAGGGCGATCTCAAGCAGGTCGCGATCGCAATGATATCGTCGGACGATGCCTGGGGCGGGCCGCCGTCGAAGCTCAAGCGTCCCGGCGAATGGGTCATCGGAATGGTGCGTGCGGCGGCCATCACGGCGGTCGATCCTGTCCGCTACACCGACGGCCAGCAGTTGCTCGGTGAGGCGCTGTGGCGTCCGCCGGCGCCGATGGGCTATCCGGATGATGAATCGAGCTGGATCGATGGCGTCGGCCGCCGGCTCGACGTCGCCAACTACTTTGCCGAACACGTCAGCGGCATGACCGATCCGCAAGCCATCATCGAGGATGTCTGCGCATCGCAGATCGCGAGCGAGGTGAAGCAGGCGGTCGGCCGTGCCGAGAGCCGGCAGCAGGCGCTGGCGCTCTTGTTCATGTCGGCGGATTTTCAGAGGAGGTGAGCATGGGCGTCGTCGATCACCTACCTACGCGGCGCGAGCTTCTGGTCGGCTCCGGTGCGCTGTTCGCATGGAGCCAGATGCCACGGATCGCCCGCGCCGAGGGACGCGATCCGCGCCTGCTCGTCATCGTCCTGCGTGGCGCGCTCGATGGACTGGGTGCGGTCGCACCGGTCGGCGATCCCGACTGGATCGCCTTGCGCGGCGATCGCGCGGTGGTGCTGGACGGCAAGCCGCCGGCGCTGCCGCTCGATTCCTTTTTCGCGCTCAATCCGGCGATGCCGAACCTGCATCGTCTCTACAAGAGCGGCAAGGCCGCGATCGTCCATGCCGCCGCGACGCCTTATCGCGAGCGGTCGCATTTCGACGGCCAGGACGTGCTCGAAAGCGGCATGTCGAAACCCGGAATCACCGCGTCGGGATGGCTCAACCGTGCGCTGGCCGCGCTGGAATCGAACGGCCGCGTCGATCCGCGTGGCAGCCTCGCGCTCGGCATCGGCTCGGTGACGCCGCTGGTGGTGCGCGGTCGGGCGCCCGTCATGACTTGGGTGCCGCAGAAGCTGCTGCCGGCCAGCGAGGACACGCAGAACCGCCTGCTCGATCTCTATCAGCACACCGATCCGAAGCTCGCGGCCGTGCTCGGGGCGCGGATGAAGCTCGCTTCGCTCAGCGGCGCACCAGGCGCGGGCGAGGCGATGTCGAACGATCCGACGCTGGCGCCGCCGGGCATCGCACGGGTGCGCGCCTACTTCGCCGAGGCTGCCGGCGCCGCTGCGCGCTATCTCGCCAGGCCCGAGGGCCCGCGCGTCGGCGCCATGGGCTTCGTCGGCTGGGACACGCATATCGCCGAAGGCGCGGCCTCCGGTCAGCTCTACAACCTGCTCGGCGCGCTCGACGGCGCCTTCGCCGCGATCGAGACCAATATGGGCGCGGCGTGGGGCGAGACGGTGGTCACCGTCGTCACCGAATTCGGCCGCACTGCGCGCATCAACGGCACGCAAGGCACCGATCACGGCACCGGCACGGTGGCGTTCCTGATCGGCGGCGGGCTCGCCGGCGGCCGCGTGATTGCGGACTGGCCGGGACTGAAGCCGGCGCAACTGCTCGAGGATCGCGACCTCAAGCCGACCACCGATCTGCGCGCGGTGCTGAAGGGGCTGCTGCGGGATCATCTGCGCGTCGAGGAGAAGGTGCTGGCTGAGACGGTCTTCCCCGGTAGCGCCGACGTCAAGGCGATGGGCGGCCTCGTCGCCTGACGCGCGATGTGCACGCTGACGCAGCAAGAGCTCGATTTCCTCGCCGGGTTGCAGGCGCACTGGCGAAGGCTCTATTGGCGTGAACTGATGCGGCTCATGAAGGGCGTTACTCCGCCCGCTGCCCCTACGACCAACTGACCCTGCTGTCCGGCTCATCTTGCGAGCCTGTCCCGATTCAGGACAGCGACTGTGGTGGAATCATCACAGCCGGCGGGAAACGGCGGCGGCCGCACGCCTGCTTTTGTTCCGACAAGGTTCTGCCCTCATTGCCGACGGAAAATCCGGCCGTTCGGAGGGCGTACCATGTCTCGCATTGCACGTGCCGAAACTGCTCGGATTTCCTTCGCAACCTCGTGCCGGCTGCTGCTCGCCATCGCCGGCGCCGCCTCGCTCGCGGCCTGTGCGCAAGCGCCGGTCGGCCGCCAGAAGGCCGATCTCGCAGGTACCGGCCGGCAGGCCGGAGTGGAGCGTCCGCAGAAGGTGGCCGCGCTGCATCCGCGCCCGATCAGCCGGGCGCGTGTCCCCGTTGGTCAGGCAAAGCAGACGGCCTCGCACGGCGTTGCCAGCTTCTATTCGGATACGCAGACCGCGAGCGGCGAGAAGTTCGACAAGAACGAGCTGACCGCCGCGCATCCCACCCTGCCGTTCGGCACCAAGCTGCGCGTCACCGACACCTCCTCGGGCCGCTTCGTCACCGTCAGGGTCAACGATCGCGGGCCTTATATTCGCGGGCGCGTGGTCGACGTCTCGCCGTCCGCGGCCGAGGCGCTCGGCATGGTCGATAAGGGCATCACCAATGTCCGGCTCGAGGTCGTGCAGTAGGTCGATTCAGCGAGATCGACATTGCGCCGCTTAACCGGCTGTTAGCGGCTTCTCAAGCACCATGGCTCTCCAACAATTTTGGCGCTTTCGGGGGAGGCGGCGTTTGACCACGATCCAGTATCTCGAAGATCAGGCCGCGCGTGCCGAGCGGCTGGCCAAACGGATCACGGATACACTGACGATCGAAAAGCTCCTGACCTTCGCGGGCGAGCGCCGCCGCGAGATCGAGGTCATCGCCGGCAAGCGCCGCAGCGCATAACTTCTCGTTCCATGCCTTAGTTGCATTTCGCCCCGCGGCGGAGTGCGGAACTTCTCTTTTTCTCGGGCGTCATCCCGGCGATACAAGAGGAGGACATCATGGGTCTTGGACGAGGTGCTTTGCTTTGGATGCTTGGAATTCCACTGCCGATCGTTCTGCTGCTGGCGTTGTTCTGGCGGTAATTAAAGTCGGCCACACGAAAAGCGCCGCGGAAGCGGCGCTTTTTTGTTGCCGTTGCAGCTGGCGTAACGTGCTTAGCTGTGGCTCTCGACGAAGTCGCTGAGATAGTCGGGCAGCGTCACGCCGTCGATGTCGCAGCGCGCCTTGATCTCACCTGCGACGTCGGTCGAGATGTCCTTCATCCAGTGCTCAAGCGTGTTGAACGAGATCACCTTGACGGGATCGTTGAAGCAGCCGGCGACGAGCTCGCCGATGGTGGCCTCGAGATCGCTACGCTCGATGCGGATTTCGGTCGACCGGTCGAGGCGATCGATCACCACGAACAGGGTCTGGTCTGCGCCATAGGGCACGACCAGAGAGGGCAGGCCAGCTTCAAGCATGTGAGGCGCTCGCGTCTTGGCTTCCGATCTCCGACAACGGGAAAAACCAGAGGAAGGTTCCTGCGCACGGCCTCGTGAAGCGCGCTCAGAGAAATTCCCTCAAACGCGACAGCTCGAGGACGTGCTCGGGTGAGAGGATCTCGGTGACGAGCGGTGGCTGCGCTTTGGTGCGGATTTCGTAGAGGTGCCGGGTTGCCGCCGGCTTGGCCATGAATGCCGAGATGCAATCGTCGAGCGTGCCTTCGATGACCTGGTAAGGCTCCCGGTCAGGCTGGCGCTGATTGGCCAGCGACGGCCATTTATGCAGCGATGCTAGCGCGCCGAAGTCGACCTTTGAATCCCCAGCCACGTCTCCCATCGTCCCGCCTCACGCAAAAAGAACCCCAGTACGCGGACTTTGCGCACTGGGGATTACACCTGTCGCTGCATCTCAATGCCAAGCCCTCAACGCGGTGGCTGGGAAAAGGTTCCCGGCCACTTGCGCCTCTCAGCTGGCGGCGGCTGCAATCCTGTGCCCCGGGCTGACATGGCCCTGGTTGCTCTCGTCGCCGCGGCTGAGCTCCGGCGGCAACCCGGCGAAGCGCCGCAAGGCTCCGGCCATCTGCAGCCGGCCCGGCGCGCCCGTGATCACCACGTCCACCATCGCGAACGACGAGTGGAAATGCCCGCGCGCCTTGAGCTGCTCGACCTGGACACCGGCGGCCTCCATCGCCTCGCCATAGGCGACGCCTTCGTCGCGCAGCGGATCGAACTCGCAGGTGACGACGAAGGCCGGCGGCAGGCCGGCGACCTTGCCGCGGAGCGGCGAGACGCGCGGGTCGGTACGGTCGGCAGGCGAGCAATAGAGATCCCAGAACCAGTACATCAGCCCGCGCGTCAGGAAATAGGCGGTCGCATTCTCGTTATAAGAGGGGCGATCGAAGGTGCAGTCGGTGACCGGGCAGACCAGAAGCTGGCCGGCGATGGCGGGACCGCCGCGGTCGCGCGCGAGCTGGCAGGTGACGGCGGCGATGTTACCGCCGGCGCTCCAGCCGGCGACCAGCACGGGGCCCTGCTTGCCGCCGAGTTCAGTGGCGTGCTCGGCGATCCAGCGCGTCGCCGCATAGCCGTCCTCGGCCGCGGTCGGGAAGCGATGCTCCGGTGCGTGGCGATAGCCGACGCTGACGAAGATCATGCCGGTCCGCCGTACCATGTCGCGGCAGAACGGCTCGTCCGATTGCTCGTCGCCGAGCACCCAGCCGCCGCCATGGAAATAGACCACGATCGGATGCGGTCCCGGCGTTACCGGCTTGTAGGCGCGGTAAGGCAGCGCGCCGTCGGCGACGGGCAAAGTGCCGTCGACGATCTCGCCGATCGGCCGGCCCGCGGGGCGGCCCTGGTTGAATTCGTTGACGAAGGCGCGGGCGCCGAGCGCGCCCATCGACTCGATCGGCGGCAGGTTCAGCGACCCGAGCAGGTTCAATACCAGCCGCACGTCCGGTTGCAGGCGCACGACCTCGCCGTCGTTGCATTGTGTAGCGCCATTGGGACCGGTGAGCTTGAAACCGAGCATGCCGCTTCTGACCACCTCATCGCAGATGCTGCGATAGGGGCCGACGCCTCCGGTATAGGGCATCAGGCCCTGCACCTTGCCGGGCACGTTGGCGCCCGTGTACCAGGTGTTGGCAAGCCGGTGCAGCGTCAGCATCGAGCAGTCGGCCATGTGTCGCCCCCAGCCCGCCTGCGCCGTCTCGGTCGGCTCCATCGTGGAGAAGCCGGCATCGCGCAGCGCGGCAAGGCGATCGACTACCCAGTCGACATGCTGCTCGATCGACACCGCCATGTTCGACAGCACCGACGGACTGCCGGGCCCGGTGATCATGAAGAAGTTCGGGAAGCCCTCGACGGTGAGGCCGAGATAGGTCTGCGGACCCTGCGCCCAGACGTCGGAGAGCGACTTGCCGCCGCGCCCCGCGATCGGATGCACGGCACGGATCGCGCCGGTCATGGCGTCGAAGCCGGTCGCGAACACGATCACGTCGAGATCGAAGCTGCGGCCGTTCGTGGAGATGCCGTTTGCTGTGATTGCCTTGATCGGCTCCTGGCGCAGATTGACCAGCGTGACGTTCGGCCGGTTGTAGGTCGCGTAGTAATTGGTATCGAGGCAGGGACGTTTTGCGCCGAACGGATGATCATCCGGCATGAGCGCCGCAGCGGTCTCGGGATCCCTCACGGCCGCGCGGATCTTCTCGCGGATCAGGTCCTGGACGATCTTGTTGCCGTCGACGTCGACGGCCTGGTCGGCCCAGAGCTGCGTCAGGATGTGGACGAGGTCGCCGGCGGCCCAGGCGCGTTCGAACCGCTCGCGACGCTCGGCATCGCTCAATTGCCAGCTCACAACCGTCTGCTGCGGGTAGGGCACGCCGGCCATCGACTGGCGCGCCTGCTCGCGATAGGCCGCGCGGTCGCTTTGCAGCAGGCTCATGCGGTCCGACGGCGCCGGGCCGTTATGCGCGGGCAGCGCGAAATTCGGCGTGCGCTGGAACACGGTCAGATGCGCGGCCTGCTCGGCGATCAGCGGGATCGACTGGACGGCCGAGGAGCCCGTGCCGATCACGGCGACGCGTTTGTCCTTAAGGTTGACGCCGTCATGCGGCCAGCGTCCGGTGAAATAGACCTCCCCCTTGAAATCCTTGACGCCCTCGATCTCCGGCGGCTTCGGTGCCGACAGGCAGCCGGTCGCCATGATGTAGTGGCGACAGGAGACCGGCGCGCCGTTGTCGGTGGTGATGAGCCAGCGCTCGGAGCCCTCGTCCCATCTGGCTTCGGTGACCTTGGTCTTGAAGCGGATGTCGCGCCGGAGGTCATAGCGGTCGGCGACGAAGCCGAGATAGCGCAGGATCTCGGGCTGGGTCGCGTATTTCTCCGACCAGGTCCAGGCGGTCTCGAGCTCGGGATCGAAGGTGTAACTGTAATCGATGGTTTGGATGTCGCAGCGGGCGCCCGGATAACGGTTCCAGTACCAGGTGCCGCCGACATCGCCGGCCTCGTCCAGGGCAACTGCCTTGAAGCCGGCCTTGCGCAAGCGATGCAGGAGATAGAGGCCGGCGAACCCGGCGCCGACCACGGCAACGTCGACCTCTTGGGCGGCTCCGCGCTCATTGGAGGCACGTGTGGCAACCATCGCGTCAGGCATGGCATTCCTCCCGTATGTTTTGTTTTGCCGGCAGGCTATCGCTGCAGGTTCAGCTTGTCATCACAGCAAGTGCAATCCTCGGTGGTCGTTTGCGGCGGCATCATGGCCGAGTGAATCTTTGCGGTGCTACACGCATCGCGATGCACAATGGCCGTGCTTATCCGGGGTAATCATGCCTGATCCGCCTGTGTATGCTTGCGGCTACAAGCCACGCGTATCCCCCCGAGCGTCATGCCAGAGTTGAGCGAGCGAACCAAAGCGAACATGGACGTCGTCCTGGAGGAGACGTGCCGGCAACTACCGTATGGCGGCGATCACGACAGGCGCAGGTTCATCGCCGAGCGCCTGATCGAGGCGGCACAGGCGGGACACTCCACGCTCGGTGAGCTCGGCATCACCGCGCGCCGGGCGCTGGCGGAGCTACTTGCCAAGGGCGGCTAGGTCGCGCTTGCCTCGCTCACTGCTGCGGACGTAACCTGCCGGAACCGTTGCATCGAGATGCTTCGAAGATGCGCTCCGTGCTCGCGCTTGTTGCGGCTTCCATGGTGCTCTATTGCGCCGGCTTGGCGACGGCCCAGCCGGTCGGACAATTTCCATTCGCGTTGACGCGCGAAGGACAGATGCTCGGCGCCGTCGAAGGCGAGGTGGCCTCCTTCAAAGGACTTGCTTATGCGGCGCCGCCGGTCGGCGCGCTGCGCTGGCGCGCGCCGCAGCCGACGGATGAGAGTTCGGAGATGCACACCGCCTATGATTATGGCGCGCCGTGCCTTCAGCCATCGCTGCCTGCCGCGCGCGAGGATTGCCTCACGCTGAACGTGTTCCGCCCCTTCGGGGTCGACGGTCCGCTGCCGGTGATGGTGTTCATTCATGGCGGCGGCTTCGTGAGCGGCACCGCGAACGATCCGTTGTTCGACGGTGCAAAGCTGGCGCAGGCCGGCCTCATCGTCGTCACCGTGAATTATCGCCTCGGCGTGCTCGGCTGGTTGACGCATCCGGCGCTGTCGGAAGACGGCTCCGGCAATTTCGGCCTGATGGATCAGATCGCGGCACTGCGTTGGGTGCACGACAACATCGCGGCGTTCGGTGGCGATCCCAACAATGTCACCCTGTTCGGCAACGGCGCAGGCGCGACATCGATCGCATTGCTGATGCTGTGCCGGCAGGCGCGCGGCCTATTCCATAAAGCCATTTTGCAATCGCTGCCGGGCCGCGCCGCTCTGCAGTCACGGCGGGAAGCCGAGCTCGTGAGCGCGCAGTTCGTCGCGGAGTTCGTGTCCGAGCCGGATTTGCGCGACGTCCCGCCGGCGAAACTGCTGGCTGCTCAAGATCGCACCCTGGCGAAACTCACGCGTGCCTTTGGCCCGGTCGTGGACGGAAGCCTGGTGGCGGAGGACATCGTTACGGCATTCACCGCGCGACACGAAAGCCGCATCCCTCTCATTATCGGCTCGAATGACGACGAAACGCGTTTCGGCGGTGAAGGAGATGCCCAGGACAGCGGAACCGACGGTCTGCGCGAACTCTACCCCGACCTTTCGAAGCCCCCGGAACTGAAGGCCAGGTTCTATACCGACAAGGTCTTCTCCGAGCCGGTCCGATTGCTGGCTCGTCTTCACGCCGCCACTGGTGCGCCGACCTTTCGCTATCGCTTCGGCTATGTGCCCGAGGCGAAGCGGGCAAATCCCGATCATGGGCATGGACGCGAGTTGCAGTTCATCTTCGGCGTCGAAGGCGTCCCCGGTGCCGGCATCCTGTCGCGGCGCGACCGCGAGGTCGCAAGTCGCATGCGCGGCTATTGGATCAATTTCGCGAGAAGCGGCAATCCCAATGGTCCGGGTCTCCCCCATTGGGACGCAGCCGCAGACCGCGATCGTCTGCTGCTCGTCACGAATGACGGCATCGCGAGCGGAGACGACCCCTTGGCGGAGCGTCTCGATCGGCTGGCAGGTGAGAGCAGGAAATGAGTTGGACTTAAGCCGCGAGCTCGACGCGCGGCGCGGGGCTCAGCCGGCTTTCCTCCAGATAGTCCATCGCGCCGTCCTTCTCGACGGCGTAGAACTGCAGGCCTTCCCGTGACTTGAAGGCGGCGCGCACGACGCCGCGGCGGCCCTTGTCACTGTTGACCACGTCCCCCAGCGCAAACTTCCTCATCTTCGTCCTCGTCATCTGGCCGACTGCTTCGGCCATGTCCGGGGATTTTGGAAGGCAAATCGTTAACGGCTTGCTAACCATACGGCTTGGCCTATGCTCGCCGCCGGTCGCGCGGGCAGCTCGCACGCGCCTGTTGCGGACGAGATACGAGCCCATGACGCGATTTCCCACCTTGTTCCTGTCGCATGGCGGCGGCCCCTGGCCGTTCATGGAAGATCGACGGGTGCAATATGCGAAGACCGCCGCGGAGTTCGCCCGGCTGCCGCAGCTGTTGCCGGCGAGACCGAGGGCCGTGCTGGTCATCACCGGCCATTGGGAGGCCGACGACTTCACCGTGTCGACCTCGGCGCATCCGCCGATGGTGTACGACTATTACGGTTTCCCCGAGCATACCTACCATCTCAAATATCCGGCGCCGGGCCAGCCGGAGCTCGCCGCGCAGGTGAAGGCGCTGCTCGCGCGCGCCGACGTCGATTGCCGGGAGGATCCCAACCAGGGCTTCGACCACGGCACCTTCGTGCCGCTCGGGTTGATGTATCCGAACGCGGACATGCCGATCGTGTTGCTGTCGCTGAAGTCGAGCTATGACGCGGCCGAGCATATCAGGGTCGGGCAGGCGATCGCATCGCTCCGCGACGAAGGGATCCTGATCGTCGGCAGCGGGCTGACCTATCACAACATGCGCGGCTTCAACCGGCCGGAGTCCAAGCCGGTCTCGTATGACTTCGAGGCCTATCTGAACGAGGCCATCGGCAATCCGGATGCGGCGCGCCGCAATGCGATGCTGGTCGATTGGGAGAATGCCCCCAGCGCGCGCCTTGCGCATCCGCGGGAGGATCATCTGTTGCCGCTGATGGTCGCAGCCGGCGCCGCCGGCAGCGACACGGGCAAACGCGTCTTCGTCGACGAGGTCTCGAACGTAGCGATGGCGTCGTATGTGTTTGGACAGCAAGCCTAGCCGTATTTCAGCTTCATGAACAAAATGCCGCCGGCGAGCACCATGGTGATGGCGTTGGCGGCGACGAGCGGAGCGTCGCCGGAGAGCAGGCCGTAGATCAGCCAGAGCGCAAGTCCCAGCACCATGACCAGGAACATGCCGAGCGAGATGTCGCCGGTGGAGCGGGTCTTCCACACCTTGATGGCCTGCGGCGCATAGGCCACGGTGGTGCAGGTGGCGGCGGCAAAGCCGATCAGCTTGATGACGAAGGGGTCCATGCCGGCTCTATAGCATGGATTCGACGAGGACCATGCTTCGAGCCGAAACGCTCTACGCCCGCGCGGCCATGAGGCCGCGGTAGAGCGCGGCATAGTCGCCGGCGCGGTTGCGCCAGGAGACGTCGGTCGCAAGGCCGCTTCGTTGCAGTCGGCGCCAGGTCACCTTGTCGTGGAAGGCGGTGTTGGCCTTGCGCAAGCTGCCGGCGAGGGCGGCTGCCGTCACGGGGCCGAACTTGAAGCCGGTGGCCTCGCGGCCGGACGCGTCGGCTTCGCCGATATCGACGATGGTGTCCTCCAGGCCCCCGACGCGCGACACGATCGGGACCGCGCCATAGCGTAGTGCGCAGAGCTGGGTCAGTCCGCAAGGCTCGAAGCGCGACGGCACGATCAGCGCGTCCGAGCCGGCCTGGATCAGATGCGCCAAAATCTCGTCGTAGCCGATCACGACGCCGATGCGGCCGGGATTGGCGCGCGCGGCCGCCTGATAGGCATCCTGGAGATCGCGGTCGCCGCTGCCGAGCAGCGCAAGCTGCATGCCTTCGCCCAGGATGGTTGGAATGGCTTCGAGTAGGAGATCGAGGCCCTTCTGCCACGACAGCCGGCTGATGACGCCGAGCAGCGGCGCCTCGTCCGAGGAATCGAGATTGAACTGCTGCTGAAGCATCGCCTTGTTCGCGGCCCGGAACGTCAGATCCTCCGCGCCGAAACGGTAGGCGATGTGTGGATCGGTTTGCGGATTCCACACCTCGATGTCGATGCCGTTGAGGATGCCACTGAGCACGCCGGCACGTGCGCGCAGGAGACCGCCGAACCCCATGCCGCCTTCGTCGCTCTGGATCTCCCGCGCGTAGGTCGGCGACACCGTGGTGATGCGATCGGCAAATTGCAGGCCGGCCTTCAGGAAGCTGATGCCGCCGAAATATTCGAGCTCGTTGACGTTGAAGGAATGCCAGGGCAGGCCGATCGCGCCGATCAGTTCAGGCGCGAACTTGCCCTGATACGCCATGTTGTGGATGGTCATCACGGTGCCGGGCCGCGGACGGTTGTCGTAGTGCAGATAGGCCGGCGCCAGCCCCGCCTGCCAATCGTGGGCATGGACGATGTCGGGTACGAAGGCCGGAACGAGGCCGTGGCCAATATCGGCAGCAATTCGGGACAGCGCGGCGAAGCGCACGCCGTTGTCCGGCCAGTCAACGCCTTCGCTCGTGACGTAGGGGTTGCCGGGGCGCGCATAGAGATGCGGCACGTCGAGCACGAACAGGTCGAGGCTGTCATGGGAGCCAGCGAGCAGCCGGCCCGGCCCGCCGAAATAGTCCGGCCAGCGCCGGATCTCCTGCGCGCCCGCGAGCGTCCGCGTCACGTCGGGATAGCCCGGCATGAGCGTGCGCATCTCGACACCGTGTGCCTTTAGCGCAACCGGCAGCGCGCCGGCGACATCCGCGAGGCCGCCGGTCTTGATGATGGGATAGACTTCAGAAGCGACCGCGAGGACGCGAACAGGCGTCATTTATTGAGCCCGTCGATCATCGGCTGCGTGATCAGCGAGATGCCCTGCTCGGTGGTGCGGAATCGCTTGGCGTCGAACTCGGGATCTTCGCCGACGACGAGGCCTTCTGGAATCTCGACGCCGCGGTCGATCACCACGTTCTTCAGACGCGCGCCGCGCCCGACGTTCACATAGGGCATGATCACGGCGTTCTCGACATTGGCATAGGAGTTGATGCGCACGCCGGTGAACAGCAGCGAGCGGCGCAGCGACGCGCCCGAGATGATGCAGCCGCCCGAGACCAGCGAGCTCACGGCCTGGCCACGCCGGCTCTCCTCGTCATGGACGAATTTGGCCGGCGGCGTGATCTCCGCATAGGACCAGATCGGCCATGCGCGGTCGAACAAATCGAGCTCCGGCACGACGTCGGTGAGGTCGATGTTGGCCGACCAATAGGCATCGACTGTGCCGACGTCACGCCAATAGGCGCCGTTGTGGGCGCTGGAGCGCACGCAGGAGGTCGAGAACTGGTGCGCAAAGGCGCGGCCGTTCTTGACGAGGTAGGGAATGATGTCCTTGCCGAAATCGTGATTGGAGTCCGGATCCTCGGCGTCGCGCTTGAGCTGGTCGAACAGGAATTTCGCGTTGAACACGTAGATGCCCATGCTGGCGAGCGAGACGTCCGGCTTGCCGGGCATCGGCGGCGGGTCTTTCGGCTTCTCCAGAAACGACTGGATCCAACCTTTCTCGTCGATATGCATGATGCCGAAGCCGGAAGATTCCGCACGCGGCATTTCGAGGCAGCCGACCGTGACATCGGCGCCGCTCTCGACATGCTCGCGCAGCATCACCTCATAGTCCATCTTGTAGATGTGATCCCCGGCCAGCACGACGATGAACCGGCAAGCATGAGACTCGATGATGTCGATGTTCTGATAGACCGCGTCCGCCGTGCCGACATACCACATGTTCTCGGACACGCGCTGGCTGGCGGGCAGAATGTCAAAGCTCTCGTTTCGCTCCGGACGGAAGAAGTTCCAGCCCATCTGAAGGTGCCGGATCAGGCTGTGCGCCTTGTACTGGGTGGCAACAGCGATGCGGCGGATACCGGAGTTCACGGCGTTCGACAGCGCGAAATCGATGATGCGGGACTTGCCCCCGAAATAGACGGCGGGCTTGGCGCGCCGGTCGGTCAGCTCCAGAAGCCGGCTGCCGCGCCCCCCGGCCAGGACGAACGCCAGCGCCTGACGGGCAAGCGGCTCATTACCGACGGCACTCATGTCATCCTCCCACGCTTTGGCATACCGGGGCTTTTTGTCGCGAAATGCCCCGCGGTCCCGCGCCCATTGGAACCGATAGTAATGGTATGCATAGTCAATCGGGAAGTAGGTTGTTGGTTGCGAGCATGGGAAGCTTAATGCTTTTGTCTTGGCCATCCAGCAGCGCACCGTGGGCGCGGCTTGTGCGCCGCACGCAAATTCCGGGCTTTGACTTGGCGCCCGAATGCCCGATCATGGTGTTGCGATCCTTTTCCAAGCGAAACGTCAGACAGGGAGTAGGACGATGAGGATCTGGAGAACGGCAATTGCCTGTGCGCTGGCCGGCGCGGTCGTCGCCGGCGGAGTTCAGCAGGCGGCGGCAGCCCCGCTGCCAACCAATGTCGCGACGATGAAGGCTGCGGCCGGCAACGACGTCACGCCGGTGCATTGGCGCGGCGGCGGTTGGGGCTTGGCTATCGGTGGTCTGGCAGCCGGCGCGATCATCGGAGGCGCCATCGCCAGCGGCGCGCCGTACGGCTATGGCTACTATGGGCGCCCGTATTACGGAGGCTATGGATATCCGGGCTACGGCTATGGTTACGCACCCGCCTATTACGGTGGCTACGCCCCGGTTTACTCCTATCCGCGATATTACGGCTATCGCAGCTACTATCGGCCCTACCGCCCGTACTACGGTGGCTTCTACCGGCCGTATCCGCGTCACTACTACCGCGCCTATTGGTGACCTTGCGCGGCTAGAGCGAGAGCCACACGATCAGGCTCATGCATGCGAGATGCATGAGCACGATCGCGGCGAGATGCAGCGGGCCGGCCTCGAGATCGAGCCCGCGCATCGCGCCGCCTCCGCTTAATTCGATCCCGCGGCCGCAGCGGTGAAGCTGCGATCGACGGCTTTGCTCACGTCGAGCTTCTTCGGCAGGATGCCGTAGCGCGTCGAGCGGTCGGACGCTGCCTGCACCTCCTTCACCACGTTCTCGTCGATCACGATCGGGCTGGTGCGTTGCGCCGTGTAGGCCGACAGCAGCACGTCCTCTGGCAGCTTGGTCAGTTCGGCCGTGTTCCTGGCGTATTCGGGAAGGTGATCGAGCGACCACAGCCGCGCCTTGTTCAAGCGCTGCACAAGATCCTGCACCGCGGCGCGCTTGGTGGCGATGGCGTTGTCGGAGGCGACGATGAAGGTGATGGTCGGCGTCAGGCCTTCGCCGTCCGCAATGACGCGGGCCTTGTCCTTCAGCGTCGCGAACGAGACGTAGGGCTCCCACACCGCCCATGCATCGATCGAGCCGGCGAGCAGCGCGATCTTGGCGTCGACGGGCCCGAGCGGCGCGAAGGTCGCATCCTCAAGCTTGATCTGCGCCTTCTCCAGCGTGGCGTCGATCAGGAACTGGCCCCAGCCGCCGCGCGTGCCCGCGAGCCGTTTGCCCTTGAGGTCGGCGGCCGATTTGATCGGCGAATCCTGGCGCACCAGGATGGCTTGCGTCCTCGCGTCCGACCGCGTGCCGCCGATCGCCTTGATCGGTGCGCCGGCCGCGTAAACCGAGAGGAAGGAGAGATCGCCGGTGTAGCCGACGTCGAGCGCGCCGGCGTTGAGCGCTTCGAGGATCGGCGCGGCCGCAGGGAATTCCGACCACTCGATCTTGTAGGGCAGGTTCTTCGCATAGCCGGAGATATCGAGCAGCGAGCGGTTGCCGCCCTTCTGGTCGCCGACGCGCAGCACGACGGCTTCGGCGGCGAAGGTCGCGGCGGCCGTCGACAAGATAATGGCCGCGGCGAACAGCGATACTGCGAACCGGCGGGTGATGGAATGATGACGGGAGTTGATGCGCATGTGGCCTGTCTTGTTGCTTTGCTCACGACGCGTGAGCGGACGATGCAGCGAGACGATCAAGTCTATGAGCGTGCGATGCGCCGTCAATGAAATGGGCGTTCGTATTGCGCACGCCTCAGGCAAGGACGTTTCATCGAACGGCCGCGCGTGAGAAGACGGCATGCTTGCGACGGAGAGCTGCACAGGAATGATGCAGATGCGTGCCCCGCTTCGCTCGGCATTGGCCACTGCATTCGCGAAAATCCTTTCATCGTTCCTGCGTGCGGCGATGGACAGAATGACCTCGCTTCGCGCAACATTCGAAATTCCATTTCATTGACGATGAGGCGCGTGCGCCGCATGATTTGCGCATCGCTTCAACGCGGCGCGTGAAGCGCCGCAGAACGACATTCTCTCAACGCAGCTCCGCACGGAACATGCGCAACGCCACGCGTCGCGCCGACGGCGGAGCCGTGCCAGCGCAGGAGCGGGACCGATGAACGACGATGAAAAGCGCGGCGGATCGAAATTCGACCGGCGCCATCTGCTTCAGGCGGGACTCGCGGCAGCCTTCGCTGCACCGCTCGGCGCGTTCGGTGCAGCGCAGGCCTTCGCACCGGGCGGGATTGCGACCGGCGTCGATTTCTCCGAGTTTCCGCTGTGCCGGACGGCATCGAGCGCGCCTGCGCTCACCGGCGCGCCGCGCAAGCTGAAACTGTCGTGGAATGCCGGCGCGGTTTGTCTTGCGCCCGTGCCGGTCGCGATCGAGTACGGCTTCTTCCAGAAGCACAATCTCGACGTCGAGCTCGTCAACTATTCCGGCTCGACCGACCAGCTGCTCGAGGCGATCGCGACGGGCAAGAGCGACGCCGGCCTCGGCATGGCGCTGCGCTGGCTGAAGCCGCTGGAGCAGGGCTTTGACGTCAAGATCGCCGCGGGCACCCATGGTGGTTGCATGCGCGTGCTGTCGCGCACCGATTCCAGCGTCGCCAAGCTCGCCGATCTCAAGGGCAAGATCGTCGCGGTCGGCGATCTCGCCGGCCCGGACAAGAACTTCTTCTCGATCCAGCTCGCAAAGCTCGGCATCGATCCGGTCAAGGGTGTCGATTGGCGCGCTTATCCCGGCAACCTTCTCAACGTTGCTGTCGAGAAGGGCGAGGTGCAGGCGTTCCTGTCGTCCGATCCGCTGGCCTATCTCTGGCTCAAGGACACCCAATACAAGGAAGTCGCCTCCAATCTCGACGGCGAGTATCGCGAGAAGAGCTGCTGCATCCTCGGCCTGCGCGGCAGCCTGGTGCGCGAGGAGCCGCAGGTTGCCCGCGCCATCACCCAGGCGCTGCTGGATGCTGCGATGTTCACCGCGCAGAATGCGACGGTTGCGGCAAAATCGTTCCAGCCCTACGCGCCGAAGGCGGCGACGCTCGCCGATATCGAGGGCATGGTGCGCTACCATACCCACCATCATCATCCCGTCGGCGACGTGCTCAAGCGCGAGCTGAAGGCCTATGCCGACGATCTCAAGAGCGTGCAGGTGTTCAAGCAAAGCACCGATACGGCCAAATTCGCGGAGCGCATCTATGTCGACGTATTCGCTGTCTGACGGGCTTGCCTCCGGCGCGCCGCGCGTCTCGCGCGCACCGCTGCTGGCAAGTTGGATCCGGGAATCTGGCGTCGGCGTGCTCGCCAGCATCGCCTGGATCGCTTTCGGCCTGTCCTGCCTGTGGTGGCAGGATGTGGGCGACTGGTCGCGCACGCATTCGCTCGGTATTGCTGCCTTCATCATCGCCGCCATCGCGCTGTTCGGCACCATCGGGGCCGATTATCTCGGCTCTGCCGGTCGGGCCCTGCACAAGCGCGCGCCCTGGCTGGTCGCGCTCGGCGCGTTCCTGACGCTATGGGAGGTCGCGACCGCGAAATTCGCCTGGCTGCCGCTGCCGTTCTTTCCGCCGCCGCAGGCGATCATCGAGGTCTATACCGACGATCTGCCAAAGCTGCTCGACAGCGTCTTCGCCTCGGTCAAGCTCCAGCTCGGCGGCTATCTGATCGGCGCCACGATCGGCTTCCTCACCGGCGTCTCGATCGGCTGGTCGCGCGCGGTCGGCTATTGGGTGCATCCGATGCTGCGTTTCATCGGCCCGCTGCCGGCAACGGCGTGGCTGCCGATCGCCTTCTTCACGTTTCCGTCGAGCTGGAGCGCCTCGACGTTCCTGATCGCGCTGGCGACGGGCTTCCCCGTGACCGTGCTGACCTGGTCGGGCGTTGCGAGCGTCAGCAATGCCTATTACGACGTCGCGCGCACGCTGGGCGCCAAGCCGTCCTTCCTGGTGCTGAAAGTCGCGATCCCCGCCGCCCTCCCGCACGTCTTCGTCGGCCTGTTCATGGGGCTGGGCTCGTCCTTCGCGGTGCTGGTCGTCGCCGAGATGATCGGCGTCAAGGCCGGCCTCGGCTGGTACCTGCAATGGGCGCAGGGCTGGGCCGCCTACGCCAACATGTATGCCGCGCTGATCGTGATGTCGCTGCTGTGCTCCGGCGCGATCACGCTGCTGTTTTCGATCCGCGACCGTCTCCTGGTCTGGCAGAAGGGGACCGTGAAATGGTAGCTCTGGCTGAAACTGTCACACATCCCGCGGCCGGCGCCGCGCTCGACATCGAGCAGGTTAGCCACGCCTTCGACATCGGCGGCACCGAGCTGCCGGTGCTCAGCGACGTCAGCATCTCGGTCGAGCCCGGCGAGTTCGTCGCGCTGCTTGGCCCCTCCGGCTGCGGCAAGTCGACCTTGCTGCGCCTGGTCGCCGGGCTCGACAAGCCCAAGGCGGGAAGGCTGCGGGAGGACGAGGACCGCATCCGAAGTCCGCATCCCTCGCGCGTCGTCGTGTTCCAGGATCCGACCCTGTTTCCCTGGCGGTCGGTCTGGGACAACGTCGCCCTGGGCCTCGAGGCCCAGGGCATTTTGAAGAGCCAGCGTCACCGCGTCGATGCCGCGCTGGACCTCGTCGGGCTGGCGTCGTTTCGCAACGCCTATCCGCACCAGCTCTCCGGCGGCATGGCGCAGCGCGTCGCGCTGGCGCGAGCGCTGGTCAATGATCCCAAGATCCTGATCCTCGACGAGCCGCTCGGCAAGCTCGACTCGCTCACCCGCATCATCATGCAGGCCGAGCTCGTCTCGCTCTGGCAGCGCAAGGGTTTCACCACGCTGTTGGTGACGCACGATGCCGAGGAGGCTCTGGTGCTCGCCAACCGCGTCATCGTGTTCAGCGACCGGCCGGCGCGGGTCAAGGCCGACATCCGCGTCGATCGGCCTTATCCGCGGCATCGCGGCGATCCATATCTCGCCGATCTGCGCCGCCAGATCCTCGGCCTCTTGGGACTGGACGCCACATGGTAATTTCCGCAGCCACGGGTCGCACGGCCCACAGCGAGCCCGACTACATCGCGCGCGCCGAAGTGCTTGCCGAAGGCTTCGCCGTGCGCGCGGCCGAGCATGACCGTACCGGCAGCTTTCCATTCGAGAACTTTCGCGAGCTGTCTGAAGCAGGCCTGTTATCGTTGACGGTGCCCGCCGTTCATGGTGGCGCTGGTGCCGGCGCGCGATACACCGCGCGCGTCCTCGGCATCATCGGCAAGGCCGATCCGTCGACCGCGCTGGTGCTGTCGATGCACTACATCAATCATCTGGTGATGGCGCGCAGCCCGACCTGGCCGGCGAAGCTGTCGCGCAAGTTGGCGCGCGAAAGCGTCGAGGGCCTCGCGCTGGTCAACGCGCTGCGGGTCGAGCCCGAGCTCGGCTCACCCGCCCGCGGCGGCCTGCCGGCGACGATCGCGCGGCGCACCGACACCGGCTGGCGGCTCACCGGCCACAAGATCTATTCGACGGGCTCGCCGATCCTGAAATGGTACCTAGTCTGGGCGCGGACCGACGAGGCCGAGCCGCGCGTCGGACAGTTCCTGGTGCCGGCGGGCCTGCCGGGCACGCGCATCGTCGAGACCTGGGACCATCACGGCCTGCGCGCTAGTGGCAGCCACGACGTCGTTTTCGACGACGTCGTGATCCCGCTCGATGCCGAAGTCGACGTGCGCAAGCCGGCCGATTGGCGCACGCTCGACGTCACGCAGGCGAGCGTTCACACGCTCTTCGTCGCCGCGATCTATGACGGCGTCGCCCGCGCCGCGCGCGACTGGTTGATCACCTTCCTCAAGCAGCGTGTTCCCGCCAGCCTCGGCGCACCGCTGGCGAGCCTGCCGCGGGCACAGGAGATCCTCGGCGGCATCGAGGCACGGCTCACGGTCGATGCGCGGCTGATAGATACGTTCGCGCGTGATTTCGATGACGGCGTCCAGCTCTCGGGAAGCGAGTCAAACGTCATCAAGCTCACCGTGACGAACAATGCCGTCGCCGTGGTCGAGGACGCGCTGTCGCTCACCGGCAATCACGGCCTGTCCCGCACCAATCCGCTGGAGCGGCACTATCGCGACGTGCTGTGCGGGCGCGTGCACACGCCGCAGGACGATTCCACGCGCATCGGCCTCGGCCGCGCCGCATTGGGCCTCTAGCCTATCCGGAAAACAATCAGGGAGACGATCATGTCGATCGAGTTCATCGGCTTCATCAGCAACAACAATTCATCCGAGACCGTGGTCCGCGAAGGTCCGATGCTCAACCCCACCCACATCGAGACGGTGGCGAAGGCGCATGAGAATGCCGGCTTCGATCGCGCGCTGCTGGCGTTTCATTCGACCTCGCCCGACGCGCTCCAGGTTGCTCAGCACGTCCTGAATCACACCTCGCGCCTCAACGTGCTGATCGCGCAGCGGCCCGGCTTCACTGCGCCCACGCTGCTGGCGCGGCAGTTTGCAGTGCTCGACCAGTTTTCGCGCGGCAGGGTGGCCCTGCACGTCATCACCGGCGGCAATGCCGCCGAGCTCAGGCAGGACGGCAACACGCTCGACGACAAGGACGAGCGTTACGCCCGCACATCCGAATTCCTCGACGTGCTCAAGCTGGAATGGACCAGCGACAAGCCGTTCACCTACAGAGGCAAGTACTACCAGGTCGAGAACGCGTTCTCGCAGGTGAAGCCGTATCGGCCGGAGGGCATCCGCGTCTATTTCGGCGGGGCCTCGGATGCGGCGATCGACGTCGCCGGCAAGCATGCCGACACCTTCGCGCTGTGGGGCGAATCCTATGCGCAGGTGCGCGACGTCACCTCGCGCGTCCATAACGCAGCGGTCCGGCAGGGGCGGCCGACGCCGCGCTTCAGCCTGTCGGTTCGGCCGATCATTGCGCCGACCGAGAAGCAGGCCTGGGAGAAGGCGGAAGAGATCTTGGCGCGCGCCACCGCGCTTCAGGACAAGACCGGCTATCGCAAGCCCGCGGACGGCCATGCCACCGCCGGTGCGCGGCGCCTGCTTGCGCTCGCCGATCAGGGCAGCCGCATCGACAAGCGGCTGTGGACCGAGATCGCAAAGCTCACCGGCGCCAACAGCAACACCACCGCACTCGTCGGCACGCCCGAGCAGGTCGCCGAAGTGTTCGGCGACTATTACGACCTCGGCATCAGCCACTTCCTGATCCGCGGCTTCGATCCGCTGATCGACGCCATCGAGTATGGCCGCGAGCTGATCCCGCTGACGCGGGAGATCGTCGCCAAGCGTCAGGCCGTGCGCGGCGAGGCCGCGGAATGATCCGCCTCATGTTGGCCGGCGCGCTGCTGTTCGGTTCATTGGAGCTTGCAGCGGCGCAAACCACCTTGCGCGTGGGTGACCAGAAGGGCAATGCACAGGCCGTGATGGAAGCGGCCGGCGTGCTCAAGGACGTTCCCTACAAGATCGAGTGGAAGGAGTTTCCGGCGGCAGCGCCCTTGCTCGAAGCGCTCAGCGCCGGTGCGATCGAGACCGGACTCGTGGGCGACGCGCCCTTCACCTTCGCCGCCGCTTCCGGCGCGCCGGTCAAGGCGATCGCCGCCATCCGGCAAACCCGCGAGGGCCTCGCGATCCTCGTGCCGGAGACTTCGTCGATCAAGAGCTTTGCCGATTTGCGCGGCAAGAAGATTGCAACGGGCCGCGGCTCGATCGGTCATCAGCTGATCCTCGCCGCGCTCGAGAAGAACGGCTGGGCTGCGAGCGACGTGCAAATTGCCTTCTTGGCGCCGTCGGATGCCAAGATCGCGTATACGCAAGGATCCGTCGATGCCTGGTCGACCTGGGAGCCATATGTCAGCCAGGAAGAGGTGCTGTTCAAATCCCGCCGCATCATCACCTCGGAAGGCCTGACGCCGGGGCTAAGCTTCCAGGTCGCGCGGCCCGATGCGATCAGGGACAAGCGCGCGGAGCTGACGGACTTCATCCGCCGCCTCAGCGCGGCGCGGGCGTGGTCGCTGAACAACATCGACAGCTATGCTGCGACCTGGGGCCGGCTGATGAACATCCCGACCGCCGTGCCGCAGAACTGGCTGTCGCGCGCCAAGATCCGCATTACGCCGATCGACGACGGCGTGGTCGCGGACGAGCAGAGCACGATCGATCTCTATTTCCGCTGGGGACTGATCAAGCGGAAGTTGGATGCAGCCGAGATCGTGGATCGCTCCTTCACGGATGCGATTGCGAGGGCGGGGCTGTAGGCAGGCCTCGTGTCCCGGACGTGCTGCAGCGTGAAACGCTGCTGCGCAGAGCCGGGACCCATGCTGCGCAGTGTGCTCGCGGTGAGATGGGCCCCGGGCTCAGCAGCGCACCACTGCGTGATGCGCTGCGTCCAGAGCACGAGATATCACAACCCTCTCAAGGCCTCGTGAGATGGAGAACAGCGCTTCCATAATGCGCGCATTCCTCGACGCTTTCCTTCCTCGTTCCGTGTCGCCGACAACACCCCTATTGCTATTTGCACCACCTCCCTTGCAACGCGCCGCATCCCCTCAAAAATCAATCCGACGACCACATCGGGAGACCGGCCATGGGCCTGCAAGAAGCAAAAATCGAGTCGCTTCCCTTCGTCACTGCCGAACTCAACTATCTCGCGCCTGTTACAGCCAAGCCGCGCACCTATGCCTTCGATCCGCCGCCGGGCGAGCCGAAGAGCACGGCGCTGCCGGAGCCGCATCAGGTGCCGATCTTCGATGCGCGGCTGATCGCGCAGAACTTCTCGCTCGATCGCGAAGGCTTCGCGCTGGTGCGCCATCCGACCCAGGTAAAAGATTTCTACAACGACGCCGAGGTGAGGGCGGTCTACTATCCCGCCGTCGAAGCATTCCTGCGCGCGACGCTGCGGGCCGACCGCGTCGTCATCTTCGATCATACCGTGCGCAGGCGTGTCGAGGGCGCGGCGGACATCCGCGATGGCGGCCCACGCCAGCCCGCGACGCGCGTCCATGTCGACCAGACCGCAATCTCCGGCGCCAACCGCGTGCGCGAGCATCTGCCCGAGGAAGCCGACGAGTTGCTGAAGGGCCGGGTGCAGGTGATCAACCTGTGGCGGCCGATCCGCGGTCCCTTGCGCGATTCGCCGCTGGCGATGGCCGACGGCACCACGGTCGCGCCTGATGATCTCGTCGCCTCGGATCTCATCTATCCAAATCGCCGCGGCGAGACCTATTCGGTGAAGTACAATCCGAACCATCGCTGGTTCTATTTTCCCGAGATGACCCCGGAAGAGGCGCTACTGCTGAAATGCTACGATTCCGTAACCGACGGCCGCACCCGGTTCGGGCCGCATACGGCGTTCGTGGATCCGACGACGCCACAAGATGCTGCGCCCCGCGAAAGCATCGAGGTGCGCACGCTGGTGTTCCATAAGCAGTAGCAAAGGGCGATGGCACTGCTGCCCGCGCGCTCGGCATAATGCGCGCGGGCGTGGTGCGGGCCACAGTGGATTAGGACCGCGGGCGCGCTATATTGCCCCCAAACCGGGTGAGGGGCGCTATGGCCAAAATCAGGGTGGGACTCGTCGGCTGCGGCTTCGTGTCGGAGCTGCACATGTATGCGTTCCGGCGCGTCTATGGCGTGGACGTCGAGGTTGCGGCGGTGGCCGCGCGCGGCGATCATGTCGTCGACTTCGCCGCCCGCCATGGCATCCCGCGCGTCTATCGCAGTTTTGCCGACCTGATCGCGGACGGCGAGATAGATGTCGTGGACATCTGCACCCCGCCCAATCTCCATGCCGAGATGATCATTGGCGCCATGCAGGCCGGCAAGCATGTCATCTGCGAAAAGCCCTTTGCCGGCTATTTCGGACGCGAGGGCGATGCGCAGCCGATCGGCAAGCATGTGCCGAAGGCGCTGATGTATGAGCGCGTGCTGGAGGAGATGCACGCGACGCGCGCCGCGATCGAGGGCACCGGGAAGCTCTTCATGTATGCTGAGGACTGGGTCTACACGCCCGCGGTGACCAAGACCGCGGAGATCCTCAGAGCGACGAGGGACAAGATCCTGTTCATGAAGGGCGAGGAGAGCCACTCCGGATCGCACGCGGCCCACGCCGCGCAATGGGCCATGACCGGTGGCGGTTCGCTGATCCGCATGGGCTGTCATCCGCTCTCGGCCGTGCTGTATCTGAAACAGGTGGAAGCCAGGGCGCGCGGCGAGACCATCCGCGTCGCCAGCGTCACCTGCGATGTCGGCAACGTCACCGCGGGGCTGAAGCCCGAAGAGCGGACTTACATCAAAGCCAATCCGGTCGACGTCGAGGACTGGGGCACGCTCACCGCCACCTTCTCCGACGGCACCAAGGCGACCGTGTTCTCCGGCGACATGATCATGGGCGGGGTGCGCAATCTGATCGAGACCTATACGAGCGGCGGCTCGCTGTTCGCCAACATCACCCCGAACAACCATTTGATGACCTACCAGACCAGCGAGGAAAAGCTCGCGAGCGTCTACATCACCGAGAAGGTGGACCGCAAAACCGGCTGGCAATATGTCTGCCTCGAAGAGGAATGGACGCGCGGCTACTTGCAGGAGATCCAGGACTTCATGGAATGCGTGGCAACCGGCCGCCAGCCGCTGTCGGACCTCGCGCTGGCCTATGAGACGATCAAGGTGAACTACGCCGGCTATTGGGCGGCGGAGGAGGGGAGACGGGTGGTGTTGTAGGGGCTCTCTTACCCTCCCCTGGAGGCGCAGGGGAGGGTAAGAGCATCGTCGCCGCGCGCCGCCCTTCTACGCCCCGTAGGTCGATCCCTTTGGCAGCGGGAAGACCGGGTCCCTCGTACGGATGTTGGATGGCCACACCACCGAGATGTGCTCGCCGGCGTTCTGCATCACCACCGGTGTCGAGCGTTCGTTCTGCCCGGAGAGCGCCGTGCCGGGCGGGTAGAATTTTACGCCATAGCCCTGGATGGTGCCACCGGAGGGGATGTCGACGTCCAGCGCGGCCTTGCGGATGGCCTCGGGCTCGAAGCTGCCATACTTCTCCTTGGCAACCGGCAGCACATTGTTGAGCAGCACCCAGGTCTGATTGAAGCCCATCGAGCAGTGCGGCGGCACGTCGGTCGCGCCGGTCTTGGCCTTGTAGCGCGTGACCATTGCGTTGATCAGGTCGCCCATGCCGGGCGCGAGCTTGGCGGGATCGAGCAGCTGCGCCGGCACCGGATCGATGTTGCAGAAATTGTCGATGTCGGCGCCGAAGGTGGCGCGCAGCTTGTCGAGCTGGCTGTAGCCGGCGCCGGCGCCGAACAGCATCTTGAAACGCAGGCCGCTCTCGCGCGCCTGGCGCAGGAACAGGGTGATGTCGGGGTTGTAGCCGGCATGCGAGATCACGTCGGCCTTGGCCCGCTTGATCTTCGTCACCAGCACCGAGAGATCGGGCGCCGAGGCCGAGTAGCCCTCGCGCAGCACCACCGGGATGCCGGCCTCCTTGGCATAGGCCTCGTCGGCGGAGGCAACACCGACGCCGTAAGGGCCGTCCTCGTGGATCAACGCGACCTTGACCTCCTTCGGGTCCATGCCGAGCTTGGCTTTTGCGTGCTCGTTGATGAAGCTTGCGAAGGCCTGTCCGTACTGATCTGAATGAATCTGCGCGCGGAAGACGTATTGCAGGTTCTTGTCCTTGAACACGGCGGTCGAGACCGCGGTCGTGATCCAGAGGATCTTCTTCTGCTGCTCCACCTTGGCGGCGAGCGGCACGGCGTGCGAGCTCGCATAGACGCCGTTGAGGATGTCGACCTTTTCCTGGTTGATCAGCCGCTCGGCCTCGTTGATCGCGACATCAGGCTTGCTCTGGGAGTCGGCGGCGACAGGCACGATCTTGGTCTTGCCGCCGATCCCGCCTTTCTCGTTGACGAGATCGATGGCGATCTGCGCGCCGATCGAGGAGGCGACCGAACCACCGGCGGCGAACGGGCCGGTCAGATCGTAGACGACGCCGATGCGTAAGTTCTCGGCTTGCGCCTGGGCGCGTGTCCAATCGAGGCTGAGTGCGGCGGCGGCAGCCGCCGAGGTCTTCAGCAGCTGCCTGCGTGAAGTCGGCATCCTATCCTCCCTCTGAACAGTCATATGATCTTGCTTTTTGCGAAGTATGGAGAGGACGACGGCGGAAAGTCAACATCGCGAAAGTCGCGGGGGCGTCAGCCTCGTCGGCGAACGCAACTGCGAGATAAGGAGTGACGCAAGCGCTCACTGCTTCAAGCGGTGGGCTAGGTAATGCGCCGTCTTCCCGCCGGTTCGGGCAACCTGCTCCGGCTTACCCGCGGCGACGATGCGGCCGCCTTCGTCGCCGGCGCCGGGGCCGAGATCAATGATCCAGTCGCTGTGGGAGATGACGTCCATATCGTGCTCGACCACGATCACGCTGTTGCCGGAATCCACGATGCGATCGAGCTGGGCGATCAACCGCTCGACGTCCCTGGGATGCAGCCCGGTCGTCGGTTCGTCCAGGACATAGAGGGTGTGGCCGCGTTGCGGCCGCATCAGTTCGGTCGCGAGCTTGATGCGCTGGGCTTCGCCGCCGGACAATTCGGTCGCGGACTGCCCGAGCCGGATATAGCCGAGGCCGACCTCGCGGACGACCGACAACGAGCGGTTGAGCCCGGCATCATCGCGGAAAAAGTCGAAGGCCTCGTCGACGCGCATCGCCAGCACGTCCGCGATGGATTTGCCCCGGATCTTCACTTCCAGCGTCTTGTCGTTGTAGCGCGCACCCTTGCAGGTCGGGCACGGCGCATAGACGCTGGGCAGGAACAGTAGCTCGACGCATACGAAGCCTTCGCCCTCGCAGGTCGCACATCGGCCTTTGGCGACGTTGAACGAGAACCGTCCGGCATCGTAGCGGCGGGATTTTGCCTGCGGCGCCGCCGCGAACAGCTTCCGCACATGATCGAACAGTCCGGTATAGGTCGCAAGGTTGGAGCGCGGCGTGCGGCCGATCGGCTTCTGATCGACCACGACGAGCCGATCGACGAGATCGAGACCCGCAGCAATCTTTCCGCCCAATGTCGCGACCGCGGGAGCCAGGCTGTTGTCGTCGGAATCGGTTGCAAGCGTGTGGCCGAGATGCGCGGCCACGGTGTCGACCAGGAATTGACTGATCAGGCTCGATTTGCCCGAACCCGATACGCCGGTCACGCTGGCGATGACACCGAGGGGAATGTCGACGTCGAGGCCGCGAAGGTTGTTGCGGGTCACGCCTCGGACCTTGAGATGTCCCTCGGGCTCGCGACGGATCGTCGGCAGCGGCCGTCGCGGATGTGAGAGATAGGTGGCGGTCCGCGATTGCTCGACCTGGCCTAGCCCCTCTGGCGGCCCGCTGTAGAGGATGCGGCCGCCGTGCTCGCCGGCTTCAGGTCCGACGTCCACCAGCCAGTCGGCATGCCTGATCACCTCGATCTCGTGCTCGACCACGAAGATCGAATTGCCGGCGTGCTTCAAGCGATCGAGCGCCCGCAGCAGCGCCTCGGTGTCGGCGGGATGCAGGCCTGCCGACGGCTCGTCGAGCACGTAGACGACGCCGAACAGGTTCGAGCGGACCTGGGTCGCAAGGCGCAGCCGTTGCAGCTCGCCCGGCGACAGCGTCGGCGTGCTGCGTTCGCAAGCGAGGTAGCCGAGACCGAGGTCGAGCAGGACGGCGAGCCGCGCCGACAGATCCTCGCAGATGCGCCGCGCGACGACGGCCTTCTCCGACCTGTCTGCCGAGCTTTTTGCATATGGCTTGATCAGCTCCTGCAGCTCCTTGAGCGGCAGGTGCGACATCTCCGCGATGTTGAGGCTCGCGAACTTGACCTTGAGCGCCTCGGGTTTCAGCCGCGTGCCATGGCAGCTCGGACAATCCCGCGTGATCATGTACTGCGCGACGCGGCGCTTCATCATCGCGCTCTCGGACTTGGCGTAGGTCTGCATCACGTAGCGCTTGGCGCCGGTGAACGTGCCCTGATAGCTCGGCTCTTCCTTGCGGCGCAGGGCGCGCTTGACCTCGGCAGCGTCGTAACCGGCATAGACCGGAACCGTCGGCTGCTCCTCCGTAAACAGGATCCAGTCGCGGTCCTTCCTGGGCAGCTCGCGCCAGGGTTTGTCGACGTCGTAGCCCATCGTCGTCAGGATGTCGCGGAGGTTCTGGCCCTGCCAGGCGCTCGGCCAGGCCGCGATGGCACGCTCGCGGATCGTCTTGGTGTCGTCGGGCACCATCGACTTCTCGGTGACGTCGAGCATCCTGCCGATGCCGTGACAGGTCGGGCAGGCTCCCTCGGGCGTGTTCGGGGAGAACGCCTCCGCATAGAGCATCGGCTGTCCGCGCGGATAATCGCCGGCGCGGGAATAGAGCATCCTGAGCAGGTTCGAGATGGTCGTGACGCTGCCGACCGAGGACCGCGTCGTCGGTGCGCCGCGCTGCTGCTGGAGCGCCACGGCCGGCGGCAGGCCCTCGATGTCGTCGACTTCCGGGATTTGCATTTGGTGGAACAGGCGCCGCGCGTAGGGCGAGACCGATTCCAGATAGCGCCGCTGCGCCTCGGCGTAGATCGTTCCAAAGGCCAGCGAGGATTTCCCCGAGCCCGAGACGCCGGTAAAGATGACCAGCGCGTTGCGGGGAATACGTACGTCCACATTTCTGAGATTGTGCTCGCGCGCGCCGCGCACCCGGACGAAGCCGTCGTCCTGCATCAGGTTGTGAGATTGTTTCGCTCTGTCATCCATCTGGCTCCTCCAGCCTCCCACAGGAGGTAACGGCAGGATCGCAGGATGGGTCCCGAGATGCCAGCTGATCGCACCGGGTCAGTGCGTATGCAGCAGCGACGGATCGAGCGGACTGAGCCGGGCGGGATCGAATGGCGAGAGGTCGATCTGCGCGGTGCCATCGGCGATCAGTTGCGCGAGTGCTTCGCCGGTCGCGGGCGCGTTGAGGATGCCCCAGACATTGTGTCCGGTCGCAACATAGAGACCCTCGCTCAGCGGCACCTTGCCGATCAGCGGCAGGCCGTCCTCCGTCACCGGTCGGAAGCAGGCCTGTCGCGCGATGATCCTGTCGGGCCTGAACAGCGGCGACACCCGTTCGCTCATCGCTTGCAGCCGCGCGATCGCGCCTTGATCGGGCGTCACGGAAGCAGGATCGAGCGGCAGCGGCGCGATGTCGGAGAGCGCGGTGATATGTGTGCTGCCGTCGGCCCGTGGAAAAACCTCGATCGACACGGTGCTGCCGTCGTCCTCATGCTCGAGGAATAGCGCATCGGCCGGCACATCGGTGCCGGTGTCGTACACGATGCTTGGGCTGCGCTGGCCATAGACGGCGGGCAGGCTCATCCATTGCGCGGCGAGCAGCGACCAGGGGCCCATCGCGATGACGACGGCGTCCGCTGCAATGAAATTCGCATCGGTCTCGACGCCTTTCACCGCCACGCCGTCGGTATCGCGCGCGATCGCCGTGATGCGCCCGCGACGGAGCTGCGCGGCGTCCATCATGGCGGAGGTGAACTTGCGGGGATGGACGATCGCAGTCGTCTCGCGCGTGCCGATGCGCTGGGCGATGACGACGCCATCGGCGAGCCAGTCGAGCGAGCAGGGGCGATTCCGTCGCGCATCGCCATCGCCGACAACGAAACCGCTATAGGCGGTCATGGGGCGATGACCCCAATCGCCCGCGATCTCCCCGGCCAGTTCCGCATGAAGCGCAAAGCTGCGCCGCGCCAGCGCGTCGAGCGGCGTGCCGGCGCACCAGTCGCGCGCGAGGAAGCCGCCGGCCTTGCCCGACGCAGCCGCCGCCACCTCGGTGCTCTCGACGACGATGACGTCGATGCCGCGGCGCTGGAGAAACCAGGCAATGCAGGCCCCGATAACGCCGCCGCCGCAGATCACAACGCGCATGGTCTCTCCTGGACGTTCGATTTATGGCGAAAGGCCTATCCAAAAAATTCGGCGCCGGCGAGGCAGGCCGGCGCCGCTTGGTGATCCTGATCGTCTCGCTCAGCCCGGCCCGGCCCCCTGCGTTGCCGTGTAGACCGCGTAGAGCGACTGGCTCGCCGCCATGAACAGGCGGTTGCGCTTGGGGCCGCCGAAGCAGACGTTGCCGCAGACCTCAGGCAGTCGGATGCGGCCGAGCAGCTTGCCTTCCGGCGACCACACCGTCACGCCGCTGTAGCCGACCGCGCGGCCGGCATTGCTGGAGGCCCAGAGATTGCCGTTGACGTCGCAGCGCAGCCCGTCCGGTCCGCACTTCACGCCGTCGATCACGCAATCGGTGAACTTCTTGAAGTTGGTGAGCTTGTTGTCGCTGCCGACGTCGAACACGAAGATCTCGCCCTTGCCGCCGGGACCGGTGTCGCCCGGTCCCTTGCCGGTCGAGGCGACGTACAATTTCTTGTAGTCCGGCGAGAAGCACAGGCCGTTCGGATCGGGCACCTGGTCCTCGGTGACGACGAGATCGATGCGGCCGGTGGGATCGATGCGATAGCAGTTGGTCGGCAGTTCGCGCTTGCCCGGCACGAAGCCGGCCGGCTGGCCGATCCGCGGATTGAGCTTGCCGCTCGCATTGCTCGGACCGCCGGCAGCGTCGGGCTCGCCTTCGTAGAGCTGGCCGCCATAGGGCGGATCGGTGAACCAGTAGCTGCCGTCGGGATGCGCGGCGATGTCGTTCGGCGAGTTCAGCTTCTTGCCCTGATAGGAGTCGGCGAGCACGGTGGCGGTGCCGTCATGCTCGTAGCGCGTCACCCGCCGCGTTAGGTGTTCGCAGGAGAGCTGGCGGCCCTGGAAGTCGAACGAGTTGCCGTTGGAATTGTTCGAGGGCGTGCGGAATACGCTGACGCGGCCGTCGTCCTCGGTCCAGCGCATCTGCCGGTTGTTGGGAATGTCGCTCCATAGGAGGTAGCGGCCCTGCGCGCTCCACGCCGGGCCTTCGGCCCAGAGCAGTCCGGTGTAGAGACGCTTGATCGCGGTGTTGGGCTGCGCAAGATCGTCGAAGGACGGATCGACCGCGATGATGTCGGGGTCCCAGAAATAGGTCGTCGGCGCGCCGTTCGGGCTGAAATCGCGCGGCGGCGTGGTGATCGTCGTTGGCGGTGCGGCGGGTCCGGTCTGGGCCAGCGCAGCCCCGGCTCCGGCCATGCTGGCGGCACTGATTGCCAGCCCTTGGACGAGTGTTCGTCGTGAAAGCGCAGCATTCCGGTCATGCAGCTCTCCGTCACGAGCCTCTTGGCGTGTCATCGCGTCCTCCCGATCATGTTCGCTGACCGGTTGATCCGGTCGAGCCGCGCGAAAGGTTAGTCCGGTCCGATGACGGTTGCGAGGGGTGGAATCAAAACCGCTGCGCGATGACGGGCCGCAATTTCGTCACCTTCAAATGCGTTTGGATTGATGGGCGCTGACGGGGATCAAGCCGGAGCTCATTGTGCAAATTGTCGTCCTGATCATCCTGCTCGCGATTGCTTTTGCGGGCGGCTATTTCATGCGTGACCATGTCTCCCGCAAAAGGCGGGCAGAGGCACGCCGCTGGCGCGAATACGCCGAGCCGGATTGGCTCTCCGCCAACACGCCGGCCAACACCAACGAGATACCCAAGCCCGGCGCCGCCGCACCCGGCACCACGGGTGAGCTCGGCCAGATGCTGAACCGCTGGGAGAGCAGAGCCCGCGCCCGCCGCACCGGCACGGGATAGCCCCTTGCAGCACTAGGTCAGTTCTCCTGACCATCTTTTGGCGTTGCAGTTGCGGCTGTTTCTCGTCTAGAAACGGTCCGTACTGAGCCTTCTGGCAACCAACCGTCAACGGTTTTGGCCAAGGATTTGTGGCTCAAAAGGGTCTGGCAATGCTGATTCGCGGCCAAATCGATGGGATTTCGGGGAAGGTGGCTCTGGCCGCCGCCACGATCCCGGCCGCGCTGCCCACCCTCCTTCTTGGCGGGCTTCTTCTTAGCTGCCCCTGAGGGCCGGCTGGGCGCCACGCGCCTGGGCGCTCAGGGGTTGGTCGAGATCACCGGACACCTCAAGCGCCCAGACCCGTGAACGGCGCAAAAGCTCAAAAGGAAATTTGCGAATGGCCACCGTGAACAAGTCCGACAAGGACCGCGTCATCATTTTCGACACCACGCTGCGCGACGGCGAGCAGTGCCCCGGTGCCACCATGACCTTCGAGGAGAAGCTCGAGGTCGCCGAGCTCTTGGACGATATGGGCGTCGACGTGATCGAGGCCGGCTTCCCGATCACCTCGCAGGGTGACTTCGAAGCAGTGAGCGAGATCGCCCGCCGCTCCAAGAATTCCATCATCGCCGGCCTGTCCCGCGCGCATCCGGCCGACATCGACCGCTGCGCCGAAGCGGTGAAGTTCGCCAAGCGCGGCCGCGTCCACACCGTGATCGCGACCTCGCCGCTGCACATGCGGGTGAAGTTGAACAAGACGCCGGAAGAGGTGCTCGATACCTCGGTCGCCATGGTCGCGCGCGCCCGCAACCAGATCGACGACGTCGAATGGTCGGCGGAAGACGGCACCCGCAGTGAGATGGACTTCCTGTGCCGCATCGTCGAGGCCGTGATCAAGGCCGGTGCGACGACGGTGAACATCCCCGACACCGTCGGCTACACCGTGCCGGAAGAATACACCCACTTCATGAAGACGCTGATCGAGCGCGTGCCGAATTCGGACAAGGCCGTGTTCTCCGTGCACTGCCATAACGACCTTGGCATGGCCGTGGCGAACTCGCTGGCCGGCATCGTCGGCGGCGCGCGCCAGGTCGAGTGCACCATCAACGGCATCGGCGAGCGCGCCGGCAACGCTGCGCTCGAAGAGATCGTGATGGCGATCAACGTGCGCAACGACAAATTCCCCTACTGGAACAAGATCGACACCACGCAGCTCACCCGCGCCTCGAAGGTGGTGTCGGCCGCGACCTCGTTCCCCGTCCAGTACAACAAGGCCATCGTCGGCCGGAACGCCTTCGCCCATGAGAGCGGGATCCACCAGGACGGCGTGCTGAAGGACGCCTCCACCTACGAGATCATGCGGCCCGAGATGGTCGGCCTGAAGCAGTCCTCGCTGGTGCTCGGCAAGCATTCCGGCCGTCACGCCTTCGTGCACAAGCTGGAGGAGATGGGCTACAAGCTCGGCCCCAACCAGCTGGAAGACGCGTTCACGCGGATGAAGGCGCTGGCCGATCGCAAGAAGGACATCTACGACGAGGACATCGAGGCGCTGGTCGATGAGGAGATGGCAGCCTCGCACGACCGCATCAAGCTGACCTCGCTGACGGTGATCGCCGGCACCCACGGCCCGCAGCGCGCGACCATGAAGCTGGACGTCGAAGGGCAGATCAAGATCGAGGAAGCCGAGGGCAACGGTCCGGTCGACGCCGTGTTCAACTGCATCAAGCGCCTGGTGCCGCACGAGGCCAAGCTCGAGCTGTACCAGGTGCACGCGGTGACCGAAGGCACCGACGCGCAGGCCGAAGTCTCGGTGCGGCTGTCGCATGAGGGACGTGCGATGACGGCGCGCGCGGCGGATCCGGATACGCTGGTCGCCTCGGCCAAGGCCTATCTCGGCGCGCTCAACAAGATCGTCATGAAGCGTCAGCGCGACACGGTGACGACGGCTGCTGCGAGCTGACAAGCGAAGCTTGTCATTCCGGGACGGCTCCAAGAGCCGAACCCGGAATCTCGGGTCTGGTCCTGCGGACCATCCCGGAATGACGGCGGCTGTGGTGGTGAATAGCTGCCCTGCTAAGAGCCAATAGCGGCGGCGTGTGCGAGCCGCTATTGATGCAGCCAAGATGGGTGCCCCGCGTCGCCGGGCGGCCAAAATAATAGCAAGGGAGAGACTATGCGCAGCTTCGCGATCGCCGCGTCCATCGCGGTCCTGGCACTTGGCTTGACCGGGCCCGCACTGGCCCAATCACCGATCATCATCAAGTTCAGCCACGTCGTCGCCACCGACACGCCGAAGGGCAAGGGGGCGGAGAAGTTCAAGGAGCTCGCCGAGAAATACACCGGCGGTAAGGTCAAGGTCGAAGTCTATCCGAACTCGACGCTGTACAAGGACAAGGAAGAACTCGAGGCGCTGCAGCTCGGCAGCGTGCAGATGCTGGCGCCGTCCAACTCGAAGTTCGGCCCGCTCGGCATCCGCGAGTTCGAGGTGTTCGACCTGCCCTACATCCTTCCGGACCTGAAGACGCTGCGGAAGGTGACGGAAGGCCCGCTCGGCGCAAGGCTGCTCAAGCTGCTGGATGCCAAGGGCATCACCGGGCTTGCCTATTGGGACAACGGCTTCAGGCAGATGAGCGCCAACAAGAAGCTGGTGACGCCGGCCGACTATCAGGGCTTGAAGTTCCGCATCCAGTCCTCGCGCGTTCTGCAGGCCCAGTTCAAGGCGCTCAGCGCCCTGCCGCAGGTCATGGCGTTTTCGGAAGTCTACCAGGCACTCCAGACCGGCGTCGTCGACGGACAGGAGAACACCTGGTCGAACATCTACACCCAAAAGATGCACGAGGTGCAGAAGTACATCACCGAGACCAACCATGGTTACATCGGCTACGTCGTGATCGTGAACAAGAAGTTCTGGGACGAGCTGCCGGCCGATATCCGCGACCAGCTCTCCAAGGCGATGAAGGAGGCGACCGCCTTCAGCAACGCGCAGTCGCAAAAGGAGAACGACGACGCGCTCGCCGAGATCAAGAAGAGCGGCAAGAGCGAGATCATCAAGCTCACGCCGGAGCAGGACGAGGCGCTGCGCAAGGCGATGGAGCCGGCCTACAAGGATGCGGCAGGCCGCGTCGGCCAGCAACTGATCGACGAGTTCCTGAAGGAAGCCAAGAGCACCACGAACTGATCCAACGGACCATGAACGAAGGCTTCCGTGCGGGCTGCACGGAAGCCTTTTTGTTGCGAGTGATTTCCGATTGCGGCAGGAGGTAAAAATCGGCCTTACATCTTCGTAACAACGCGCTCCCTGTCCAAGTTGTAAGTTGCGCGTCAGCCGCGGCGCGCTCATCCTCAGGGACCCTTCCAGAGGAGGTCTGTATGAGGAAGTTCACCATCGCAGCCATCGCCGTGCTCAGCATCGCCGGCTCGGGCGCGGTCTATGCTCAATATCATCGGCCGTGGATGGAGCACGTCCGTCACATCCGCATCAACCCGGAAGATCGCGCCGCCTTCGTCGACGCGCGGATCGCCGCCGTCCATGCCGGGCTGAAGCTCAACGCCGACCAGGAGAAGCTGTGGCCGCCGGTCGAGGCCGCCGTGCGCGATTTCGCCAAGCTGCGCATCGACCGCGCCAATGCGCGGATGAATGCCGGCCCGGGCGATGCCAACAAGCCTGATGATCCGATCGCCCGCCTGCGCCAGCGCGCCGAGGACATGGGCGCCAGCTCCGCGGCCCTGAAGAAGATCGCCGATGCCGCCGACCCGCTCTACAAGACGCTGGACGAGGGCCAGAAGCGGCGGCTCGCCGTGCTGACCCGCCACCGCGGCCCGTTCGGCGGCGGCGGCGGGGACGGTCCGCGCCGCCATTTCATGGAACGCGGCATGGATCGCATGATGGAGCGCGGCATGGACGACCATTTCCACCGCGACCGTTTTGACCGCGACAGCGGCCCGGACCGGGACCGCGAGGGCCGGCTCTGAGCGGGGGCGGTTTGGCGGGGGGAACCCCGAGATTAACCTTGGCGAAGCCGCTGGAATCCAGCGGCTTTTCGCTTCTCTGGACTTGTGGACGAACCCTTGGAAAACTTCCGTCCCATCGCTTGCCAGACCCGGATCGCTTTGCTAAACGACCGGCCTCGCAAGGCATTGACCGCCTTTCGGGCGCATAGCTCAGTTGGTAGAGCAGCTGACTCTTAATCAGCGGGTCCCAGGTTCGAGCCCTGGTGCGCCCACCAAGCTTTCAAAGACTTGGCCAGACCTCGCGCAGAACGGGCCTTTCAGTTGGGAGGTCAGTTGGGGATTTTTGTTCGATTTCCGTGCTCGTCGACACTGCCGTCCGCTCAACAAATTGGGTGGCGGGATGGCTGCACGTACCGCAGCGGCAATCTCATTCCCGGCGGCGTGGAGCGCTCTCTCACGCAGAAGCCTTGGCGACCGGTGAACGCCTACACCTGCAACCGTCCATATCCCAAATCCTCGCTTTTTTCCTCTCCGTAGACCGCGCTCAGCTTCTTGATCGCTGATTCCGCGAGTTCAACGCGACCCCCGAAGGTCGTGTGCGTCGAGTATCTGCCGCACCGTCGCCATGGAGTGCCCGGTAACCGCGGCGATCTCGGGCACCGAGCAATTCGACTTTTAGGCACATGACTTTCGCCGCATCGAAAGTCTGCTGCAGTACAGGAGGCCACAGATCCGGCCGTCGATCGTTTAGTCAATCGTCTGTGACGGGCCTATGGGTTCAGATGCGGAATGTGCAGCGGCGGACTCGTGCTCCAGTCGCAACATGCCGGCTAGCCGCCGGCACGCATTGTCAGGGACAGCAGAAGCGCTTAGTAAGCGAGGTTTGGTACCAGGTCGGTGCCGTGTCCGCCCAGCCACGCTCTTTTGCGTCGATCAACCGCGACGGGGGCAGCCGCCCTCTAGAGGCCACGATCACCGCAGCGAAATAGGCATCGGCATTCCAGCAACCGTTGACGCCACCGGCAATCTGCGCGCGTTCAAGCGTACAGACGACCATGCTCACGGTAGACGTCGTTGTCGACAAGGCCTGAAGAGCCGCCTCGTTCGGGTTTTTCGATTACGTCTGGAACGATTACGCCGCTGCCTAACCGAAGAGCCCCTTGTCCCAATAGGGCTCAGGACCGAACCGTGCGAGAAGCCAATCGAGAAAGACACGAACCTTCGGCGCGAGCTCGCGTGAGCTAGGATAAAGGGCCCAGAGCGTCTGTGTGGATACCAGCGGATAATCTCGAAGTATTGGAACAAGTTTTCCAGATCGAAGCTCGTCAGCGGCGCACCAAGTCGCCATCAGTGCAATGCCTAATCCGGCGCACGCCGCATCGCGTACCGCGCTGCCGTCGTTGATACGAAGCGCTGGCGTAACTCGTTTTATGATCGGCTCTCCTTGCGGTGTTGAAAATGTCCAAACATCCAGGGTGCCAACGACCAAGCAGTCATGAGCC